>NZ_JCAFRI010000001.1:0-545613 GCF_059367915.1 Stenotrophomonas sp. YJH_SMC_19
GCCTCCTCGGACCAGCGCAATTCCGTGCTGACCCAATGGCTGCACCACTACAACTGGCACCGCCCTCACATGGGGATCGGTGGCCAGCCACCTATTTCCAGAGTCCTGCTGAACAACGTGGTGGGTTTACACAGTTAGTCGGCTGCTCTGCCGAAAGGCAGCCGACTAACAGTCGGCTCTACCGGGTTGGCTCTACCGGGTTGGCTCTACCGGGTCGGCTCTACCGAAAAGAGCGACGTCGGCTCAGTGCGCCGGGGCGCCGTTGCCGTCGATCTTGCTCAGCTGGTACAGCTCCAGGCCGATGCGCTTGATCAGGCCCAGCTGCTGCTCCAGCCACCAGGCGTGGTCTTCCTCGGTGTCCTTCAGCTGGGCCAACAGGATGTCGCGGCTCACGTAGTCACCCTTCTCCTCGCACAGCTTCATGCCGGCGGCGAGATTGTTCCGAACCGCGTATTCAGTGTCGAGATCCTTCTGCAGCATCTCTTCCACGGTCTTACCCGGCTCGGTGGCATGCGGGCGCATGTCCGGGTCGCCGCCCAGGAACAGGATCCGGCGCAGCAGCGCATCGGCGTGCTGGGTTTCCTCTTCCATCTCGTGGTTCAGGCGTTCGTACAGCGCGAACAGGCCCTGGTCCTCGTAGCGGCGGGAATGGATGAAGTACTGGTCGCGGGCAGCAAGCTCGCCGCGCAGCAGTTCCTTCAGGCAGGCGATGACGTCCGGGTTGCCTTTCATGGGGGGGCTCCTGTGAATCGATGCGGCATAGGGTGCCGCATTTCAAAATACGGTGATCTAATCGGAATCAGTCGCAGTTGCGCCTGCGGCTACAATCGGCCCACGAGTTCGGAAAGGACGTGCGATGCGACGTATATGGCGTTGGGTGCTGGGCGTGTTGGTCGCCATCGTGCTGGTCACCGCACTGGTCCTGTGGCTGCTGCTGCGCGGCAGCCTGGCCGACCTGGACGGCGAGCATGCGCTGCCCGGCCTGGCCAGGCCGGTCACCATCGAGCGCGATGCGCTGGGCGTGGTCACCATCACCGCCACCAGCCAGGCTGACGCGATGCGCGCATTGGGCCGCGTGCATGCGCAGGAACGCTATTTCGAGATGGACCTGATGCGCCGCAGCGCCGCCGGCGAACTGTCCGCACTGTTTGGCCCAAAAGCGATCGATGCCGACAAGCGCATGCGCGTGCATCGGCTGCGCGCGCGCACCGAGGCGAACATGCAGGCTGCGCTGGGCGACAACGTCGAAGCCGTGAGCGCCTATGTCGGTGGGGTCAATGAGGGCCTGGCCGGCCTCTCCGTGCGGCCATGGGCCTACCTGCTGCTGCGGCAGTCGCCGCAACCGTGGCAGGCCAGCGACAGCGTGCTGACCGGGCTGGCCATGTACGCCGACCTGCAGGACCCCGGCAACCAGACCGAGCTTGCACTGAGCCGCATCCGCGCAGTGGTGCCGCCGGCGCTGTACGCATTGATCGCCCACGACGGCACCGAATGGGATGCACCGCTGTTCGGCGAACCCACCGGCAACGCTGCCCTGCCCGATGCCAGCCAGCTCGACCTGCGCACATTGAAGGGAAAATCCGGCACCGCGCAGGAAGAGGTCGACGCCGTCGGCAGCAACAACTTCGCGGTGGCCGGTGCGCTTACCGCCGACGGTCGCGCGATCGTCGCCGACGACATGCACCTGGGCCTGCGCGCGCCGGGCCTGTGGTTCCGCGTGCGCCTGCGCTACCCCGATCCACAGGCCGCTGGCGGCCAGGTCGACGTCACCGGATTCTCCCTGCCGGGCCTGCCGGCGGTGATCGTCGGCAGCAACGGGCACGTCGCCTGGGGCTTCACCAACAGTTACATAGACACCGCCGATTACCGCACTGAACCAGCCAACGCCGCAGTGACCGTGCATGAAGAGCGGATTGCGGTGGCCGGCCAGGCCGACGTGCTGTTCCCGGTGCGCGAATCCGCCTGGGGGCCGATCCTGCACACGCATGCCGATGGCAGCGGCGACGCGCTGCGCTGGGTCGCCCACCTGCCCGGCGCGGTGCGCCTGGACTTCGGTGACCTGGCCCGCGCCGGTGACCTGGACAGTGCCCTGCAGTTCGCCGACCACGCCGGCATCCCCGCACAGAACCTGGTGGTCGGCGACCGCAGCGGACGCATCGCCTGGCGCCTGATCGGCGCCCGCCCCGACCGCGGTCCGGGCTGTGCACCGGCCGGCTTCACCGCCGCCAACAACCAGGACTGCGCCCCCTGGCCGATCCGCAGCGACGCCTCGCCGGCATTGATCGACCCACCGAACCATCGCCTGTGGACCGCCAACGGCCGCGTCCTCGACGGCGAGGCACTGGCCAATGTCGGCAACGGTGGTTATGACCTTGGCGCCCGCGCGCGGCAGATCCGCGATCTGCTCGCCATCCAGGACCGTTTCGACGAGCACGATCTGCTGGCGATCCAGCTCGACGATCGCGCGGTGTTCCTGCAGCGCTGGTGGGCCCTGCTGCACGACGTCATCGAGCGCAGTGACGACCCTGCACTGAAGCGTTTGAAGGAAGTCAGCCATCAATGGGGCGGTCGTGCCGCGGCCAGTTCGGTCAGCTACCGGGTAGTACGTGAATTCCGCACCCAGGTGATGGAGACGTTGTCCGATGCACTGCTGGCACCGGCCCATGCGCAGCTGGGTGATGACTACCTCGACCCGCGACTGGCGCAGCTGGAAGGCGTGGCCTGGCCGATGCTGCAACAGCGTCCGGCCCATCTGCTGCCACCGGCCTTCGACAGCTGGGATGCGCTGCTGATCGACGCGGCACGCCGTACCGAGAGCGAGCTGGCCAAGCAGGGACCGCTGTCCAAGCGCACCTGGGGCGAACGCAACACTGCGGCGATCTGCCACCCCATCGCACGGGCGCTGCCGGGCATCGCCAAGCGCTGGCTGTGCATGCCCGCCGACCAGCTGCCCGGCGACCGTGACATGCCACGCGTGCAGACGCCGAACTTCGGTGCTTCCGAGCGCATGGTGGTCTCGCCCGGCCACGAGGCCGACGGCATCGTGCACATGCCGGGCGGCCAGAGCGGCCATCCACTGTCACCCTACTGGGGCGCCGGCCACGAGGACTGGGTGCATGGACGGCCGACGCCCTTCCTGCCCGGCAAGGCACAGCACGTGATGACACTGGTGCCGGCGCGGTAGTGCCGGCCGCTGGCCGGCATCCATGCAGGTGTGTCCAGCATCATGAGGTTGCCGGCCAGCGGCCGGCACCACCGTTCAACGCTCAAGCCCTGCGACGCTCGATCAGGTTCAGCAGCGGCCCGATCATCGCCGTGGTCACCAGCGCCATGACCACCAGCACCGCGAACAGGCGGTCGCCGAGCAGGCCCAGCTCGTAACCCAGGTTGAGCACGATCAGCTCCATCAGGCCACGGGTGTTCATCAACGCGCCCAACCGCCACGCCTCGCGCGTGGGCATGCCGGCACTGCGTGCAGCACTGAAGGTGCCCAGCAGCTTGCCGGCCGTGGCCACCACGATCACCACCCCGCACAACACGATGTCGCTGGCCTGCAGCGCATCGGCACGCATGCGCAGGCCGGTCATGGCGAAGAACAACGGCAGCAGCAGGGTCACCGCAAACGGTTCGACGCGGGCCATCAACAGGTCGCGCAGCTGCGCGTTGGACGATACCGCGACGCCCGCCGCGAAGGCACCGAACAGCGCGTGGATGCCCAGCATTTCGGTGATCAGGGCACTACCCAGCGACAGCAGCAGGATGCCGAGCAGCCAGCGCCCCTCACGGCCCGGCGCGATCTGCTGGCGGGCAAACCACGGCTTCACCAGCCCCAGCATCAGCGCCACGAAGGCGACCACGCACAGCAGGTTGAGGCTGGCCGGCAGCCATCCACTGGCCTGTGCAGCCGCCACGATCAGTGCCAGCAGGCACCATGCGGTGGCATCGCCCAATGCCGCGCAGGCGATGGCGGTCTGCCCCAGCGACGTCTGCGCGATGCCGCGGTCGGCAAGGATGCGCAGCAGCACCGGGAACGCGGTGATGCTCATCGAGATGCCGACGAAAAGTGCGAAGGCAGTGAAGCCCACGCCCTGCGGGCCGTGCTGCGGATACAGCCAGATCGCCAACGCGACGCCGAGCACGAACGGCACCGCGATGCCGGCATGGCTGACCGTGAAGGCGAAACGCCGGCGGCCGCGCAGTGCTGCCAGGTCCAGCTCGGCACCGGCCACCAGCAGGAACATCAGCACGCCCAGCTGGCTGAGCATGCCCAGCGGCCCCAACGAGCTGGCCGGGAACAACGCACCATGCAACTGCGGCAGCAGGCTGCCGAGCACCAGCGGGCCCATCATCAGGCCGGCCGCCATCTCGCCAATCACCGCCGGTTGTCCAAAGCGCTTGAGCAGCGCACCGGCGCCCTTGGCTACCAGCAGCAGCACCAGCAGCTGCAGCAGGAACAGGCCCAGCGGAGACGCCAGATGCTGCGCCCAGCTGCCTTCGGCAGCAACCGTGGCACGGGCGACCATCTCGGGGGCCGCCGGCCCGGCATACCGCGCCAGCAGCACCCCGGCCAGCAACGGCACCCCGGCCCACGCCAGATAACGCCATCCCCATTTCGTGGGCGGCGCGTTGCCGCCTGCCTGTACGTCCATGAACATTCCCCAATGCGCAGGGGGCGATCATACAAAAAGGGGACGGAGGGGATTAAGTCGTTTATGCCACTTACGACTTAATCCCCTCCGTCCCCTTTTTGGGGCTTAGGCCAGTGCCTGCTCGTGCACGCCGGCGATCGCGCGTCCCGAAGGGTCGGCAGCTGCGGCGAAGCTGGCGTCCCAGGCAATGGCCGCCGGCGACGAGCAGGCGATCGACTTGCCGCCCGGCACGGTCTCCGCTGCCGCACGGCTTGGGAAGAACTGCTCGAACAGGTGGCGGTAGTAATACGCCTCCTTGGTCTGCGGCGGGTTGTGCGGGAAGCGCTTGTCGGCCGCCGCCAGCACGCGGTCACTCACCTGCGCCTCGGCATGCGCCTTCAGGCCGTCGATCCATCCATAGCCGACGCCATCGCTGAACTGCTCCTTCTGACGCCACAGGATGCTGTCCGGCAGGTAGCCGTCGAACGCCTCGCGCAGCACCGCCTTCTCGATGCGACGGCCACCGAACCCGGCGCCCACCATCTTGTGCGCGGCATCGAAGCGCATCGCCACGTCGAGGAATTCACGATCCAGGAACGGCACGCGCGGCTCCACGCCCCAGGCCATCATCGACTTGTTGGCACGCAGGCAGTCGTAGTTGTGCAGCGCGTCGAGCTTGCGCACCAGCTCCTCGTGGAATTCACGCGCATCCGGTGCCTTGTGGAAATACAGGTAGCCACCAAAGATCTCGTCGCTGCCCTCGCCGGAGAGCACCATCTTCACCCCCATCGCCTTGATCCGCCGCGCCAGCAGGAACATCGGCGTGGAGGCGCGGATGGTGGTGACGTCGTAGGTTTCGATGTGGCGGATCACTTCCGGCAGCGCATCGAGGCCTTCCTCGAAGGTGTACTCGAAACCGTGATGCACGGTGCCCAGCGCTTCGGCAGCAATGGCAGCGGCAGCCAGATCGGGCGAGCCCTTCAAGCCGATCGCGAACGAATGCAGGCGCGGCCACCAGGCTTCGGTCTGCCCGCCATCCTCGATGCGGCGACGTGCATAGCGCGCGGCTACCGCCGCCACCAGCGACGAGTCCAGGCCACCGGACAGCAGCACGCCGTACGGCACGTCACTCATCAACTGGCGTTCCACTGCATGCTCGAAGGCTTGGCGCAGTTCGGCCAGATCGGCCTGGCGACCCTGCACGTCGGCATAGTCACGCCACGGTTGCTGGTAGTAGCGCACCAGTTTACCGCTGGCACTGTCGAAATAGTGGCCCGGCGGGAACTGCGCGACATCGGCACAGGTATCGACCAGCGCCTTCATTTCCGAGGCCACGCGCAAGCGCCCCTGGGCGTCGTGGCCCCAGTACAGCGGCACCACACCGACCGGGTCGCGCGCCACCAGCACGCGTCCACTGTCACGGTCCCACAGCGCGAAGGCGAAGATGCCGTTGAGCTGTTCCAGCCACTGCGCCGGCGCGCCGCCCTGGCGGTAGAGCGCGTTGATCACCTCGCAGTCCGAGCCGGTCTGGAAGTCGTAGGTGGTGGTCAGCGCTGCCTTCAACGCCTGGTGGTTGTAGATCTCGCCGTTCACCGCCAGCGCCAGCTGGCCATCGGCCGACAGCAGCGGCTGCGAACCACCGGCCGGATCGACGATGGCCAGCCGTTCATGGACCAGCAGCGCACCTTCGTCGAGGTACACGCCGCTCCAATCCGGGCCACGGTGGCGCTGGCGTTGCGACAGTTCCAGCGCGTGGCGGCGCAGGGTGGGAAGATCGTCACCGGCCTGCAGGCCGAAGATTCCGAAGATCGAACACATGAGGGAGCTCCTGTTGGGGAATTTCACGGGTGGGAAGGTGTTCGACCGGCCATCCAGGCCCGGGTAGGCTGCGCCCGGGCACAAAAAAACCCGCATCGGCTGATGCGGGTTTTCTGGTGTCCGGGCGTGTGTTGCTGTCTATCTACCCAGGGCGCAGTCCCGCATCGGCCGCGCACGATTATTCGCGCGCAGATTATTGCGGTTGTTGTTGTTGACGGCGGTGGCCAGGCGGATCGACATGGCATCGACCCTACCCCGGTTTCCAGCGCGGCGCAACAGTTGCGTCGGCAACCGAGGCACCGGGGCACTGGTTGCCCTGCCCTGCCTGGGCCTGGCGGCCTACCAGACCCTCACCCGCCTTCGGCCCTGCCAGCGGCGGCCGGCTTGTTCGCCAGGCCCCAGGCGCAGCGCTTCTACATGGCGCGCCAAGCTACTGGGAAAAGGCGATCATGCCGCCGTTATTCATCTTTTCGGACCAGGGCCCGGCTGCAGTCCTGCGGAAGGTGTGCCGACCCACGGTCGGCACTCGCCCTCCTCACACCAGCAGCCGTTCCACCAGCCGCTGGTACAGCCCCGGCAACGCTTCCAGATCGTCCACGCGCACATTCTCGTCCACCTGGTGGATGCTGGCATTGACCGGGCCTACTTCGATGCATTGCGCGCCCAATGGCGCGATGAAGCGTGCATCGGAGGTGCCGCCGCCGGTGCTTTCTTCTGGCGCGCGGCCGATGTGCTCGGCCAGCACCGCACGGGCGATGGCGCGCAGCGTGCCTTCCGGGGTGTAGAACGGCTCGCCGCTGCGATGCCACTTCAGCGTGTACTGCAGGCCATGCCGTTCCAGCAGTGCGGTGATCTCCGCCTCCAGCTTCGGCGCATCCCAGTGCGGGTTGTAGCGGATGTTGAAATCCACGTCGAGCTCACCGGGAATCACGTTGTTGGCACCGGTGCCGGCGTGGATGTTGGAGATCTGCAGGCTGGTCGGCGGGAAACTCTCGTAGCCTTCGTCCCAGCGCCGCGCGCATAGTTCTGCCAGGGCCGGCGCCGCCTGGTGAATCGGGTTGCGTGCCTTTTCCGGATACGCCACGTGGCCCTGCACGCCTTGGACGCGCAGTTTGGCCGACAGGCTGCCGCGACGTCCCACGCGCAGCAGATCGCCCAGCGTCGCGGTCGACGACGGCTCACCGGTGATGCACCAGTCGATGCGCTGCCCGCGTGCGGCGAACAGGCGTGCAACGTGGCGCACGCCATCGATGGCATCGCCCTCCTCGTCGCTGGTCAGCAGTACCGCCAGCGTGCCGGGATGGTCGGGATGGTCGGCGACGAACTGCTCGGCGGCCACCACGAACGCCGCCACGCTGCCTTTCATGTCGGCGGCACCGCGCCCATACAGCACGCCATCGCGGATATGTGGGGTGAACGGGTCGCTGGTCCAGGACTCGCGCGGGCCGGTGGGCACCACGTCAGTGTGGCCCAGCAGAACCAGCACCGGCGCGCCCTGGCCATGGGTCGCCCACAGATTGTCAACGTCGCCCAGGCGCAGATGATCGCACTGGAATCCGGCCTGCTTCAGCCGCGCCGCCAACAGCGCCTGGCAACCAGCATCGTCCGGCGTTACCGAAGGTCGCGCAATCAGCTCGCAGGTCAGGTCGAGGACCGCGCTCATGCGTCGCCCACGCCGAAGCGTGCCTTGAAACCATTGTCACTGAAACCCTGGCTGGCTTTGCCATCGGCGGTGACCACCAGCGGGCGCTTGATCAGCTGCGGATACTCGCGCAGCAGCAGCTTCCATTCGGCCTCGGAGTCCGCAGCCTTGCGGTTGTCCGGCAGCTGCCGCCAGGTGGTGGAGGACTTGTTGACCATCGCCGCCAGCCCCCCCAGCTGCGCGGCCCATTCCAGCAGCATTTCCGGGCTGGGTTTGTTCTCGCGGTAGTCGACGAAGGTGTACGGCACGCCGAAGCGGTCCAGCCACTTGGTCGCCTTCTTGCAGGTATCGCAGTTCTTCAAACCGTAGACAGTGGTGCTCATGGCCATCTGTGATGCTGGAAAACAGAGGGCCAGAATCTCACAACAGGCGCTCGGACACGACCCGGAACGGCACTCTCGGCAAGCGGAAGGCCAGGCCCGATGCAAGCGCCACGCCCATCGCCTGCAGGCGCGGGCACTGCAGCTCGCGTTCCAGGCGCAGCGGCTGCAGGTTGTCGAGGTCTACCGGCAGCGCGACGCGGGTGCTGGCCCAGCGACAGTCGCAGGTGCGGGCGATGGCCTCGTCCTGGCAGGTGAGGAAACGCAGGAGGGCCTGATGGCCACCGAAGGCGGCGCCGGCATCGGCCAGCGCCGCGACAGTGCGCGGCGCAGTCGGGTCCAGCGCAGGCGTGCAGCAGGCGCGGCAGCATCCGCCCCAACAGGGTGTCGGACGGATGCCGGTAGATCGCGGACTGCGCCAGATCCTCCGGCGCAGCCACCTTCAGTCGGCCAGGCCGCGCAGCAGGTCGTTGACGCTGGTCTTGCTGCGGGTCCTGGCATCAACCTGCTTGACGATCACCGCGCAGTACAGCGAATGCGTACCGTCCTTGCTCGGCAGCGAGCCGGACACCACCACGCTGTACGGCGGGATGTAGCCGTAGGTGATCTCGCCGGTGGCACGGTTGTAGATGCGGGTGCTCTGGCTGAGGAACACGCCCATGCCGATCACGCTGTGGTGTCCGACCACCACGCCTTCCACCACTTCCGAACGCGCACCGATGAAGCAGTGGTCTTCAATGATGGTCGGGCTGGCCTGCAGGGGTTCCAGCACGCCGCCAATGCCGGCACCGCCGGACAGGTGGCAGTGCTGGCCGATCTGCGCGCACGAACCCACGGTGGCCCAGGTATCGACCATGGTGCCCTCACCGACATAGGCACCGATGTTGGTGAAGCTCGGCATCAGCACCACGTCCTTGCCGAAGTACGTACCGCGGCGGGCAATGGCGCCCGGCACCACGCGCACGCCACCACGGCGGAACTTCGCTTCGTCATAACCGGCAAAACGCGATTCGACCTTGTCCCAGAACGGCGCCGGACGTGCGTCGACCACGGCCATGTCGTTGACGCGGAAATACAGCAGCACGGCCTTCTTCAGCCACTCGTTGACCTTCCAGCCACCGTGGCCGTCCGGTTCGGCAACGCGGAATTCGCCGCTTTCCAGGCCATCGATCACACGGTTGACCAGCGGCCTGGTCGAGCCTTCCAGTTCGTGAAGGGTCAGCGTGGCGCGGCGTTCGAAGGCACTTTCGATGCCGAACTTCAGTTCTTCCACGCCCGGCGCGGCCGGCTTGCGCAGCGACTTGCGGGCGATGGTTTCGGCGCGTGCGGCTTCTGCGCTCTTGGCCGGGGCCTTCTTCGGTGCCGCCACCTTCTTCGCCGGCGCCTTCACCACCGCGGCTTTCTTCGGCGCGGCGGCCTTCTTCGCGGCCGGCACGGCGGCAGTTTTCTTGGCCGCTGCGCTCTTGGCGGTGGCAGCAGTCTTCTTAACAGGCTTGGTGGCCATCAGGCGGGGTCTCCGGCGTTTCGATCAGGGTCCAGGCAGGCCAGCATCGCGTCATGCAGCTGCTGCCGGGCAGGTTCAGTCAGGGGGAGGTCGTGTTCGTCACTGATCACGAAGGTGTCTTCGGCGCGTTCGCCGAACGTGGCAATGCGTGCATCATGCACGCGCAGGCCCTGGTTGCGCAGCACGAACGCCACGTCGGCCAGCAGGCCGGGGCGGTCGGGTGCGACCAGGGCAAAACGGGTTGCGCCCGGTTCATCGCGGAACTCGATGCGCGGCGCGAAGCGGAAATGGCGCAGCTGGCGTGGCACCACCCGACGCGACGGGCGCAGGCGCGACAGGTCACCACTGAGTGCCTCGCGCAGCGCGGCCTCCAGGTTGGCGCTGCTGCCATCGGCGAAGCTGTCGGCCGGATTCACTTCGAAGGTATCGAAAATGGTGTCGGCCGGGCCATCCAGCACGCGCGCGCGATGGATCCCGTAGCCCTTGCGGTCCAGGGTCATCACGATGGCGGCAAACAGGCCGTCGCGGTCCGGCGAATGCACGAACACTTCCAGTGCCGGGTCGTCGACACTGATGCGGCGCACCTTCACCAGCGTCTGGCCCTGTTTCACCGGTACCAGCGCGGCGGCCTGCCAGGCCAGCTGCTCGGGGCGCAGGCGAATGAAGCCCTCATCCGGCATCACGGCGAACTGGCGGTCGATGGTGGCGTCGTCGTAACCCTGCTCGCGCACCAGTGCGCGCACGCTGTCGCGCGCCTCTGCCACGCGCTCGGCCGCCGGTACCGGATGCTCGAGCCCTTCGCGCAGCGCGCGCCGGGTGGCGAAATACAGATCGGCCAGCAGGCGGTCCTTCCACGCGTTCCACAGCTTCGGACTGGTGCCGGCGATATCTGCGCAGGTCAGCAGGTACAGATAGTCGAGGCGGTCGCGGCTGCCCACCAGGGTGGCGAAGCGATGGATCACCACCGGGTCGGCGATGTCCTGCTTCTGCGCGGTCACCGACATGCGCAGGTGCTGTTCGACCAGCCACGCCACCAGTTCGGTATCGGACGTGCTCAGCGCATGCGCCTGGCAGAACGCGCGCGCATCGACCGCGCCCAGTTCGGAATGGTCGCCGCCGCGGCCCTTGGCAATGTCATGGAACAGGCCGGCCAGCAGCAGCAGCTCCGGCTTGCGCAGGCGCGGCCAGACTTCATGGGCGATCGAGAAGCGTTCGTCGGCACGGCTGCTGGCGAACAGGCCGATGTTGCGCAGGACCATCAGCGTGTGCTGGTCGACGGTATAGACATGGAACAGGTCGAACTGCATGCGCCCGCTGACCTGGGCGAACGCGGGAATCCACTGGCCGAGCACGCCCAGCCGCGCCATGCGCGAAAGCGTATCGACCGGGCGTTGGCCACGCAGCAGGGTCATGAACTGCTCGCGCGCGTCGGTGTCGGCCTGGTCGTAGGCCGGCAGCAGCGGCAGCGCTTCGGCCAGCGCGCGCGCGGTCAGCGAATGCAGGCCGCGTACCTGCGGATTGTTGGCCCAGCTGGAGAACAGCGCAAACACCTGGCCGATATCGCCACGCGGCCAGTCGGCCTCGTTGGCGGCCAGGTAGCCGCGGCGCAGGGAGAAGCCCACGGTCAGCGGTTCCGGCTGCGCTTCGCCATCGAACTGTTCCTCGAAGCGCTGCAGCAGGCGGTCGCTGATCCGCCGCACCACCAGCGCGGCGCGGTAGAAGCCCTGCATCATCTTCTCGACACCGAGGTTCTCGGCGTCGTCTTCGAAGCCCAGGCGCGCGGCCAGGGTCTTCTGGTAATCGAAACGCAGGCGCTCTTCCGGGCGACGTGCTACCAGGTGCAGGCCGAAGCGCAACCGCGCCAGCACCGCACGTTCGCGCTTGAGCGCCGCGGCTTCGTCGGCACCCAGATGGCCGAGCCCGACCAGGGCTTCCAGGTCGCGCACGCCGAAGGCGCGCAGTGCCATCCAGCCCAGCGTGTTGAGATCGCGCAGGCCACCGGGGCCATCCTTCAGGTCCGGCTCCAGGTTGTCGGCGGTATCGCCGAAACGCTGGTGCCGGTTGCGCAGCTCTTCCAGCTTGGCCAGGAAGAACGCGCGTGCCGGCCACAGTTCGCGGTCGTCGATGGCCTCGCGCAGCGCGCGGCGCGCCGCATCATCAGCCAGGATCGGGCGCGCCTCGATCAGCGCGGTCAGCACGGTCTGGTCCGTCGCCGCCTCGCGGCACTGGGATGCAGAACGCACCGCATGGCTGACCGCCAGCCCGCAATCCCACAGCAGCGCAAACAGGCGCGCCAGTGCCGCTTCGTGCGCCAGCTGTGCCGGCGGGCCGCCGAACACCAGCAGGTCGATGTCCGAGCGCGGGAACAGCTCACCGCGCCCATAGCCGCCCACCGCGAACAGCGACAGGCCACTATCGACTGGCAGGCAGCGCTGCCACGCCAGGCGGATCAGATGGTCGGCGGCACGCGCGCGCAGCGCCAGCAGGCGCTCGATGTTGTCGCCCTGGTCGAAGCGGCGGTACAGGCGCGCGTCGGCCTGCTGCAGCGCCTGGCGCGCGGCAGCAGCCCAGTCCGGGTCGTTGAGCGACGCGGCCGGCGTGTCCAGCAGCGAACTCGCCGGCAGCATCCTCAGGAGACCTGCGACTCGCCCGGCGACAGCGTCAGCACGTCGACGCCGGTCTCGGTGACCGCGATCATGTGCTCCCACTGCGCCGACAGCTTGCGGTCCTTGGTCACCACGGTCCAGCCATCCGGCAGCACCTTGTTGTAACGGGTGCCCTCGTTGATCATCGGTTCGATGGTGAAGGTCATGCCCGGCTGCAGCACCAGGCCCTGGCCCGGGCGGCCGTAATGCACCACCTGCGGCTCGTCGTGGTAGACCTTGCCGATGCCGTGGCCGCAGTACTCGCGCACCACGCTGAAACGCTCGCCTTCGGCATAGCTCTGGATGGCATGGCCGATGTCGCCCAGGGTTGCGCCCGGACGCACCGCACGGATGCCGCGCCACATCGCTTCGTAGGTGGTTTCCACCAGGCGGCGGGCCATCACCGACGGCGTGCCGACGAAGTACATGCGGCTGGTGTCGCCGTGCCAGCCGTCCTTGATGACGGTAACGTCGATATTGATGATGTCGCCATCCTTCAGCACCTTCCCTTCGCTGGGAATACCGTGGCAGATGACGTTGTTGACCGAGGTGCACACGGTCTTCGGGAAGCCGCGGTAGCCGACGTTGGCCGGAATCGCGCCCTGCACGTTCACGATGTGGTCGTGGCAGATGCGGTCCAGCTCCTCGGTGGTGACACCGGGCTTGACGTGGGGGGTGACGATGTCGAGCACTTCGCTGGCCAGGCGGCCGGCGATGCGCATCATCTCGATTTCCTGCGGGGTTTTCAGATTCACGCTCATGGCGCCCATTATCGCCGATCCCGCTGCAATCTGAACGAACGCCACCCAACTGGCGATCCGGGGCATGCACGGTTCCGGCAAGGAAAGTGAAAGCGTGACGATCTCCACCCTTTCGCACGCCTGTTTATCACGGATTACAGACACTTACCCGCAGAAGCTGGCTACGACCGTTGTCAAAGCGGCCCCGAACCTGCCGCCTTCGCCTTGTTCAACAGACCTTCGGGTCAGGGAGGTTGTCCATGCGATCCACGCTCCGCTCACCGCTCGCCTGGGTCCTGACCGGACTGTTGCTGGCCGGCCCCGCACTGGCCGCCGACACCACGACCTTCAACGTGACCCTGGTGGTCACCAAGGCCTGCACCATCACGGCGGCGGCGGCCACCAACGTTGACTTCGGCACGGCGGCCTCGACCACGGCGACCCCCACCCTGGGCCAGGGCACGGTGACCGCCCAGTGCTCGGCCCTGACCCCGTACACGATTTCGCTGAACGCGGGCGCCAATGCCAGCACCGCCAACGACGTCACCACCCGCCGGATGAAGAACACCAACGCCGCGGTGACCGCCAACAACTTCGTTGGCTACCAGCTCTACCAGGACGCCGCTCATACCCTGGTCTGGGGTGCAACCTCGGGCACCAACACCCAGGCCGGCATCGGCACTGGCCTGGCCGTGCCCTACATCGTCTACGGCCAGATCCTGAACCTGAGCACCAACAACCCGGCCACCGGCAACTACCTGGATACGGTCACCGCCACGATCACCTATTGATGGAGCACGCCCGCATGGCCGGACCCCGCCCGTGGCGCGCCACCGGCGTGGCGCTGCTCGCCCTCTCCCTGCTGGCCGCAGCCCCTGCCGGTGCCACCAGCCTCCAGGTCGCCCCCACCAGCCTGCAGCTTGAGGCCCGCCAGCGCGCCGGCGAACTGTGGCTGACCAACAGTGGCACCTCGCCGGTCAGGCTGCAGGTGCGGGTCTTCCGCTGGGTACAGCAGGATGGCCAGGAACAACTGCTGCCCACCGAGGAACTGCTGGCCACCCCTCCGATGCAGGAACTGGGCGCGGGCCAGCAGCAGCTGGTACGGGTCATGCGCCCGAACCACGAACCGCCTGCGACACAGCAGTACTACCGGCTGATCGTCGACGAGGTGCCTGATCTGGCGACCCGCGCCAACGGCATGCAGTTCGTGCTGCGCTATTCGATCCCGGTGTTCGTGCAACCCTCGGGCGGCAAGCTGGCGCCGCGCCTGCAGGCCAGCCTGGTCCGGCTGCAGGACGGACGCAACGGCGTGGAGGTGGCCAACACCGGCAACAGCTATGCACAGATCGCCGACCTGGCGCTGGGCAGCGTCCAGCGCCCGCGCATCGTGCACCCCGGCCTGCTGGGCTATGTACTGCCCGGGCAGGTGATGCGCTGGCCGATCGAGCGCACGGCCATCGACCGCGACAACGACCAGATCACGGCCAAGCTCAATGGCGAGTCGGAACAGACGCCGCTGTCGCCGCCACCGGCTCGCTGAGGCGTTGATGGGCGCGCTGTTTGCTGCCCTGGCTCCTGCGGCGACCGAAGCCGCCGATGTGTCCGGCGTGGCTGCCGCCGGGGCTGCGGACGTCTCCGGGGTGTCGGCCGACGCGATCCTGCCCGCCCCCACGCCCCTGACCGCCAGCCAGACCCTGTACCTGGACGTCTCGCTCAACAGCACGCCCCGCGGCCTGCTGCCATTCACTGAAACCCGTGGCCGGCTGCAGGCCAGTCCGGAAGTGCTGCGCCAGCTCGGCTTCAGCGCCCGCGGCGATGCGCCGGTCTATCTGGACCAGATCAGCGGGGCCGTTGTGCGCTACGACGCGCATATGCAGACCCTGGCCCTGGACGTGCCGCTGGACCAGCTGACCCTGCCGACCACCGTGCTCAGCCAGCCGCAGACCCGGGCACCGGCCAGCACCGCCTCGCCCGGCCTGCTGCTGAACTACGACCTGTATGGCAGCCGGGTCGACATGCTCGGCAACCTCAGCCTCAGCTCGGAGCTGCGCCTGTTCGGGATCGGCAACGGCACCGTCGAGAACACAGCGATCAGCCGGCGCTACCAGCAGCCCGGCGACCGTCGCTGGCGCGGTGAGAGCGTGCGCCTGGATACGCGCTGGAGCCTGGATTTCCCCGACAAGGCGATGACGCTGGAGGTCGGCGATTTCTACAGCGGCTTCGTCGACTGGACCCGTCCGGTGCGTCTGGGCGGCCTGCAGATCGGCCGCAACTACGGCCTGCAGCCGTATCGCGTACTCACCCCCACGCCCAGCTTCCTCGGCCAGGCGGTGGTGCCGTCCACGGTAGAGCTGTACGTCGATGGCCTGCGCCAGTACAGCGGGCAGGTGCCGGTCGGTCCGTTCCAGCTGGCCGCGCAACCCGGCATCAGCGGCACCGGCAGCGCACAGGTGGTGGTGACCGATGCATTCGGGCGCATGCAGACGCTGGATTTCAGTTTCTATGGCACCCAGCAGCTGCTGGCCAAGGGCCTGTCGGACTGGTCGGCCGGCGTTGGCCGCCTGCGTGAGGATTTCGGCCAGCGTTCCTTCGCCTACGACGATCGCACCGTGGCCAGTGCCAGCTGGCGAGGCGGTATCAGCGACACCTTTACCGGCGAAGCACATGCCGAAGGCGGCGGCGGCCTGGCCCAGGCCGGCATCGGCGGCTGGTGGCTGCTCGGCGGCGCGGGCGTGTTCAACGCCGCCTATGCGCACAGTGACTATCACGGCCTGCGGGGCGGGCAATGGGCACTGGGCTACAGCTGGAACAACCGCCGACTCAACTTCAATCTGCGCAGCGTGCGCAGCCATGGCGATTACCGCGACCTGGGCGCACTGCAGGGCAGCCTGCCGCCGAGCATCAGTGAACAGGCCACGGTCGGCGCCGATCTGCTGCGGCTGGGCACGCTCAGCGCCAGCTACCTGCGCCTGCGCTATCCCGACGGAGACGACAACCGCTACGCCAGTCTGTTCTGGTCACGCACCTGGAGCCAGCGGTGGTCGGCCTACCTGTCGGTGAACCAGAACCTGGACAAGAGCGATGACCGCAGCATCTACCTGTCGGTCACCGCCAGCCTGGGCAACAACCGCCAGGCCAGCCTCTCCAGCCAGCGCAACGGCGACAGCCAGAGCTGGGTAGCGGACGTGACCCAGCCGGTGCCCGGCGACGGCAGCGCCGGCGGCGTCGGTTGGCGCGCGCAGGTGCGCCATGGCGAGGACGGCAATGGCGGCCTGGCCGAAGTCGGCATCCTCAATGACGTCGGTCGCTACTCATTCGGCGCCTCGCGCCAGGGCGGCCTGAACTATGCCTACGCCAGCGCCAGTGGCAGCCTGGTGTGGATGGGCGGGCATGCCTTCGCCACCCGCGAAGTCTCCGACGCGTTCGCAGTCATCAGCACCAACGGCGTGGGCGGCGTGCCGGTGCGGCTGGAAAACCGGCTGATCGGCGTGACCGATGATCGCGGCCTGCTGCTGGTCAGCCCACTGCTGTCCTGGCAGCGCAACCGCGTCTCCATCGACACCCTGGACCTGCCCGAGGACATGCGCGCCGATCGCATCGAAGACTGGGTGACACCCCGCCAACGCGCCGGTACCCGCGTGACCTTCGCGCTGCGTTCGCGGCCGTCGTTGAACCTGACCCTGCACGGCATGGACGGGCAACCGCTGGAGGTCGGCAGCGAGGTGCAGCTGCCGGACGGGCGACAGGCGCTGGTGGGCTATGACGGGCTGCTGTACCTGGAAGACGTGTCCGCCGGCAGCGTGCTGTACATCACCACCAGCCGCGGGCAATGCAGGGTGAAGGTACCGGACGTGCCCAAGGTGGTGGCTTCCGGCGCGCGACCGAAGCCGGCACCGCTGGCGTGCATCCCGGAGGTAGCGCCATGAGGACGTTGCTGCTCGGCCTGCTGCTGGTCGCCGGCCTGCTGGCGGCGGCACCGGCCCGCGCCGTCGCGGTGTGCGCCGCCGTCGCCGACCCGACGCTGCCGTTTGGCAACGTCAACAGCAATGCCCCCGGTGCAACCACCGGCACGCTCAACATCACCGTGACCTGCACCACCGCTGCGTTGAGCCTGCTGGCCACCACCGGCGTGCGGGTCTGCGTGGGCATCGGCGCCGGCAGCGGCGGCGGCAGCAGCTCCAGCTGGCGCACGATGAAGACCAGCGCCAGCGACAGCATGAATTTCCAGCTCTACAACACCTCCAACTTCAGCCAGGTAACCGGGCTGACCCCGCGTGGCACGCCGCCGGCACAGGAACTGACCATGACCTACAGCGTGCCGTTGCTGACCGGTGGCAGCGGTGCGCAGTCGACCCAGCTGTTCGCGCAGATCCCGGCCAACCAGATCCTGGCGTCGGGCGCTTACAGCAGTACGTTCAGCGGTGCGAACGTGGTGCTGACCTGGGCCTGGAACGAAGTGCTGCTCGGCACCGCCACCGTGCCCGCCACCTGCAACGGCGGCGCCACCGGTACCAACAGCGCCAGTGCCGCCTTCAGCTTTACCGCCACCGCCAACGTGTTGCCGCAGTGCGGAAGCTATGTCACCACCAACATGAACTTCGGCAACGTCACCGGCGGCATTCCCGCCAACATCGACCAGACCGCCACCTTGACCCTGACCTGCCTGAAGAACACGGCCTACCAGGTCAGCCTCAACAACGGCCAGAACAATCCCACCGCCACCAGCACGCGGCGCATGGCCACCACCATCGGCGGCAGCACCTACTACCTCACCTACGAGCTGTACCGCGATGCCGCGCGCAGCCTGCGCTGGGGCAACACCCTCAACGTCGATACCGTTGGCGGCACCGGAAGTGGCAGCGCGCAGCAGCTCACGATCCATGGCCGGGTGCCGCCGGTCACCGGCCAGCCCCCGGCCGGCATCTACAACGATGTGGTGCAGGTGACGATCACTTATTGACCTGTGTGCCGACCAACGGTCGGCACCCACCAGGCAGGTTTCGGACGATCGACGCCCACCGGGGCGGTTTCGGCAGATCCACGTCATGCGTGGATGCGCGCATCATTCCTGTGCCAGGAGCAGTCGACTGACAGTCGACGCTACAGATTCGGCCGATCCAGCCGATACCGCGCAGCGAGATCTTTCAGCACGGTGGTTGCCAGGTGGCTCGCGCATTTCTGATCGGGGCGATACTGTTCGCCAGCACATCGGCGTGGGCCGAACCCGGCCCCAGCAACCTGCAGATCCGCCTGACCGTGGTCGAAGCCTGCCGCGATGACCCCGGCAGCACCCACTGCCCCGCACCCCACCAGCGCAGCGACACACCGCAACTTCCGCCCCAGGTCCGCGAGCTCGCGCCTCCCGCCGACGACGAAGACACGACGTCCGCCGTGACCGTCATCTACTGATGCGGGCACTTCTGACCCTGCTGGCGATGCTGCTGGCGTTGCCTGCCGCGGCATTGGACCTGTTGCCGACCACACTGCAGCTGCCCGCCGAAGGTGGCCAGGGCGAACTTTGGCTCTTCAACCCCGGCCCCGGCCGCTGGCAGGGCCGGGTACAGATCCTTGCGTGGGACCAGCAGACCGACGCGGACATGCTGCGTCCCACCGACCAGGTGCTCGCCAGCCCCACCCTGCTCGACATCCCGCCCGGCGTCCGACAGCGCATCTGGCTGCTGCCACGCCAGCCGGCATCCGCTGTCGGCGAACAGGCCTATCGGGTCGTCCTGGCCCCCACTACGCCAGGCCTGCAGCGCTATTCGCTGCCGTTGTTCCGCGGGCACGCCACACCAATGGCCCAGTCGCGGCTGCATGCAGGGATCGAACCCGGCCAGTCACATACCTTCCTGCGACTGAGCAACACCGGTACCCTGCACGCACGCCTGAACGATCTCGCCTACATCACCAGCGGCGGTCAGCGCACCCTGCTGCTGCCCGGTCTGGCCGGGTATCTGCTGGCCGGCCATGAGCGCCGCTGGGCCCTGCCCGCCCGCGCTGATGGCTACGCCGGCGGTCATTTCCAGGCCCGGCTGCAGGATGGCCGGATGGTCGATCTGGTCGCTCCAGGCCCGGCAATTGCAGCCAGCGCACCGAGCGGGCTATAATCGACCGGATTCCTGCCGCCTGCGTGCGCGGGAACCCGTCCACACCGGACGTCACCGGTGAATCCACACCTGCTGCCCCCATCCGTGCCGGGGTGCTCCGCAAGGAGTTCGGCCACGGAGGCAACAGGGAAGCCCAACCCCGGAACCGATCGCGCTTCCACGCGTCCCGCATACCTATCCCCGCGGGCGGAATCGCTGGTTCCATATCAGGAGTATTGCAATGCCCCAGGTCACCATGCGTCAGATGCTGGAAGCCGGCGTCCACTTCGGCCACCAGACCCGCTACTGGAACCCCAAGATGGCTCCGTACATCTTCGGCGCCCGCGGCAAGATCCACATCATCAACCTGGAAAAGACCGTCCCGCTGTTCAACGACGCGATGAACTTCATCTCGTCGGTTGCCCAGAAGCGCGGCACCGTCCTGTTCCTGGGCACCAAGCGCAGCGCCCGCGAAACCATCAAGGAAGAAGCCGAGCGTTGCGGCATGCCGTTCATGAACCAGCGCTGGCTGGGCGGCACCCTGACCAACTTCCGTACCGTCAAGCAGTCGGTTGCCCGCCTGAAGGAACTGGAAGCCGGTGAAACCGACGGCACCTTCGAGAAGCTGGTCAAGCACGAAGTGCTGGGCCTGCGTCGCGAGCGCGACAAGCTGGAAGCCTCGCTGGGCGGCATCAAGGACATGAACCGCCTGCCGGACGCCATCTTCGTGATCGACATCGGCCACGAAGACATCGCGATCAAGGAAGCCAAGAAGCTGGGCATCCCGGTCATCGCTGTGGTCGACACCAACTACAACCCGGAACTGGTGGACTACGCCATCCCGGGCAACGACGACGCCATCCGCGCTGTGCAGCTGTACGCCCGCGCCGCTGCCGACGCCGTGCTGGAAGGCAAGGCTGCTGCTCCGCATGCTGCTTCGGTGCGTGAGGAAGAGTTCGCTGAAGCCGCTGCTGAAGGCGAAGAGAAGCCGGCCCGCCGCGCTCCGGCCAAGAAGGCTGCCAAGAAGGGCGACGACGCCCAGGCCTGATCCAGGCCCGGGGTGGACGCCCGGCGTCCACCCTCCCTGCGCGCAGCCTTTGGCGCGTGACAGGACCGTGTCACACGGGCCGGCCACCATGCCGGCCCAACCCCTTTCTTTCGTGAGGTAATCCCGTGGAAATCACTGCTTCCCTGGTCAAGGAACTGCGCGAGCGCACCGGCGCCGGCATGATGGAATGCAAGAAGGCGCTCACCGAAGCCAACGGCGACATCGACGCTGCTGCTGAAGCCATGCGCAAGTCCGGCGCCGCCAAGGCCGACAAGAAGGCTGACCGCGTGGCCGCCGAAGGCCGTCTGGGCCTGGCCCAGGATGGCGGCAAGGCCGTGCTGGTCGAAGTCAACTCGGAAACCGACTTCGTCGCCAACGATGACAACTTCAAGTCCTTCGTCAATGCCGTTGCCGCTGCCGCCCTGGCATCGGGCGCCACCGACGTCGAAGCCGTGAAGGCTGCCAAGCTGGCCGATGGCCGCACCGTTGAAGAAGCCCGCGCCACCGCCGTGCAGACCCTGGGTGAGAACATCCAGATCCGTCGCATGGTGAATGTCGACACCACCGGCAACATCGGTGCGTATGTCCACACCAACGGCAAGGTCGGCGTGCTGGTCGATCTGATCGGCGGCGACGTCGAGCTGGCCCGTGGCCTGGCCATGCACGTGGCTGCACTGAAGCCGCCGCACAACAAGGCTGCGGACGTTCCGGCCGACTTCGTCGAGAAGGAAAAGGAAATCGAGCTGGCCAAGATGTCCGAAAAGGACAAGGCCAAGCCGGCCGACATCCTGGAAAAGATCATCAGCGGCAAGATCAACAAGATCGTCAGCGACGTGACCCTGTACGGCCAGACCTACGTGCTGGGCGACACCACCGTCGAGCAGGTGGTCAAGGCCGCTGGCGCCGATGTTGCTGGCTTCAAGCTGCTGATCGTCGGCGAAGGCATCGAGAAGGTGGTGGAAGACTACGCCGCCGAAGTTGCCAAGGCGATGCAGGTCTGATTCCAGCCTTCCGGCTGTGAAGCAACCAGAAGGAGCCGCGGGAGACCGCGGCTCTTTTTTTATGCCGGCGGCCCTGTGGGGTGCGCACAGCGGCACCTTTGCGTTGCGCGCGAATCAAGCCGATACTCGGCACAGGGAATCAACAGTCATTTAGCAGGAACGAAAATCGCGGACTGTGATGCATTCCTAGGTATTCTTGTCCCAATGGAATTGAACGACCCGACATGCCTCCCGAGCTGACAGCTGCCCTGGCGCTCTGCCGCAACCTGCCCTCGCCACCCGGTATTGCCCTGCGCATCATCGAACTGGCACAGGACCCGGAAGCGGATATCGCCACCGCCGCCGACATCATCGCCATCGACATGGCGCTGAGCGCTCGCATGCTGCGCATCGCCAATTCGCCGCTGTACGCCAGCCGCCGCCGGATCGAGAACCTCGGCCAGGCACTGACCATGCTCGGCCTGAATGCCACGATCAGCCTGGCCCTCGGCTTCACCGTCACCCAGGGGCTGACCGGCGGCACCGGCGCCGACCACGACCTGCGCCAACGCGCCTGGAAGCGCAGCATCCTCAGCGCGCTGGCTGCCAGCCAGCTGGGCCAGGCCCGCGGCCTGCGCCGGCTGGAAGAACTGATGCTGGCCGGCCTGCTGCAGGACCTGGGCGTACTGTGCCTGGCCCAGGCCGAATCGGAGCGCTACCTGCCGCTGCTGCGCGAAGCACGCGACAACATCGACCTGGTCGCGCGCGAGCGCGACGAACTGGGCTGCAGCCACGCCGAGGTCGGCGCCTGGGTGGCCGAGCAGTGGGGCCTGCCGCGCTACCTGGTGGAGAGCATCAGCCACAGCGAAGACCTGGACGCCGCGGAATCGCCGTTCCAGGCCTGCGTGCAGCTGTCCGGTGCCGTGGCCGACATCTGGCTGGACGATGACGCCGATGCCGCCCGCGAGCGCGCCCTGCAGCAGGTGCATGACCGCCTTGAACTGGACAGCGCCCGTTTCGACCAGGTCCTGACCCGCATCAGCGAGGCCCTGCCGGACATCGCCAGCCTGTTCGAGGCCGGCCTGAATTCCCCCTCGCGGGTGCGCGAGCTGATCGACCACGCGCAGGAGCTGGCCACCCTGCGCAACCTGCGCGAACTGCAGGATGCCGACCAGGCCCGTCGCCGCGCTGACGAATTCGAAGCCCGGGCCAAGCGCCTGGCCGACCAGGCCCATCGAGATGCCCTCACCGGCGTGCTCAACCGGCGCCAGCTGGAAGCCGTGCTGGAGCAGGAATTCCTGCGCGCCGGTCGCCAGGGCTGGCCGCTGTCGGTGGCCTTCATCGACCTGGACGACTTCAAGAAGATCAACGACGCCCATGGCCACCTGACCGGCGACGAGGTGCTGCGGGCCTTTGCCGGCAAACTGCAGGGCCAGCTGCGCCACAGCGACACCGTGGCCCGCTTCGGCGGCGAGGAGTTCGTCGCGCTGCTGCCCAACACCAGCGAAACGGTAGCACTGGACGTGATCCGCCGGGTACTGGCCAACATCGTTGCCACGCCGATGGCCGAACTGGAAGGCGGCCCGCTGTTCGTCACCTTCTCCGCCGGCGTGGCCACCCAGGGCGGCTACGAACGCTTCGCCGACGTGCAGGACCTGCTGCGCGCCGCCGACGACGTGCTGTACCGCTCCAAGAACCTCGGCCGCAACCGGGTGATCGCGCGCTCCCCCGGCGCCCTCGGCCACGACGAGCTGTCAGCGACCGCGGGCGCCGAGCTGGGCTGAACCGGAAGCCCCGGATGACCGGGGCGAACGCCAGGATTTTACGCCGCAGTGCACAAAACACTATGGCCCGACGCCGCATGCGCGTAGAATCGCCCGCGATTTCCACGCACCCGAGGTCCCCATGTCCAAGCTCGCCTATCGCCGCATCCTTCTGAAACTGTCCGGGGAGGCGCTGATGGGAGATGAGGACTACGGCATCGACCCGAAGATCATCAATCGCCTGGCCCGCGAGGTCATCGAAGCCCAGCAGGCCGGTGCCGAAGTGGCGCTGGTGATCGGCGGCGGCAACATCTTCCGCGGCGCCGGCCTTGCCGCAGGCGGCATGGACCGGGTCACCGGCGACCAGATGGGCATGCTGGCCACGGTCATCAACGCCCTGGCCATGCAGGACGCCCTGGAGAAGCTGGGCGCCAAGGCGCGCGTGATGAGCGCGATCAAGATCAATGACGTGTGCGAGGACTACATCCGCCGCCGCGCCATCCGCCACCTGGAAAAGGGCCGCCTGGTGATCTTCGCCGCCGGCGTCGGCAGCCCGTTCTTCACCACCGACTCCGGCGCTGCCCTGCGCGCGATCGAGATCGGCGCCGACCTGCTGCTGAAGGCCACCAAGGTCGATGGCGTGTACGACAAGGACCCGAACAAGCACAGCGATGCGGTCCGCTTCGACAGCCTGAGCTATGACGAAGTGATCCGCCGCGGCCTGGAAGTGATGGATACCGCCGCCTTCGCACTGGCCCGCGACAGCGACCTGCCGATGCGCGTGTTCGACATGGGCCAGCCGGGCGAGCTGCTGAAGATCCTCAACGGCGAGAACATCGGCACCCTGGTCCAGGGCCGCGATCCGGCCTGAGCCTGAGCGCGCGGCGACAACCGGGCCGATTCAGGCCCGGCAGCGTCCCGTATTCGCCTATAATCGCCCGATTCCAGATACATCCAGGACCGGGCGATGCTCAACGACATCAAGAACAACGCGCAGACGCGCATGGCCAAGAGCATCGACGCTCTGAAGCACACCCTCACCTCCATCCGGACCGGGCGTGCCACGCCGGCCCTGCTGGACCGCGTGACGGTCAATGCCTACGGCAACGCCAGCACCCCGCTGAACCAGGTTGCCTCGATCTCCAACGCCGATGCGCACTCGCTGCTGGTCACCCCGTTCGACAAGGGCATGATCAAGGAGATCGAGAAGGGTCTCTACAACGCCGAGTTCACCCCGAACACGCTGGGCACCGCGATCCGCATCAACATGCCGCCGCCGACCGAAGAGCGCCGCAAGGAGCTGGTCAAGCAGGTGCAGAAGGAAGGCGAAGGCGCCAAGATCGCGATCCGCAACATCCGTCAGGACGCGAACAAGGAAATCGCCAAGCTGGTCAAGGACAAGGCGATCAGCGAGGACGAGAAGAAGCGCGGTGAGGACGACATCCAGAAGTTGACCGACACCAACATCAAGGACGTCGACAAGGTCGTTGCCGACAAGGAAAAAGAACTGCTGTCGGTCTGAAGTCGATGCCTTCAGTCCCGCCTCCGTTGCCGGCCACCCTGCCCCGCCACGTCGCCATCATCATGGATGGCAACGGGCGCTGGGCACAGCAGCGCCGCCGCCCGCGCGTGATCGGCCATCGTGCCGGCGCGCGCGCGGTCAACCGCACCATCGAGCGCTGCCTTGAACTGGGCATTCCGGCGCTGACCCTGTTCGCGTTTTCCAGCGAGAACTGGGGCCGGCCGCAGGAAGAAGTCGACGCCCTGATGAAGCTGTTCCTCGGCGCGCTCGACCGCGAAGTGGACGAACTGCACCGACGCGGCGTGCGCGTACGCTTCATCGGCGAACGCGAGCGCTTTGGTGCCGGACTGGTCAGCCGCATGCAGCTGGCCGAGCAGCGCACCGCCGACAACACCACCCTGACCCTGTCGATCGCCGCCAGTTACGGCGGTCGCCAGGACATCGCCCGTGCCGCGCGCGCACTGGCCGCTGAAGTCGCCGCAGGACGCCTGCTGCCCGAACAGATCGACGAATCGCTGCTGGGCAGCCAGGTCGCCCTGGCCGACCTGCCGCCGCCGGATCTGTTCATCCGCACCGGTGGCGACACCCGCATCAGCAACTTCCTGCTGTGGCAACTGGCCTACACCGAGCTGTGGTTCACCGAGGCGCTGTGGCCGGACTTCGATGCCGCCCTGCTGCAGCAGGCGCTGGATGCCTATGGCAGCCGCGAGCGTCGTTTCGGCCTGACCAGCGCCCAGATCGCCGCACTGGCCACCGAGACCTCCAGCCCATGACCAAGACCCGAGTCCTCGCCGCGCTGATCATGGCGCCGCTCGCCATTGCCGCGATCCTGCTGCTGCCGACGCAATGGCTGGCCGCCGCCGCCGCCGCCGTGCTGCTGATCGGCCTGTGGGAATGGCTGAAGCTGGCCGGCATCGAAGACACCCTCGCGCGCACCGTGCTGCTGGTGCTGAACCTGCTGCTGATGGTGCTGCTGGTGTGGGCCGATGGCAGTACGCTGGTGCTGTTCCAGATCACCACACTGGCAGGTGTTGCCTGGTGGCTGGCGGCGCTGGCCTGGCTGCGCTTCTTCAACTTTGGCGCCCAGCCGACGGCCCCCTCCCGGATCGTGAAGATGCTGGCCGGCACCCTGGCCATCGTTCCTGCCTGGGCAGCGCTGGTACTGATCCACGCTGGCGGTGACCCGCCAGGCAAGCAGGGCCACCTGTGGCTGCTGGCGGCACTGGCACTGGTCTGGGCAGCCGATTCGGGCGCCTATTTCGCCGGCCGTCACTTCGGCAAGCACAAGCTGGCGCCGCGGATCAGCCCCAACAAGACCTGGGAAGGCCTGTTCGGCGGCCTGCTGGCCGGTGTCGCCGTGGCCCTCGGACTGGGCTGGCTGGCCGGCATCGACATCGCGCACCTGCCGGGCCTGCTGATCACCTCGGTGGTGGCCGTATTCGCGTCGGTGCTGGGTGACCTGTTCGAAAGCCTGATCAAGCGCCACGCCGGTGCCAAGGACTCGGGCAACCTGATTCCGGGCCATGGTGGCGTGCTCGACCGCGTCGACGGCGTCCTCGCCGCCGTGCCGGTGTTCGCGCTGGGCAAGGAAATCTTCGGGTTCTGACCATGAATGCTGTCGCAGACCTGCGCCGGGTCGCCGTATACGGCGCCACCGGCTCGATCGGTGCCTCCACGCTGGACGTCATCGCCCGCCACCCGCAGCGCTACCAGGCCACGGTGCTGGCCGCCGGCCGCCAGGTGCAGGCACTGCTGGCCCTGTGCCGCCAGCACAAGCCCGCGCACGCGGTCATCGCCGACGAAGCGCGGTTCACCGAACTGCGCGACGGCCTCCGCGATGCCGGGCTGTCGACCGAGGCCCACGCCGGTCATGCCGCACTGGATCAGCTGGCAGCAAGCGATGCCTGCGACACGGTCGTCGCGGCCATTGTCGGTGCTGCAGGGCTGTCCTCGACCCTCGCCGCCGCTGCGGCCGGCAAGCGCATCCTGCTGGCCAACAAGGAATCGCTGGTACTGGCCGGCGAGCTGCTGACCCGCACCGCCGAGCGCGCCGGCGCCGAGATCATTCCGATCGATAGCGAGCACAGCGCGATCTTCCAGTGCCTGCGTTCGCGCGACGCCAGCATCGACGGCGCCGGCGTGCGCCGCATCCTGCTGACCGCGTCGGGCGGCCCGTTCCGCGGCCGCAGCCGCGCCGAGCTGGCCGAGGTCACCCCGGCCCAGGCCGTGGCTCACCCGAAGTGGTCGATGGGCCCGAAGATCTCGGTCGATTCGGCGACGTTGATGAACAAGGGCCTGGAAGTCATCGAGGCGCACCATCTGTTCTCGGTGCCCGGCGAGCGCATCGAGGTGCTGGTGCACCCGCAGAGCCTGGTCCATTCGCTGGTCGAATTCGTCGACGGCTCGACCCTGGCCCAGATGGGCCTGCCGGACATGCGCACCACCCTGGCGGTCGGCCTGGGCTGGCCGCAGCGCATCGAATCGGGCGTGGCCGGGCTGGACCTGCTGGCGCAGGGCCGGCTGGATTTCGAGGCGCCTGACACCGACGCCTTCCCCTGCCTGGCGCTGGCCTGGCAGGCCATGCAGGCCGGCGGTACTGCCCCGGCGGTGCTGAACGCCGCCAATGAAGAGGCGGTTTCAGCATTTCTTCAGGGCCGGATCGGTTTCCTGACCATCCCGGAGCTGGTTGCTAACGCTCTTTCAACACTGCCGACCCAGCCAGCCGATACACTGGAGGTCCTGTTGTCCGCCGACCAGCGGGCACGCCAGCTCACCCTGAACGCCATCGACGCCGCCTGAACGACCGCCTCGCCCAGCATGACGCCGCCGCCCCTGCCCGCCACTGTGAGCCTGCATGACTGACTTCCTCGGATCGGTCTGGTGGATGATTGTCAGCCTCGGGCTGCTGGTCACGTTCCACGAGTTCGGGCATTACTGGGTCGGCCGCCTCTGTGGGGTCAAGATCCTGCGCTTCTCGGTCGGCTTCGGCCGTCCGCTGTGGTCGCGCCGCGACAGGCACGGCACCGAGTTCGCCATTGCCGCCATCCCGCTGGGTGGCTACGTGAAGTTCCTCGACGAACGTGAGGTCGAGGTCCATCCCCACGAGCGCGGCCAGGCCTTCAACCACAAGACCGTGTGGCAGCGCATCGCCATTGTTGCTGCAGGGCCGATCGCCAATCTGCTGCTGTGCATCCTGCTGCTGTGGGCGATGTTCGTGATCGGCAAGCAGGACTACTCGCCGACGATCGGCCGGGTTGACGGCATCGCCGCCAGCGCCGGACTGCTCAGCGGTGACCGCGTTCTGCGGGTGGATGAGCGCCAGGTCGCCACCCTGGGCGAGGCCAGCATGGCGCTGACCGCCGCCGCGATGGATCGCCGCGACGTCACGCTTGAGGTACTCGACCCTGCGGACCAGGTGCGCGTGCGCACCCTGCCGCTGTCGCAGCTGCCCGCCGGCTTCGATGAACGACGGGTACCGATCCTGGCCGGCCTGTACTGGCAATCGTGGCTGCAGCCGGCACTGGTCGACTCGCTCACCGCCGATTCGGTGGTCACCGGGCTGCTGCAGCCGGGCGACCTGATCGTGGCGATCGACGGCCAGCGCATCGACAGCGTCGACCAGGTGATCGGCGAGATCCAGGCCCTCGGCCGTGCCGGAGGCCCCGGCATGATCGAGGTCCTGCGAGGCGGTGAACGCCTTGCACTGGAAGTCACGCCCCGCCAGGGCAAGGATGGCAAGGGCAACCCGGTCTGGCAGATCGGCGTCGGCTTCCCCACCACCTACAGCCCCTCCTACGACACCCTGCTGCGCTATGGGCCGCTGGATGCAGTGACCGTCGCCGTACGTGAAACCGGCCGGCTTGCCGCCGATTCGCTGGGCATGATGGCCCGCATCGTCACCGGCAAAGCCTCGCTGCAGAACGTTTCCGGGCCGGTCACCATCGCCCGCGTGGCCAATGTCTCGGCCAAACGCGGCCTCGACTGGTTCCTGCAGTTCCTTGCCCTGCTGTCACTCAGCCTGTGCATCATCAACCTGTTGCCGATCCCGATCTTGGACGGCGGGCACCTGCTGTATTACCTTATCGAGTTGGTCAAGGGCAGCCCGCTGAGCGAGCGTGCCATCGCCGCCGGCCAATACATCGGCCTGGCGTTGCTGGCCGGGCTGATGGGGTTGGCGTTCTACAACGACATCCTCGGCCTGGTCCCGCGATGAACTTTTCCACGTTGTTGCCGTCTACAGCGTCGGCATCCCGCACCAATGAAATCGACCTTCCTACCGGACGTGACATGACGCGACTCCCCAATCGCCGCCTGCTGGCCCTCGCCCTCGCCGCCGTCACCGGCGCTCCCGCCCTGGCCCAGGCAGCCGAGCCCTTCACTGTCAGCGACATCCGCGTCGATGGCCTGCAGCGCATCAGCTCGGGCACGGTGTTCACCTACCTGCCGGTGGAACGGGGCGAGACGATCACCGACAACAAGGTCGGCGAGACCATCCGCGCGCTGTACAAGACCGGCTTCTTCGAAGACGTGCAGCTGGACCGCCAGGGCAGCATCCTGGTGGTGACCGTCAAGGAACGCCCGGCGATCAACAAGCTGACCGTGACCGGCAACAAGGACATCAAGTCCGAGCAGCTGCTCAAGGGTCTGTCCGACATCGGCCTGACCGAGGGTGGCACCTTCGACCGCCTGAGCCTGGACCGCGTGACCCAGGAACTGCGCCGCCAGTACAACGACCGCGGCAAGTACACCGTCGAGATCACCCCGACCGTGAGCCCGCTGGACCGCAACCGCGTGGACATCGCGATCGCCATCAAGGAAGGCAAGGCGGCCAAGATCCGCCACGTCAACCTGGTCGGCACCGAGAAGTTCGAGAGCAAGGACATCCTGGAGACCTGGGAGTCCAAGGAGCACAACTGGGCGTCGTGGTACCGCCGTGACGACCAGTACTCCAAGGAAAAGCTGTCCGGCGACCTGGAAAAGCTCAACTCGTGGTACCTGGACCGCGGCTACGTCGACTTCAGCATCGATTCCACCCAGGTCTCGATCAGCCCCGACAAGCGCGACATGTTCCTCACCGCGGGCGTGACCGAGGGTGCGCAGTACAAGATCTCCGAGATCAAGGTCAGCGGCGACACCATCCTTCCGCAGGAGGACGTCGAGCGCATGGTGATCCAGAAGCCGGGCGACACGTTCTCGCGTGCCCTGCTGGAATTCAGCTCGGACACCATCACCAACTCGCTGTCCAACATCGGCTACGCGTTCGCCAAGGTGAACCCGATCCCGACCACCAACCGTGCCGAACAGACGGTAGGGATCAACATGCAGGTCGTGCCCGGCCCGCGCGTGTCGGTGCGCCGCATCCTGTTCCGTGGCAATACCCGCACCTCCGACGAAGTGATGCGTCGCGAAATGCGCCAGTTCGAGAACAGCTGGTACTCGCAGGCCGCGATCGACCGCTCCAAGATCCGCCTGCAGCGCCTGGGCTACTTCGAGTCGGTGGACGTCGAGACCCCGGCCGTCAGCGGCAGCAACGACCAGGTCGACGTCGTCTACAACGTCAAGGAAACCACCTCCGGCAGCTTCGTGTTCGGCCTGGGCTATTCGCAGTCCTACGGCATGACCACCTCGGTGCAGCTGTCGCAGAACAACTTCCTCGGCGGCGGCAACCGCGTGTCGGTCGAAGCCTCGCGCAGCAGCTACCTGCAGCGCTACGGCTTCAGCTACACCAACCCGTACTTCACCGACGACGGCGTTTCGCTGGGCTACAACCTGTCCTGGCGTGAACTGGACTACTCCGACTTCAACACCGCGCAGTACAACAGCACCAATGGTTCTGCGCAGGTGGTGTTCGGCGTGCCGCTGACCGAAACCGACACCGTCTCGCTGATGTTCGGCATCGACAGCAACCAGATCACGACCTACCGTGGCTCGACCCCGCCCTCGATCATCGATTACATCGATGCGGTCGGTACCCGCACCTTCCATGCCTGGCGTACCGAGCTGGGCTGGGCGCGCGACTCGCGCAACGATTACTTCATGCCGACCCGCGGTACCTACCAGCGCGTTGGTCTGGAAACCACGCTGCCGGGCTCGACCATCGAGTACTACAAGCTGAACTACCAGATCAGCAAGTACTGGCCGATCATGCCGTCGCTGGTGATCAACACCCGCGCCGAAGTGGGCTACGGCGATGCCTACGGCAAGGACTACACCCGTACGATCACCAATGCCGATGGCACCACCCGTACCGTCACCGCCAGCGGCCTGCCGTTCTTCGAGAACTTCTATGCCGGTGGTACCAACTCGGTACGCGGCTTCGAGGACAACACCCTCGGCCCGCGCGAAGCCACCGACGGTTACCCGGAAGGCCAGCCGCTGGGTGGTTCGCTGAAGACCGTCGGTTCGGTCGAAGCCTACTTCCCGCGCCTGTTCGACAGCCCGTCTGCACGCGTGTCGGCCTTCGTCGACTTCGGTAACGTCTACAACGGCACCAAGAACTTCAAGGCCAACGAACTGCGCGTCTCCACCGGTGTCGCCCTGCTGTGGCGCGCCCCGGTCGGCCCGATCTCGATCAGCTACGCGTTCCCGCTGAAGAAGGAAGACGGCGACAAGATCGAACGCCTGCAATTTACCTTCGGTGGTCAGTTCTAAGAACTGACCACCGAAGGTGCGCCGCGGCTTGCTGCGCAAGCAGCGGGTCCCGACCTACCTCCTGTCCCCCGCGCCATTGGCGCGCCCCCCTTAACAGAAGGGGGGCTCTCCACCAGACGGGGTGCGAAGCGCCGGGCATTGCCCGGCGTTTTCGTTTAGTCCGGATGCGGGAAGCGCGCACCCCGCTTTTGATTTTTTCTGTTTTTCCGTGGCTGGCACTCGCGCCAGGCCGTCGGAGGTCGGACGGGGTGGGGCTGCGGGGGTGTGAGCCGCATGGATGCGGCGACCAAGGCTACATGGACGTACTTGCGCCGCCCCCCGCAGTCCCGCCCCGTCCGACCCAGCCCATGACACTGGCTCTGCCGGCCGCGAGGGGCCCTGCCGTTGGCTGCATATGCCCCCCGCATGACCGCAATGGCGTCACACGTTAAACTCCCGCCGTGAATACTCCCACCTACACCGCCCAGCAACTCGCCGAGCAGTTCGGCCTGCAGGTCCATGGCGACCCCGCCACCGCCATCCACGGCGTGGCCACCCTCGCCCACGCCGGTCCTGGCCAGCTGACCTTCCTCGCCAATCCACGCTACCGCGCCCAGCTGGCCGACAGCCAGGCCTCGCTGGTCGTGCTGCGCGCCGACGACGCCGAGGCCGCCCCCGGCGCCGCGCTCGTGGCCAAGGACCCGTACACCACCTTCGCCAAGATCGCCGCGCTGTTCGACATCGCGCCCACGCGCCCACCGGGCATCCACCCCAGCGCCGTCATCGATCCCAGCGCCCAGGTCGCCGCCAGCGCCCACATCGGCCCCTTCGTCTCCATCGGCGCGCGCAGCGTGGTCGGCGAGAACTGCATCATCGGCACCGGCAGCGTGATCGGCGAAGACTGCAGCCTGGACAGCGGCTGCGAACTGATCGCCCGGGTCACCCTGGTCACCCGGGTCAAGCTCGGCAAGCGCGTGCGCGTGCACCCCGGTGCCGTGCTCGGTGCCGATGGCTTCGGCCTGGCAATGGACGCCGGCAAGTGGATCAAGGTGCCGCAGCTCGGCGGCGTGCGCATCGGCGACGATTGCGAAATCGGCGCCAACACCTGCGTCGACCGTGGTGCACTGGAAGACACCGTGCTGGACGAAGACGTGCGGCTGGACAACCTGGTACAGATCGCGCACAACGTGCAGATCGGTGCGCACTCGGCCATCGCCGGCTGCACCGGCATCGCCGGCAGCGCCAGGATCGGCCGCTACTGCCTGCTCGGTGGCCACGTCGGCGTGGTCGGCCACCTCGAGATCTGCGACAAGGTCGTGATCACCGGCAAGTCGGTGGTCCGCAATTCCATCCATGAGCCGGGCGAGTACTCGTCCGGCACCCCGTTGACCGACAACCGCACGTGGCGCAAGAACGCCGCGCGCTTCAAGCAGCTGGACGCATTGGCTCGCCGCGTCCTGGCCGCTGGCAAGGAGAAAGAATGAACGACACGCTGCAGCTTCCGATCGACGTCTGCCAGATTCAGGAACTGCTCCCGCACCGCTACCCGTTCCTGCTGGTGGACCGGGTGCTTGAGCTCGACATCGACGCCAAGCGCATCCTGGCGCAGAAGAACGTCAGCATCAACGAGCCGTTCTTCCAGGGTCACTTCCCGGGCCGCCCGATCATGCCCGGCGTGCTGATCATCGAAGCGCTGGCCCAGGCCGGTGGCGTGATGACCCAGCTGACGCTTGGCCGCGATGCGCAGTCCAAGCTGTTCTACATGGTCAAGGTGGAAAACGCCCGCTTCAACAAGCAGGTCGTGCCCGGCGACGTGCTGATGCTGGATGTGCAGATGAAGCGCCTGATCCGCAACATGGGCTGGTACTACGGCGAGGCCAAGGTCAACGGTGAAGTCGTTGCCTCGGCCGAGGTCATGTGCGCCGGTGCCAAGGGCTGATCCACGGGAGGCAGCAATGACTGACAACGCACCACGGATCCACCCGACTGCCGTCATCGATCCGGCCGCGCGCCTGGCCGACGACGTCCAGGTCGGCGCGTTCACCCTGATCGGTGCCGATGTGGAAATCGGCGCCGGCACAGTGGTCGGCCCCCATTGCAGCATCCACGGCCCGACCAGGATCGGCCGTGACAACCGCTTCATCGGCCACGCCGCGATCGGTGGCGAGCCGCAGGACAAGAAGTTCGCTGGCGAACGCACCGAACTGGTGATCGGCGACCGCAACGTGTTCCGCGAGTTCGTCACCCTGAACCGTGGCACCGGCGGCGGCGGCGGCATCACCACGATCGGCAACGACAACTGGATGCTGGCCTACACGCACGTGGCGCACGACTGCCATGTCGGCAACTTCTGCGTGTTCTCCAACAACACCACCCTGGCCGGCCACGTGACCGTGGGCGACTACGTGATCATCAGCGGCTTCGCTGGTGCCCACCAGTTCTGCCGCATCGGTGCCCACGCCTTCCTCGGCATGGGCGCGCTGACCAACGGCGACGTTCCGCCGTTCACCATGGTCGGCACCGATTCGCTGGGCCGCCCGCGCGGCATCAACAGCGAAGGGCTGAAGCGTCGTGGCTTCGACGCCGAGCGGATCTCCGCCATCAAGCGCGCCTACCGCACCCTGTACGTGGCGGGCCTGCCGCTGGCCGAAGCCAAGGTGCAGCTGACCGAACAGGCACGCGACAGCGATGACGTGAAGGCCATGCTGGACTTCATCGAGCACGCTGAGAGGCCCTTGCTGCGATGAGCAGCACGACCGGCCAGGCGCCGGCCGGCGCCGCCGTGATTCCGCTGGCCTCGATGGCCGGCAGCGTCCCCGCGCAGCGGGTGCTCAGCGAGCGCCCGTTGCGGATCGCTCTGGTGGCCGGTGAGGCCTCCGGTGACCTGCTGGGTGCGGGCCTGGTGCGCGAGCTGAAGGCACGCTTTCCGAATGCCGAATTCGCCGGCATCGGTGGCGATGCCATGCGCAGCGCCGGCTGCCTGACCTGGCACGATGCCAGCGAGCTGGCGGTGATGGGCCTGACCGAAGTGCTGCGCCACCTGCCACGCCTGCTGAAACTGCGTTCCGCGTTCCGCCAGCGTGCACTGGAATGGCAGCCGGACGTGTTCATCGGCATCGACGCGCCCGACTTCAACCTGGGCATCGAACGCTGGCTGAAGCAGCGCGGCGTGCGCACCGTGCACTACGTCAGCCCCTCCGTCTGGGCCTGGCGCGAGAAGCGCGCCGAGAAGATCGGCAGCAGCGCCGACCTGGTGCTGTGCCTGTTCCCGATGGAACCCCCGATCTATGCCAGGCACGGCATCGACGCGCGCTTCGTTGGCCATCCGATGGCCGATGACATCCCCCTGCAGGGCAACCGCGAGGAAGCGCGCGCCGCGCTTGGCCTGCCGACCTCGGCCAAGGTGCTGGCGGTGCTGCCGGGCAGCCGCCTGGGCGAAATCTCGCGCCTCGGTGAACCGTTCTTCGAGGCCGCCTGGCAGGTCTCCGAGCGCATCCCCGGCCTGCACGTGGTAGTGCCTGCCGCCAACCCGGCCTGCAAGCGCCTGATCGAAGAGCAGCTGTCACGCTCGGCGCTGCCGGTAGCCTTCTCGCATGTACTCGACGGTGAGGCGCGCAACGCGATGATCGCCGCCGATGTGGTGGTGCTGGCCTCGGGCACCGCGACGCTGGAGGCGATGCTGGTCAAGCGGCCGATGGTGGTCGGTTACCGCGTCAACGAGCTGACCTACCGCCTGGTCAAGGCGCTGGGCCTGATCAAGGTCGACCGCTTTGCCCTGCCCAACATCCTGGCGGGCCAGGACCTGGCACCGGAACTGATGCAGCACGACTGCACGCCGGACAAGCTGGCGGCGGCCATCCAGCAATGGTTCGACCACCCGCAGCGGGTGACCGACCTGCAGGACACCTATGCCCGCCTGCATCAACGACTGCGCCGCAATGCCTCGGCCCGCGCGGCCGACGCTGTGGGCGAGCTGTTGATGCGCGACCAGGCCCAGGCATGAGCCGCCGCCACGCCGCAGCGGCCAGCCTGGCCCTGTTCGACGGTGCTGCCGTGGTCGAGCCGGAGCGTCTGGTCGCCGGCGTCGACGAAGCCGGCCGCGGTCCGCTGGCCGGACCGGTCGCGGTGGCGGCGGTGGTGTTCGACCCGGCACGGCCACGCATCAACGGCCTGGACGATTCCAAGCAACTCACCGCAGCCCGCCGCGAGCAACTGCATGACCGCATCATCGAACGTGCCCTGGCCTGGCACGTGGTGCTGGTGGACGTGGACACCATCGACCGCCTGAACATCTACCAGGCCACCCTGCAGGGCATGCGTGACGTCGTTGCAGCGGTCGCCCACGTGGCCGGCTTCGCCCGCATCGACGGCAACGTGGTGCCCAAGGGCCTGGTACTGCCGGCGCAGGCGCTGGTCGGCGGTGATGGCATCGACCGCGCAATCATGGCCGCCTCGATCCTGGCCAAGGTCTCGCGCGACCGCTACATGCAGGACGTGCATGCCCGCCACCCGCAGTACGGCTTCGAGCAGCACAAGGGCTACGGCACCCCGGCCCATCTGGCCGCCCTGCGCGAGCACGGCCCCTGCATGGAGCACCGGCGCAGCTTCGCCCCGGTGCGTGAGTGCCTGGAAAACCCGGCAGCTGTGACCGCAGACATCGCAATCGCCTGAATCGCCTGAACGGTCGCTGCACCCGGCTGCGAAAGCAGGGTCAGGCGGGGCCCGCGGTTTGCCAGCGAACCGTAGGGAGCGATAGCGCGGATGCGATATCGCATGCCGTCAAGAGCTTGTCGCGCCCTCCAGCCCTCGCTACCCTGACCGGGCACTCCAGCGCTTCCCGACCCCGGCGACGATTCCCCCGTCAGCACCCGGGGCCCGCGCGCTCCAACCTGGTCCGGCATGTCCAACTCCCGCTTCGTACATCTCCACGTCCACACCGAGTTCTCGCTGGCGGACTCCACCATCCGTGTGCCGGCCAAGCCGGACCAGGCGGACCCGAAGAAGGCCAAGCAGGCCAACCTGCTGTCACGCTCGGTCGAACTCGGCCTGCCCGCGCTGGCGGTGACCGACCTCAACAACCTGTTCGCCCTGGTCAAGTTCTACAAGGCGGCCGAAGGCGTGGGCATCAAGCCTATCGCCGGCGCCGACGTGCTGATCGCCGAGGAAGGGCAGGATCCGTGGCGGATGACCCTGCTGTGCCGCGACCGCGAGGGCTACCTGAGCCTGTCGCGGCTGCTGACCCGCGCGTGGATGGAAGGCCATCGCCCCGAAGGCGGCGTGGCCATCCATCCGGACTGGCTGAAGGCCGGCAACGCCAACCTGTTCGCGCTGGCCGGCCGGCAGAGCCTGGCCGGGCGCCTGGCGCTGGACGGCAAGCATGAACTGGCCGAGCAGCAGCTGGCCGATTGGCAGCGCGTGTTCGGCGATGGCCTGCACCTGGAGCTGACCCGCACCGGCCGCGAGGGCGAGGAAACCTTCAACCAGTTCGCGCTGATGGCCGCCGGCCAGCGTGGCCTGCCGGTGGTGGCCAGCAATGATGTGCGCTTCCTGGCGCCCACCGATTTCAGCGCGCACGAAGCGCGCGTGTGCATTTCCACCGGCCGCGTGCTGGACGACCCCAAGCGCCCGCGCGAGTACAGCGACCAGCAGTACCTGAAATCGGCCGAAGAGATGTGTGCGCTGTTCGCCGACATTCCCGATGCCATCGACAACACGCTGGCGCTGGCCGAGCGCTGCAACATCGAGATGCGGCTGGGCACCTACTTCCTGCCCAATTACCCGGTGCCCGACGACGAGACCCTGGACACCTGGATCCAGAAGATGTCGCGCGACGGCCTGGAAGAGCGCCTGGAGAAGAATCCGCTGGCGCCGGGCAAGACCCGCGAAGATTATTTCGAGCGCCTGGAGTTCGAGCTCAACACCATCATCAAGATGGGTTTCCCCGGCTACTTCCTGATCGTGGCCGACTTCATCCAGTGGGGCAAGAACCAGGGCATCCCGATCGGCCCGGGCCGTGGTTCGGGTGCCGGTTCGCTGGTGGCGTGGGCGCTGAAGATCACCGATCTGGACCCACTGCCGTACAACCTGCTGTTCGAGCGCTTCCTGAACCCGGAACGCGTGTCGATGCCCGACTTCGACATCGACTTCTGCATGGACCGCCGCGACGAGGTGATCGACTACGTCGCGCGCAAGTACGGGCGCGAGCGCGTCAGCCAGATCATCACCTACGGCACCATGGCCGCCAAGGCGGTGGTGCGCGACTCCGGCCGCGTGCTCGGCTTCCCGTACGGCCTGGTCGACGGTGTTTCCAAGCTGATCCCGAACATCCTCGGCATCCACCTGAAGGATGCACTGGGCAAGGGCAAGGAAGGCCCCAGCTCGGAAATGGCGTCGCCGGAACTGATCCAGCGCTACGAGACCGAGGACGATGTCCGCGACCTGATCGACCTGGCGCTGCAGCTGGAAGACCTGACCCGCAACGCCGGCAAGCACGCCGGTGGCGTGGTGATCGGGCCCGAGCCGCTGAGCGAGTTCTGCCCGCTGTACGCCGAACACGACGAGAACGGCCTCGGCAAGAACCCGGTCACCCAGTTCGACAAGAACGACGTGGAAGAAGTGGGCCTGGTGAAGTTCGACTTCCTCGGCCTGCGCACGCTGACCATCATCGACTGGGCGGTGAAGGCGATCAACAAGCGCCATGAGCGCGCCGGCATTCCGCCGGTGGACATCGCCGCGATTCCGCTGGACGACACGCCCACCTACAAGGACATCTTCGCCAACGGCAATACGGGCGCAGTGTTCCAGTTCGAATCCTCGGGCATGCGCCGCCTGCTGAAGGACGCGCGCCCCGATCGTTTCGAAGACCTGATCGCGCTGGTGTCGTTGTACCGCCCCGGCCCGATGGACCTGATTCCCTCCTTCAATGCGCGTAAGCACGGCCAGGAAGAAATCATCTATCCCGATCCGCGCACCGAAGCGATCCTGAAAGACACCTACGGCATCATGGTGTACCAGGAGCAGGTGATGCAGATGGCGCAGATCGTCGGCGGCTACTCGCTGGGCGGCGCCGACCTGCTGCGCCGTGCGATGGGCAAGAAGGTGCCGGCCGAAATGGCCAAGCACCGCGAGATCTTCCGCGAAGGTGCGGCCAAGGACGGCGTGGACGAAGCCAAGGCCGACGCGATCTTCGACCTGATGGAGAAGTTCGCCGGCTACGGCTTCAACAAGTCGCACGCCGCCGCCTACGCGCTGGTCAGTTACCAGACCGCATGGCTGAAACGCCATTACCCGGCCGAGTTCATGGCGGCCACGCTGTCGTCCGATCTGGACAACACCGACAAGGTGGTCGGCTTCCTCGACGAGGTGCGTAACCTCGGCCTGACCGTGCTGCCGCCCAAGGTGAACCAGTCGGCCTTCATGTTCGAAGCGGTGACCCCGGACACCATCCAGTACGGCCTCGGTGCGATCAAGGGCGTCGGCCAGGGTGCCTGCGAGGCGGTGGTCGAGGAGCGACTGAAGGGCGGCCCGTTCAAGGACCTGCTCGACTTCTGCACCCGCGTCGGCTCGGCCAAGCTCAACCGACGCACGCTGGAAGCGATGATCAACTGTGGTGCGTTGGACGAGCTTGGCCGCAACCGTGCCTCGCTGATGCTGCAGCTGCCGGAGGTGATCAAGGCTACCGACCAGATGGCCCGCGAGCGCGCTTCGGGACAGAACTCGCTGTTCGGTGGCCCGGACCCGAGCGCGACCACGATCCAGCTGGACCTACCCGAAGCCGAAGAATGGCCGCTGCTGCAGCGCCTCAACGGCGAGCGCGACACGCTGGGCTTCTATCTCAGTGGCCACCCGTTCGATCCCTGGCGCGATGATGTACGCGACCTGGTCGGCAACGACCTGGGCTCGGTGGAGAAGATCTGGAGCGCCAACAGCGGTGGCGGTGGTGGCGGCGAAAAGCGCTGGCGCCCGGAAGTACAGACCGTGCTGGCCGGCCAGGTGGTCGGCGTGCGCCGCAAGGGCGAGAGCCAGATTTTCATCCAGCTTGAAGACGGCCGCGGCCGCGTCGAGTGCAGTGCGTTCTCCGACGCGATGGCCGAGTTCGGCCACCTGATGACCAAGGACCGCATCCTGGTGGTCAAGGGCGGCCTGCGTGAGGACGAATTCAACGGCGGCTTCGCGCTGCGCATCCGCCAGTGCTGGGACTTCGACGAAGTCTGCGCCAACTACGCCACGCGGCTGTCGCTGCGCCTGGACCTGCGCCAGCAGCGCCCGGTCTGGGAGCGCGTCAATGCGCTGCTGGACCGCCATCGCCCGGGGCGCACGCCGCTGCGCCTGGACCTGCTGCTGAAGGGCCCGCACGGCGGCGTCGCCGGCATGCTCGATGTGTCCGGGCAGAGCGCGGTGCGCATCGATTCCAAGTTGATGGAGGCGCTGCGCGCCGACCCCGCCGTGCGCACGCTGAAAGTGCGCTACAGCCCACCGTGGGCCAGCTGAGGTCGGCTCCTCCGTATTCCTGTTTTTCCCGTTCCAGTCATCAAGGACGATTGCCAATGAAGACCCTGCTGTTCCCGTTCGCTGCCGCGCTGGCCCTGGCCGCCTGCTCGCCATCGAAGGTCGAGTTCCAGATCGACAACCCGACCGATGCGCCGCTGGCCCTGAGCATCGATGGCAAGGACCTGCCGGTGGCCGCACAGGGCACGCGCCCGATCTCGCTCGCTGTCGGTGAGCACCGCCTGCACACCGACAAACTGGGCGACGTGCGCTTCATCGTCTACGTCGATGGCCGTGGCGGCCTGATCAACCCGACCCTGAGCGAGTACGTGATCGCCCGCGAGGTCTATGTCACCGACGAGAGCAAGCTGAAGAACTTCGGCACCGGCAAGGCCGGCATCGAGCTGGGCGGCGTCGCCTTCGAGGGCCCGTTCGAGAAGAGCCACGACCTGTTCATCGACAAGACCTGGACCTACGGCGTGCGCGAGCCCTTCCCGAAGGAAAAGGTGGTGGCCCACGTCGACGCCAGCGGCGGCCAGATCGTGGCCAAGGTGTTCACCGCCACGGACTTCATCGCTTACGTGGAAGAAGGCATGGGCGAGCCCGGCGCGTTCAAGCGCGAGCAGCCGGCTGGCTACGTGGCCCCGGCGTTCAGCCTGGAACCGGCCCCGGCCAGCCTGCCGGCGCTGGTGCCGGCCTTCGAGGCCCACGCCGCGCCGCTGCGCGAGGTCTATGCGCGCTGGCTGAAGGCGACCACCGCCGATGAACAGAAGGCGCTGCGCAAGCAGGACTTCGCCGCGCAGATGGCCTTCACCTCGGCCACCGCCACGCTGGGCAGCGGGCTGGGCCGTGACGCCAACGAGGCCTACAACGACTTCGTTTCCCAGCGCAGCCAGCTGATGGGCCGCAGCGCCCTGGTGGTACCCTGAGCTGACTGGCGCGCCCCGCCCGGCTGCGCTACCGTCGCCTTCCAGACGAAGGCGTACGGGTGGTTTGCGCGCATTCGGCTAGAATTCCCCTCTTCTTTACACGACGGCTTCCGATGAATCCGAACTACCTCGACTTCGAGCAACCCATCGCCGACCTGGAAGCCAAGATCCAGGAACTGCGCAACGCCAGTGCCGGGCCGGCGGTCAATGTCGAGGCGGAAGTGCACGCGCTGCAGGACAAGCTGCGCATGCGCACCGCGCAGATCTTCCGCAACCTGACCTCGTGGCAGGTGCTGCAGCTGGCACGTCATCCGTCGCGCCCTTACACCGCCGACTACCTCCGCGTCATGTTCGATGAGTTCCAGGAGCTGGCCGGCGACCGTGCCTTCGCCGACGACAAGGCGATCATGGGTGGCCTGGCCCGCATCAACGGCCGTGCAGTGATGGTGATCGGCCACCAGAAGGGCCGTGACACCAAGGAGAAGATCAAGCGCAACTTCGGCATGCCCAAGCCGGAGGGCTACCGCAAGGCCCTGCGCCTGATGAAGATGGCCGAGCGCTTCGGCCTGCCGGTGCTGACCCTGATCGACACCGCTGGCGCCTGGCCGGGCATCGACGCCGAATCGCGCGGCCAGTCCGAAGCGATCGCGCGCAACCTGATCGAGATGGCCGAACTGAAGGTGCCGATCATCTGCACCGTGATCGGTGAAGGCGGCTCCGGCGGGGCGCTGGCGCTGGGCGTGGGCGACCGCACCGTGATGCTGGAATACGCGGTGTACTCGACCATCACCCCGGAAGGCTGCGCCTCGATCCTGTGGAAGGACGCCGGCAAGGCCAAGGACGCGGCCGAACAGCTGGGCCTGACCGCCCCGCGCCTGAAGAGCCTGGGCCTGGTCGACAAGGTCGTGCGCGAGCCCACCGGCGGCGCCCACCGCAACCCGACGCAGATGGCCAAGCGCCTGAAGGCGGTGCTGCTGAACGAGCTGGATGCGCTGGACAAGCTGTCCACCGAACAGCTGCTGGAACAGCGCTACGCGCGCCTGCGCAGCTACGGCACGTACGAAGCAGCCTGACGTAGTGCCGGCCGCTGGCCAGCATGCAGGTAGGCCTGGTAGTGCCGGCCGCTGGCCGGCAACACGCAGGTGATTGCAGAAACGAAAGCGCCGGGCAAATGCCCGGCGCTTTCGTTTGCGCCCTGACGGCATCCACGCATGGCGTGGATCTACCGGGTGCAGATGACCCCGCCTCAGAACGGCTTGGCCAGCACCAGCCATACGATCGGAATGAAGGCCAGCAGCGGGATCTCGTTGATCCAGCGCAGCGCGCGCGACGACGGCAGCGCCCTGCCCTTGGCCACGCCCTTGAGCAGGCGGCCGATCCAGCCGAAGTACACCAGCAGCAGCACCACCAGCCCCAGCTTGGCATGCAGCCAGCCGGCGCCACCAGGCGCGACCATGGTCGGGAAATCGGGGATGACCTTGTAGCCCAGCCACAGCACCAGGCCCAGCAGGAATGCCAGGCCGAACATCGAGTGGCCGAAGCGGTACAGGCGCAGGCCCATCAGCTGCAGGCGCTCGGTCACCGCCGGCTGGCCCGCAGTCTCGGCCAGGTTCACCAGGATGCGCGGCAGGTAGAACACCGTGGCCATCCACGCCACCACGAACACGATGTGGAAGGTCTTGACCCAGTAGTAGCTCTGCATGCGCTCGCTCCGGCGGCTGGCGTAGATGGGTACCCATTGTCGCAGTAGAGCCACCCCATGGGTGGCTGCCGCGTCCAATCGCCGCAGCATGGCAGCCACCCATGGCGTGGCTCTACTGCAGGTCCGCCCCCCCCCCCCGGGGGCGCAACACCGTACGATAGTCGCCGTTTTCCCCGATCGCGCACCGCCCCATGGACAAGACCTACGACGCCGCCTATTTCCAACGCTGGTACCGCCGTGCCGACATCGGCGGCAGCGCCCGCCTGGCGCGAAAGGTCGCCCTGGCCGTGGCCAGTGCCGAGTACTACCTGGAACGACCGATCCGCAGCGTGCTGGACATCGGCTGCGGCGAAGGCGCCTGGCGCGCACCGCTGCTGAAGCTGCGTCCGAAGGTCGAATACCTCGGCTTCGACAGCAGCGAGTACGCTGTGCGCCGCTACGGCAGGACCCGCAACCTGCACATGGCCCGCTTCGGCGATTTCGCCTGGCTGCGGCCCTGTGCCCCGGTCGACCTGCTGGTCTGCTCGGACGTGATGCACTACGTGCCCGACCGCGAGCTGCGCGCCGGACTGGCCGGCGTGGCAGAGCTGACGGGCGGCGTGGCCTTCCTGGAGACCTTCGCCGCCGAGGACGCGTTCGAAGGCGACCACGACGGCTTCCAGGCGCGCCCGGCGCGCTGGTACCGCCGCACGCTGGCCCGGCATGGCCTGCAGCCGGTGGGGTCGCACTGCTGGCTCGGCCCCGCCCTGGCAGGCGATGCGGCCGCGCTGGAACGGATGTGAATCCAGATTCATTATTTTCAGCCGACTTAACCTGCGGGACACCCGGATGGGATATGCTGCGCGGCAACATATGACCATACATATTCGGTCGTCATGCTCTATCAACTGCACGAACTGACCCGCAACCTGCTCGCCCCCTGGGTGCACCAGGCCCAGGCCAACGCCAGGTTCTTCGCCAACCAGGGCCACTGGTGGTCGCAGATGCCCGGCGCTGATCGCCTGGCGGCGGTCAATGAACTCTTCCACCGCATCGGCAAGGATTACGAGAAGCCCGAGTGGGGCATCAACGAAATCGACGTCGATGGCGAACGCGTGCCGATCGTCGTGCACGAGGAAGTAAGCAAGCCGTTCTGCAAGCTGCTGCGCTTCAAGCGCCACAGCAATGAAGCCGACCAGCTGCACACGATGCTCAACCAGCCGTTCGTGCTGGTCGTTGCGCCGCTGTCAGGCCACCATGCCACGCTGCTGCGCGATACCGTGCGCACGCTGCTGCGCGACCACCGCGTGTACGTCACCGACTGGGTGGACGCGCGCATGGTGCCGGCCAGCGAAGGCGAATTCGGCCTGGACGACTACATCGCCTACATCCAGGAATTCATCCGCCACCTCGGCGTGGAGCGCCTGCACGTGGTGAGCGTGTGCCAGCCGACCGTACCGGTGCTGGCCGCGGTTTCGCTGATGGCCAGCCGTGGCGAACCGACGCCGCGCACGCTGGTGATGATGGGTGGCCCGATCGATGCGCGATGCAGCCCGACCGCAGTGAACAACCTGGCCACGCAGAACCCGCTGTCGTGGTTCGAGAACAACGTCATCCACACCGTGCCGGCCAGCTATCCCGGCGCCGGTCGCCGCGTGTACCCGGGCTTCCTGCAGCACGCCGGCTTCCTGTCGATGAACCCGAGCCGCCACTTCAGTTCGCACTGGGATTTCTACACCGACCTGGTCAAGGGCGACCTGGAAGACGCCGACGCGCACCGTCGTTTCTACGACGAGTACAACGCGGTGCTGGACATGCCGGCCAGGTACTACCTGGATACGATCCGCGTGGTGTTCCAGGACTTCCTGCTGCCGCGTGGTGAGTGGGTGGTCAACGGCGAGAAGGTCGATCCGTCGGCGATCCGCGATACCGCGCTGCTGAGCATCGAGGGCGAGCTGGACGATATCGCCGGCCTCGGCCAGACCGAAGCCGCACAGGCGCTGTGCACCGGCATCACTGCGGACCGCCGTGAGCATTTCATCGTCGAAGGTGCCGGCCACTACGGCATCTTCAGCGGCCGTCGCTGGCGCGAAGTGGTGTACCCGAAGGTGCGCGACTTCTTCGCCGCGCATGCCGAAGCACCGGCGGCGAAGGCCACGAAGAAGAAGAGCAACGTCACCCCGTTGCGGCGAAAGGCGGGCTGATTCCCGGCAGGGGTCGGATCCCTTTCCAACGGAAAGGGCTCTGACCCCAGCATGATGGGATCCGGGGTCAGAGCCCTGTTCTGCGAACAGGGATCCGACCCCTGGCCTGTTACAACCGCACCAGCAGGTTCTTGGCGATCAGACCGTGCAGCTTGCCGATGCCGCGTGCCAGATGCATCGTCAGCAGCAGCAGCAGCGCGCCCGCCGCAGCAACCGTGATCGCCACCAGCGGCGATGCAGCCATCGGCAGTACGTTCACGCCATCGACGTACACGCCCGGAATGTCGCCACTGAAGATCGCCGCGACCGGCGCCCAGATCAGGCTCAGCGACAGCGACAGCAGCGTCACCGCGAGGGTGAAGTAGATGACGCCCAGCGGCAGCATCAGCACGAAGTACAGCAGGGTCAGCCAGGTGCGGCCATCGGTGAACATGTCGCCGATGCGCTGCAGCCAGGTGCGGCTGCGATCGGTGTAACGCGGGCGGCGCGGCATGCGTTCTCCCAGCAGCGCTTCCACCAGCCGCCCTTCCAGCAGCGCCAGCCCGCGCACCGAGCCGAAGAACAGCACGGTCAGCGGAATGCCCACGATCAGGATCAGCAGGCCCAGCGACAGCGACAGGCCGGTCACCACCCAGGTGAAGAAGAAGATGCCGGTAGCCAGCGACAGCAGCATGTAGAACAGCGCACCGTAGGTGTGCGGATCGGTCACCACGCCGAAGAAACGCGCCAGCAGCGAGCGCTGCACCGGTGCCGGCGGCGGTGCGGCCGGCTCGACGCCACTGGCTTCCGCCGCCGCGCGCAGCACCGGCGCGGTATCTGCACGTGGCGTACGCAGCGCGCGGTTCACCGTCACTTCGGTCTCGCGATAGATCTCGGCCACTTCGTCCGGGGCGCCATAGCTGCCAGCGACGTCGGCGATCACCTCGGCCTCGCTGCGGCCGGGCTGCGCCGCCAGCTCCGAGCGCAGGTATTCCTCGGCGTCGTACAGCGCGTCCTGCACCATCGCCGGGTCGGCACCTTCCAGCGCCACACGCAGCTGCGCCAGGTACTGCGGGATGGTCGTGGGCAGGGCTCGGCCTGCCAGGCTCGGGTCGTTCATTGCGGTACCCCCTCCAACACGGAATCGACGGAATCGCGGGTGGCCTGCCAGGCGTGGCGCCACTGCGCCAGCACCTCGCGGCCACGTTCATTGATGCGGTAGTAGCGCCGCGGCGGACCGCTGCTGGACGGCTCCACGTGGCTTTCCAGCAGACCGGCAGCCTCCAGGTTGCGCAGCACCGGGTACAGCGCGCTCTGCTTGCCGCTCAGCACGCCCTCGCCCACCCGCTCCAGCTCCTTGGCAATGAGGTAGCCGTACAGCGGCTCCCCGGCCCGGGCCAGCACCGCCAGCAGGGCCAGCGACACCGTTCCGGCGCTGAGCTCCTTCTGGAACTTCTTCAGCTGGACATCGTCCTCGGACATGACCGGCCCTCCACTACGTTGAAGTCCACAGTAGTGCGAAGTTCGGTATAGCGAATGTGTCGTTAGTCATCGTGCCGGTTGGCGTGGCCGGGCCGCTCGCGCAGAATCGAAGCCTCGTTCATGTTCCGGGGATCCCATGCCGCACCTTCGTCGCCTTGCCCTGACCGCCCTCGCCCTGTCCTGCCTGCTGCCCGCCATGGCCAGTTCGGCCACGCCCTACCGCAGCCCGCAGCAGATCCTCGACGCATCGGCGGCCAGCGACTGGCGCACCCCGGACCCGGCCAACCTGCTGTACATGGACCTGCCGGCGGGGCGGGTGATCATCGAGCTGGCGCCGCAGTTCGCCCCGCGCCATGTCGCCAACATCCAGACCTTCGCCCATGAGCACTTCTGGGACGGCACCAGCATCTACCGCTCGCAGGACAATTTCGTGGTGCAGTTCGGCGATGCCGACGCCGATGACGCGGCCAAGGCCAGGCCGTTCGGCAGCGCCGCGCGCAAGCTGCCGGCCGAGTTCGAACGCGCCAGCGCCGGCCTGAAGGTCAGCGTGCTGCCGGACCGCGATGGCTGGGCTGCGCAGACTGGTTTCGTCGACGGCTTCCCGGTCGGCCAGGACCCGCAGGCCGGCAAGGCCTGGCTGGCGCACTGCTACGGCATGCTCGGCGCCGGCCGCAGCAATGAAGAAGACAGCAGCATCGGCGCCGAACTGTACGTGGTGACCGGCCAGTCGCCGCGCCAGCTGGACCGCAACATCACCCTCGTCGGCCGCGTGCTGAAGGGCATGGAGCTGCTCAGCGCGATCCCGCGCGGACCGGCGCCGATGGGCTTCTACACCGACCCGAAGCTGCGTACGCCGATCGTGTCGATCCGCCGCGCCAGCGACGTACCGGCGGCAGAGCGCACGCCGATCCAGGTACTGCGTACCGACTCGAAGACCTTTGCCGATACGGTGGAGGCACGGCGTAATCGCGTGGATGATTTCTACAAGCGTCCGGCCGGGCATATCGATCTGTGCAATATTCCGGTGCCGGTGCGCTGATGGTTTCCTGCGCGTGACGCGTGCTGAAGGTGCTTCACTGTTCATGGGCGTCACTTTTCTTTTCGCGCGAAAAGAAAAGTAACCAAAAGAAACGCGCCGCCAGGTCGCGAGCCGCCGTGCTTCGCACGTCGGTCCCCTGCGCTTCTCGGTGAATCAGGGGACGGTGCCGAACTCGCTGCGCTCAGACATCGGCACCTCTTCGCCCCTGATTCCCCTGCGATGCTCGGCTCACTCAAGGCGGACCCAAGGTCAAGAGCCACAGCTGCACGACGATGCATGGTAGTGCCGGGCCGGGCCCGGCGAGCGAAGCGACCGCTTCTGCCTTTGATCTTGGATCCGCCTTGAGCGAGCCGAGCACCGCAGGTCCGGCGAGGGCGAAGAGGCGCGGGTGTCTGAGCGCAGCGAGTTCCCGCGCCGTCCCTCGACGGGCCGAGGAGCGCAGGGCACCGGTGCGCAGCACCGGCTCGCGGCCGGCGGAACGTTTCTTTTGGTTACTTTTCTTTGCGTACAAAGAAAAGTAACGCCCATGAACAGTGAAGCACCTTCAGCACGCGCAACGCGCAAAACGCCAATTCCTCAGCCCTTCTGGCTCACCGCCACGCTACCCAGAATCAACACACCCGCAATCAGCATCTGCACGGTCACCGCCTCACCCAGGAACAACCACGCAAACGCCGCGCCGAACAGCGGAATCAGGTAGGTCACCGTCGACGCCCGTGACGGGCCGATACGGCCGATCAGGCGGTAGAACATCAGGAACGCCAGCCCGGTGCAGGCCACGCCCAGTGCGACGGCCGCGCCCCAGGCCTTCAGCGGAATCGCCGCCTGCGGCCAGTGGCTCACCGCCATCGGCAGCATCCACAGCGAGGCACACGACAGCGTTGCCGCCGCCGCGGCCGCCGACGGCAGGCCGGTCATGTGCCGCTTCACCAGGTTCACGCCCAGGCCGTACAGCAGCGAAGCCGCCGCACCGGCCAGCACCGCGGTGCCGATACTCAGGCCGGAAACCTTGGCGGTGGCCAGCACCACTACGCCAGCGAAGCCAACCAGCAAGGCACCGGCGCGGCGCAAGCCGATCTTCTCGCCGAAGAACAGGAAGGCGATCAGCGCGGCGAACAGCACGGTCATCGCATTGCAGATCGCGCCGATCGCCGCCGGCGCCTGTTCCGCTGCATAGGCGAACAGCACGAACGGCAACGCCGAGTTGATCAGGCCGATCGGTGCCAGCCACAGCCAGCGCCGCGGCGGGAACTGCGCGCGGGCGCGCCACAGGAACGGCAGCAGCACCAGCGCACCCAGCACCAGCCGCACTTCGACCAGCGCGAACGGGCCGAACGACGGCACCGCCACCCGCATGAACAGGAACGAGCAGCCCCAGATGGCGCCCAGCAGGGTCAATTCCAGCGGCGTGCGCCAATCGCGCTCGGCCGCCTGTGGGACCGCATTCATGCCTTGCCTCCGTACATCGTCAATTCCTCGCCAAGGCGGACAGGATCAGGCGCAGACGCCCGCCGCACAAGCGCGTAGTATCGCTGCCAGCCACAAATATGGTTTGAGGCTCGACATGCTGCTACGCCCTTCCCTGCTACCCGCACTGGCCGTGTTCGCGGTCGCCGCGCGCCACCAGAACTTCGCCCAGGCCGCCCAGGAGCTGCACCTGACCGCCAGCGCGGTCAGCCACCACGTCCGCCGCCTGGAAGAAGTGCTGGAAGTACGGCTGTTCCTACGCCACGCCCGCGGAGTGCGCCTGACTGCCGAGGGCAGGCAACTGGCCGACGCCGCCAGCGCCGCCTTCACCGATGTCGCGGCCGTCGCCCATCACCTGCAGCCGGATGCCGACAGCGTGCCGCTGCGGATCACCACGCTGCGCTCGCTGTCCTACTGCTGGCTGCTGCCACGGCTGCCGCGCTTCACCCAGGCCTACCCGCACATCCGCATCGAACTGCATACCGGCAGCGGGCTGGATCGCTATGACGACAACGGCCCGGAAGTGGGCATCCGCTACGGCCTGGGCCAATGGCCCGGCCTGCGTGCGCAGCACCTGATGGATGACTACCTGTTCCCGGTCGCCTCACCGGCACTGGCCGGCGTCGAAACGCTGGTCGATCCGGCGCGCATCGCCGACCTGCCGCTGCTCACCGACCTGTCGCCGCAGGGCTGGCGCGACTGGTTCCGCCACGCCGGCGTGCGCACGCCGTCGCCGCTGCCACCCATGCACACCTTCGCCGACAGCACCGATGCGATGCGTGCAGCGGTGTATGGCATGGGCGCGGTGCTGGCGCGAACCCACATCGCCCAGCCCTATCTGCAGCGCTACGAGGTGGTGCGCCTGCCCGGCCCGGCGCTGAAGGCGCGCTATGCGTATCACGTAGTGCATGCCGAAGGACAACCGCCCAGCCCGGCCGCACGCCTGTTCATCGACTGGCTGCTGGAGCAGGCGCAGGACGAACGCACACCGATTCCCGCATTGCCGGACAGCCTGCTCGGGCGCCCGGCCACACGCGCCTGACTGCACCCTCACCCGTTCTTTGCCCGGCGCTGGCTAGGCTGCAGGCAACTCCACAACGTACCTACGCCATGGCCATGCTGCGACTGCGCATCACCGGAACTGAAGACGACGCCCGTGCCATCAGCGACCTGCTGCTCGGCCTGGAGGGCATCGAGCATGTCGAGGAAACCGACGATCTGATGCCGCACATGGACGACGACGATTCCAGCTCGGCCGGGCTGTCCGACGACATCGGCCCGGGCATCCATGAGCTGGAAGTGGAAGTCGGCAATGAAAGCACCGCGCAGAAGGTGCGCGACGCAGTGCAGGAACTGGCGCTGGAGCTGGATGTGTTCGTCGAGTACGAGACCGACGAGGGCTGATGCCGGCGGGCTGCCGGCATCAGCCTCCACCTCAGAGGCTGGGCGGCAGCTTGCGACGGCGGCGGCGCCACCATGCACGCACACCCCAGGCCGCGATCAAGGCCAGCACCGCCACCGGCAGCAGCGCGGCGACGGCGCGGATCAGGAACGCAACGCTGGTGCTGAGGATGCTGCCCGACTCGCTCAGCGCCTCGCCGATCTCGCTGCGGCTGCGCTGGCCGGACGTGGTATCGAAATGGATCGTCACCAGCTGGGTATCGATGCGCCGGCGCTGCTGCGCGGCATCCTTGCTGGCCTGCTCGACACCCGCCTCGATCTCGGACAGCCGCGTGGTGATCGCCATCAGGTCCTCGATCTTCAGGTCCTTGCGGTCCTGGTAGGCCAGCAGCCGCGCGTGTTCCTTCTCCAGCCGCGCCTTGGTCAGCGCGGTGTCGGCCACGGCCTGCGCGAGGTCCTCGGCACGCGTGTTGCGCGACTGCAGCGTGCCGCCCTCACCGGCCAACGCGATCAACGGCTCGGTGCCCTTCGGTGCAATCCGCACCTTGACCTCGCCGCTGGGCTGCTCGCCGCTGCGCTGGTCTACCTGCAGCACCGCGCAGTCACCGAACTTCGCGCTCTGGCAGGCCTGTGCCACATGCTGGATGCGCGGTGCGATCTGCGCCGCTTCCAGTTGCACCTGCACGTCGTGTTCGTAGGCGAGGAATGCGCCTTCCGGTGAAGCGATGGCAGCCTCGGCCGCCGTGGCGCCCGCATCCGCCGCCATGTCGCCCTGCTTGGCGCAGGCGCCCAGCGCCAGCAGCAGCACCGGCATTGCCGCCATGCACGTCCACGCGCGCACCGGCCTCACAGTGCGGCCCCGTCGTAGGAGGTCACCGCCAGCGTGGCCAGATCCACTGCAGGCACGCAGCGCACGTTCACCGCCACCATCGGCATACCGCTGCGCGGATCCACCGCCTCGCTGTAGGGGGCAATGCCGCATTCGCGGCAATGGTGATGGTCGATGTGGGCCTTGTTGAAGTGGTAGGTGGCCACGTCCGCCGGATCGGTGCTCAGCTGGAACGCTTCGCGCGGGGCGAACCACAGCAGGCTGCCACGGCGGCGGCACATCGAGCAGTTGCAGTCGATGACGTCGCTGATCGGCGCCCCGGCCTGTACGGTGAATGCGATCCTGCCGCAATGGCAGCTTCCCTGGTATTGCATGTCCTGCGCTCCGCTGGAGGGTCCTTGTCTGCGCCCATGGTAATCCTATGGCACGGGGACAAAGCAGCCCCGCGGCCCTATGCTCGGGGTTTGACCCTGTACAGGAACGCCGATGCGCCCGCATCTTCTTGCCCTCGCCCTGGTCGCCGCGCTGGCCGGTTGCCAGCCGGCCGACGCCCCGACCAACGCTTCCACCCCGGCCACCAGCCAGCAGGCCGGTGACGCGGCGGTCGATGCCGCCTTCGCCGACCTGTCCAAGCGCGCCCTGGACACCTGGATGCAGCTGTCGCCGGTCAGCGCTACCCAGATCGGTGACCACCGCTACGACAGCGAGCTGGACGACCTCAGTGCCGCCGGCCAGCAGAAGACCCTGGCAGCCTACAAGGCGCTGCTGGGCGAGCTGGACAAGATCGAGGTGGCCAAGCTGGGCCGCGAGAACCAGGTGGACGCAGCGATCCTGCGCAACCAGCTGCAGTCGGAAATCTGGAACGCCGAAGTGCTGCAGTCCGGCAAGTGGGACCCGCAGCTGTACAACGGCATCGCCGGCAGCGCGATCTACGGCCTGATGGCGCGCGAGTTCGCGCCGCTGCCGGAGCGCCTGAAGTCGGCCACCGCGCGCATGGAAAAGCTGCCGGCGATCTTCGCCCAGGCCCGCGAGAACCTGGATCCGGCGCGCGTGCCGAAGATCCATGCCGAGACGGTGGCCAAGCAGAACAAGGGCATCCTCAGCATCGTCGATACCTTCATCACCCCGCACATCGGTGAACTGCCGCAGGCCGACCAGCAGCGTCTGCAGGCCGCCATCGACGGCCTGAAGAAGGCGGTGGACGAGCAGCAGACCTGGCTGGACAAGACCCTGGTGCCGAATGCCAAGGGCGACTTCCGCATCGGTGCGGAAAAGTACGACCAGAAGCTGAAGTTCGCGTTGAGCTCCTCGCTGTCGCGCCAGGAGATCGGTGAGCGTGCACGCGCCGAACTCAAGCGCGTGCGCGAAGACATGTACGGCATCGCGCAGACCGTGCTGAAGGACAAGCCGGGTGCGCCGGAGATGCCGGCCCAGCCGACCGGCGAGCAGCAGCAGAAGGCCATTGAAGCTGCGCTGGAGCTGGCCTACGCCGACAAGCCGGCACGCGACAAGGTCGTCGACGATGCCAAGGCCGCACTGGAGCAGTCCACCGCGTTCGTGCGCGAGCACGATCTGATGACGCTGCCCGACGCGCCGGTGGACATCATCCTGATGCCGGAATTCCAGCGTGGCGTGGCCGTGGCCTACTGTGATTCACCGGGTCCGCTGGACAAGAACCTGAAGACCTTCTACGCCGTGTCGCCGATTCCGGACGACTGGAACGACAAGCAGGTCGACTCGTTCCTGCGTGAGTACAACTCGCGCATGATCCACCTGCTGAGCATCCACGAAGGCACCCCGGGCCACTACCTGGAAGGCTGGCATTCGGCCAAGTTCCCCTCCACCCTGCGTGCGGTGCTGCGTTCGGGCCTGTTCGCCGAAGGCTGGGCGGTCTACACCGAGCGCATGATGCAGGAGCAGGGCTACCTCAACAACGACCCGCTGTTCCACCTGGTGCAGCTGAAGTTCTACCTGCGCACGATCTCCAACGCGATCCTCGACCAGGGCGTGCACGTGGACAACTGGGATCGCGAGAAGGCAATGCACCTGATGACCCACGACGCGTTCCAGCAGGAAAGCGAAGCGGCGGGCAAGTGGGTGCGTGCACAGCTGACCTCGGCACAGCTACCGACCTACTTCGTCGGTGCGCAGGAACACTTCGACACCCGCAAGGCGGTGCAGGAGAAGCTGGGCGACAAGTTCAACCTGAAGGCGTACCACGACCAGGTACTGTCCTACGGCGCACCGCCGGTGCGTTTCGCACGCCAGCTGATGCTGGACCAGCCGATCGAGTGATCGGGGTGGTGTGAGTTGAAGCGGAGCGGCCCGGGGAAACCCGGGCCGATCTGTTTGTGGGGGATCGCCAGACCATCTCCGCATCACATGCCGGCAACATGGCCAGGCGCATCGTTCGCCGGATTCCCCCTTCCGCCGGTTTCCAATGTCTCTCCCCTTGCGCCTCGCCCTGCTGCCCACGCTGCTGGCCAGTGCGGGTGCCTTCGCCGCCTGCCCCGCGCCGCCGCCCGGCCAGCTGGACATCCGCGCGCTTGGCTACTACACCGACAAAGTCGGCTCGATCATCGACCCGGTACTGAACCAGCAGAACAAGGACGCCACTGCACCGCTGGACCGCTATGCCGCCGACGTGGCGCGCATGAGCGATGACTACCTGCGCAACGGTGACCCGGCAGCGGCACAGTGCACGCTGAGCTGGTTGGGTGCGTGGGCCGACGACGGCGCCATGCTCGGGCAGATGATCCGGGTCAACAACGATCAGTCGTTCTACATGCGGCAGTGGATGCTCGATGCGGTAGCAATGGCCTACCTGAAAGTGCATGACCAGGCCAACCCGCAGCAGCGTGCGCGTATCGATCCGTGGCTGCAGAAGCTGGCACGGGCCAATCTGGCGTACTGGGACAATCCGAAACGGCGCCGCAACAACCACTACTACTGGGGCGGGCTGGGCGTGCTGGCCACCGGACTGGCCACCGACGACGACGCCCTGTGGCAGGCCGGCCACGCCGCGTTCCAGAAGGGCATCGATGACATCCAGGACGATGGCAGCCTGCCGCTGGAGATGGCCCGCGGGCAACGGGCCCTGCACTATCACGACTACGCATTGGCGCCACTGGTGATGATGGCCGAGCTGGCGCGGCTGCGCGGCCAGGACTGGTATGCCAGCAAGGACCATGCAATTGACCGCCTTGCCCGCCGCGTCATCGAAGGCAGCAAGGACCCTGCATGGTTCAACCAGCACACCGGCGTTGCCCAGTTGCCCCTGCAGGCCAGCGGCTGGGTCGAGTTCTACCGCCTGCGCTCACCTGACGGCGGCGTGTTCGACGCCGCGCATGCACGCGGCCCGTTCCACTCGCCACGGCTGGGCGGCGACCTTACGCTGATGGCCACGCAGGGCATCGTGCGCACGCCGCTGCGTTAGCAGCGCGCCTCAGCGGGCTTTCGGATGCAGCAGGCGCTGGAACTCGGCGACGGTGCACCCCTGAGCCGCGCACCCCGGCACACGCAGCACGACGCGGCCCGGCGGCTGCGCGTTGGCCAGCGGCAGCGCATCGCGCAGCTGCGCGGTGGTCGGGTAGACGTAGGCCAGGCGGATCCGTTCCACCCCGCTGTGGCGATCACGCCAGCGTTCGAACTGCAGCAGGCCACCGATCGGTGTCTTCTCGTACTGCCCCGGCAGGCTGTAGTCGCTGATTCCCAACGCCGCCAGCACGGAACCGATATTGGAATCGTGACCGACCAGCAGGGTCACCTTCGGCGACGCCGGGTCGTCGAACAACGCATTCACTCTTGTCAGCAGCGGAGCGGCCACATCCCGCGCCACCTCGGGCGTTCCGAACAGGATGTCCTGGTAGCGGTTGCGGATCTGCGCCAGCGCCTGCCATTGCGCCTCGGTGGTCAACCGGCCCCAGCCTTCGCGGGGGATGCCACTGCCCTGGTAGTGCTCCATCAACAAGGCATCGACCAGCCCGCTGGCCAGCGCCAGTGATCCGGACGCGCGAGGCTCCTTGCCCGGTTCCGTACTGAAGGTGGTATCGGCCAGCGCCAGATGGCAGTCGCTGTGCCCCTTGCATGCCGCCGACTGCGGATAGCGGGTGATCTCCTCCACCACGGACAAAGCCGGTGCCAGGTCCACTGCGGCCAGCGCTCGCTGCATTGACTCCAGCGCGCGCGTGCGGAATGCCGCGTCGTCGCGGCGGATCACCGGATCGAACAACGGATCCATCGAGCCCAGCGGCATGCGCTGTTCGACCGCAATATGGCAGCCCGGGAAAGCACCGGCAACGAAGAACTGCGCGGTGGCCTGGGTGCGCTGCAGGCTGTTGGCGTACGCGTGGAAGTCATCCTCCTGCGGGCAACCCGACACCGGCAACAGCTGCGCCTGGCGCAGCCACTGGGCGATGTAGCGGCCCATGTAGACCTCCAGCACGCCTCCCTTGGTAGTCAGCTCGCCCGGTGCCACCTCCCAGCGCGGCCAGGCCTCGGGCGTCGCATTGGCCAGCGCGCCGGAGGCCACCACCGGCGCGCGCAGGTTGTGACGGCTGAGCAGGACGACCTGCTTGAGCTGGTCGCCGTCCATGGGTGCCGGCGCAGCCGTGGCAACCGTGGCAACCAGGCTGAGTGCCAGCAACAGGGAGCGCAGGGGGCGGATCATGCAGGTCTCCGGAAACACGCTGGGGTCAGAGCCCTTTCCTGCAGAAAGGGATCCGACCCCGAAGCGATCATTGATCGGCAGCAACAAATCCACCGGTCTGCCGCGCCCACAACCGTGCGTACAGGCCACCGGCCGCAATCAGCTCGGCATGGGTGCCGGTCTCCACGATGCGTCCCTGGTCCATCACCACCAACCGGTCCATGCGCGCGATGGTCGACAGCCGGTGCGCGATCGCGATCACCGTCTTGCCGCCCATCAGCTCATCCAGGCTGTCCTGGATCGCCGCTTCCACTTCCGAGTCCAGTGCCGAGGTTGCTTCGTCCAGCACCAGGATCGGGGCGTCCTTCAGCAGCACGCGGGCAATGGCGATGCGTTGGCGCTGGCCGCCGGACAGCTTCACGCCGCGCTCGCCGACATGTGCGTCGTAGCCACGACGCCCCTGCCCGTCCACCAGCGTATCGATGAAGGCTTCGGCACGTGCCTTGGCCACCGCAGCGCGCAGCTGCTCATCGGTCGCGTCTGGACGGCCGTACAGCAGGTTGTCGCGGATCGAGCGGTGCAGCAGCGAGGTGTCCTGGGTGACCACACCGATCTGCTGGCGCAGGCTTTCCTGGGTGACGTAGGCAATGTCCTGGCCGTCGATCAGGATGCGGCCGCTTTCCAGGTCGTACAGGCGCAGCAGCACATTGACCAGGGTCGACTTGCCGGCCCCCGAAGGACCGACCAGGCCGATCTTCTCGCCCGGCTTCACCACCAGGTCCAGGCCTGCGATCACGCCACCCTTCTTGCCGTAGTGGAAGTGGATGTCCTGGAAATGCACGCCGCCACGGGTCACCTGCAACGGCACTGCATCCTCGCGGTCCTGCACGGTCAGCGGCTGGGCGATGGTGGTGATGCCATCCTGCACCGTGCCGATGTCCTCGAAGATGCCGTTGATGGTCCACATGATCCAGCCGGACATGTTGTGGATGCGGATCACCAGGCCGGTCGCCAGCGTGATCGCACCGACGGTGATGTGGCCGCCATTCCAAAGCCACAGCGCCAGCCCACAGGTACCGGCGATCAGGAAACCGTTGACGATGGCGATGGTCAGGTCCATGCCGGTGGTCACCCGGGTCTGCGCGCGGTGCTTGACCGCCAGTTCCTGGATCGACTCGGCCACGTAGGCCTGCTCGCGCCCGCCATGGGCGAACAGCTTCAGCGTGGGAATGTTGGTGTAGCCATCGACGATGCGGCCCATCGCCTTGGAACGCGCTTCGGACGCAATCCAGGCCCGTTCCTTCGCGCGCGGCACGAAGTAGACCATGATCACCGCATAGGCCAGCAGCCACAGGATCAGCGGCACCATCAGCCGCCAGTCGGCCTGCGCGAACAGGTACAGCGCGGTGCCGGTATAGACCACGATGTACCAGAGCGAATCGACCATCTGCACCGCCGACTCGCGCAGCGAGGTACCGGTCTGCATCACCCGGTTGGCGACGCTGCCGGCGAAGTCGTTCTGGAAGAAGCTCAGGCTCTGCCGCACCACATAGTTGTGCATCAACCAGCGCGAGCGGTTGCTCAGGCCGGGCACGATGGCCTGGTTGACCAGCAGGTTGTGCAGGCCGACCAGGATCGGACGCGCAATGACCGTGATGAACAGCATCCAGCCCAGGTCGTTGGCATGGCGCTTGAAGAAGTCGGCACCGGGCTGCTCGGCGACCATGTCGACGATGCGGCCCAGGTAATCGAACATCGCCACTTCCACCAGCGCCAGCAGCAGGCCGGCGATGAGCGTGGCCAGCAGCACCGGCCACACCGGGCGCAGGTAGTGCAGGTAGAACGGCAGCACCTTGCGCGGAGGCATCCGCCCGTCCACTGGCGGGAACACCGGAATCAGGGATTCAAACCAACGGAACATCGCATTCCCTCGCCATCTTTAGCTGGCGGAGTATCCCATGCCGCATGTGTACGCCGGCCGACGATCGCTGCGGCTGCGGTCGTGCCGGCCGCTGGCCGGCACCCTTGCGACGCATCCGGGGATCATGAGGTTGCCGGCCAGCGGCCGGCACTACCCATCGGATTCGTCAAACGTCAGCGCCGGGCCACGCCCGGCGGCGTCATTTCACTGGGGTGAACAGCAGGTCCTGGAAATCGAAACTGAAATCGGTCAGGTCGGAAATCGGCTGCATGCGCACCTCGCGCACCTTGCCGTCCGGGTCCAGGCTGAAGTTCACGAACGCGTCGGCGTTGAGCGAACGGTCGTCCCAGCGCACGATGAAGGTGTCGTGCTGCCAGTGCTCCAGGCGTCCGCTCAGCTGCGCGGTCTTGGCAAAGCGCAGGCGCAGTCCCTTGCCCTCGGCACTGACCTGCATGTCGCCATACCAGCGGTCGCGGAACATGCCTGTGTAGCCGGCCAGCGCCAGCGACGGCCTGCTGCCCTTGTCGCGCGCGCTCTGGTGCTTGGCCCACGCCTCGTCGGCCTTGTCCTGTCCCTTGGCCACGGCCTTGGCATAGGCGTCCACCCAGTCATGCTTTTCACCGCCCAGGTAGGCATCGAGCACACTCAGGGTGATCGCATTGAACGCCGCGCCCACTTCCTGATTGGTCAGCACCACCACGCCCAGTTTCTCGCCCGGTACCAGGGTCAGCCGCGAAACCATGCCCGGCCAGCCACCGGTGTGCCAGACCAGCTTCTGCCCGCGGTAGTCGCTCAGGCTCCAGCCTTCGCCATAGCCGGCGAAGTTGGCCCGCGCCGGTGCCAGCTCCGGCACGCTCGGCGCCGGGATCGACTGCGGCGTGATCATCCGCCACATCTGCTGCTGGCTCTTCTCGGAGAACAACGGCGTGCCGTCGGCCAGTTTGCCTTCGGCCAGCTGCACCTGCATCCAGCGCGCCATGTCGTGCGCGCTGGAATAGATGCCGCCGGCGCCGGCATTGTTCGACCAGGTCAGCGGCGCGACGGTGCGCAGGTCCTTGAAATCGTACTTGGCGTGGCCGACCGCGGCCTTGTCGCCCGGCTTCAGGTGATCGGCGTTGTAGCGCGTGCCGGCCATGCCCACCTTGTCGAAGATGCGGGTCTGCAGGAACTGCTGGTAACTCATGCCGGAAACATGCTCGATCACCTGCTGGGCGACCGCGTACAGGATGTTGTCGTACGCATAGCCCTCGCGGAATCCACCCTTCAGCGGCACCTTGCCCAGCCGTTCCACCACTTCGGCATTGCTGTAGGAGGTGGTCGGCCAGAACAACAGGTCACCGGCGCCCAGGCTTAGTCCGCTGCGATGCGACAGCAAGTCGCGGATCGTCATCTGGCCGGTCACGAACGGATCGGACATGCGGAAAGACGGCAGGTGGTCGATCACCTTGTCGTCCATCTTCAGCTTGCCGTCCTCGGCCAGCAGGTTCAGCGAGGTGGCGGTGAACGCCTTGGTGTTGGACGCAATGGCAAACAGCGTATCGGCCTGCACCGGTTCCGGCTTGCCCTGCTCGCGCACGCCCCAGCCGCGCTCCAGCACCACCTCGCCATCCTTGACCACCGCCACCGCAATACCGGGCACGTCGAACTGCGCGCGCACGCGCTCGACGGTTGCATCCAGCTCCTGCAGCTGCGCCGGGGTGGCAGCGCTCGCCATGGTCGTGCACGCCAGCAGCACGGCTCCTCCAATCCAGGGTTTCATCCAGCACGATCTCCGAACAGGGGTGGCGGCCATGTGCAGGCCGTCACCGGGGTTTCGCGGGATGGTAACGTTCTGCGTTGCACCCTGCCCTGTGCCATAGGAGGGGTGTCATGGGCGAGAACGGCCAACCGAGCAGCGGCTCCACCATCATTCCGTGCCTGCGCTACCGCGATGCGCAGGCTGCCATCGACTGGCTGCAGCGCGCCTTCGGCTTCCATGCCCAGGCCGTCTACGCCGATGGCAATACGGTGTTCCATGCGCAGCTGACCTTCGGCACCGGCATGATCATGCTGGGCTCGGCCAGCAACCAGAGCGCGTGGAGCGAGCATGCGGCGATGCCTGATGAGGTCGGCGGCCGCCAGACGCAGAGTGCCTGCGTGATCGTCACCGATGCCGACGCGCACTACGCCCGGGCCAAGGCCGCCGGTGCCCGAATCGTCATCGACATCGCCGACCAGGACTACGGCGGTCGTGGCTATGCCTGCGCCGACCCGGAAGGCTACCTGTGGTGGTTCGGCAGCTACGACCCGTGGCGCGCGGACCACGGCCAGTGACCGCCGGAACGATCCGCTGCGGCATCGGTGGCTGGGTGTTTCCCGAATGGCGCGGCGGCGTTTTCTACCCCGTGGGCCTGCCGCAGCGTGAAGAACTGGCCCATGCCAGCCGTGCCCTGCGTTGCATCGAAATCAACGGCACCTTCTACCGCACGCCCACCGCCGCGCAGTGCGCGCAGTGGGCCGCACAGACGCCGGAAGGCTTCCGGTTTTCGATGAAGGCGCCACGCTACCTGGTGCAGCGCCGCGACCTGTCCAGCACGGTCGAGGCGGCCGCGCCCTTCCTGCAGGCGGCGACCGCGCTCGGTGACCGGCTGGGCCCGCTGCTGTGGCAGTTCGATCCACGGCATCCGGCCGACGCCGAAGCACTGGAACGGCTGGTGGCACAGCTGCCGAAGCAGCTGGACGGGGTGCCGCTGCAGCATGCGCTGGAGGTCCGCAACGCCGAGGCACATGGCCCGGCACTGGTCGACGCCGCCCGCCGCCATGGCGTGGCGCTGGTGATCGAGGACAGCGACGAGGCGCCATTGCACGGCGATGTCAGTGCCGGCTTCGTCTATGCGCGAATCAAGCGCAGCCAGGCCCGCTTGAACGAGGGCCTGCCGGCGCCCGTGCAGCAGCGCTGGGCCGAACGCGCACGCCGCTGGTCACGCGGTGAACCAGTGGATGACCTGCCCTGCCTGGCCGCGCCAGCTCCGGAAACCCCGCGCGAGGTCTACCTGCTGTGCATCGGCGCGGGCAAGGCACGCAACCCGGCGGCGGCGATGGCACTGCAGCGGCGGGTTGACCAGGGCAGCGATCCCACACGCGGGTAGCGCTGCGACGTTCGCCTTGCCTCACAATAGGCGGATGAGCACACCCGACACCCGCAAAGCGCTGTGGCAGATCCACTTCTGTGTCCTGCTGTGGGGCGTCACCGCCATCCTCGGCAAGCTGATCACCCTGCCCGCATTGCCGCTGGTGTGGTGGCGCATGCTGCTGGTGACGGCGATGCTGGCCCTGCTGCCGCGGGTCTGGCGCGGGCTGCGCACCCTGCCCCTGCGGCTGGTGGCCGGTTACGCCGGCATCGGTGCGCTGGTCGCCCTGCACTGGCTGACCTTCTACGGCGCGGTGAAACTGGCCAATGCCTCGGTGGCCGCCACCTGCATTGCACTGGCGCCGGTGTTCACCTCGATCATCGAACCCTGGGTCGCCAAGCGGCCGTTCCAGCTACGTGAACTGGCGTTCGGCCTGGCGGTGCTGCCGGGTGTTGCGCTGGTGGTCGGTGGCGTGCCCGATGGCATGCGCCTGGGTGTCTTGATCGGCGCGATATCGGCGCTGCTGGTGGCGGTGTTCGGCTCGCTCAACAAACGCATGGTCAGCCACGCCGATCCGCTCACGGTCACCGCACTGGAGCTGGGTGCCGGCACCCTCACCCTGACCCTGCTGGCACCGCTGATGCCCTACCTGCTGCCAGCACTGGCCAGCCCGCTGTGGGTGGTCCCGAATCTGCACGACGGCATCCTGCTGCTGGTGCTGGCCGGGTTCTGCACGCTGCTGCCGTTCGCCCTGGCCCTGGTCGCACTGCGCCACCTGAGCGCCTATACGGTGCAGTTGGTGACCAACCTGGAACCGGTCTATGCGGTGGTGCTGGCGGTGGTGCTGCTGCGCGAGCAGCACGAGGTCACGCCGTGGTTCTACCTGGGCGTGGCCATCATTGTCGGCGCGGTGTTCCTGCATCCGCTGCTGAACCGCCGCAAGCCGGTGCAGCACCCGGAAATCCTTGGCACGGCCGAAGCACGCAACATCGCCGATTGAATGCATCCGCGCATGGCGTGGATCTACCGGATCCGGATCGATGACTCAACGCTGCGGCCAATGCCAGGCCGGCGCATCCAGCAGGCCCTGCCCGCTCAGCAGCGTGCGGCCCTGTTCCTTGTGCAGATGCAGCGAGTGGCAGCCCGGCGCCTGCTCCAACGCCGCGATCAGCCGGCTGGCGTGTGACACCACCCACACCTGGCTGCGCGCACTGGCGGCGATGATCAGCCGCGCCAGCGCCGGCAGCAGGTCCGGATGCAGGCTGGTCTCCGGCTCGTTCAGCACCAGCAGCGGCGGTGGCCGCGGCGTGTGCAGTGCCGCGGCCAGCAGCAGGAATCGCAGGGTACCGTCAGACAATTCGGCCATCGACAACGGCCGCAGCAGCCCGGGCTGGTGGAATCGCAGGGCCAGTCGACCGTCCAGCTCTTCGAAGCCGACCGTGGCGCCGGGGAAGGCATCATCGACACTGCGTGCCAACGCAACCGGATCTCCGATCTCGAGAATGGTCACCCAGGCCGCCGCCAGATCCCGCCCGTCGTGATGCAGCACCGGCGTGCGCGTTGCCATCGCCGGTTGTCGCGCCGGGGCATCGGCGTCGCTGCGGAAATGATCGTAGAAGCGCCAGCGACGGATGTACTCACGCAGGGCGATGGTTTCCGGCATGCGCTGCGGATCGCCGACCTGGGTGAACAGGCTGTCGAACAGCGACAACCGGTCATCCACGAGATCCCAGCCGTGCGCATGGCGTTGCCGCACCATTGCCCCACGGCGATCGACCAGCAGGTTGGCGCTGCGCAGGAACGGCCCGGCCCAGATCGCCTCCGCCTTGATCTGCGGATCCAGCGCAAACGCGGAACGGCTGGGTGGCGGGTAGCCCAGGTCGATGGCATAGCCGAACTCGTCGGTGGTGAATCCCAGCTTCAGCCCCACTGACGCCTGCCGGGGTCCGCCCTGCAGCGGGATCTCGCCGGCCGCAACCCGGCGATCGATGGATTCGGGGCCGGCCCACAGCGCCGAACCAAGCCCGCCTTCGCGGGCCAGCACCGCCGCGACGCCGCCCTGGGCGGTTTCCGCCAGCAGGCGCAGCGCGCGGTACAGGCTGGATTTGCCACTGCCGTTGTCACCGGTGACCACGTTCAACGGCTGCAGCGGCAGTACCAGCCCGTGCAGCGAGCGATAGTGGGCGATGGCCAGGGTCTGCAGCATGGCTGGTGTCCGTGGAAACAGGGACGTCATGCTGGCCGGTTCTGATCGCAGGAGCTGCGACGCCAAGTGAAACGGGAAGAGCATCCACGCATGGCGTGGATCTACTGGAGCGGCATCGAATCATCCACGCGTCGCATGCGTTCAGCGCGCGAACCGCCGTGTTTCAGCCCGCCAGCTCCACCCGGTTGCGACCGTTGCCCTTGGCCCGGTACAGCGCCTTGTCGGCGCGCGCCAGCATCTCATCCACGCTTTCACCGGGCTGGTGCTGGGCCACACCAATGCTGATCGTGACCGGGAATCCCAGCGGCAGATCCGCCACGGCCAGGCGCAGGAACTCGCATTGCAGTTCGGCCGTGCGCAGATCAGTGCCCGGCATCACCGCCACGAACTCCTCCCCGCCATAGCGCGCGGCCATGCCACGGCCGGCAAAATGCGAACGCAGCAGCACACCCAGCTCAGCCAGTACCCGGTCGCCGGTGGCGTGGCCCTGGAAGTCATTGATGTGCTTGAAATGATCGATGTCCAGCAGGGCCACGCAGGCTACTCCCGGCTGCCCATCGATCTCCGCCACCGCCTCTTCCAGTGCCGCTGCCATCGCGCGGCGGTTGGGCAGGCCGGTCAGCGCATCGGTTCGGCTCTGTTCGGCCAGGTCGGCATTCTGCGCCAGCAGCACGTCCTGGTACTCCGACAGCAGGCGCTCGTAGTCATCGCGTTCCAGCATGTGCTTCTGGATGTCGAGCGCGAAACGACGCAGCTCCATCACCAGCATCACCTGCCGTGACAGCGCGGCCAGCGCCTCGGCCTTGTCGCTGGGCAGGTGCTGCGGCTGTGCATCGAACACGCACAGCGTACCCAGCGGCAGGCCATCGGAACTGATCAGCGGCGCACCGGCGTAGAAGCGGATGTGCGGGTCGCCGGTCACCACCGGGTTGTCGTGGAAGCGGATGTCCTGCAACGCATCCTCGACCACCATGATTTGGTGCGGCTGCAGGATGGCGTGGCCACACATCGATTCGCTGCGCAGGTTTTCCGCCGCGTCGATGCCCTGGATCGACTTGAACCATTGCCGTTCGACGTCAATCAGGGTCACCGCCGCCATCGAGGTACCGCAGACCGCCTTGGCGATCGCCACCAGGTCGTCGAATGACTTCTCGCGCTGCGAATCAAGGATCCGGTAGCGGTACAGCGCCTGGAGCCGAAGGGCTTCGTTGGCAGGCTTGTCGGGCTTGATCATGCAGCGTCACGTTCCGGCAGGTCACTGCAAAGTCTAGCTGATGCCGGCGCGTAAACCGCACAACGGGTAGTGCCGGCCGCTGGCCGGCATCCCGCGCTCTCTCGATGCCTGGAGCAGCCGGCCAGCGGCCGGCACTACCGCGCGTTACCAGTCCAGCTGCTTCGGCAGCAGGCCCTGCAGTTCCTGCTCGGTCAGGTTGCGCCACTGGCCCGGCTTCAGCGCGCCGATCTTGATGTTGTCGATGCGCACGCGGCGCAGCTGGGTCACGCGATAGCCGAATTCGGCGGCCATCAGGCGGATCTGCCGGTTCAGGCCCTGCTGCAGGGTGATACGGAAGCCGAACTTGGCGATGCGCGAGGTCTTGCACGGCAGCGTCATCTGGTCGTGGATGCGCACGCCGCGCGCCATGCCGCGCAGGAACTCATCGGTGACCGGCTTGTTCACCGCCACCAGATATTCCTTCTGGTGGCCGTTTTCGGCGCGCAGGATCTGGTTGACGATGTCGCCGTTGCTGGTCATCAGGATCAACCCCTCGGATTCCTTGTCCAGGCGGCCGATCGGGAAGATGCGCTGTTCGTGGCCGACGAAGTCGACGATGTTGCCCTTGACCGAAGTTTCGGTCGTGCAGGTGACGCCTACCGGCTTGTTCAGTGCGATGTAGACGTGGCGGCGGGCGCCGGGCTTGCGTGCCACGCGGGCGCGCAGCGGCTGGCCGTCGACCAGCACCTGGTCTTCCTCGCCCACCACCGCGCCGGTACCGGCCGGATGGCCGTTGACGGTAACGCGGCGCGCGGCGATCAGGCGATCGGCCTCGCGGCGGGAGCAGAAGCCGGTGTCGGCGATATGTTTGTTGAGTCGGGTGGTCATCGGCCCATTATCCGGCATCGCCGCCCGCTGCGCTTCATGCCAGGGCGGGCGGATCGAGCTCCTCGCCGTCGAAGACCCGGTTGCGGCCCGCCCGCTTTGCCACGTACATGGCATGGTCGGCGCGCCGCAGCAGCCCGGCCAGATCGTCTTCGCCCGGTCGCCACTGCGCCAGGCCGATGCTGGCGGTCACCTCCAGCCCCGGCACCTGCAGGGCCTGGCCAGCCTCGGTGATGCGCTGGCGCAGGCGGTCCAGCCGTGCCGACGCCGCCTCGCGCGGCATGCCGGGCATCAGCAGCAGGAACTCTTCGCCGCCCATCCGCACCACTTCGTCCTGGCTGCGCACCGCCGCGCGCAGGGCACGCGCCACCGCCACCAGCACCTGGTCGCCCACTGCGTGGCCGTGGCGGTCGTTGATGTCCTTGAACAGGTCGATGTCGAGGAAGCCGATCACCAACGGGCCGCGCTCACGGTCCACCCGTTCCAGATGGCGGGCCAGCTGCTGCAGTCCGGCGCGACGGTTGGGAAGCCCGGTCAGGCCATCGGTCTCGGCCAGCTGGCGAAGTTCATCACGCTGCTGGCGCAGCCGGCCCAGCCGCTGGTTCAACGCATACGCGGCCATCATCAACAGCCAGGTCACCGCCAGCTGCAGCGCCTCCACCCGGTATTCCAGCAGCCACGCCGCACCACAGGCATCGGCGATGATCAGTACCAGCATCGGTGCCAGCGCGGCCAGACCCGCCTGTGCCCAACGGTCGCCGCGCCAGCGTGCCCAGACGCCGACCATCAGTGCCAGGCCACATCCAGACAGATAGGACACCTGCAAGCCCTTCGCGACCCAGGCCAGATGCTCCCAGCGCAGCCACGGCACCAGCACGGCCAGCGCCATCAGGGTCCACAACACCGCCAGCTGGGCCGGGCGCGATCGAGGCAGCACGCGGTCGCCTCCGTTCAGCCGCCACAGCGCCGGCAGCACCAGTGCCTGGGTCGCAGCGGTCAGCGCCAGCAGCCACCAGGCGCCGTGCTCGCCCACCGGCAGCCAGGGTTCCGGATAACCGCTGAGCCCGCCGAGGATGGCCTGCCACAGCACCATCACGGTGGTGCCGGCGATGTAGACCAGGAAACTGCGGTCCCGGGTGGTCAGGAAGGCCATCAACGCCGACAGCGCCAGCGCGATCGCCACCGCGATGCAGGCCGCGCGCACCAGCAGGCGGGCGGTGTCGTTCTGCTGCACCGGGCTGGGCGCGCCCAGCCGCAGGGTCGGCACCCAACGTGCCTTCAGCGGTGTCTGCCAGGAGACCAGGAACGGCTCATGGCTGCCGGCCGGCGGCACGGCCACCAGGCCGATGCCAGCCCGGAAACGTGAATCGCGGGTGCGCGCATCGTGCATGTTGCCGCAGATCTCGCGGTCGCCATGCTGGACGCGCACTTCACCGGCAAAGACGTTGAACACGTCCAGCGCCTGCGGTTGGCCTGACCAGCCCTGCGGCGGAGCCGGTACCAGCACCTGCTGGCGGGCGCCGGACAGCATCTGCGGCGTGCATGCGCGGTGCGGCGTCGGCTCGTCGGTAGCGCCGCCGACCAGGAGATAATCATGGCCCGACACGGCCTCTGCAGCCTGAAGCGGCCACGGCAACGCCAACCACACCATCAGGACGGCCAGCACCGATCCTGTTCCATACCGCCACTGCCTGCCGCCCACGCCACGTCCTGTTCCTGCTTACGTCCGCGCCCACTGCGCGCCGCCCCTGGCGCGCATTATCGCAGCCGGGCACGCCACGCATGTGTAGACCAAAGTCGGCGCCCGCGGTTCAGCCAGCCGCCGGCGGCCCCTTCACCGCGACCAGCCGTACCGGGCGCAGATCGACCAGGGTCAGCCGCTCCAGCGGCTGCGGCCGTTCGATGGCATAGCCCTGCAGCCCCTGCACGCCAAGCCGGGTCAGCGCACCGGCAACCTCGGCGGTCTCCACCCACTCGGCCACCACTTCCATCTGCAGCTCGCGCCCGAGCTCGCTGATCGCGCGCACCGTGGCGTGGCTGACCGGGTCGGTATCCATGTCGCGCACGAAGGCGCCGTCGATCTTCAGGATGTCCGCCGGCAACTGGCGCAGGTAGCCGAAGGAAGACAGGCCGGAGCCGAAGTCATCCAGCGCCATCCGGCACCCCCGTGCCTTCACCGCATCGATGAAGGCGCGGGCCTGGCTGAGGTTGCTGATCGCCGCGGTCTCGGTGATCTCGAAGCACAACTTGGAGGCCAGCGCGCGGTTGCGCTCGAGCAGGTCGCAGACGAAGGCGAGGAATCCCGGCTCGGCGATCGACTGCGCGGACACGTTGACGTTGCACAGGCCCAGCTGTCGCACGTGCGCCGGGCACACCTGCAGGTGGCGGAACAGCAGCCCGAGCACGTGCCGGTCCAGCGCCACTGCCATGCCATAGCGCTCCACCGCCGGCATGAACTGGCCGGGCAGATGCAGGCTGCCATCGGTACCACGCATGCGCACCAGCACCTCGTAGTGCAGGTAGGACGGATCGCCCACGCGGGCGATGCGCTGTGCATACAGCAGCATGCGATTCTCGGCCATCGCCAGGCTGACGCCCTGCAGGCGCTCGGCCTCCTGCCGCCGCTCCTCCAGCGCCATGCGGTTCTCATTGAAGCAGTGCACGCGGTTGCGCCCGGCCTGCTTGGCGGCATAGCAGGCGCTGTCGGCGGCACTCATCAACCAGTTCACGTCCGGCGCATCTGCACTGACCTCGACCACGCCGATGCTGCAGCTCAGCTGCGGGCTGCCCTCGCTGATCGGAAACGTGGCCTGGCCCAGGTTGCGGATCACCCGCTGCAGCACCCGCTTGGCTTCGTCCTGCCCGGCATGGGCGAGGAACACGGCGAACTCGTCGGCGCCCAGGCGGCCGACCCAGTCACCGTCACGCACGGCCGCCACCAGATAGTCGGCGAAACTGCGCAGCATCTGGTCACCGGCGGCATGGCCGAAGCTGTCGTTGACCAGCTTGAAGTGGTCCAGGTTGATGTAGCACAGCGCATGCGTACCGCCATCACTGCGTACCTGCAGCAGCGCACGCTCCAGCAGCCGCTCGATCTCGCGGCGGTTGATCAGGCCGGTCAGCGGATCGTGGCTGGCGTGATGCTCGATCTCACGTGCCAATGCATGGTTCTGGCTGACATCCTCGATGATCGCAAACACCGACAGGCCGCCTCCCGCGCTGCGCACGCCGGTGCCACTCCAGCGCCCCCACACCAGGCTGCCATCGCGGCGGCAGAAGCGCAGTTCACTCGGCCGCAGCTGCCGGTCCCAGTCGATGCGGCCGACGCCATCGATGACCAGTTCGCCTTCCATCAACAGATCGCCGAGCGACATCTGCAGCAGCACGTCGCGTCGGTAGTCGAGGATGTCGGCCATCGCCTGGTTGGCTTCGATCACCTTGCCGTCGGTGTCGAGCTTGAGCATGCCGACATTGGCCTGGTAGAAGGCCGCACGGAAGCGGCTTTCATGCTCGGTCAGGTCCTTGCCGACGCGGCGCGCGAGGGCCACCGCCATCAGGCTGATCGCCAGCACCGACAACCCGCCGACCACAAGCGTGGCGATCCGTACCATCGTGGCCATGCGCAGCAACGCTTGCGAAAATGCCTGCGCCTGCACCTGCAGCCGCCGGTCCAGATCACGCAGTTGTTGCAGGTACCGATCGCGGTCCGCCGCTGGCAGCACGCCTTGGGCGTGCCCCGACTGCAGCTCGGCAACCAGCCGCTGCACGGCCAACAGATCATCGTCGGTCTGTCGCCACAGCGTGGTTGCTTCCCGGAATGCACCGATGTCGCGTGCATAGCGGAACGAGAACACCAGGCGCGGGATATCGGCGCGCGCGTTGCCACCCTGCAGGAAGCCCTGCCTGGCCTTTTCCTCGTCCGGTACCGCCTGTTCCAGCGCCAGCCGGGCCTGCAGATCGCCCAATGGAATCCGCAGCGCCTGGCGCGCGTCATCCAGGTCCTGGGCATGGCCACGCGCCAGGTAGCGGCTCAGCGCAGCGGTTGCATCCTGCTGCCCTCGTGACCAGTACCCCTGGCCGGCAATCCAGGCCGTCGAGGCTGCCTGCAGTTCCTGGATCAACGCGGACAACGCGACCAACCCGATCGCCATGCCCGTCAACAACGCAAAGCGCAATCCCAGCCCACGGGTCATCGGCACCCGCCGGCTCTGCTGGTCCGTGCCACTTCTACCCATCCCGGATCCCCCCGAATGTGCTGCGGTGACAACCTGCCTTGGAACCGGCCCAGCCTATGACCGGCAATGTGTGGGCCATGCGAAAAAGGGGACGGAGGGGATTAAGTCGTTTTCGGCATAAGCGCATGGCCTGCCATTTACGACTTAATCCCCTCCGTCCCCTTTTCCTGTACGCCAGCCCGGGGGCTGGCGTTGTTATGGACGGCTGCGGGTGCGGCTTAGAAGCTGCGCGGGCCGCGCGGCTTGAAGCCGTCACGACGCGGCGGCCGGCTGTCGCGGTCACCGCCGCGGTCGCCACCATGGCCACCATGGCCACCCGGACCACCCGGGCCACCACGACGCGGACCACCCGGGCCGCCCGGGCCGCCCGGGCCACGCTTGTCGAAGCGCGGCTTGAACGGACGCGGGGCCGGGTTGGTGTCTTCACCCGGAGCCAGCGCACGCATCTGCAGCTGCTGGCCGGACACCCACACCTTCTGCAGGTGCGACAGCACGTCCGGCGGCATCTGTGCCGGCAGGTCCAGCAGCGAGAAGTCGTCGTGGATGTCGATGCGGCCGATGAAGCGGCTTTCCAGGCCCGCTTCGTTGGCGATGGCGCCGACGATGTTGGCCGGCTTCACGCCATGCTGGTGGCCCACCGAAATGCGGTAGGTCTCCATACCCTGCTCCGGTGCTCCACGCGGCGGAACCTCACGGCGCGGACGCTGCTCGAAACCACCTTCGGCGTCGTCGCGACGCGGGCCACGCTCGAAGCGCGGACCACGCTCGTTGCGGTCGAAGCGATCGCCACGCTCCGGACGGTCGCCACGGTCGAAACGCTCGCGCGGGGCGCGCTCTTCACGCGGGGCACGCACCGGCGGCTGCAGCAGGAACGGGGTGTCACCCTGCAGCATCTTGGCCAGCGCGGCGGCGATCTCGATGGCCGGCACGTTCTGCTCGTTCTCGAAGCGCTCCAGCAGCTGGCGGTAGAAGTCCAGGCCGCCGGCACCGAGGGTTTCGGTGATGCGCGTGGTGAACTTGTTGATGCGGTTGTCGTTGACCGCTTCCACGCTCGGCAGCTGCATCTCTTCGATCGGCTGGCGGGTGGCGCGCTCGATCTGGCGCAGCATGCCCTTCTCGCGCGGGGTGGCGAACAGGATCGCCTCGCCGCTGCGGCCGGCACGGCCGGTACGGCCGATGCGGTGCACGTAGCTTTCGGTGTCGTACGGAATGTCGTAGTTCAGCACGTGGCTGATGCGCTCCACGTCCAGGCCGCGCGCAGCCACGTCGGTGGCAACCAGGATGTCCAGCTTGCCTTCCTTCAGCATGGCGATGGTGCGCTCACGCTGGGCCTGCTGCATGTCGCCGTTGATGGCGGCAGCGGCCAGGCCACGGGCCTGCAGCTTGCTGGCCAGTTCTTCGGTGCCGGCCTTGGTGCGCGCGAAGATGATCATCGCGTCGAACGGCTCGACTTCCAGGATGCGGGTCAGCGCATCCAGCTTGTGCATGCCGCTCACCCACCAGTAACGCTGGCGGATGTTGGCCGAGGTGGTGGTCTTGGCCGCGATGGTCACTTCCACCGGGTCCTGCAGGTAGGTCTGCGCGATGCGGCGGATCTGCGGCGGCATGGTGGCCGAGAACAGGGCCACCTGGCGCTGCTCCGGCAGCTTCTTCAGCACCGCTTCGACGTCGTCGATGAAGCCCATGCGCAGCATTTCATCGGCTTCGTCCAGCACCAGGGTCTTCAGCTCGGACAGGTCCAGGGTGCTGCGGTCGAGGTGGTCGATCACGCGACCGGGGGTACCGACCACGATATGCACGCCACGGCGCAGCGCCGACAGCTGCTGCCCGTAAGGCTGGCCGCCGTACACCGGCAGCACGCGGAAGCCCGGGATCTTGGACGAGTAGGACTGGAACGCCTCGGCGACCTGGATGGCCAGTTCGCGGGTCGGCGCCAGGATCAGGGCCTGCGGCTTGATCTGCTGCAGGTCGATGTTGGACAGTACCGGCAGCGCGAACGCGGCGGTCTTGCCGGTACCGGTCTGGGCCTGGCCCAGCACGTCGCGGCCTTCCAGCATCGCCGGGATGGTGGCGGCCTGGATCGGCGACGGGGTTTCGTAGCCGATGGCGGTGACCGCCTGCATCACGGGCTCGGACAGGCCGAGCTGCGCGAACTGCAGCGGCGCTTGGGAATCTTGGGACATGGGGAACTCCGAAGGCACTGCCGTCTTCCTGGCAGTGCGATAAAAAAGGGATGGTCCGCGCTTTGGGCGCCCTTCTTATCGCGTGCCCTGGCGCTGCTCGGTCGGAGGAGATTTCACTCGCTCAGAGCGGGATGATACCGCATTGATGCTGAACGAGGCGTACAGCTTTCCGTGCGCGTGCCGTCATGCCCCGTGCTGGCGCACAATACGCGCCCTCTTCCCGGCCCGGCCGCTGGCCTGCGCCCTCTTCCCAGGAACCCCGCTCCATGCAGATTCTCGAATTCGACCTCGACGGTGACTACGTCGAACTCAAGCAGCTGCTCAAGCTGGCCGACCTGGTCACCAGTGGCGGCGAGGCCAAGATGGTCATCAGTGACGGCCAGGTGCGGGTCGATGGCGAAGTCGAACTGCGCAAGGCCTGCAAGATCCGCGCAGGCCAGGTGGTCGAGTTCGCCGACAGCCAGATCCGGGTGCTGGCCGCCGGCTGATGTGAGGCTGTTCAGGCTACGCGCTGGGTCAGGTGCGAGGCAATCAGCTGCCTGAACGGTGCCACGCCCTGCGCCAGGCGCAGGCCGGCCGCCCGCAGCAGTCGCGCCGGGCGGCGATCGTCGGTGTACAGGCTGGCGATCGCATTGGTGGCCTCGTACAGCGGCCGCGACGCCAGCCGGTGACCCCGTTGGTAGCTGGCCAGCATGCCGGCGGCGGCAATGTCGGCACCGCGACGCTGCTGCGCGACGATGCCCTGCGCCAGCCGCTGTGCGCTGGCCAGGCCCAGGTTGAAGCCATGCGCGGTGACCGGGTGCATGCCGACGGCGGCATCGCCGATCAGCGCCGAACGCTCGCCAACAAAACGGTGCGCGTACACACCTACCAGCGGATACGCCTGCGGCGTGGCCACCGGCTGCATCCGACCCAGCCGATGTTCGAAGCAAGCACTGATGGCCTCGCCGAAGGCCACCTCGTCCATCGCCAGCAGCGCGTCGATCTGCCGCGGCGGCAGCGTGATCACCGCCGAGGCCTGGCCCTCGTTGAGCGGCAGCAGCGCCATCGTGCGGCCGTAGCCGAACCATTCCCAGGCAGTGTGGCGATGGTCGCGCTCGACCTGCATGCGGCACACCAGCATCGACTTGCCGAAGTCGCGCATCTGCGCACCGATGCCGAGCATGCGGCGGGTGGCGGAGAAGCGGCTGTCAGCGGCCGCCAGCAGCCGCGCATGCAGTTGGCTGCCGTCATCGAGTTTGACCACATGGCCCTGTGCATCGGCTTGCACGCCTTGCACCTTGCGCCCGTCGAACAGTTCCACGCCGTCCTGGCCCTGCACCGCATCCCATGCGGCACGGCGGATCAGATGGTTGGGTACCAGCCAGCCCAGCGGTTGGCCGTCGACTTGGGTGCTGGCGAAGGTCAGCGCGAACGGCGAGCCGCCGTTCATCACCTTGGCATCGCGCAGTTCAGCGACTTCGGCCTGCGGCAGGCGCTGCCACAGCCCCAGCTGCTCCATGCTCTGCCGCGAGGCATGGGTCAACGCGATCTCCCTGCCATCGAAGGCGGCCTCGGCCAGGGCCTGGCGCGGCTGCACTTCGACCAGCCCGACCTGCAGCCCGCTGCCGGCCAGCGCGCGCGCGAAGCACAGACCTGCCGGTCCGGCGCCGACCACCACCACGTCCATCCTGCGCATGCGCGCCTCCTGCCGTTGATTCAGTCCGCGCCAGCATAGCGCCGCGCACCTGAGCGGCCTTGATCTGGATCAGGCCGACTTACAGAAGTGCGAACACCAGCGCCAGGATCGACAGCAGCGACACCAGCCACACCAGGCTGCGCACGTAGGGCACGCCTGCGGCGTACAGGGGCAGATAGACCACACGCGCCCAGAAGTAGGCCTGCGCCGCCAGTGCAGTGGTGTCGTTGCCGCGACCGGCCACGACCACCGCGATGGCGGCGGCGGCGAAGAACGGGAACGTCTCCAGGAAATTGGCCTGCGCACGCTGCAGGCGCCCGGCCAGTGGGCTGACCGGCTTTGCGTCGCCATCGCGTGCCGAGGCATTCCACTTCATCCCGCGCTCGCGGGTGACCACGGTGGAGGTGGCGAAGATGTAAACGAAGCCGAGCAGGACCGACCAGGCCAGCATCGTCAATTCAGTTGCCATCATTCATCTCCTCAGGGTGCCGACGCACGCAGGCTGTAACCGGCCAGGCGCCACACCTGGTCCTCGTCGAAACGGAACGAGACCAGCTCGCGCACCGGCTGCGCGCTGTTGGCGAAACGGGTCGGGAAACTGACGTTGATGTACAGCCCTTCCGGCACCGCGGCACCTGCGCTGTACTTGACCCGGGTGATGGTGGGCTGGCCACGCCCGGCCAGCGCACCCAGGCGCGTGCGCTCGGTGGTCAACTGGCTGACGAATGCGGCCTTCGGCACCGCACGACGCGCGACGGCGGAGGCGCCATCCCACAGTTCGCCGGCGCGGTTGGCATCGACCAGCTGTGCGGCTTTCAGTGCAGCAGCGCCCATCTCGGCATCCTGTTTCTGCACCTGGGCCTGCTGTGCAGCGGTCAACGCCGGGGCACCGGCGGTGGCTGGCTTCGCAGCCGCTGGCGAGGCCGGGGCCGGGCGTGCCGGAGCCGGTGCCGGCGTGGCCGGCGCAGGTGCCTGCGCCAATGCGGTCAGGGGCAGCAGGGACAGCAGCAGGAGCACGCGCTTCATGGACACCGCCGGTTTTCTGGAGAGAACCGCAGTCTACGCCAGCGCGGTGACTATGCCGTCAGCGTGCCGGGGCGTTGCCCTCCACCGCTGCCGCATCAGCCTGCGCGGCGGGCGCGGCGGTGTTCACTGGCGCCTGTTCGGCCACCGGTGGCGGCTCCGACGGTGCCGGTGGCAGCGTTGCCACATCGATCTCCGACAGTGGGCTTTCTTCCGGGCACACCGCATCCGGGAAACCGAAGCGCTGCTTCAGTGCCTGGCCGCAGCTGTTGATCGATTCCATGTCGGCGCCTTCGCGCTTGCACTGCTGGTCGAAGGCAATCAGGAACGCGTCCTTGCGTTGCACGAAGTCGTCACCACAGGCCCGCATCTGCTTGATCCGTTCCAGATCGTCCTGCACCGCGTTGGTGCCGTCCAGGCCGTACTGGCGCAGCTCATCCTGCGTCAGCAGGCGCAGGCTGCGGTTGGGCACGGTCATCATCAGATCGGCCACACCCACCGCCACGCCGTTGCGCTGCAGGTAGTCCTTCACGTTGTCGTAGACCTCGTGCAGCTCGCGATTGAGTTCCGCGCGCGAGGTGGCCTTCGAGCTGATCCGCATCATGCGGTGGATGCCGACCTTGCCCGACAGCAGGCGGTTGTCACCGGCAGCCAGCACGAACACGCAGGCACTGTGGCAGATCGAGCCCTCGCGCACCCAGATCGTCCAGCCCGATTCACCGATGCTGTCGCCGGCGACAATCGCCGATTCCACCTGGCCTCCGCTGGAATCCAGGTCGAGGATGCGCTTGTGGATCTTCTGTTCGTCAGCGACCACGGCCAGTCGCCACATCATCTCGGCAAAGCCCGGATTGATCTTGCCGGCGTAACGCACGCGCATCAGGCCACGTTCGGCGCACGGCGTCAGCGCCTGGGTGATCTGTTCGCGCTGCAGGCCCTCCAGCTCGACGCCATCGCCCGCCTCACCGGCGTACTCGGTACTGCAGCTGACCCAGGCGCGGCCATTCTCCAACTGCGCCTGCGGCCACGGCCGATCCGCCCGGCTGCGCGGCGGCGCCGGCGGTGGCGGTGCGTCAGCCGCATTGATCGACACCATGTTCTCGCCATCGCTGGCCGGCGCGCGCGCGGCCTTGTCGGCGGCGGTGACATTGCCCGGATTCTCCAGCTGGCTGCAGCCCGCCAGGGCCAGGCACAACAGGGGCAACCAGCGGAGTTTGGCGGACATCGGGCAACCAGTCTTCACGTGAGCAAGAGCCACAGTCTACCCGTCCGGGACGCGCATTCAGCGCGTGGCACTGAACCCCTTCTGACCCTTGGGAAAAGCGTGTCGACCAAGGTCGACACCTACCAACAGCCGCGCAGAACGCCGTCCCGACAGGTCGCAGGAACCTGTCGAAGGCGGGGTGGGTCCGGTTGCAGGGGCGTGAGCGCCATGGATGGCGCGACCGAGCTTACATGGGTGAGGGCGCTTTGCTTGCGAAGCACTGCTTCGCAAGCGCCCGAACGCACAGCCGCCAGCGGCGGCCGGGCCCCGGAGGGGTACTTGCAGCGTCCCCTGCAACCGGACCCACCCCGCCTCCCCACAGGAAACCAGCTTCTGCCGTTGCCGTTGCCGTTGCCGGCCAGCGGCCTGCACTACCGCGGGTGCCGGGCGCAGCCCTGCCAGATCCCCCTTCAGCATCCATGTCCGAATGTGGCGAGTATCGCCGTCGCCAGAGGCCTAGACTGGCGCCATGGACACCGCCCTCGCCCTCGACACCGCCGCCTGCGACCGCGCCCGCCTGGCCCGTGACGCACGCTTCGACGGCGTTTTCTTCACCGCCGTGCGCAGCACCGGCATCTATTGCCGCCCCGTCTGCCCGGCGCCGCCGCCGAAGCCACGCAACATCACCTACTATCCGACCGCTGCCGCGGCCGCTGCTGCCGGCTACAGGCCGTGCCTGCGCTGCCGCCCCGAACTGGCACCGCAGGCCCAGCAGGCACTGGCCGGGCAAACCGTGCAGCGCGCCCTCGCCATCATCCACGGCGGCTTCCTGCAGGAGCAGCCCGTTGCAGACCTCGCGCAGAAGATCGGCCTCAGCGCGCGCCAGCTGCAGCGCCTGTTCGTCGAACATCTTGGCGCAACACCCGGACAGATCCATGCCACCCACCGCCTGCTGCTGGCCAAGCAACTGCTGACCGAAACCACGCTGCCGGTGACCGATGTTGCGCTGGCCGCCGGCTACAACAGTCTGCGCCGCTTCAATACCGCCTTCCTGCAGGGCTGCGGCATGGCACCGACGGCGCTGCGTCGCCAGCACCAGCCGCTGGCCGCCGATGACGGCGGCCTGGTACTGCGGCTCGTGTACCGCCCACCGTTGGACTTCCCGCGCATGCTGGCCTTCCTGCGCAAGCGCAGCCTGCCTGGCATCGAACTGATCGGCGAAGACAGCTACCAGCGCGTGCTCGGCACACCCGAGCGCCCCACCCTGCTGCGCGTCACCGCCGACCCGAAGCGCCCGGAACTGCGTCTGCAGCTGGGTGCGGTCGACCCGCGCCTGATCCCCGACATCGTGCGCCGTGTGCGTCGTGTGTTCGATCTGGACGCCGACCTGCAACAGGTCCATGCCGCCCTGGGCGAGGAACCGCTGCTGGCACGCGGCATCGCCGAACGCCCGGGGCTACGCGTTCCGGGCGGCTGGGATGGCTTCGAGGTCGGCGTACGCGCCGTGCTCGGCCAGCAGGTCAGCGTCGCCGCCGCCACTACCTTTGCGCGGCGTCTGGTGGATGCGTATGGGGCGCATCTGCCGGGCATGCCGTTCGAGTTCAATCGCCAGTTCCCAGCGCCCGAGGTGCTGGCCGAGGCGCCGCTGGAATCGATCGGCCTGCCGCGCAGCCGCGCCGCCACGGTGCGTGCGCTGGCCGCTGCATGTGCCAGCGGCCAGCTCGACTTCGGACCCGGGCAGGCCCTGGAAGACTTTGTTGCGCGCTGCGTGGCATTGCCCGGCATCGGCCCGTGGACCGCGCAGTACATCGCCCTGCGCGGGCTCGGCCAGCCCGACGCCTTCCCCGCCGGCGACCTGGTGCTGCAGCAGGTGCTCGGCCACGCACAGGGCCAGCGCCTGAGCGAACGTGCAACTGAAGCGCGCTCGCAACCGTGGCGCCCGTGGCGCGCCTACGCCGTGCTGCACCTGTGGCACCTGTCCGGCACGTTCGTTGGAGAACCGACATGACCCTGTTGTTTGATCGCTTCGACAGCCCCATCGGCGTGCTGACCATCGCCGGTGACGAACGTGGCCTGTCACACGTGCTTTTCCCCGAAAACCGCCATCCGGCACGCGGACGCGATGACTGGCACTACGCACCGGATGCGCTGCCGGAAGCGCGCGAACAGCTGCTGCAGTTCCTGCACGGCGAACGCAGCAGCTTCGACCTTGTGCTGGCGCCACGTGGCACGCCGTTCCAGCTGCGGGTGTGGCAGGCGCTGGCACTGATTCCGTTCGGCCAGACCTGGAGTTACCTGCAGCTGGCGCAGCACCTTGGCCAGCCCAGTGCGACCCGCGCGGTCGGCGCGGCCAACGGGCGCAATCCGCTGCCGATCATCCTGCCCTGCCATCGCGTGATCGGCAGCAACGGCGCATTGACCGGTTTCGGCGGCGGACTGGAAACCAAGGCGGCACTGCTACGGCTGGAACAACGCCAGGCCCCGCTGTTCGCCTGAGAGGGCTGGCCGGGCTGCGCCCGGCACCCGCAGAGGCTAGAGCAACAGCAACAGCAACAGCGGGCTTCCTGGGGGGAGGCAGGGTGGGTCCGGTTGCAGGGGACGCTGCAAGTACGTCCCTGTAAGCTCGGTCGCGCCATCCATGGCGCTCACGCCCCTGCAACCGGACCCACCCAGCCTTCGACAGGTTCCGGCGATCTGTCCGGACGTCATTCTGCGCAACTGTTGGTAGGTGTCGACCTTGGTCGACACGGTAGATCCACGCCATGCGTGGATGGAAGCATCAGGAATTATGTCTGGAGAAAAGCCCCCTTCCTGTTGAAGGGGGCGCGCCGACAGGCGCGGCGATAAGGAAAAATGCGCGGACACGGGGCGCGATAGCGCGCCGTGTCTTGGGCGCGTCATTGCGCGGGCTTATCATGCGTGGATGACTTCCGTACGCCTGACCTGCGCGCTGGCGCTGCTGCTGCCATTGGCCGCCTGCACCACCGCGCCCGCCCCTTCCGCCTCCGTTCCCGGTTCCGCCGCTGCGGCTTCGCCTCCGAAGCTGCTGCTGATCTCCATCGACGGCCTGCGCGCCGATGCGCTGGACCGTGGGCTCACTCCGAACCTGCAGCGACTGATCGACGGCGGCGTGCGTGCACGCTGGATGACGCCGTCCTATCCGTCGCTGACCTTCCCCAACCACTACACCATCGTCACCGGCCTGCGTCCGGACCACCACGGCATCGTCAACAACAGCATGGACGATGCAACCCTGGGCCGTTTCGAACTGAGCAACCGCGACGCGGTCACCACCAGCGGCTGGTGGGGTGGCGAACCGATCTGGGTCAGTGCCGAGAACGCTGGCGTACGTTCGGCCACCACGGCGTGGCCGGGCAGTGAGTCTGAAATCCGCGGCGTGCGCCCCAGCAAGTGGCGCGTATACGACGGCAAGGAACCGCTGGAGCAGCGGGCCGGCATCGTGCTCGACTGGCTGGCACAGACCGATGCTGATGCACCGCGCCTCACCACGCTGTACATGGAACACGTGGACAAGGCCGGCCACAACTACGGCCCCGGGTCGAAGCAGTACGCCGACGCCATCGTGCGCGCCGACCAGATCGTCGGCCAGGTGCTCGACGGGCTGCAGCAGCGCGATCTGGCCAAGACCACCAACGTGATCGTCGTGTCCGACCACGGCATGGCCAGCGTCGCCGACGGCAACGTGATCGCGACCGAGTCGATGGCCGACCCGGCCATTGCACGCAATATCAGCCAAGGCCAGTCGGTGGGTTTTGCGCCGGTCGCCGGCCGCGAAGCGGAAGCCGAACGCGCCCTGCTCGGACGCCACGCGCACTACGAATGCTGGAAGAAGGAGAACCTGCCGGCACGCTGGCACTACGGCACGCATCCGCGGGTTCCGGCCATCGTCTGTGTCATGGATGAAGGCTGGGATGCCCTGCATCAGGAGAAGATCGCCAAGCGTGCGAAGCAGGATCGAGGTTCGCATGGCTACGACAACGCACTGCCTTCCATGCGCGCAGTGTTCGTGGCCGGCGGCCCGTCGTTCCGCCAGGGCCTGGTGATCGATGGCTTCGACAACGTCGATGTCTATCCGCTGCTGGCCCACCTGCTGCTGGTACCGGCCGCGCCGAACGATGGCAATCCGGAAACGCTGAAGAAGACACTGCGCTGATGCGGTTGTAGAGCCGAACCCACGCTCGGCTCACCGGGCAGGCATAAAAAAACGCGGCGCCAGGCGCCGCGTTTTTCATTGAACCGGTCGTTCGACCGGATCAGGCCTTGGCGACGGCCTTCTTCGCCACAGCCTTCTTCGCCGGAGCCTTGGCCACGGTCTTCTTGGCAACCGGAGCGGCGGCGCCTACGGCGACCTTGCTGGCGGTGTGCGAACGGGCGTTGCCATAGCTGGCGTTGTAGCGCTTGCCCTTGGCGGTCTTGCGGTCACCCTTACCCATGTCTTCAACTCCTCAAATGTGAAATCTGGTTACCCCGTACTGACACGGGTTCGGCGGGGCCGCCTTGCTGGGCGCCCCCGCGCACGATCGAAAATCCTATCACGGAGCGCCTAGTGCGCGCAGCTGGCGTCGTGCACGTGACCGTGGTTGAGGCGCAGGTTGACCAGATGGGCCACACCCACCAGCAGGCCACCGATGGTCATCACCACCGCGTGCGGCACCGCATTGTGGTGCAGCGGGTCATACAGCACGCCGGCCCACAATGCGACCAGGCCGGGAATCAGGAAGCCCAGCGCACGCAGCGCACCGTGCCGGCGGTAGCCCCAGACCAGGCTGAACAACCCCAGCAGGGTCACGAACACCACCAGCGCCTGTTCCACGCCGTCGCTCAGCCAGAACGACAGACCCAATGAAGGCGCTGCGGCCAGCAGCACCGGGATCACCGCGCAGTGCACCGCGCACAGCATCGAACCAGTGGCGCCGAAACGGTCGAGCAGGTGGCGCAGGCGTGAGGACAGGGACATGACTTCCAGCAGGGTCGGCGAATCGTTATGGAATAATATAACATCCCTCTCCGACCCGCACGGTTTCCCTCCCCCTGTCCCATCGACTGGATTCGTGCGCCCCGCGATTGATACATTGTAACAAAGGACCCGTCCATGCCCGCCCACACCCCTCGGCTCAAGCCGCATTCCCTGGCCCTGGCGCTCGCCGCCCTGCTGCCGTCCGTCGCCTTTGCAGCCGGCCAGGACACCGCCCATCGTGACCGCCACCTGACCGAGCTGTCGTCGGTGCAGGTCACCGCGTCGCCATTGCAGGGTGATGCCGAATCCCTGGCGCGCCCGGTGGAGGTGCTGGCCGGTGAACGCCTGGACGAGCAGAAGGCCGGCACCCTCGGCGATACCGTGGCCAAGCTGCCCGGCGTGCAGAGCACCTTCTTCGGCCCCGGCGTCGGCCGCCCGATCATCCGTGGCCAGGAAGGCCCGCGCGTGGCCGTGCTGTCCAACGGCATGGGCAACATGGATGCGTCCACGGTCAGCGCCGACCACGCCACCAGCATCGAACCGTTCCTGGCCGATCAGATCGAAGTACTGAAGGGCCCGGCCACGCTGCTGTTCGGCAGCGGCGCCATTGGTGGTGCGGTCAATGTGGTCGACGGGCGCATCGCGCGCGAGCTGCCTGAGCGGCCGCTCAGCGGTCGTGCCGAACTGCGCGGCAATTCGGTGAACAACGAGCGCAGCGGCATGTTCCGCCTCGATGGCGTCAGCGGCAACGTCGTGCTCCATGTGGATGGCCTGGTCCGCAATGGCGACGACTACCGCATTCCCGGCTACGCGGTGATCGACAGCCTGGAAGACCACCACGACGACCACGATCATGATCATGCGGGCGAGGAAGGCGAAGAGCCGCGCCGCGGCCGCCTCGACAACAGCTCGATCCGCACCCGCGCCGGTGGCGTCGGCGCAACGTGGCTGGGCGACGGCGGCTACTTCGGCGTATCGGCCAGTACCTACCGCACCAACTACGGCATTCCCAATGGCGCGCACGTGCACGCCGATGGTGACGATCATGGCCATGACCACGGTCACGACCATGGCGACGAAGAGGAAGGCGGCGACGAGCACGACGTGCGCATCGACATGGTGCAGAACCGCTTCGAGACCAAGGCCGGCATCTACAACCCGGTCTCGTTCCTGAAGAACATCAACGCACGCGTGGCCTACACCGACTACGAACACGTGGAGCTGGAAGCCGGTACGCCGTCGACCCGCTTCACCAACCGCGGCATCGAAGCGCGCCTGGAAGCGGTGCAGCAGCAGATCGGCGGCTGGGACGGCGCCTTCGGCCTGCAGTTCGGCAACAGTGATTTCGGTGCCAAGGGCGAAGAGGCGTTCGTTCCGGATACCGGCACCAAGAACATCGGCCTGTTCGTGCTGCAGGAAAAGCAGTTCGGCCCGTTCAAGCTGGAACTGGGCGGCCGCCACGATCAGGTCAAGCTGGACCCGAGCGGTGACTACCGCCGCCGCACGTTCGGCGCCACCAACCTGTCTGCCGCTGGCATCTGGAAGCTCAACGATGCCGTTGACCTGCGCATCGGCGTGGACAGCTCCGAGCGAGCACCGACCAACGAAGAGCTGTATGCCGCCGGCGCGCACATCGCCACCCGTTCGCTGGAAATCGGCGACGCCAACCTGAAGACCGAGCGCGGCCAGCGCGTGGAACTGGGTATCCACACCCACAGCGAGCACCTGGACTTCTCCGCGTCGGTTTACCAGACCAGGTTCAAGGACTTCATCTACCTGGCCGACACCGGCATCACCGAGGGCCTGCCGGTGCGCACCTGGACGCAGCAGGATGCGGTGTTCCGCGGTGCCGAGGCCGAAGCGCTGGTGCACCTGTTCGAGGGCGGCGCCGGTGACTGGGATCTGCGCCTGTTCGGCGACTACGTGAAGGCCAAGCTGGATGGCAGCGGCAGCCGCAACCTGGTCATCGCCGTGCCGCATGGCGACCACAACCACAACTACACGGTGGAACTGGCCAACACTGGCTATCTGCCGCGTATCGCACCGGCCCGCGTCGGCGCCGACCTGCGCTGGTCGAAGGACGGCTGGCGCGCTTCGGTCGGTGCGGTCCGCTACAGCCGCCAGAAGGACGTCGCCCAGAACGAAGCCCCGAGCGACGGCTACACCCTGGTCGACGCGCACCTGGCCTACCGCTGGGATCGCAACGCCAGCAACAGCTACGAGGTGTTCCTGGATGGCAGCAACCTGACCAACCGCGAAGTGCGCCCGCATACCTCGCTGCTGCGCGACTACTCGCCGCTGCCAGGCCGTGGTGTCGCATTCGGCATCCGCGCGTTCTTCTGATCGCGCACGGGGGGGTCGGAGTCCTTTTCGAAGGAAAGGGCTCTGACCCCCACGCCATTCCGCGGGGGCCTTCGGGCCCCCGTTTTCATTTCGACCCACTCCATCACGCATCCGTCACAAAGATGTGCGTACCACAACAAGCGGACAATCCCGTCACCCAATGTCTCGCCAATCGGACACTTTTGTCCGAAAATAATTCCATGACTGCCCAACGTGCCGATGCTGCTGCCCGCCGTGCCCTCATCCTCGATGCCGCCGATCATGTGTTCGGCCAACATGGTGTCACCGCCCCGCTGGACCTGGTGGTCGAACGCGCCCAGGTAGGCCGCGCCACCCTGTACCGCAATTTCCCCGACCGCACCGCGCTGATCCAGGCGCTGCTGCAGCGCACGGTCGACCGCATCCGGCGCCAGGTCGAGCAGCTCGGTGACCGCGACGACGCCCTGTTCGAGGTGTTCGAGGGCATGGCCCAGCGCATCATTGATTCGCCGGCATTGGCCGATTACTGGCGTGCGGTCGATTCGGACGTGCCGTCCATGCGCGCCGCGCGCGAGACCGTGCGCGACCTGCTGGAGGAACCGATCGCGCGCGCCAAGGCCGCCGGGCTGTGCCGTGCCGACCTGGAAAAGACGGATATTTCACTGATCTCGGGCATGCTGGGTGCGGCCCTGCGCGGCAAGACCCGCGACGAGCGCGCCCAGTTGGCCGGGCGCGCCCTGCAGCTGCTGCGCGGGGGTCTCCAGGGAGCAACCAGCGAGGCTCGCTGATGGTCCAGCCGTATCTGAAGCCGGTTCCGGATTGGGAGGAGCACGAAAAGCCGACCATGCCCGGTTCGGCATCGATGCCCTGGCACCCGCCGTATCGGCGCGCGGCCTATGCGCTGGTATCACTGCTGGTGGCGATCACCGGCGGCCTCGGCAATGCGCTGGTTACCGCCAACCTGCCGTTCCTGCAAGGCCAGCTGGCACTGACCCCGACCCAGGGCAGCTGGCTGGTGGCGGCCTATGCCATGGTGAATGTCACCGCCAACCTGTTGGCCTTCAAGTTCCGCCAGCAGTACGGCATCCGCCTGTTCGCCGAGATCGGGCTGGGCCTGTACGCAGCGCTGGCGGTACTGCACCTGTTCGTCGGCAGCTTCGAGACCACGATGCTGACCCGCGCCGCCAGCGGCTTCGCGGGTGCGGCCTGTTCGACACTGGGCACGCTATACATGCTGCAGGCGCTGCCGCGCCGCTTTACCGGCAACCTGCTGGTGGTCGGCGTCGGCCTCTCGCAGCTGGCGGTGCCGATCGCCTGGATCGTTTCACCAGGCCTGGTCGATACCGGCCAATGGCATCAGCTCTACTCATTCGAAGCCGGGCTGGCACTGTGCGCGTTCGCGGCAGTGGTGGTGCTGAAGCTGCCGCCCGGCATCCAGGTGAAGGCCTTCGAACCGCTGGACTTCCTCACCTTTGCCCTGCTCGCACCGGCCGTCGCGCTGCTGGTGATCGTGCTGGCGCAGGGCTACACCCGCTGGTGGCTTAACACGCCGTGGCTGGGCTGGGCCCTAGTCGCCTCGATCGTGCTGTCCACCACCGCCTTCGTCATCGAGCACTACCGGCGCAATCCGCTGCTGCAGACACGCTGGCTGGCCAGCCTGCCCGTACTGCATTTCATCGTCGGCGCCTTCCTGATCCGCTTCCTGACCACCGAGCAGTCCTACGGCGTGGTCAACCTGATGCGCACGCTCGGCATGGGCCCTGATCAGTTGCGGCCGCTGTTCGTGGTGATTCTTGCCGGCGTGATCACCGGTATCGCCGGCACTGCACTGACCTTCGGGCCCAAACGGCTGATCCCGCAGCTGCTGATGGCGATCCTGCTGCTGGGCGCCGCCGCGTTCTTCGACCAGCACCGCACCAGCATGGATCGGCCGCACGACTTCTACGCCAGCCAGTTCCTGGCCTCGGTCGGTGCCGGCATGTTCATGGGCCCGTTGATCATGCTCGGCATTTCCGCCGCGCTGAAACAGGGCGTGGACCACATGATCACCTTCCTGGTGACGCTGTCGATCACGCAGACGCTGGGCGGCCTGGCCGGCTCGGCCGTGCTGGGGACCTTCCAGCTGCATCGCGAGCAGCTGTATTCCAGCGCGCTGACCAGCCAGCTCGACCCGGCCGACCCGGTGGTGGCACAGCGCCTGCGCATCCAACAGCAGCTGTACGTCGCCCAGATCACCGATCCGGTGCTGCGCAGCGCGCAGGGCAGCGCGCAGTTGGCGCAGACGACGCGCCGCGAAGCCAACGTACGCGGCTTCAATGATGTGTTCACGCTGAGCGGTTGGTTGGCCATCGGCTTCCTGTGCTGGTTGCTGCTGCTGTCGCTGCGCACCGCCGTGCTCAAGCAATGGCGCAAGCGCCACCCCACTTCCCCCGCTGTGGCCACGCCGGCCGCGCCCCGCTGAGTTCTCGACCATGCCTCCCGTCCCGCCCCGACCCGACGACGCCGACAACGTAACCCCACCGCCGCCGACCGACGCGGCGCCTGCCCCTACGCCGGTAGAACCCGCTGTCGCGCCGAAGTACCTCAAGCCCAGCGCGCGCAGCGTGGTGGTGATGGTGGTGGTGGCCCTGCTGGGCATTGCGCTGATCCTGCGCGCCTGGCACCTGTGGCCGTTCACCAGCAGCGTGATGGTGACCGACAACGCGTATGTACGCGGACAGATCACGGTGATGGCGCCACAGGTCAACGGCTATGTAACCGAGGTGCTGGTGAAGGACTTCCAGCACGTGAAGGAAGGCGAGCCGCTGCTGCGCATCGATGACCGCATCTATGCGCAGCGGGTCGCCCAGGCGCAGGCGACGCTGGACAGCGCACGCGCGGCCCTGGCCAACTCGGACCAGTCGCAGGCGCAGAACCGTGCGCAGATTGCCTCCGCCCGCGCCACGTTGTCGGCCGGGCAGGCGGAGCTGCAACGCTCACGCAACGAGACCAAGCGCTACGAGGAACTGGCTGCGCAGCAGCTGGTGTCGATCAACGATCGCGACAAGTTCCGCACCGCGCAGGCCTCGGCGCAGGCCAGCGTGCAGCAGTCGCAGGCGCAGATCCGCATCGCCGAGGAGACCCTGGTATCGACCCAGGTAGCGCGCAAGAGCCTGGAGGCCCAGGTGGAGAGCGCGCAGGCGCAGCTGGAACTGGCGCGCATCGATCTGGCCAACACGGTGATCCACGCGCCGCGCGACGGCCAGATCAGCGAAGCCAGCGTACGCGTGGGCCAGTACGTCGCCGCCGGTTCGCAGCTGCTGTTCCTGGTACCTGACACGCTGTGGGTGGTGGCCAACTACAAGGAAGGCCAGACCTGGGGGATGGCGATCGGCCAGCCGGCCACGTTCTCGGTGGACGCGTTCCAAGGCCAGGTGCTGCGGGGCCGCGTGCAGGAGATCGCGCCCGCCACCGGGTCGGAATTCAGCGTGCTGCGCCCGGACAATGCCAGCGGCAACTTCACCAAGGTGGTGCAGCGGCTGCCGGTGCGGATATCGATCAACAAAGGCCAGAAGCTGGCCGCGCAGCTGCGCCCCGGCATGTCGGTGATCGTGCGGGTGGATACCCGGTCCAAGCCGATGGACTAGGACGCAGGCCCTGTCGCACCGTTTCCAAAATGCCGGCCAGCGGCCGGCACTACCGTTGCGTTAGCCGGCGCAGCGCGCGCAGAGGCCATGCACTTCCAGGGTCTGCGCCTGCGGTTGGAAACCCAGCTCCTTGGCACGCTTCTCCAGCTGGGTGACGATCTCGCGGTCTTCCAGCTCCACCGCGCTGTGGCAGCTGTTGCAGATCAGGAACGGCACCGAATGCGCGGCGCTGCTGGGATGGTGGCAGGCCACGAAGGCATTCACCGATTCCAGCTTGTGCACGAAGCCATTGGCCATCAGGAAGTCGAGGGCGCGGTACACGGTGGGCGGGGCGTCAGCACCCACGCCCTTGCCGTTGCGCACCCACTCCAGCAGCTCGTAGGCCTTGACCGGCTTGCCGGCCTCGGCGATCAGCTTCAGTACGTTGGCGCGGATCGGGGTCAGGCGCAGCCCGCGTTCGCGCGAGACGCGCTCGACCACCGCCACGAAGTCCGATGCGTCGTGGACGTGGTGGTGCGGGGCGGTACAGGCGGTGGCGGTCTTGGCGGGCATGCGTGTTCTCCGGTTCGGGCCTGGCAAGGATGCCTCAGGCCGTTGCTACCTTGGTGATGGCCACATCAATGCGTTTCAAGGCCTGCTCGCGGCCGGCCAGGTAAACGGTATGGGAAATGTCAGGACTGACCTGGGTGCCGGTGATGGCCACGCGCAGCGGCTGGGCAACCTTGCCCATGCCGATTTCCAGCGCTGCGGCCGCGTCGTGCAGGGCGACGCCCACCGACTCGGCGGTCCATTCCGGCAGGGCGGCCAGCAGCTCGCGGGCCTTGCCCAGCGCCACCTCGGCACCGGCCTTGAAGTGCTTGGCCACCGCTGCTTCGTCGTACTCGGTCAGCGGCTGGTACCAGACCACGGCCTTCTCGGCCATTTCCTTCAGGGTCTGCACGCGTTCACGCAGGGCGATCACCACGTCCTCCGGGGCCGGGCCAGCGGCCACGTCCAGGCCCAGCTTCTGCAGCTGGTAGACCAGGTGCGGCACGATCGCGGCCACGTCCTCGGTCTTCAGGAAATGCTGGTTGACCCAGCCCAGCTTGGCCATGTCCAGGCGCGAGGCCTTGGAATTGCAGTCCTTCACGTCGAACAGGTTGATCAGTTCCTGGCGGCTGAACAGCTCCTGGTCACCGTGCGACCAGCCCAGGCGGGCCAGGTAGCTCAGCAGCGCGTCCGGCAGGTAGCCGGCGTCCTTGTACTGCATCACGTCGGCCGCGCCGGTGCGCTTGGACAGCTTGGCGCCCTGCTCGTCCAGGATCATCGGCATGTGGCCGAACTTCGGCACCGGGGCCCCGATGCCTTCGTACAGGTTGATCTGGCGCGGGGTGTTGTTGATGTGGTCGTCGCCGCGGATGACCTCGGTGATGCCCATGTCCCAGTCGTCCACCACCACCGCGAAGTTGTAGGTGGGGTAGCCGTCCGGGCGGAAGATGACCATGTCATCCAGCTCGCTGTTGGCGATCTCGATACGGCCCTTGATCAGGTCGTCGAACACCACCGTGCCTTCCAGCGGGTTCTTGAAGCGGATGACGCGGTTCGGATCATCCCTGCGCGGCAGGCCCAGGTCACGCGCGGCACCGTTGTAGCGCGGCTTCTCCTGCCTGGCCATGGCGGCCTCGCGCATCGCGTCAAGCTCTTCGCGGGTCTCGTATGCGTAATACGCCTTGCCGTCGGCCACCAGCTGTTCGGCCACTTCCAGGTAACGGGCGACGCGGTCGGTCTGGTAGATCGGGCCTTCGTCATAGTCCAGGCCCAGCCACTCCATCGCCTCCAGGATCGCGTCGATCGCGCCCTGGGTGCTGCGTTCACGGTCGGTGTCCTCGATGCGCAGCACGAACTCGCCGCCACGGTGGCGGGCCTCCAGCCAGCAGTACAGCGCAGTGCGGGCACCACCGATGTGCAGGTAGCCGGTGGGACTGGGGGCGAAGCGGGTGCGGCAGGTCATGGACGGCTCGAGGAACGGGAATCCCCCGATTTTACCAGCCCTCCGCCCCCGACGGAAAAAGGGGACGGAGGGGATTAAGTCGCGCTTGCCCAGCCTGAGGCGCTGCAACCGGGAAACGGAGGGGAGAAACGACTTAATCCCCTCCGTCCCCTTTTAGGGTTCCACCTTGCGCGGGAACGGCTGCTCGCGCATCGCGGCGTTGTAGGCGAACGAGGCGACGATGGCTGCGGCCTGCTTGAGGTCCTCCGGTTCGGCGTGGTCCCAGGTGTCCAGGTGGCTGTGGTGGACATTGGTGAAGTAGTCCAGCCGGTCCTGGATGAACTGGAAGCCCGGCAGGCCGATGCGGTCGAAGCTGATGTGGTCGGTGCTGCCGGTGTTGCGGGTGGCCACGGTGGTGGCGCCCACGTCATGGAACGGCGCCAGCCAGGCTTCGAAGATCGGCATCGCCGCCAGGTTTTCCTGCGCATAGATGCCGCGGAAGCGGCCCGAGCCGTTGTCCATGTTGAAGTAGACCTGGAACTTGCCGTAATCGCGGGTCTTCTGCAGCGCGCCGGTGGGCTCGCGCAGCGAGGCCGGCAGCGCCTTCTGCGCCGGGTCGGTGGGTTCCGGGAAACGACCGAAGTGCTTGGCCACATAGGCCTGCGAGCCGATCAGGCCCTGTTCCTCACCGCTCCACAGCGCCACGCGGATGGTGCGCCTGGGCTTGGCGCCGGTGGCCTTGAGGATGCGCATCGCCTCCATCATCACCGCCACGCCAGCCGCGTTGTCGGCCGCACCGGTACCGCTGTGCCAGGAATCCAGGTGCGCGCCGATCATCACCACTTCATCGGGCTTGCTGCTGCCACGGATCTCGGCCAGCGTGTTGTAACCGGGCTGGTCGGCCTCATCGGTGAAGCGTGCTGCCACATCCACGCGCAGGCGCACCGTCTGCTTGGCCTCCAGCGCGCGCACCAGCGGATTGAAGTGCTCGCTGATCATCGCCAGCTCGGGGATGCCCACCGATTCACCGGCCTTGCGCGAACCACCACCGGCAACCCGGATGATGCCGTTGTCCCAGCTGCTGATGCTGATCGAGGCCAGCGCGCCCTCTTCCACGAAGAACGCATTGACCTTGGTCGCCAGCTGCTGGCGTTCCTGGTACTCCTTGACCCGCTTGGCACGCTCGGCGGTGGCGTCCTTGTCCTTGGGCAGGGTGAACTCCTGCAGGCCTTCCAGCGAGGTGGCGTCGTGGCGATGCGAATCCGCCTCGGTGCCGCGCTTGTACTCGCGCGCCTCGCCCAGCAGCACGATCTTGCCGCGCAGCTTGCCGCGGTACTTCTCGATGTCTTCGGGCTTCTTGATCTCGACCTGGACCAGCTCGCCTTCAACCGGCCCCTTGGTGCCCGGCGTCCAGGCCTTGGGCAGTGCATGCAGCGGCTGCACGCGGTCGCCCAGCATCTCCACGCTCGCCGAAGTGAACTCCCAGCCGCGCCCGAAGTCGTCGAAGGCCTCGTCGTGGACGTTGTCCAGCTTCCATTCGTTGAACTTGCCACGGGTCCACGCATTGGCGCGCCCCATCGCCGGCGAGTTGGTCAGGCGCGGGCCGATGCGCTCGGTGAGATAGCTGAAAGTGTCCATCACCTGCGAACGGTGGAAGGCCTCCTGGCGGATGCGGCTGACCATGTCCAGGTCCACCGTCTCGCGCTGCTGCGCTCCTGCGTTGCCACCCATCGCCAGCGCTGCGGCCAGCATGCCCCACTTCAACACATCGCACCCCTGCCCTTCGGCTCGATCATCAACTCGTCGAGTCTAGCCAGCGGGGGCGCGGGGATACCGTCCCATCGGTCATGGGCGGGATGGAAGCGTGCGAACCAAGGTTCGCACCCACAGGAGAGTGGTTGGTTCGCACCTGCCACGCCACATCACCCACTCCATCCCAGCCACAACTGCGCCCGTTCCGGCAGCAGCAGCAACCAGTGCCGCCGGTCGATGCTGCTGCAGCCGTACACCGCCGCGTGTGCCGGCCAGTCATCCGGAAGGCCACCGATACCGATCTCGGCCAGCGCCTCCGCCCCGGCCTTCCATGGCCGGTAGCGCGGCACCCGGCCAGCCACCGCGCCGCGTCCCTGCCGCGCGCCCTGCAGCCAGCGCAATCCCTGCCCCTGCAATCCTTCGCAGGTCACCGCCGCCAGCTGGAAGCGGACCAGGCCGGGGGCGATCCGTGCCCCCGGCAGGGCCGCCAGCACGCCATGTGCCTGCAGCAGCGCATCCACTTCCAGCAGGGCCGGAATGCCCTGCCGTGCCCGTTGCCGCAATCCCTGGCGCCAGCCCATGGCCTGCTCCTTACTTCAGTTCCGCGCCGAGCGCGTACCAGTCGACCCGGCGGGTCACCCACATCGCCAGCGCCAGGATCACGAACAGCAGCAGCGACCCCATCAACAGCGCGTTGTTCTCCGACACCAGCAGGCCATACAGCGCGCCGTACAGCACGGTCAGCAGCGCAGCGAAGCCGAGGCCGCGCTTCCAGTGGCCCAGCACATTGGCCAGGTACACCGCCTGCAGGCCAATACAGGCCACGGCCGATACCAGGTAGGCCTTCCAGAACGCGATGTGCTCGGACAGGCTGATCAGCAGCAGGAAGAAGATCGCCAGCGCCAGGCCCACCATCAGGTACTGCAACGGGTGGATGCGCAGCGACTTGATCAGCTCGAACAGGATGAAGCCGACGAAGGTGAGCAGCACGAACAGCACGCCGTATTTCGAGGCACGGTCGGCCTGGGTGTAGGTATCGACCGGATCGACCAGCGACACCGTCACCGCCTGCGATTCGACCGCACCATCATTGCGCAGCTGGCGCTGGGCATCGGAGGCCAGCGAGGACACCGCCCAGCGTGCATCGAAGCCCTGCGCATCGACGCGTCGCTCATTGGGCAGGAACGCACCGCTGAACGACGGATGCGGCCAGCTCGAACGCAGCGCGATGTGGGTGTCATCGCCCACCGGCACCACCGACAGCATGCGGCTGCCATCCAGGCGCAGCTCCAGTTCAACCGTGCTGGCAGCCAGCGTGCCGCCCTGATCCGCAGCGAAACCGGCCACCGGTGCGTGCAGGCCTCGCCCCACCTCGCTGGCCGCGCCAACGCCCGGCAGCAACCGCAGCTGCTTGCCATCCACGCGCAGGTTCGGCGTACCCACCAGGCCCCGCACATCGGATACACCAACCGCGACATACGGCTGGCCGTAACTGCGGCCGGCCTTCACCGGATAGTCGTCTGCGGCGAAGGTCGCCTTCATCTGGCCGTTCCAGCTGTACACCGGCACCTTGAACAGGCCCACTTCGCGCTGGCTCGGCAGCATCTCGCCGCCCACCTCCAGCGACGCCGGCATCTGCAGCCAGTGCCCCTCGGTGACCTGTATCTCGGTCTTCTTGACGCCCAGCGGGTCGACCAGTTCAACCTGCTTGCGTTCCACCCATGGCACCACCCGCACCGGGCCCACCAGCTGCTGTGCACCGGCGCGGCTGTCGGCCACCCGCGAGAACGCCTCGTCGCGGTATGCGCTGCGTTCGTTGATGACCCCGCGGATCATGGTCAGCGGCACCAGCAGCAGCAGGGTCAGCCCGCCGACAATGGCGAACCTCAGCAGCATCTTCAGGGATTTCATGGTCCATCCTCGTTGGAGAGGGCTGCAGGATGGACCGCTGGGGTGAGCAGGGTTTGTGGCGAATTTGAAGCGAGTGTGAAGTCAGCGGCGCGGGCGCTGGCCCGGCGCACCCGATGGCAGCCACAGGCTGGCCACGGTGCCGCCGCCCTCGCGGACGTCGACACTGGCGCGTCCATCGTGCAGGCGCGCGACTTCCTGCACGAATGGCAGGCCCAGGCCGGAACTGCGCCGCCCGCTGCCGGGCCGCGCCAGCGAATAGAAGCGTTCGAACACCCGCTCGCGCGCATAGTCCGGGATGCCGGCGCCGCGGTCGGCCACCTGCAGGCGCACGCCCTGCCCGTCCACCTCGGCCTGCAGCGCGATCTCCGCGCCGGAGGGCGAGAAGGCAATCGCGTTGTCGATCAGGTTGTGCAGCGCCTGCCGCAGCAGGTAGCCGTCGCCCTGCACCCGCAGGTCGGGCACGTTGCCGATGTGGACCCGCACGCCGGCCGCCTGCGCGCGCACCTGCGCGGCCGCGGCCGCATCGGCCAGCAATGCCTGCAGCGCGATCGGATCGCGGGTCTGCAGCCAGCCGTGCTGTTCCACTTCGGCCAGCGCCAGCAGCTTGTCGATGGTCTCGGTCAGCCGTTCCTGCTGGTCGACAATGCTGCGCGCGAAATGCACGCGGTCCGCTTCGGGCAGCGGCTCCTGCAGCAGTTCGGCGGCACCGCGGATCGCCGCCAGCGGGCTCTTCATCTCATGCGTCAGCGACTGCACGTACTGCTCGACGTAGGCCTTGCCTTCGAGCTTGCGGCGCATCGTTTCCAGCGCCTGGCCGAGATCGCCGATCTCGTCGCGACGGCGCCGTGGTGGTGGCACCGGTTCGCCCGCGCTGACCGCGCGTGCATAGCGGCTGAGCTGGCCGAGGCCAGTGGTCAGCCACATCGTCACCAGCACGCCGACCAGCGCCGACAATCCGATGAGCCAGGCACCGCGCTCGATGATGGCGCGCTGGCTGGCGGCGATGAACGGATCGATGCTGCGGTTGGGCTGGGCCAGGCTGAGCACGCCGATCAGGGTGCGGCCATCGGCCGGGTCGTATACCGGCGCCGCCACATGCATCACCGTATCGCCTTCCTCGCCCGGAATCTCGGGGCTGGAACGGGCACCGTATTCGCCACGCAGGGTGCGGTAGACATCATTCCAGCGCGAATTGTCGCGGCCAAGGTCACGGCCCAGCGAGTCGTAGATGACGGTGCCTTTGGCATCGGTGATGGTCACCCGGTAATCCAGCGAGCGCTTCGGGAACCGCCAGACCATTGCCTTCAGGTCGCGCTGCCGTGCCTTGGCCAGGTTGCGGGTGAAACTGCCGCTGCGGATGGTGCCGTCCTTGACGTCGGCGGCGGCCATCTCGGCCAGCACGTTGGCCGCATCGACCAGGGTCGATTCCATCGCCTGGCGCACACCCGGCTTCACTTCGTTGACGAACACGCGCATCACGAAGAAGGCCGCGATGCCGGTGATCAGGAAGAAGCCCAGGAACAGCTTCAGCACCAGGCGCATCGGCTAGACCTCCAGCGCGTAGCCAAGGCCACGGTGGGTGCGGATCGGGTCGTCGCTGGCACCGGCCGCGCGCAGCTTGGCACGCAGCGTCTTTACATGGGTATCGACGGTGCGGTCGGCACTGTCGGCGCTGCTGTCCCAGCCACGGTCCATCAGCTGGGCACGGCTGAGGATGGCACCGGGTCGCTGCAGCAGCGCCTCCAGCAGCGCGTACTCGTAGCGGGTCAGGTCCAGTGCCTGGCCACGGAAGCGGATGCGCCGGCCTTCGCGGTCGATGGCGAACGCGCCATGTTCCTGCCAGCCTGCATCGGCGCTGGGCGCTGCGATGACCGGCGCCGCACGGCGCAGGCGTGCACGCACCCGCGCCACCAGCTCGCGCGGCGAGAACGGCTTGGTCATGTAGTCGTCGGCGCCCAGTTCCAGGCCGAGCACCCGGTCCACTTCATCGTTGCGGGCGGTCAGGAAGATCACCGGCAGCTGCGCCACCGGCCCGGGCTGCGCGCGCAGCCGTCGGCAGACCTCGAAGCCGCCCAGGTCGGGCAATCCCACGTCCAGCACCACCACGTCGATATCCCCGGCCTGCAGCCGCTGCAGCGCCTCCCCGCCCAGCAGGCAGTGGCTGGCGGCATAGCCCTCGCTGCGCAGCGCATAGAGCACGGTTTCGGCGATGGCGGCTTCGTCCTCGACTACCAGGACATGGGCAACGGGAGCTGTCATGGCGCGCAGCATAGCCGCTGCGGCCGCCGCCCCGTACACTGCCGCCCATGAACTATCGCCACGCCTTCCATGCCGGCAACCACGCCGATGTGCTCAAGCACATCGTCCAGCTGGCCCTGATCGACAGCTTCAAGCGCAAGGACAGCCCGTTCTTCGTGCTCGACACCCACGGCGGTGCCGGCCGCTACCTGCTGGCCAGCGAAGAGAGCCGCAAGACCCTCGAGGCCGAATCCGGGATCATGCGGCTGATGGCCCAGCCCAAGCTGCCGGAGGTGGTCGAGCGCTACCTGAAGGCGGTCCAGGCCGACAACCCGGTGGGCGCGCTGACCAACTACCCGGGCTCGCCGCTGCTGAGCGCACAGGCGATGCGTGCCCAGGACCGCATGGCGGTCTGCGAGCTGCAGGAAGCCGAAACGGCCACGCTGAAGGCCCTGTTTGCCCATGACAGCCGCGTCGATGTGCGCGCTGGCGATGGCTATGCCCTGCTGCGCTCGCTGCTGCCGCCGAAGTTCAACGGCAGCAAGATCGGTCGTGGCCTGGTGCTGATCGATCCGCCGTACGAGGCGCAGGACGCCGAATACCAGAACATCCTGGCTGCCCTGGCCGAGACCCTGGCACGCTGGCCGCAGGCCACCTGTGCGGTCTGGTTCCCGATCAAGCAGCGCCGCACCATCCTGCATTTCCTGCGCAAGGCCACTGCCCTGCCGGTCAAGTCGGCGATGACGATCGAGTTCCTGGTGCGCCCGGACGACTCGCCGCTGCGCCTCAACGGCAGCGGCATGCTGCTGCTCAACCCGCCGTGGCAGTTCGACCGGGTGGTCGGCCCGGCCCTGCCGGCGCTGCGCCAGCACCTGGGCGAACCGGGGGCCAGCACCCGCCTGAATTGGCTCAAAGCCCCCGAATAACGGCCTTCACGAGGCTGTACCGCCGTGAGCCTTTCGTTCACGGAATGCAGCCCCGGTGATGCCACAATCGATGGACCACCAAGGAATCACCCGGTATGGCCACTCGCAACCGCATGCCGCCCTGGCATGAGATCTTCAAGGCTCCCAGCGGCCACGAGCTGCTGATCCGCCCCATCCGCCCGGAAGACGGCGCACCGCTGCAAGCGGCGTTCAGCCTGTTCGGGCCGGAAGAAATCCGTGATCGTTTCCTGCAGGCGGTGACCGAGCTGTCACCGGAAACCACCCAGCGCCTGACCCACCCCAATCCCAAGACCGAGATCACCCTGGTCGCAGCCGAATCCCTGCCCGCTGGCGAAGCGGTGGTCGGCGCGGTCGCCCGGGCCTCGATCATCCCCGGTACCCGTGAAGCCGAGTACGCGATCCTGATCAGCCGCTTCCTCATTGGCCAGGGCCTGGGCCGGCAGCTGATGCGCAAGCTGGTGAAGTGGGGCCGCGGCAAGTACCTCGACCGCCTGTACGGCGACGTTGCCGCCGAGAACGAGCCGATGAAGCAGCTGGCCGCCTCACTGGGCTTCAAGCCGGTGCCGCACCCGACCGGTGCCGAAGGCCTGGTGCGGATGGTGCTGGAGCTGGACAACTGACGGATGCGCCGGGCCCTGCCCGGCCATGCCTCCCGGTAGTGCCGGCCGCTGGCCGGCATTGTGTTCCCCCAACGGCACGTGAGGCCGTCGGCAAACGGCCGGCACGACCCACCGGGCTTCGATCGGGCTTCTGCTAAAATCCGGGGTCCATGTCGCGTACCTCATACCCCGCCCCGCCGCTGCCGCGCGCCGGCCAGCTCCGCGCCTGGTGGCGCGCCCCCGCCTCGCCGACCGCCCTGGCCTGGTACCTGGCCCAGGCCGCGCGTGCGCATGACGCCCCGCTGCTGGTGATCGCCCGTGACAACCACGGTGCCAACCAGCTCGAAGCCGACCTGCAGACCCTGCTTGGCGGTGACCCGGCCCTGCCGGTGGTCGCCTTCCCGGACTGGGAAACCCTGCCGTACGACCGCTTCAGCCCGCATCCGGACATCATCTCGCAGCGCTTGTCCGCCCTGCACCGCCTGCCGGCGCTGAAGCGCGGCCTGGTGATCGTGCCGGTGCAGACCCTGCTGCAGCAGCTGGCCCCGCGCAGCTATGTGATCGGTGGCAGCTTTGACCTGAAAGTCGGCCAGCGCCTGGACCTGGAAGCCGAGAAGCGTCGCCTGGAAAGCGCCGGCTACCGCAACGTGCCGCAGGTGATGGACCCAGGTGACTTCGCGGTGCGCGGCGGCCTGCTCGACGTGTTCCCGATGGGCGCCGACGAGCCGCTGCGGGTAGAACTACTGGACGAGGACATCGACTCGATCCGTGCCTTCGATCCGGAAAGCCAGCGTTCGCTGGACAAGGTCGAGGCGGTGCACATGCTGCCCGGCCGCGAAGTGCCGATGGACGAGGCCAGCATCGCACGCGTGCTGGCCACGCTGCGCGAGCGTTTCGATGTGGATACCCGGCGCAGTTCGCTGTACCAGGATCTGAAGTCCGGGCTGGCCCCGGCCGGCGTCGAGTACTACCTGCCGCTGTTCTTCGAACGCACCGCAACCCTGTTCGACTACCTGCCCGACGGCAGCCTGCCGGTGGTCTGTACCGGTGCGTATGAAGCGTCCGTCGCGTTCTGGGCGCAGACCGCGGACCGCTATGAGCAGCGCCGCCATGATGTGGAGCGCCCGCTGCTGCCGCCTTCGGCGTTGTACCTGTCGCCGGAGCTGCTGCGCGAGCGCCTGAACGATGCCCCGCGCATCGAGGTGTGGTCGGCTGACCACGCGCGCATCGCCGATGCCCACGCGCTGGGTGACCAGCCGCTGCCGCCGCTGCCGGTGGCCGCGCGCGAGGCCCCCGCTGGCGACGCGCTGAAATCCTTCCTCGGCCACTATCCGGGCCGGGTACTGATCGCCGCCGATTCGCCCGGGCGTCGCGAGGCCCTGCTGGAAGTGCTGCAGGCCGCCGAGCTGAAGCCGCCGGTGGTGGCCGACCTGCCCAGCTTCCTCGCCGACGATGCGCGCTTCGCGATCGCGGTGGCACCGCTGGAAGATGGCTTCGCACTGGACGATCCGCGCATCGCGGTGCTGACCGAGCGCCAGCTGTTCCCCGAGCGCGCCGGCAGCAGCCGCCGCACGCGCCGTGCCGGCCGCGAGCCGGAAGCGATCATCCGCGACCTCGGCGAACTGACCGAGGGTGCACCGATCGTGCACGAGGACCATGGCGTCGGCCGCTACCGTGGCCTGATCGCGATGGACGTCGGCGGCATGCCCGGCGAGTTCCTCGAAATCGAATACGCCAAGGGCGACCGCCTGTATGTGCCGGTCGCCCAGCTGCACCTGATCAGCCGCTACTCCGGCGCTTCAGCGGAAACCGCGCCGCTGCATTCGCTCGGTGGCGAGCAGTGGAGCAAGGCCAAGCGCAAGGCCGCCGAAAAGGTTCGCGACGTCGCTGCCGAACTGCTGGAGATCCAGGCCCGTCGCCAGGCGCGTGCCGGCCTGGCACTGCAGGTGGACCGTGCGATGTACGAGCCGTTCGCAGCCGGATTCCCGTTCGAGGAAACCCCCGATCAGCTGGCCGCCATCGACGCCACCCTGCGCGACCTCGCCAGCAGCCAGCCGATGGACCGTGTGGTCTGCGGCGACGTCGGCTTCGGCAAGACCGAGGTGGCGGTGCGTGCGGCATTCGCCGCCGCCAGTGCCGGCAAGCAGGTGGCCGTGCTGGTGCCGACCACGCTGCTGGCCGAACAGCATTACCGCAACTTCCGCGACCGCTTCGCCGATTACCCGCTGAAGGTCGAGGTGCTGTCGCGCTTCAAGAGCACCAAGGAGATCAAGGCCGAGCTGGAAAAGGTCGCCGCCGGCACCATCGACGTCATCGTCGGCACCCATCGCCTGCTGCAGCCCGACGTGAAGTTCAAGGACCTGGGCATGGTCATCGTCGACGAAGAGCAGCGTTTCGGCGTGCGCCAGAAGGAAGCCCTGAAGGCGCTGCGCGCCAACGTGCACCTGCTGACCCTGACCGCCACGCCGATCCCGCGCACCTTGAACATGGCCATGGCCGGCCTGCGTGACCTGTCGATCATCGCCACGCCGCCGCCGAACCGGCTGGCGGTGCAGACCTTCATCACCCAGTGGGACAACGCGCTGCTGCGCGAAGCCTTCCAGCGCGAGCTGGCACGTGGCGGCCAGCTGTACTTCCTGCACAACGACGTGGAAAGCATCGGCCGCATGCAGCGCGAGCTGTCCGAGCTGGTGCCGGAAGCGCGCATCGGCATCGCCCACGGGCAGATGCCCGAGCGCGAGCTGGAAAAGGTGATGCTGGACTTCCAGAAGCAGCGCTTCAACGTGCTGCTGTCGACCACGATCATCGAATCGGGCATCGACATCCCCAACGCCAACACCATCATCATCAACCGCGCCGACCGCTTCGGCCTGGCCCAGCTGCACCAGCTGCGTGGCCGCGTGGGCCGTTCGCACCACCGTGCCTACGCCTACCTGATCACCCCCGACCGCCGCGCGATCACCCCCGACGCTGAGAAGCGCCTGGAAGCGATCGCCTCGATGGACGAGTTGGGCGCCGGCTTCACCCTGGCCACGCACGATCTGGAGATCCGCGGTGCCGGCGAACTGCTCGGCGAGGACCAGAGCGGGCAGATGGCCGAGGTCGGCTTCAGCCTGTACACCGAGCTTCTGGAGCGCGCGGTACGCAGCATCAAGCAGGGCAAGCTGCCCGACCTGGATGCCGGCGAGGAAGTGCGTGGTGCCGAGGTCGAGCTGCATGTGCCGGCATTGATCCCGGAAGACTACCTGCCGGACGTGCATACCCGCCTGACCCTGTACAAGCGTATTTCCAGCGCGCGCGACAGCGATGCGCTGCGCGAACTGCAGGTGGAGATGATCGATCGCTTCGGCCTGCTGCCGGATGCGGCCAAGCACCTGTTCGCCATCGCCGAGCTGAAGCTGAAGGCCAATACGCTGGGCATCCGCAAGCTGGACCTGGGCGAAAACGGTGGCCGCATCGTGTTCGAGTCCAAGCCGAACATCGATCCGATGGCGGTGATCCAGCTGATCCAGAAACAGCCAAACCTCTATGCCATGGAAGGGCCCGACAAGCTTCGCATCAAGCATCCGCTGCCGTTGCCGGAGGACCGCTTCAACGCGGCCCGCGCCCTTCTGACCACCCTCGCCCCGGGTTGATCGCCCCCGAATACCCCGCACCGGTCCCCACCCGGTGCGGGCGGATGACCATGTTTCCTGACGCCGTACCCGCCCCCGACCTGCTGCATGCACAGGCCTGCCTGATCGATGCCCTCTCGATGTCGCTGCAGATGCGCGACGCTTACACCCGCCACCATTGCGACCGCGTTGGCCTGCTCGCGCAGCGCCTGGCCACGCACTGCGATCTGGATGACGATGCCAGTGCGCAGATCGGCCTGGCAGCGCGCTTCCATGACATCGGCAAGATCGGCATTCCCGATGAGGTGCTGCTGGCCCCGCGCCGGCATACCGACGAGGAGCGCGCGATCATGCGCGAGCATCCGGTGCGCGGTGAGCATATCTTCCTGGCCACCGGCCGCAGCGATGCGGCACCGGTTGCGCGGCTGATCCGCGCCCATCACGAGGCGTTCGATGGCAGTGGCTATCCCGATGGGCTGCGCGGCGAGAGCATTCCGTTGGGCTCACGCATCGTCACCGTTGCGGATGCCTATGACGCGATGACCAGCGTGCGTCCCTACCGTGCCGCGATGGAACACGAGACGGCTCTGCGCATCATCGACGAGCAATCCGGTGGCCTGATCGATCCTTACGTTCTGCAACGCTTCCATCGCCTGCTGGCGCAGGAACCTGAGCTGGCCTGAGATCTTCCCGCACGTGAAACGACCCGGCGGTAGAGTCGACTGTTAGTCGACCGCTCTTCGGATCGAGAAAATCCCGCGCTGCGCGCGATAGTCGACTGACAGTCGACTCTACCAAGCGGATTCCGTCGAACCGGTTGGTCGACTCCCGGCACGTGAAACGACCCGCCGGTAGAGTCGACTGTTAGTCGACTGCCCTTGGTCCAGATCGAGAAAATCCCGCGCTGCGCGCGATAGTCGACCAACGGTCGACTCTACCAAGCGGATTCCGTCGAACCGGTTGGTCGACTCCCGGCACGTGAAACGACCCGGCGGTAGAGTCGACTGTTAGTCGACTGCTCTTCGGATCGAGAAAATCCCGCGCTGCGCGCGATAGTCGACTGACAGTCGACTCTACCCGTCCCCTCATCGCTGTCGGCCTGAAAAACAAAAGGCCCGGCGCTCGCCGGGCCTTTCGCATCACGCATCACGGGTGATCGGTTACCAGATCACCACGCGCTTGTCGTCGGCACGCACCATCGCGTCGCCTGCCTTGCACTGGAACGCCGCAGCGAAGGACGGCATGTTCGACGGTGCACCGTTGGCTCGGAAGTTGGCCGGCGCATGCGGGTCGGTGTTCAGGCGTACGCGCAGCTCACCGTCGGTGAAGTTGCGGCGCCACACGGTGGCCCAGTTCATGAAGAAGCGCTGGTCCTGGCTGTGGCCATCCACTTCCACATTCGCCTTCGGGTCTTCCTTCAGCGCCATCTGCAGTGCGTCGTAGGCCACGGTCAGGCCACCCAGGTCGCCGATGTTCTCGCCCAGGGTCAGCTTGCCCTTCACGAACACGCCCGGCACCGACTCGTAGCCATCGAACTGTGCAACCAGCTGGTCGGTACGCTCGGTGAAGGCCTTGCGGTCGGCGTCGGTCCACCAGTTGTCGAAATTGCCGTTGGCGGCGAACTGGCTGCCCGAGTCGTCGTAGCCGTGCATCATTTCGTGGCCGATGACCGCACCGATGCCGCCGTAGTTCAGCGCCGGATCGGCCTTGGCGTCGAAGAACGGCGCCTGCAGGATCGCCGCCGGGAACACGATCTCGTTCTTGGTGGCGTTGTAGTAGGCGTTGACCGTCTGCGGGGTCATGCCCCACTCGGTCTTGTCCACCGGCTTGCCGATCTTGTCCAACATGTAGCGGTAGTTGAACGCACGCGCTGCCTGCATGTTGCCCAGGTAGCTGTCGCCGTTGGTCTGCAGGCCCGCCCAGTCACGCCACTTGTCCGGGTAACCGATCTTCGGGGTGAAGCTGGCCCACTTTTCCAGCGCCTTCTTCTTGGTTTCTTCGCCCATCCACGGCAGCTGCTCCAGGCGCGCCTTCAGCGCCTGCGACAGGTTCTCCACCAGGTGCTGCATGGCCACCTTCGACTCGGCCGGGAACACGGCGTCGACGTACAGCTGGCCAAGGGCTTCACCCATGCCACCGTTGACCGACTCCAGCACGCGCTTCCAGCGCGGCTGCATTTCCTGCTGGCCGCGCAGGGTCTTGCCATAGAACTCGAAGTTGGCCTTCTCGAACTGGCTGCTCAGGTACGGCGAGGCGTCGTCGATGGTGTGGAAGCGCAGGTAGGCCTGCCAGGTGCTGGCCGGCACATCGGCCAGCATCTTGTCCATTTCACCGAAGAAGCCCGGCTGGGCCAGCGAGAACTTCTGTGCGGCCGGCACCTTCAGGGTGTCGAACAGCGCGGTCCAGCTGAAGTTCGGGGTCAGCTTGTCGGCGTCTGCGGCGCTGAGCGGGTTGTAGCGCTTGGCCGGGTCACGCATTTCGATGCGCGACATCGAGGCCTTGGCCAGGCGGGTCTCAAAGGCCATCACGGCCTTGGCCTGCTCGGCGGCCTGCGCGGCGTCCACGCCGGACAGAGTCAGCACCTGCGCGATGTAGGCCACGTAGGCGTCGCGGATCTTGGCCTGCGCATCGTCGAAGTAGTAGCCCTTCTCCGGCAGGCCCAGGCCGCCCTGGCCGACGTAGGCGATGACGTTGGCCGAATCCTTGTAATCAGCATTGGCAAACAGCGAGAACAGCACGCCCTTGCCCTCGGCCTGGCTGTCGCGCAGGTACTGAGTGATGGCGGCGGTATCGTTCAGCGCGGTGATCTTGTCCAGCTGCGGCTGCAGCGGCGCGAGGCCGGCGGATTCGATCTTGGCTTCGTCATTGCCGGTCTTCCAGATGTCACCGATCTTGGCTTCCACCGAGCCGGCCTTGGCCTGGCTGGCGGCGGCCTGCTGCACCAGCGCGTGCTGCACTTCCAGCGAGCGCTCGCGCAGGATCTCGAAGCTGCCCCAGGTGGTCTGGTCACCCGGCACCGGGTTGGCCTTCAGCCACTTGCTGTTGACGAAGCCATTGAGGTCGGTACAGGCCGAGATGGCCGGATCGAGGTCGGCGCTGTTGAGCGAGATCAGCGGCGTCTTGATCTGCGACAGGTCGAAGGCCGGCTTGGCGTCGGCACCGGCCGCCGGTGCGGTTTCGTTCTTGCCACAGGCCGCCAGCGAGGCAGCGATGGCGATGGTCAGGCCCAGCGGGACCAGGTTGCGGACGTTCATGAGGCTCTCCTGCGGGTAATTTCACAGGGTAGCCGGGGAGGCCCACGACAGGGACCGGCCAAAGGTCACAGGGGGAACGCCCGTGGTCGCAAGCGGATGTGTGCAGACCGTTGGTCCGCACACACCCAGCAGAAGAATACTCACCAACGGTGGGTATCTACTTATTTCGCCTTGCCCTGGTTGGCCACGGCTTCAGCAGCCTTGCGCGCCGCTTCCGGGTCGCCCAGGTAGCGGAACGACTGCACCGTCAGGTCGTCGTTCAGTTCGAACAGCAGCGGGATGCCGGTCGGGATGTTCAGCTCGAGGATTTCCTCGCGCGAGACATTGTTGAGGTACTTGTACATCGCGCGCAGCGAGTTGCCGTGGGCGGTGACCAGCACGGTCTTGCCGTCCTTCAGCTGCGGCGCGATCGCGTCGTGCCAGTACGGCAGCACGCGATCCAGGGTGGTGGCCAGCGATTCGGTGCCCGGCAGCGCGTTGCGGTCCAGGCCGGCGTAGCGGCGGTCATGGATCGGGTGGCCCGGATCTTCCAGCTCCATCGGCGGCGGCGGGATGTCGTACGAACGGCGCCACACCTTGACCTGCTCCTCGCCGTGCTTGGCGGCGGTCTCGGCCTTGTCCAGGCCCTGCAGGCCGCCGTAGTGACGCTCGTTGAGGCGCCAGGACTTGTTCACCGGCAGCCAGTCCTGCTCCAGCTCGGCCAGTGCACCCTGCAGGGTGTGGATGGCGCGCTTGAGAACGGAGGTGTGGGCGACGTCGAACTGCAGGCCTTCCTCACGCATCAGACGACCGGCGGCGGCCGCTTCCCGGCGCCCCTGCTCGGTCAGGTCGACATCGACCCAGCCGGTGAAGCGGTTGTCCAGGTTCCACTGGCTCTGGCCATGGCGCAACAGTACGAGTTTACGGGTCACTGCAGGGTCTCCAACGCGAGGAAAGGCAGGCCGCCATTGTAGCCCCGGCCGCCACTCACCGGGCCGTGGCGCCACCCATGCGATGCTGTGGCCAATGAATACGGTGATCGACCCCGGGCGCTGGGAAGGCAGCGTCGCCGCGGCCCGCGCGCAGCAGCTCCAGCTGGCCGGCCGCGTGGAGCGCCAGGACCGCCTGCCCAACGACGTGCGCTGGCTGGCCGGGCTGGATGTGGGCTTTGAGGACAACGGTGCCACCACCCGCGCCGCAGCGGTCCTGCTGGATGCGAAGACATTGCAGCCCGTGGCGCAGGAAATAGCGCGCATTCCCACGGTGATGCCGTACATTCCCGGCCTGCTCAGCTTCCGCGAGCTGCCAGCGTTGTTGGCCGCGCTGGCACTGCTGCCGCGGGCGCCGGATCTGGTGTTCGTCGATGGCCACGGCATCAGCCATCCGCGCAGACTGGGCGTGGCCGCGCATCTGGGCGTGGTCACCGACCTGCCGAGCATCGGCGTGGCCAAGTCGAAACTGGTGGGCCGGTTCGTCGAACCAGGTGCCGAAGCAGGCGCGCATACGCCATTGATGGACGGTGACGAGCAGCTCGGCTGGGTGCTGCGCAGCAAGGTGCGCTGCAAGCCGCTGTTCGTGGCCGGCGGCCATCGGGTCAGTGCCGATACCGCGCTGGACTGGGTGCAGCGCACCCTGCGCGGTTACCGGCTGCCGGAGCCGACCCGGCTGGCGGATCGGCTGGCCTCGCGACGGGACGAATGACCGCACCGGGCATTCCCCGGTGCGGCTTTCATTTTCATTCAATGATGCACGTGGCCGCGATGGCCCTGTGCGTCCTCGCCGTGGTCGTGCCCCTCATGGCCCTCATGCTCGCCGCCCTTCACCGGCGCCGGCTCACCACAGGCTTCGCCGCAGTGGTCCGCTTCAAGCTGCAGTGTCACGTGCTCGATGCCGAAGTCATCGTGCAGGCGCCCGCTCAGCTCACGGCGCAGCGCATCGGCATCGGTGCCGTCGCGCATCACGACATGCGCGGTCAGCGCCGGCGTGCTGGAGGCCAGCGCCCACACGTGCAGGTCATGCACGTCCATTACCGCGGCATGGCTGGACAGGCTGTCGCGCACCTTGGCCACGTCCATGCCCTTGGGCACGCCTTCCAGCAGCACGTTGATCGCCTCGCGCATCAGCACCCAGGTGCGCGGCAATACCCACAGGCCGATCAGCACCGCCAGGATCGGATCGATCGGCTTCCAGCCGGTGAAGTGGATCAGCACCGCACCGGCAATCACCGCCACCGAGCCGAGCATGTCCGCCCATACTTCCAGGTAGGCGCCCTTCACGTTGAGGCTCTCGCCGCTGCCGGCCTGCAGCAGGCGCATCGAGATCAGGTTGATGACCAGGCCGGCCGAGGCGATCACCAGCATGCCGGTGGAGGCGATCTCCTGCGGCTTGCTGAAGCGCCCGACGGCTTCCCACAGGATGTAGCCGGCAACCACGAACAGCATCGCGCCGTTGATCATCGCGCCCAGCGCTTCCAGGCGCGCATAGCCGTAGGTGCGGCGCGCATCCGGCGGGCGCCGGCTCAGCCGCACCGCGACCAGCGCGATCATCAGGGCCAGCGCGTCGGTGGCCATGTGTGCTGCGTCGGACAACAGCGCCAGGCTGTTGGTCCAGAACGCGCCCACCACTTCGACGAGGAGGAAGGTGGAGGTCAGGCCGAGCGCCCACCACAGGGGTTTCTCGTGGCGGATCTCGGATGGCAGGTGATCGTGGTCGTGGCCCATGGCAACAGCTCCTTTGCGATGGAGGCAGGCTACGCCGGCGGCCGTGGGGAAACTATCACGGTGTTTATAACATTGCAGACTGCACGTCGCGGCTCGCCGCAGCTTGCGCCCGTGCCGGGCCACACTATGATGACCACATCCCCTCTGGATGGGGAACGGGCAGCCAGACCGCTTCGGCGTTGCGGCCCGCAATGGACACCCAAGCACAAGGAATCCGGAACATGTGGACTACCAAGACCCCCTGGGTCGCCGTCGCCGTGGCCTGCGCGCTGGGCACGGCCGCAAGCGCCTCGGCCAAGACCTGCCAGCAGAATTTCCAGGCGGTAGGCGATCCCCGCAATGGCCAGTTCTTCACCTCCGAAGTCACCCTCCCCGGCCTGAAGCCCCGCAGCGCCCTGGGCCAGCTGCGCAAGGCAGCGCTTGATGAGGGCAACAACTTCGTCAGCGGAGATGTCATCACCGAGACCGAAGGCCAGATGTACGTGCTGCAGACCGACACCAAGATGCCGCTGGTCAGCATCATCACCGCCTCCAATGGCGGCAACGTGGTGGTTGGCACCAAGCTGTCACGCGGGCAGACCGCCAAGGAAGAGGACGCACGCAGCGCGCTGTGTGGCTGGCTGGACAAGCTCAAGACCGGCCCGGAAGGCGAGGCGATCGCAGAAGCCGTGCGTGTCTCCAGCGGTTTCGACAAGCCGATCCAGGCCACTGCGGTCGGCATGTCCACCGAAATGGGCAAGGACGCCAAGCGGCTGCAGCGGGAAATCAACACCGCACCGCTCAGGGCACTGTTCTCCGGCACCAGCACCCCGCCGGATACCGATGCGATGTACCAGCCGTTGCTCGTCAAGTATTTCGGCCGTCGTTTCATCATCGATGGCCAGGTCTACACCGCCCAGCCCAACCGCTTTGCCAAGACCTTCGAGGTGGGCTATCTGGTCACCAAGATGAAGGGCATCGGTGGCATCGGCGGGCGCCAGTCGAACGACGACAACAACGCCAACTTCACCGTGCACTGTGCGCTCGCGCCGGATCAGATGGCGCTGGGCGCCACCCTGCGCGAGAACGACTGGGTGAAACTGGAAGGCGTGGTCGACAAGATGGACACCGGTGGCGTCCACCTGCGCGATTGCCGGCAGGTGAAGTAGCCTTCAGGCTGCGCCGGGGAACGCCCCGGCGCAGGCCTCATCGGGTCAGAACCCGAAGCGCAGGCTGGCCCAGTACGCGCGGCCCGGCTCGTTGTAGGTCGCCGCGCCGGCATCGCTGCTGTTGGCCTCGCGGAACAGGCGCTTGTCGGCCAGGTTGTTCACGCCGAAGCCGAAGCTGACCGTCTCGGTCACCTTGTAGCGCGCGCTCACGCCCCAGATGTTGTACGCACCGCGATCCTGCAGTGCGATCGATGGGTCACAGCTGCCGGTGCAGCGCGGATCATTGTTGATGTTGGTGGTGGCCGGCTTCTGCTTGCCGTAGAACGTGCCGGTCAGCAGCAGCGACAGCTTGTCGGTGGCCTGCCAGTCCAGCATCGTGTTGACGGTGTACTTCGGAATCACCGACAGCGGCTGGCCGGTGCGCTTGTTCTCGTTCTCCACCATGTAGGTGAAGTTGTTGCTCCACTTCAGGCGGTTGCCCTGCTCGCCCAGCAGCGGGATCACCAGGTTGCCTTCCAGCCCCTGCACGATCGCCTTCGGCGCGTTCTCCCAGCGGAAGATCCGGCCCCTGGTGTCGGCAGTCAGGCCGATCTGGGTGTAGCCGGCCTGGATCTTGTCCTTGTAGTCGTTATGGAAGTACGTCAACGAGGCCTGCCAGCCGCTCTGCGGTGCCCACTCGATGCCGAGTTCCTTGTTCAGGCTGGTTTCCGCCTTCAGGTCCGCATTGCCGCGCATGTAGCAGCCGGCGCCCAGGCTCGGCAGTGCATTCGGGCAGCCATTGCCACGGGTGTAATACAGATAGTCCGGATTCGACTGGTACAGGTTCGGCGCCTTGAACGCCCGGGCGATGCCGCCCTTCACCACCCAGTCGCCGTTGATGCGGAACTGCGCGTTGAGGCTGGGGCTGGTGTTGTTGCCGAACTGGCTGTGGTGGTCGAAGCGCAGGCCCGGGGTAACGATCCAGCGCTCACCCAGGTAGATGTTGTCTTCGACGAACACGGCGGTGGTCTGCGCATCGGCCTTGCCCCGCGCACGATCGCCCGACAGCCCCGGGATGCCGCCGCCGCTGCTGCTGGACTGGCTCATCGAGTACGGGTCGGTCAGGCGGCTGTCCAGGTATTCAAAGCCAAGCGTCCAGATGTTCTCGGCACCACCCAGCGTGGTCGGGAAGCTCACTTCGCCGTCCAACTGGTAGTTGCGCAGTCGCGAGGTCGACCAGTCGGTGCCGTTGAAGCTGCCTTCCGGGCCACCGGCCAGGCCTTCGTTGATGCGTGAGTTGTTCACCGCCTCCACCGCAGCTGTCACCCGCGAGGTCACGTCGCCCCAGCGGCCACGATGGGTGATCGCGCCGGTGTTGCGGTACATGCGGTTGGTCTCCGCTTCGCCCTCGGCCAGTGCCGCCAGGTCAACGCCGGTCGAGGTACCGGTGGTGCTGACCGCGCGATCACCAGCGTAGATGTTGCCCTGGCGGCTGGTGCCGGCTTCGAACTCCACCACCTGGTTGGCGGTCACGTCCCAGCGCAGCAGCGCGTTGACATCGCGGTTCTTGACGCCCTCGCGGCCGGCCGGCGGCACCGCGTTGGGGTTGGTAGCGTACTGGCGGTTGAGCTCCAGCGAGTCCGCGTCGGTCTTGTTGAGATTGCCGTACAGGCGGAACGACAGGGTGTCGGTCATCGGCCCACTCAGCTGCAGGCCGACGCGTTCGCTGCCACCTTCGGCGCTGTGTTCGGGCACCAGCCCATACAGGTCCACCGCACCGGTCAGGTCGCCGGTCGGGCGCTTGGTGATGATGTTGACCACGCCGCCGGAGGCACCGGAGCCATAGCGTGCCGCCGCCGGGCCGCGCAGCACTTCGATGCGCTCGATCATTTCCGCCGGCACCCAGTTGGTGTCACCGCGGGTATTGCGCTCGCCGCTGCGCCCCATGCGCACGGCATCGCGTGCGCCGATGCGCTTGCCATCGACCAGGATCAGGGTGTTTTCCGGGCCCATGCCACGCAGGTCGATCTGGCGGTTGTTGCCGTACTGGCCCGAGGCGCTGTTGCCGGTCAGGTTGACGCCCGGCATGGTCCGCAACAGCTCGGCGATGTCGTTGGCTGGCGGCCGCCGGGCGATATCCTCGGCGGTGATGGTCGAGGTACCCAGTGCCTGGCGCGCGATCTGCGAGGCGGTGACGTGCACCGTGTCGATATCGGTGGCGTCGGTTTCGGCCTGGGCGGTCAGGGCGCTGCCCGCCAGCAGGGCGGCGACGGCAAGCGCCAGCGGGCGCGGTGAATGGACAACGGCAGGAGACATGATCAGGACCTTCTGGCAGGGCTGCGGGGCCTCTGGCAAAGGGCTTGAGGCAACGACGAGGGGGGAGGCGGAGCCGTCCTGCAGGCACCTGCAGCCCGCTCCGTGCGCGCATTCTCCCATCAATGCGAGTGATTCTCAAATGCGTTCACTCATTGCCGCAGCGGCGTCGATGTGCTTTGCGCACCGTGCAAGCCTGCACCGCGCGTAAACTGGCCGGCTACCCCGCCATCAACCGTATGCCGCCGCGGCCGATACCCGTGGTTTGCCGTACGCAGTCAGAGATCGACGTGGAACCACCCCAACTGGACGATGCCAGCCAGCCGCTGGCCGAGGCCTGGCAGCAATGCCTGCTACAGGCCGGCCCTGCCGCCACCGCGCTGCTCAAGGCCGCTGCCACCGATGCCCCACCCGCGCTGGCCCAGCGCTTTTACGAAGTGCTGCTGCAGGACGGGCGCGCACGCCGCTTCCTGTCCCACGACCAGGTCAAGCAGCGCCTGCAGCCGGCCATGCAGCGCTGGCTGGTACAGCTGCTGACCACCGACGCCGCTGGCATCGCCACCACGGTCGCCTCGCAGCGGGTGATCGGCGACGTACACGCACGGGTCGGCATCCCGGTCGACCTGGTCACCCGCGGTGCGCGCGTGCTCAAGCACGAGCTGTTCGTGCGCCTGCGCGACGACGCGCCCGACAGCGCGACCGCGTTCGCCGCCATCGCCTGCCTCAGCGCGATCATGGACATCGCCATGGAAGGCATGACCCTGGCCTACACCCATGCGCGCGAGCGCTCCACCCGTGCCGACGCCGCCTACCGGCTGTTCTCGCTGGTACAGAACGTCGGTACCGAACGCGAGCGCCAGCGCGCATTGCTGCTGGACTGGGAGAACGCCCTGCTCTACGCACTCGCCGGCCACGTGCAGGCCAGCGACAACGCCAGCCTGGCCACCTCGGAGTTCGGCCTGTGGTTCACCCACAAGGGCATCCCCAGCTTCGGCGAAAGCAGCGAAACGCAGCAGGTGGGCCAGTTGATGGCCCGCATTGACGGCCACCTGCAGCGCGCGAGTGGCGATGCTCCGGCGCAGCGACTGGCGGTGCTGCCGGCCATCCGCGAGGACCTGGCCGCCATCCGCACCCTGATGACGCTGCTGTTCGAGCGCATCGGCGAACTGGATGCCGGCAGCGACGCGCTGACCAACCTGCTCAACCGCCGCTTCCTGCCCACCGTGCTGCGCAGGGAAATCGAGCTGGCCACGCGCAACCGCACACCGTTCTCGCTGCTGCTGCTCGACCTGGATCATTTCAAGGCAATCAACGACGGCCATGGCCACGATGCCGGCGACCGTGCGTTGCAGCACGTGGCCGGCCTGCTCGGCCAGCTCACGCGTGGCAGCGACTACCTGTTCCGCTATGGCGGCGAAGAATTCGTGGTGGTGCTGGTGGCGGCCAGCGAATCACAGGCGACCGTGATCGCCGAGAGCCTGCGCCGGCAGATCGCGCAATCGCCCGTTGCGCTGGCCAATGGCCAGGTGCTGGAGCTGACCGCCAGCATCGGCGTGGCCGGTCACGATGGTCATCCGGACTACGAGCGGTTGATGGCACGTGCCGACGCCGCGATGTACGAGGCCAAGCGCAGCGGCCGCAACCGCGTGGTGGTCGCCAGCGCGGACCTGCAGGAAGCCCCAGGGCGGCGTGCACTGCAGCGATGACGGCAGGACAGGTAGAGTCGACCGCTGGTCGACTATCGCGCGCAGCGCGGGATTTTTCGCCGTCGGAACGAAGAGCAGTCGACTAACAGTCGACTCTACCGGTTTGCGCGCCAGCCGATGCATTGAACGCCACCACCCGCCATGCTCCCCACCACAGCAGCGCCAGCAACGCGATGCCAGCCCCCAGCAGGCACACAGCGGGCCAGCCATGCCGCACCTGCATCCAGGGCCCCGCCGCCGCTCCCGCACCGCTGCCCACCGCATAGAACAGCATGTACAACGCCACCAGGCGCCCATGCTGTTCTGCCGGTGCACGCAGCAACGATGCCTGGTTCGAGACATGCAGTGCCTGGCCGCCCAGGTCGAGCACGACCACACCCAGCAACAGCAAGGACAGCGAATGCGGCAGGCCCAGCAGCGGCCACCACGCGACCAGCATCAACAACAGCGCGCCGAGGCTGACCCGATGCGCGAAACCACGGTCCATCCAGTGTCCGACCCGCGCCGCCATCAGCGCACCGACCACGCCGGCCAGGCCGAGCGCGCCGATGGCTGCGGTTGACCAGTGCAGCGGCGGTGCCGACAGCGGCAAGGGTGCCGCCGCCCAGAACACATTGAGGCCGGCAAACAGCAGCAATGCCAGCGGCCCGCGCTCGCGCAGCGTTCGATCGCGGCGCAGCATGCCCAGCATCGAGCCCAGCAGCTCGCGCCAGCGTGGAGGGACCGACGGCACCGGTACTGCGGGCAGGCGCCGCCACAGCAGCGCCGCCAACGCTGCCATCACCACCGCTGACAGCAGGTAGACCCTCTGCCAGCCAAAGGCCGCCGCCACCGTACCGGACACCACGCGCGCCAGCAGCAGGCCGATGAACACGCCGCCCTGCACCACACCGACCAAGCGACCGCGCTGCTCGGGCGGTGCCAGCATGGCGGTATAGGCAATCAGGCCCTGGGTCAGCGCGGTGCCCAGCAAGCCTGCCAGCAGCATGCCCGACAACAGCCAGCTCGCCGTGCGTGACGCCGCCAGCCACAACAGGGCCAGCACCAGCGCGATCAACTGCAGCCGCAGCAGGCGTCGCCGGTCGCCGCGGTCTGCCAGCGGCAGCAGGCCAAGCAATGCCAGCACGCTGCCGGCCTGGGTGGCAGCCAGCACTGCGCCGGCCACCGCCCGGTCCAGCGCAAAGGCGCGTGCAAGCTGATCCAGCAGCGGCTGCGCGTAGTAGACGTTGGCGACGCTGGCGCCGGCGGCAGCCGCAAGCAGGACCAGCAGCGGGCGGGGAAGCGATGTGGCACTCATCATATGGTTGCAATTTGAAACCAGATGCAGGCTATCGCCATTGGTTTTAAACTGCAACCACATTCGGAGATGCCCAGCATGCACGCCGACAGCCCCTGCCCTGTAGCCCGCAGTGCCGACCTGCTCGGTGACCGCTGGGCATTGCTGGTGATCCGCGACGCGTTCGACGGCATCACCCGCTTCGGTGATTTCCAGCGCAGCCTCGGCGCGGCGCGCAACATCCTCAGCGACCGCCTGCGCCGGCTGGTCGAGGCCGGCATCCTGCAGCTGCAGCCAGCCTCCGATGGATCGGCCTACCAGGAGTACGTGCTCACCGCCGCAGGCCTGGAACTGTTCCCGCTGCTGGTCGCACTGCGCCAGTGGGGAGAGCGCCATCGCTTCGGTGCAGGCGAAGCCCATTCGCAGCTGATCGAATTGGCGACGCGGCGGCCGCTGCCCTACATGCAGCCGCGCGGGCGCGATGGCCAGCCGCTTCAGCCCACTGCCACCCGCGTGCGCAAGCTCAAGGGCGACGGGCGCGACACCTGATCCGCCCATTCGCGCACACCGACGGACGCCCGCGCCGGTTAGCATCGGATGTTTCCGCCGCTGGATGCCGCCGATGTCGCGCTGTCGCCCTTCCCTGCTGACCGCCCTGCTGTTGCCGCTGCTGGCCTGCGCCACAGCAACCACGCAGGCCCGTGAGGTTGCCGCGCCCGCCGACCACGAGCAGGCCGATGGCCCCTATGTGTTCCGCCAGGGCAACCAGCTGCAGGCCAGTTGGATCTGCGACGACAAGGTCGAGTCGCACACACTTGCCACGCAGGCCGCAGGCGCCGACATCGCCCCGCGTTGCGGCTACGAACACAGCGTGCACGTGGCCGCCCCGAATGCTCCGTCGGTCTCCGTGCTGCCGGCCGTGCCGCGCATCGTGGCGCTGTCCGACATCCACGGCCAGTACGGGCTGCTGGTGCGCCTGCTGCGTGCCCACAAGGTCATCGACGCACAGGACCGCTGGGCGCTGGGCAAGGACACCCTGGTCATCGCCGGCGATGTGTTCGACCGCGGCCCGCAGGTAACCGAAGCCTTCTGGCTGCTGTACGGCCTGCAGCAGCAGGCGGCCGCCGCCGGCGGCGCAGTGCACTTCGTGCTCGGCAATCACGAAACCATGGTGCTGTACGACGACCTGCGCTACGTCAACCCGAAGTACCTGCGCAGCGCCCAGCTGCTCGGCCGCAGCTACCCGCAACTGTATGGCGCCGACTCGGTGATCGGCCAGTGGCTGCGCACCCGCCCGGTGCTGCTGAAGATCGGCGATACCCTGTTCCTGCACGGCGGCATCTCGCCCGAGGCGGTGCAGCTGGCACTGGACCCGGCACGCACCAACGCGGCCTATCAGGCCTCGCTGGGCCTGCCCAAGGCCGAAGTGAAGGCCGACCCGGCTACCGCACCGCTGTATGACGGCAAGACCAGCCCGATCTGGTACCGCGGCTACTTCGATGGCCGCCTCGACACCGCAGGAGTGCAGAAGGTGCTCGACCGCCTGCAGCTCGCGCGCATCGTGGTCGGCCACACTTCGATGCCGCACGTCAGCAGCTTCCATGGCGACCGCGTGATCGCCATCGACAGCAGCATCAAGAACGGCGAGAACGGCGAACTGCTGTTCATCGAGGGTGGCAAGCTCAGCCGTGGCCTGCTGGATGGTTCGCGGGTGCCGCTGGCGCTCGGTGAGCCGGGCCTGCAGGACTGAATGGAGAGACAGCGCGACGGTGCCGGGAGGTGCCGGCGCGCTCCACCTGCAGCCGGTTTGCGGCTACCCTCGGCAGCCGAGAGGCCCACCCCGTCCATCCGGTGGGCCTGACCGTTACAGGAGCCCCGCGCATGCGCGTTCTGATTGCTGAAGACGACCCGGATATCGCCTCCGGCCTGTGCGCCTCGCTGCGCCGGCAGGGGCACGTGGTCGACCACGTCGACAACGGTGCGCACGCCGATGCTGCACTGGGCTCGACGCAGTACGCGCTGCTGGTACTGGACCTGGGGCTGCCGCAGCTGGATGGCCGCGACGTGCTGCAGCGCCTGCGCCAGCGCGGTGATGGCCTCGCAGTGCTGGTGGTGACCGCCCGTGACGGCCTGGCCGAGCGCGTGCGTGTGCTCGACCTGGGTGCCGATGACTACCTGGTCAAGCCGTTCGCGCTGGACGAGTTCGAAGCGCGCGTGCGCGCCCAGCTGCGCCGGGTCACCAGCAATGGCAACCCGGACCTGCGCATCGGCCGCCTTCGCATCGACCTGGCCGGGCATCGGGTGTGGATCGATGACCAGTCGCTGGAACTGACCGCACGCGAGTTCGGCCTGCTGTCGGCACTGGCAGTGCGCGCCGAGCGCATCGTGTCACGCGCGCAGTTGGTGGAAGCGCTGTGCGACTGGGGCCAGGACCTGACCGACAACGGCCTGGACATCGCCCTGCACCGCCTGCGCCGCAAGCTGCAGCCCGGCGGCATGGGCATCCGCACCGTGCGCGGGCTGGGCTACATGCTGGAAGACGCGCAGGACGACAGCACCCCGTGATCAGTGGACCGCCCAGCCTGCGCCGGCGCCTGCTCGCCTTCCTGGCGCTGCCGATGCTGGGCCTGCTCACCTTCAACACGATCCTGGCCTACTACGTTGCGCTGGACTATTCCAACCGCATCCACGACCGCAACCTGATCGACGACACGCATTCGTTCGCGCAGATGCTGAGCACCATGCCGGTGACCAGCGACCTGTCTCCGCAGGCGCGCTTCCTGATCGAGTACGACCCCGACGGCCATCGTTACTTCAACGTCGACAGCAGCCGCATGGGTACGCTCAGCGGCAATGCCGACTTCAGCCCGTATGCCCCTTCTCAGGACTGCACCGGCGTGCATCCGGCCCTGTACGACGGCAACCTCAATGGCCAGCAGGTGCGCATGGCCACGGTCTGCACGCAGGCGATGAACGATCCGCAGGACCAGCTGGCGGTGACGGTGGCCGAGAGCATGGCCGACCGCCGACAGCGTGCGCGCGAGATCCTGATGATCATCATCCCGCTGATGACCATGCTGGCGCTGGGCACTGCCGCGCTGGTCTGGTTCGGCGTGACCTACGGCCTGCGCATCCTGACCCCGCTGAGGACCCGCCTGGCGCAGCGCCGCGGCGAACTGGCACCGATCTCCGATGCCGACGTGCCGGAGGAGATCCAGCCACTGATCAGCACCATCGACGATCTGTTTGCCCGCCAGGCGGAAATGATCACCCTGCAGAACCGCTTCATCGCCGATGCCGCGCACCAGCTGCGTTCGCCGCTGGCGGGCATGGCCCTGCACGTGGACCAGGCGCTGGCACACGGTGACCCCGATACGGTGCGCGAGGCACTGCAGCACATCCGCCGGCTCAACCAGCGCACGGCCCGGGTCAGCACCCAGCTGCTGGCGCTGAGCCGGGCGCAGACCGTGCCCGATACCGTGGAGGCACTGGATCTGTGCGAGCTGGTGCCGCAGTGGGTCGGCACGCGCGTTCCGGAGGCGATCCGTGATGGAATCGACCTGGGCTACCGCGGCAGCCCCCATCCGCTGCGTGTACTCGGCAACGGCGCCATGCTGCAGGAAGCGCTGGACAACCTGATCGACAACGCCCTGCGTTATGCCGGCCGCAATGCGACCGTCACGGTCGGCGTGCACGCGCTGGACGACAATGATGTCGAACTGTATGTGGAAGACAACGGCCCCGGCGTGCCCGACGATGTGATGCCACGGCTGGGCGAGCGCTTCTTCCGGGCACCGGGCACCGCTGCCAGCGGCACCGGCCTCGGCCTGGCCATCGCGCACGAGGCGGTGGAGCACTTCGGCGGCCGCCTGAGCTTCCTGAACCGGCCCGGTGGCGGACTGAAGGTCGCCATCACACTGCCGCTGCTGAAGGCGCCCTGACCCGGCCCGGGGCGCTGAAAGGCTGGCGAAAATCGCGCTTGCGATCCTGCCATCCCCACTTCCGTCCCGGAGCCGCCAGGTGACCGAATCGCACGACTTCTTCCTCCCCGGTGGCCCCCAGGGCGTGCTGCTGGTCCATGGCCTGACCGGCACCCCGGCGGAAATGCGCATGCTGGGCAAAGGGCTGAACAACGCCGGTTTCACCGTGCACGGCGTGCAGCTGCCCGGCCATTGCGGCACCGTGGATGACCTGCTGGCGACCACCTGGGAACAGTGGTACCAGGGCGTGGAAGATGCGGCGGCCGCCCTGCGCGGCAAGGTCGACCAGCTGTTCGTGGGTGGACTGTCGATGGGCGCGGTACTTTCGCTGGCGTTGGCGGCACGTCGCCCGGAGTGGGTGTCCGGCGTGGGCGTGTACGGCGCCACTTTCCGTTACGACGGCTGGAACATTCCCGCCGTGGCCCGCTTCTCGTTCCTGCTGCCGTGGTTCAAGCGCTTCAACATCGGCCGCGACCGCATGTTCATGGAAGAACCGCCGTACGGCCTGCGCGACGAGCGCCTGCGCGCGCAGGTCAGCGCCGCCATGCTGTCCGGCGACAGCGCCGCCGCCGGCCTGCCGGGCAATCCCTGGCATGCGCTGGCCGAGATGCGTGCGCTGAGCAACTGGACCCGCCGCCACCTGCACCAGGTCACCGCACCGTGCCTGGTGATGCACGCCCGCGAAGACGATGTGGCCAGCATGGGCAACGCTGAGCTGGTGATGTCGCGGGTCAGCGGCCCGAAGGAACTGGTGGTGCTGGAAGACAGCTACCACATGATCACCATCGATCGCGAACGCCGCGATGTGATCCGTCGCAGCGCGCGCTTTTTCACCGAGATCGGTGAACGCACGGGCGTGCTCAAGGCGGTGGCCTGAGATGGGGGCACTCGCCACCCTGCTGTGGCTGGCCAATGTGGTACTCGATACCGGTGGCCAGCTCGCCTTCAAGGCCGCCGCCAGCGATCCGCAGGAAGGCGAAGGACTGCAACGCTGGAAACACATGCTCAGCCGCCCCTGGCTGTGGATCGGCATCGCCTGCTACGTGCTCGAGTTCGTGGCCTGGATTGCGTTCCTGTCCCTGGTGCCGCTGTCCAAGGGCGTGCTGCTGGGCTCGATCAACATCGTTGCGTTGATGATCGCCGGTCGTTTCCTGTTCCGCGAGAAGCTCACGCCGCTGCGGGTGACCGGCATGCTGCTGGTCACGGCGGGCGTGGCGGTGGTGGGGGCCGGCTCATGAGGCGCCTGTATGTGATCGGTTTCCCGCTGCTGATGGCCTTCGACACGCTGGCCCAGCTGTGCTTCAAGTACGCCGGTGACGCCGCGCTGCCGGTCGAGGCCAACACCGCCTGGCTGCTGCGCGTGCTGTCGCAGCCGTGGGTGTACGGCGCCATCCTCGGCTACGTGGGCGCGTTCTTCACCTGGATGAGCCTGCTGCGCCATGCGCCGATCGGCCCCGCGTTTGCCGCCTCGCACCTGGAAGTGATCAGCGTGCTGCTGCTGTCGGCGTGGCTGTTGAACGAGCCGCTGACCCTGCACCATCTGTTAGGTGCGGTACTGATCGTGGCCGGCATCGTCTGCCTCGGCCGCGCTGAAGCGGACGACCCGCACAGTCCCGCCGAAAGCACGTCGTGAGCGGGCTGCGATGAGCCTGTTCGCGCGCGAACTGCCACCTACCGCTGGCCTGCCGATTCAGGCCAGCGATTTCCTGCCCGGTGGCGGCGACCTGCGCGAAGTCCTGGCCAGCCAGCTCGGCACACCGCCACTGCAGCTGACCTGTTCCGGCACGCATGCACTGCTGATCGCGCTGCGTACGCTGCGCAAGCGCGCGCCAAGGCGCGACACCGTGATCATGCCGGCCTATACCTGCCCGCTGGTGCCGATCGCGGTGCACAGCCTGGGCCTTCGCGTACAGCTGTGCGACACCCGTCATGGCCACTTCGATTTCGACCCTGGCCAGCTCAAGCGCCTGGCCGATGCACGCACGCTGGCGATCCTGCCCACTCACCTGGGCGGGCGCATCGCCGATGTCGAGCTGGCCTGCGAGGTTGCGCGCGGCGCCGGCGCCTGGGTGATCGAGGATGCCGCGCAGGCGCTCGGCGCACGCGTTGGCAACACCAGTGTCGGCCTGCGCGGCGATATCGGATTCTTCAGCCTGGCCGCCGGCAAGGGCCTGAGCCTGCACGAAGGCGGCCTGCTGGTCAGCCGCGATGACGAACTGCGTGCCGCGCTGGCCGGACATGCCGTCCAGCACGTTCGCTCCAGCCTGCGCTGGGAGCTGCTGCGCAGCGTGCAGTTGATCGGCCTTGCTGCCTGCTATCGCCCTTCGCTGCTGTCGCTGGTGTATGGCAATCCATTGCGCAGTGCGCTTCAACGCGACGATCTGGAAGAAGCGGTCGGTGACATTTTCCCGCTTGATATACCGCAGCACCGGGTCAGCCACTGGCGGCAGAACATCGGCGCGCGTGCCGCGCGGCGCTTGCCGGCGTTCCTGCAGGCCGGTCGCCTGCGTGCGTTGCAGCTGCGCGTGCAGCTGGCACAGCTGCCAGCCGTAGAAGTGGTCGACGGCCTCGCCGGTAGCGGTGGCACCTGGCCACTGCTGATGCTGCTGCTGCCCAGCCAGCGCGCCCGCGATGCCGTGCTGAAAGACCTGTGGCCACGTGGTCTCGGCGCCAGCCGCATGTTCATCCATGCCCTGCCCGACTACACGTACCTGCGCGGCATCGTGCCGCAGGACGACATGCCCAACGCGCTCGACTTCGCCGCACGCATGCTGACCCTGGGCAACAGCGCCTGGCAGACCCGTGAAGACACGGCCGAAATCCTGCAGGTCCTGGCCCGCGCCTGACCCGAACGTGCACGCGTGGCCTGCCCTCCGCGCATTCATCCGTGCACCTTCCTGAACGTTTTCCCAGCCTGTCAGAAGAGCCTTTCAACAGGAAAGGAACGAGAAAGGCGGCCTGCCTACATTGAGCCTGCCCCGGCATCGGGCCGGGCGTTTCTTTCATCGACGGACCTGCCCATGCACTGGAGCATCCTGTGTGACTTCGACGGCACCATCAGCCTCGAAGATGTCATCGACTCGCTGCTGGAAAAGTACGGCCAGCCGGGCTGGCAGGAACTGGAAGACCAGTGGAAAGCGGGAAAGATCGGCTCGCGTGAATGCATGCAGGGCCAGGTGCGGCTGCTGAAACTGGACCCGGCCACGCTCGACGCCCATCTGGACCAGGTACAGATCGATCCGGGCTTCGCCGCCTTTGTCAGCCGTGCCGAACAGCTGGGCCTGCCGCTGCGCATCGTCAGTGACGGCCTGGACTATGCGATCCACCGCATCCTGGCCAACCACGGCCTGTCGCAGCTGCCGGTGGTGGCCAACCACCTGCGCTGGTGCGAAGACCATTGGGAACTGGAGTCGCCCTACCAGGCCGAAGGCTGCCGCAGTGGCACCTGCAAGTGCACCTGCGCCGCACAGGCGCGCGCCAACGAAGCACCGCGCGTGCTGATGATCGGTGACGGCAGCTCGGATTTCTGCGTGTCCGAAGACGCCGACTTCGTGTTCGCCAAGCGCCGCCTGATTACCCATTGCACGAATGCCGGCATCGAGCATGCCGCCATCGACACCTTCCACGATGCAGTCGCACTGTTGCCGCGCCTGCTCGATGGCAGCCTGCTGCAGCCACGTCGCATCGACGCCCGCCCGCAGCCCGCCGCACTGCCCCCGCTGCTGGCCACTGCCTGAGCACTCCCTCCAAGCACGCTCCCCCGTCGCCCCTTTCGAACGTCCTTCACGGAACCGAACTGCATGAACATTTTTGACAAGAACGCCGACGCCGCTGCCTCCGACGCGCAGCTGCTGGCCGACGAAGCCCGCTACAGCTCCTTCGGCGATACCGTCCACTACGTCGACCCGCCGAAGATCTTCCAGCGCGGCGAAGGCAGCTACATGTTCGACGGTGCGGGCGTGCCCTACCTCGATCTGCAGATGTGGTACTCGGCCTGCAACTTCGGCTACAGCAACAAGCGCCTGAATGACGCGCTGAAGGACCAGATCGACACCCTGCCGCAGGTCGCCAGCCAGTACCTGCATCCGACCCGCGTGCAGCTGGCCAAGACCATTGCCGTGGACATGCACGAGAAGTTCGGCCTCGACGGTCGCGTGCATTTCAATGTCGGCGGCGCGCAGGCCATTGAAGACTCGCTGAAGATCGTGCGCAACGCGCGCGGCGGCAAGAGCCTGATGTTCGCCTTCGAAGGCGGCTACCACGGCCGCACCCTGGGTGCCTCGTCGATCACCTCCAGCTACCGCTACCGCCGCCGCTACGGCCACTTCGGCGAGCGCGCGATGTTCATCCCGTTCCCATACCCCTTCCGTCGCCCGAAGGGCATGACCCCGGACGAGTATTCCGACCACTGCGTGTGGCAGTTCGAGCGCCTGTTCGAAAGCGAATACAACGGCGTGTGGGACCCCAAGGTCGGCCAGGCCGAGTACGCCGCGTTCTACGTCGAGCCGATCCAGGGCACCGGTGGCTACGTCATTCCGCCGCGCAACTTCTTCACCGGCCTCAAGCGCGTGCTGGACAAGTACGGCATCCTGATGGTGGTCGATGAGATCCAGATGGGCTTCTGGCGTACCGGCAAGCTGTGGTCGATCGAGCACTTCGGCGTGACCCCGGACGTGCTGGTGTTCGGCAAGGCGCTGACCAACGGCCTGAACCCGCTGTCCGGCCTGTGGGCACGCGAAGAGCTGATCAACCCGACCGTGTTCCCGCCGGGTTCCACCCACTCCACCTTCAACTCCAACCCGCTGGGCACCCGCCTGGGCCTGGAAGTGTTGAAGCTGGGCAAGGAAATGGACTACGAGCGCACCGTGCCGGAAAAGGGCGCGTACTTCCTGGACGGCCTGCGTGGCCTGCAGAAGCGCCACCCGGAAATCGGCGACGTCGACGGCCTGGGCCTGGCCCTGCGCGCCGAAATCTGCCAGGCCGACGGCTACACCCCGAACAAGGAACTGCTGGACCGCATGGTCGACATCGGCCTGGCCGGTGACCTCCTGCACGACGGCAAGCGCATGGGCCTCGTGCTCGACGTGGGTGGCTGGTACAAGAACGTGATCACCTTCGCGCCGTCGCTGGACATCAGCTACGAAGAGATCGACCTGGCGATCACCCTGCTCGACCAGGCGCTGACCAAGGCCAAGGGCTGAGGCTGGATGCGCTGCCGGTTCCCGTGCCGATGGAGATGACGTCACGCGCATCCAGCACCGCGCTGGAACCGGCCGCGCTGCTGGAGGGCTTCCTGGCCCACCCGCCGCTCGGATTCGAGGCAGGCCGCCTTCCCAGCGGCCTGCCGACTTTCCGTGCGCCGCTGGACCTGACCACCACGATGGACGACGCGCTGCGCAGCAAGCTGCTCGGCCTGCCGCTGTCGCGCCTGTGGCGGCCTTGGATCACCTGGAAGACCCGATTCGTCGGTGCCACCAGCACCGAGTACACGCCGCTGCCGGCGCACGTGGCGCCGGAGGCGCTGGCCGAGGACGTGACGCGTCACGCGATCGGCGATACCCGGCTGCTGGTGGTCAAGGACCTGGCCATCGATTCACCGCTGCTGGACGACGCGGCCAACGCGCACAGCGCGGCGTTCCTGCAGGCCTTGCTGGCGCGCGGCTTCGTTGAACTGGAAGGCATGCCGCTTGCCTGGGTGGCGATCGATTTCGATTCGCTCGATGGCTACCTCGGCCGCCTGTCGCCCTCGCGCCGCAAGAACATCCGGCGCAAGCTCCGTTCGCGTGATGACCTGCAGATCGACTGCATCGCCACCGGTGATCCGGCCCTGACCGACCCACGGCTGCAGGCCGAGCTGTATGCGCTGTACCTGGGCGTGTATGCGCAGAGCGCGGTGCATTTCGACCAGCTCGACCTGACCTATTTCCAGTACCTGCTGGCCGACAGCCAGGGCCAGGGACGGATGTTCCTGTACCGCCACCAAGGGCAGCTGATCGGCTGGAACCTGTGCTACGTGCATGCCGGAAAGCTGGTGGACAAGTACATCGGCCTGGCCTACCCGCTGTCACGCGAGCACAACCTGTACGCGGTGAGCTGGATGCACAACCTCGAGTATGCCCTGCAGCACGGCCTGAGCCACTACGTGGCCGGCTGGACCGACTCGCGGATCAAGGCCGAACTGGGCGCCCGCTTCACCTCCACCCGGCACGCGATCCACGCCCGTTCCCCGCTGCTGCGCGCCGCCCTGCGCCGGCTGGCCCCGTACCTGCAGGGCGAAGCTGATGGAGGCGGTTGAACGATGACGTTGCGTTCTCCGTTGATCCTCGACCTGGACGGTGGCGTGCTGCCGCTGCCCCAGGCGCAGACCCTGACCCTGCCGCAGTGGCACGATCCACTGCGCTTTGCCTGCAGCAATGCCACCCTGGACCGTTTCGCCACTGAAGTGCTGGCGCCGCTGCCCGCGCAGCTCGGCACGGTCATGCTCGGCAGTGGCGACTTCCACCACCTCAGCCTGCCGCTGTTGCGCCGCATGCGCACACAGGCGCCGTTCCAGTTGGTAGTGCTGGACAACCATCCGGACAACATGCGTTTTCCGTTCGGCATGCATTGTGGCTCATGGGTGAATGCAGCCAGCAAGCTGCCGCAGATCTCGCACATCCATGTGCTCGGCATTACCTCCAGCGACATCGGCCTCGGCCACGCCTGGGAAAACCATTGGCGCCCGCTAATGGGCGGGCGGCTGACCTACTGGTGCATGGATGTGGACGTGGACTGGGGCCACCGCCTCGGCATGGGCCGTGCATTCCGACGCTTCGAGCATCCGGAGGGACTGGTCGCCGCGTTCGCCGCCGAGCAGGCCAAATCGCCGCAGCCGACCTACCTGTCGATCGACAAGGACGTGTTCGCCGAGGACGTCGCGCGCAGCAACTGGGACCAGGGCCGATTCCAGCTGGAAGACGCACTGGTGGTGATCGAGGCGCTGCGTGCCGGCGGCCTGGTCGGCAGTGACATCACCGGGGAAGTGTCGCTGGCCAACTACCAGAGCCGCTTCAAGCGCTGGCTGTCGTCACTGGATGGCCAGCCCGACATCAGCGCCGAGGACCTTCCCGTCTGGCAGGCGCGGCACCAGCAGGTGAATCGCGAACTGCTGGCGGCGATGGCCGCCGTGCCGACGGCCTGCTGACCGCGCCGGTCGTGCCGGCCGCTGGCCGGCGTGGCTTCGGTAGTGCCGGCCGCTGGCCGGCAATGCCAACCGAGGTTGGCATCTACCAGACCAATGCCGGCCAGCGGCCGGCACTACACTGGACTCCCGTCCCGGAGCCCTCGCCATGCCCCAGACCGTCATTCCGCAGCTGCGCATGCGCCACGCCGACACCACGCTGCCGTTCTACGTGCAGGGGCTGGGTTTCGTGGTCGACTGGGAACATCGCTTCGAACCGGGCTTCCCGCTGTTCGCCCAGCTCACCCGCGACGGCCAGACGATCTTCCTCACCGAACACAGCGGCGACTGCGAGGTCGGCGGCGCGGTGTACTTCATCGTCGACGACGTCGACAACCTGCACCGCGCCTTCAGTGCGGCCAACGTGCCGATCGAGCAGCCCCCGCATGACACCGAGTGGGGCAGCCGCGAGATGTTGCTGCGCGACCCCGACGGCAACCGCCTGCGCTTTGCCACCCACATGGACTGAATCGGACGGACTTGAGGCGTATATACGGAACATATATGCTTCGTATATCCACTCCACCAGGACCGCCCATGGGCATCGTCAACATCGATGACACCCTGCACGACCAGCTACGCCGTGCCTGTACCGTCTCCAGCCGCTCGATCAACGCCCAGGCCAACTTCTGGATCCGGGTCGGCATGCTCTGCGAGCTGAACCCGACGCTGAGCTTCCAGGACATCGTCGCCAGCGAGCTGCGCGCGGCCGGCGTGCAGCCGCCGCTGTTGCCTCCGGGCCAGGTCTGAGCCGATGGGCATCATCAAGCGCCCCGACGAGATCGCGTTGATGGCCGAATCCGGGCGCCTGCTGGCGCAGGTGTTCGCCGCGCTCGACCAGCTGCCGCTGCAGGGCCGCAGCACGATGGAGATCAACGAATTCGTCGAGCGCATGATCGTCGATGAGCTGCAGGCACGGCCGGCCAGCAAGGGCCAGTACGGCTTCCCGTATGTGCTCAATACCTCGATCGACAACGTCATCTGCCACGGCGTGCCCAGCACCACCGACGTGCTGCGCAACGGCCAGATCGTCAACCTCGACATCACCCTGGAAAAGAACGGCTACATCGCCGACTCCAGCACCACCTACCTGGTCGGTGAGGTCGACTACGCCGCGCGCCGGCTGGTGCAGACCGCCTACCAGGCGATGTGGAAAGGCATCGCCGCGGTGCGCCCCGGCGCACGCCTGGGCGATATCGGCCACGCCATCGCCCGCCACGCACGCAGCCACCGCTACAGCGTGGTGAAGGAGTACTGCGGCCACGGCATCGGCCAGGAGATGCATGAGGAACCGCAGATCCTGCACTACGGGCATCCCAACACCGGCATGGTGCTGGAAGAGGGGATGGTGTTCACCATCGAGCCGATGCTCAACCAGGGCAAGCCGGCCATCCGCCAGCAGCCGGACGAATGGCCGGTCTACACCCGCGATGGCAAGCTGTCGGCGCAGTTCGAGCACACCGTGGCGGTCACCGGCAGCGGCGTGCGCGTGCTGACCCTGCGCCCCGGCGAAACCCCGCAGTGCGCGGTGGACGCGGCCTAGAGCGGGCGCAACAGCAGCAGCGTGGCGAGACAGAACATGAAGATCGCCACGCCGGTGTCCAGCATCCGCCATGCAGCCGGCCTGCGGAACACCGGCTGCAGCAGGCGCGCGCCATAGCCCAATGTGCAGAACCAGGCCACGCTGGCCACGCACGCACCGGCGGCGAAGGCCCAGCGCAGATTGCCCGGGTAGCGCGTGGACAGGCTGCCCAGCAGCACCACCGTATCCAGATAGACGTGCGGGTTGAGCAGGGTGAAGGCCAGACAGGTCAGCAGCACCTGCCGTCGATCGCCACCGTCCACGTCACCCGCCGCCAGTGCACTGCCACCGCGCCACGCACGCATCCCGGCCTGCAGGCCATACCAGAGCAGGAAGACCGCACCACCGATGCGCAGCACCTGCAGCAGCAACGGCCACTGCAGCACCAGCGCGCCCATGCCGCCCACGCCGGCCAGGATCAACGCGATATCCGCGCCGGCGCAGGCCAGCACCACCCTGCCCACATGACGTTGTTGCAGGCCTTGGCGCAGCACGAAGGCATTCTGTGCGCCGATGGCGATGATCAGGCCGGCGCCCGCGAAGAGGCCGGCGACGGTAGCGGCAATCCACATCGGGACAGGCCAGGCAGCGAGGGGACGCGCAGGGTGCGGCCAACAGCCTTGTTTAGACAAACTGATTTTTCTTTATCCTGTGCAGGAAAACTGAAGAGGCACCGGCATGGACCTGGTACACCCGCAACTGGCCGCGTTTGCCGCGGTGCTGGAGGAAGGCAGCTTCGAGGCTGCGGCACGCCGCCTGTCGATCAGCCCATCAGCACTGTCGCAGCGGATCAAGGCTCTGGAAGACCGGCTCGGGCAGGTGCTGGTGGTGCGCCAGGCGCCGTGCCGCCCCACCGCCGCCGGTGAGGCGCTGCTGCGCCGAGTGCGACCGATGCAGGCGCTGGAGGCCGAGGCATTGGCCGAGCTGCTTCCCGAGCGTGGCAGCAGCGACGCTGCGCGCACCCCGATCCCGCTGGCGGTCAATGATGATTCGCTCGATACGTGGTTCGTGCCGGCCATCGCCGACCTGCACCAGCGCCATGGCTACCTGTTCGACCTGCGCATGGACGACCAGGACCACACCCTGCGGTTGCTGCGCGACGGCAGCGTGCTGGGTGCGGTCACCGCCGAAAGCCAGCCGGTGAAGGGCTGCAACGTGCACCCGCTCGGCGCCATGCGCTACCAAGCGATTGCTTCGCCCGGATTCGCCCGCCAGTACTTCAGCGATGGCATGGACGCCACGGCGCTGGCACGCGCGCCGATGCTGGTGTTCAACCGCAAAGATGAACTGCAGTGGCGCTTCGTGCGTCGCCTGACCCGCGCGCGGCTGCAGCCGCCGCTACACTACCTGCCCTCCTCCACCGGTTTCGTCGAAGCCGCCGCGTGCGGACTCGGCTGGGGCCTGGCCCCGGAAACCCTGGCCGCGCCCGCTGTGCGCGCCGGCCGCGTGGTGGTGCTGGAACCCCGCCGCTGGCTTGATGTGCCGTTGTACTGGCAGCATGCCGCCGTGCGCTCAAGCACGCTGCAGCACATCACCCAGGCGCTGCGTACTGCGGCCAGCGGCACCCTTCGTTGAGGAAAGACCGATGACCGCAGACCCGGGCTTCACACCATGCGCACTACCGTTTGCGCACTTCTTTACCACTGGGACGGCATGGGCGTGATCGGCCGACGTACAAGGATGCACCGCGCAAAAGTCGCGTTGACCCTGGCAGCCTGCCTGCCGCTTGCGGCGGCAGCGCAGAGCAGTGCCGATGCACCCGCACTGGACTGGGAACAGGCGCGGCAACGCCTGGAGCAGGTCTCCGATGCGCTGGCCGCTGCCGATGCAGCCGTTCGCAACAAGCAGGACCTGCAGGACGCCACCCGGCTGCTGCGCCTGCCGGAGATCACCGGCGAAGTGCGCCGCCTGCAGTTCCAGAAGACGCTCACTCTGCCGCTGGGCTCACTGGCGCCGGTGGCTGAAGCCTTCGGCATCGATTCGCCGCTGTCGTTCACCGAGCGCGACTGGCGCACCCGTCCAGTGGTCACTGCGGTGCTGCCGCTGTACACCGGCGGCGTGATTCCGGCCGCGCAGCGTGCGGCCAGTGCCGCCCACGAACAGGCCAGCGCCGAGCGCGAAGCACAACGTCAATCGCTGACCGTGCAGCTGGCCCAGGCCTACTTCGGGCAGCGCCTGGCCGAGCAGGCGGTGGACGTGCGCCGTGACGTGCGCGATGGCCTCAACCGCCACCTGTCCGATGCAGAGAAGCTGGAACGCGAGGGTTTCGCCACCCGCGCCCAGCGCCTGCAGGCCACCGTGGCCCGCGACAAGGCCGAGCGCGAATACCAGAAGACAGTGAACGACCTGGCCACGCTGAAGGCCGCACTGGCCACGCTGCTGCGCAGTGGTGGCGAGGTGCAGCCGGTTTCGCCGCTGTTCGTGCAGCGCGTGCCGCTGGAACCGGTGGCCAGCTTCGAGCGTACTGCGCAGGCGCGCCAGCCGCAGATCGCACGCCTGCGGGCCATGGTGGCGCAGGCCGAACAGGGCGTGCGCGTGCAGCAGGCCAAGCTGAAACCGCAGATCTTTGCCTTCGGCCAGTACGACTTCCGCCGCCGCGACGAAATGCTGACCGATCCGGACTGGGCGTTCGGTATCGGCCTGAAGTACACCTTCCTGTCGCCGAACTCGCGGCCGGCGCAGATCAGCGCCGCGCGTGCGCAGCAGGACCAGGCCGAAGCGGGCTTGCGCGAGGCCGAGAACCAGGTCGCGCTGGGCGTGCGCAAGGCCTGGAACGAACTGGAAACCGCGCGCCAGCAGTACGTGCTGCTCGACAGCAGCATCGCCCAGGCACAGGAAAACCTGCGCCTGCAGGAGCTGGCGTTCCGCGAGGGCCAGGCCACCTCGCTGGATGTGATCGACGCGCGGCTCGGCCTGGGCGGTGCCCGTGTAGAGCGCGCACAGGCCGCCTACCAATACGATATTGCGCTGGCACAGTTGCTGGAGGTCAGTGGACAGATGGACCGTTTTGAAGAATTCCGGCGCCGTGCGGACGAGGTGATCGACCATGAGTGATGTGCTGCACGACGATGCGACAACACCCCCGGCCAAGCGCCGCCTGGGCCCCATCCTGGTAGTGGTGCTGCTGGTCGCGGTGGTGCTCGGCCTGTGGCTGGCCTGGCGCAGCCCGGCCGACCAGATCCAGGGCATGGCCGACGCGGACACCATCAACGTGGCCGCCAAGATCACCGCGCGCGTGGCGGAGTTGAAGGCGCGCGAGGGCGACCGCGTGCAGCCCGGGCAGGTGCTGTTCCTGCTCGACAGCCCCGAAGTGGCCGCCAAGGAACAGCAGGCCCACGGCGCGTTGGCCGCCGCACAGGCGGTGGCCGACAAGGCCGACGAAGGCGCGCGCAGCGAAGACATCCGCGCCGCCGAAGCGAACTGGAAGCGCGCCGAAGCCGGTGCAACGCTGGCCGAAGCCACCTACCAGCGCGTGCAGAACCTGTTCAACGAAGGGGTGATGACCCGGCAGAAGCGCGATGAAGCGCATGCCCAGGCCACCAGTTCGCGCGAACTGGCCCGTGCCGCGCGCGCGCAGTACGACATGGCGTTGGCCGGCGCACGCGAGCAGGACAAGCGTGCCGCGCAGGGCCAGGTGCAGCAGGCGCAGGGCGCGGTGGCCGAAGTCAACGCCGCGCGTGCCGAAGTCGAAGGACGCGCGCCGGTGGCGGGCGAGATCAACAAGCGCATGGCCGACCCGGGCGAGCTGGTGCCGGCCGGCTACCCGGTATTCACCCTGGTCGACATTGATCGCATGTGGGTGGCGATGAACCTGCGCGAATCACAGATGCAGGGCCTGAAGGTCGGCAGCAAGCTGCAGGGCAACGTGCCGGCACTCGGCCTGGACGGCGAGTTCGAGGTCTACTTCATCAACCCTGCCGGCGACTATGCGACCTGGCGTACCACCCGCCAGTCGTCCGGCTACGACGTCCGCAGTTTCGAGGTGCGGGTGCGCCCGGTACGCCGCATCGAGGGCTTCCGCCCCGGCATGAGCGTGCTGTTCGCATGGCCCCAGCACTGAGCCCGGACCGCAACGGCTTCGCTGCTTCGTGGCGGCGCGAGCTGCATTCGCTGCGCGGCAACCGTGCCGACCTGCTGCTGGTCACCGTGCTGCCCCTGCTGATGCTGGCGGTGATGGCGTGGATGTTCTCGCCGTCGGTGATGCGCGACATCCCCATTGCCGTGGTCGACCTCGACCACAGCAGTGACAGCCGCCTGCTGCTGCGCATGCTCGATGCCAGTCCCGGCGTACGCATCGCCAGCCAGCCGGCGGACCTGGAGGACGCGCGTTCGCAGCTGCGCAGGCTGGACGTGTTTGCCATCGTACTGGTGCCGCGCGATGTCACCCGGCAGGCGCTGCGTGGACGCCAGGGCACGGTGTTCGCCTATTACAACGCCACCTACATGACCACCGGCCAATCTGCGTCACGCGATATCGGCGACGCAGTCTCGGCCTGGAACGCACGCCTGCTGCGCGAACGCATCGGCCTGCAGGTCGGCCCCGGCAAGCTGCGTGCGGCACCGATCGCGGTGCAGTCGGACATCCTGTACAACCCTGCGCGCAGCTACGAGTTGTTCCTGCTGCCGCTGATCTTCCCAGCCGTGCTGTCGCTGGTACTGGCACTTGCGGTGGCCGGCAGCCTCGGCCGCGAGATCCGCGACGGCACCCTGCCCGCCTGGCTGGGTCGAACGCCGTGGTCGGCGATTGCCGGCAAGGTCGCGCCGTACATCCTGCTGTTCTCGCTGTATGGCGCGCTCGGCATCGGTTACCTGGCCTGGCTGCGCGGCGATGGTGTGGCCGGCAGCGTGCTCCTGCTGCTGCTCGCACAGCCACTGTTCTACCTGGCCACGGCCGCCTACGCATTGTTCTTCGTCGGCGTCACCCGCGACATGGGTACCGCGCTGTCCGCGGTCGGCCTCAGCATCGGCACCGCACTGGCGTTCTCCAGCGCTACCTTCCCGGTGCTGGATGGCCCCCTGTTCACCCGCATCTGGCATCAGCTGCTGCCACTCAGCGCCTACATCAAGCTGCAGACCCAGCAGCAGTTCATCGGTTCGCCGCTGCAGGTTTCGGTGTGGCCGTTGGCCACATTGCTGCTGATGGCGGTGGTGGCAGGAGGCATTGGCGGCCTGCGCCTGATCGCCTTTGCGCGCACGCCGGAAGCCGCGCAGCCTGCGGGAGCCGACGCATGAGCGCACTCTGGCGCAGCCTGCGGCAGACCCTGATGGCGGTGCTCTGCGACCGCTACGCGATCGTGGTGATGGTCGGCGCGGTGATCCTGTATTCCTTCTTCTACCCGGCCGCGTACCGTCACCAGGTGGCCGGCAACCTGCCGGTGCTGGTGGTGGACGAAGACCACAGCGCGACCAGCCGCGAGCTGCTGCGCAAGCTCGATGCGCTCCGCGTTGCACACGTGGTCGGGCAACCGGCGGACATCGACAGTGCGCGTCAGCAGCTGGAAGCCGGCCATGCCGAAGGCATCGTGCTGATCCCGGCCAACCTGGAGCGCGACATCCTGCGCGGCCACCCGGCCAAGCTGGTGCTGCTCGGCAACGGCGCCTACCTGGGCCGTGCCAGCTGGGTGCTGGGCAGCGTGGCCGACGCACTGGGCGCGTTCGGGCGTGACGCCGTGGTCGGCCAGGCCGCCTTCATGGGCGCGCCACAGGCGCCGCCGGTCACCCTGGTGCAGCGCCCGCTGTACAACACCCAGGAAGGCTATGGCAGCGCCATCGTGCCCGGCGTGGCCGAGCTGATCGTGCACCAGACCCTGCTGATGGGCATCGGCGTGCTGCTCGGTGGTCGTCGTCTGGCACTCGGCCGGCGCCTGCGCTTCGACGTGCCGACCCTGGCCGGCATGGCGATGGGCTTCGGCCTGATCGGCCTGTTCGGCCTGTTCTGGTACGCCGGGTTCACCGCCTGGGTGCAGGACTATCCGCGCGGCGGAAACCCACTGGGCCAGCTGCTGGGCGGCACCCTGTTCATCGCCGCTACCGTGGTTTTCGGCCTGTTCGTCGGCAGCTTCTTCCGCACCCGCGAACGCGCCTTCCAGTACATCATCGCCACCTCGATCCCGCTGTTCTTCCTGGCCAACCTGTCGTGGCCGGCAGTGATGACGCCGCAACCGCTGGTCTGGCTGGCGCAGCTGCTGCCTACCACCTCCGGCATCAACCTGATGGTGCGCCTGAACCAGATGGACGCCAGCCTGGCCGACGTCAGCCACGAACTGATCGCCCTCACCGTCCTGCTGCTGCTCTACGGCAGCCTCGCCACCTGGCGCCTCCTCGCAAAAAAGGGGGCGGAGGGGATTAAGTCGTAAACGGCCGGTTTGGGGGATTGCGACTTAATTCCCTCCGTCCCCTTTTTCCTGCAACGAAGAACGCCGGCGTGGGGCCGGCGTTCGGGTACTGCGGTGTGGAAGGGGAAACGGGGGCTTTTGGCGATCGATCAGCGATAGACGCGTTCGCAGCGACGTTCAACCACGCGGTCACCGTTCTTCTGCTGCTGGTTGCCCTGGATCTGGCGGCCGGCCGCACCACCGGCCACGGCACCGGCCACGGTTGCAAGCTTCTTGCCGTTGCCGCCGCCCACCTGGTTGCCCAGCAGGCCGCCGATCACTGCGCCGGTAGCGGTACCCGTGATGCGGTTCGGATCGCGCGAGTTGCGCTGCACTTCCACGTTCTTGCAGACCACGCGACTGCCGTCATTGAACTTGCGTCCCTCATCGCGCGGCCCATACGTCTGCGCACCGGCCACCGACGAAGCCGCCAGCAGCGTGCCCAGCACAAGCAATCGGGTCGAGGTCTTCATGGCCATCTCCTGAGTTCCGGTATGGCGCAAGTGTCCTCCTGCGGTTGGCAACCGGAAGTGAAATGCGCGTGTCCGCCGCCTCATCGGCCATCGCGCGTTCAGGAAGAGAATCCGCGCCCATCACGATCAGCCATCGTGATGGGCGCCGTCTCCCTACCGGCATTGCCCTCTGCTAGAACTCTTCCCAACCACCCGCATTGGCGGCCAGCGTCGGTTCCATCCGCGGCGACAGCACCGCCGGCCGGCGTACCGGTGCAACCGATGCCGCCACGGCTGCCAGCGCCGGGCGGACCGCTGCGGCGGCGGTCACCGCCCCCGTGCGGAACACCGAAACCGCCTCGGCCAGCAAGTTGGCCTGCTCCTCCATGGAGCGTGCCGCCGCGCTGGCTTCTTCCACCAGCGCCGCATTCTGCTGCGTGGTCTCGTCCATCTGCACCACCGCCTGGTTCACCTGTTCGATACCCGAGCTCTGCTCCTGCGAGGCGGCAGAGATATCGGCCATGATGTCGGTCACGCGCTGCACCGAGGCCACGATCTCGCCCATCGTGGTGCCGGCCTGGCGAACCAGCGCCGATCCATCGGCGACCTTGCCGACCGAATCCTCGATCAGGCCCTTGATCTCCTTGGCCGCACCGGCCGAGCGCTGCGCCAGCGTGCGCACCTCACTGGCAACCACCGCAAAGCCCCTGCCCTGCTCGCCGGCACGCGCAGCTTCCACCGCCGCGTTCAAGGCCAGGATGTTGGTCTGGAACGCGATGCCGTCGATGACACTGATGATCTCGGCGATCTTCTTCGACGAGGCTTCGATGGCCGACATGGTGGTGACCACCTGGCCGACCACCTCGCCGCCCTGTGAGGCGACGCCATGCGCACCGATGGCAAGCTGGTTAGCCTGGCGTGCGTGCTCGGCGTTCTGCTTCACGGTGGAGGTCAGTTCTTCCATCGACGCCGCCGTCTCTTCCAGGTTCGCCGCCTGCTGCTCGGTGCGACGCGACAGATCGGTGTTGCCCGAAGCGATCTCGCCTGCCGCCAGGTTGATGCTGGACGCGCTGGACTGGATACGGCCGACAATCTGCTTGAGCTGATCGACGGTGGCATTGCAGTCATCGCGCATGCGGGCGAACACGCCGTGGAAGTCACCCTGCATGCGCACGGTCAGGTCACCGCGCGAGATCGCCTGCAGCAGGCTCGACACCTGCACCAGGTTCTGGTCGGTGGTCTGCATCAGGCGATTGAGCCCTGCCACCATGTCGCGGAAATCGTAGGCGAAGCGATCTTCGTCACCGCGCAGGCTGAAGTCGCCTGCCGCGGCCGCTGTCGCCAACCGGCGGATCTCGCTGTTGATCGCCGACAGGCTGGTCTTGGTTTCGTCCATTGCCTGGGTGATCGCCGCCTTCTCGCCCGGCAGCGGATCCATGTCCACCGACAGGTCGCCACGGGCGTAATGCTTCATCACTTCGATCAGCCGGTTCTGCACCTGCACGTGCGAGCCGACCAGCGCATTGGTCTCGTGCACCATGCGCCCGTAGTCGCCGGGGAAGGCACTCTCATCCATGCGATAGCTGAGGCTGCCGGCATCGTGCTGGCGGGCCAGCTCGCCCTGCGCCGCCATCACCGACTGCAGCTGCGCCTGCATGCGCTGCATCGACCTGAGCAGCTGCGTCACCTCATCGTTGCCGGACGCGTCGATGCTGCTGTCCAGCCGCCCGTTGGCGATGCCGTCGGCCAGCTTCACCGCACCTTCCAGCGGGCGGGTCAGGCTGCGGGTGATGGCCCACGCCGCCAGTGAACCCAGTATCAGGCTCAGCACGCCGAACACGATCGACAGCGTGCCGGTCCAGGATTCGGTTGAACGGTATTCCTCGCGGCTGCGCTCGGTCAGTGTCTCCTGATGCCGCAGCAGGGTCGAGATCGCCTCATTCCATGCGGTGGCCAGGCCGTGCTCGGCGAGCAGTTCCTTGGCCGCACCGTCGAAATCACCGGCCTTCATGCGCTCGTGCAGATGCTGGGTGGAGGCGTCGGTGGCCTTGCGTGCCGCGTCGATTTTCGCAACAAGGGTATCGCCGGTGGCGTCGCGCGGAATCTTGATGTACTTGGCCCAGATACCGTCGTAGGTCTGCGACAGCTCCTGCGCCTTCTGATAATCCTTGTCGAAATCCTCGCCGCGCTTGATCACCATCAGCCGGCGATGCATCAGCACCGCGTTGTTGGTATCCAGCATGTCGTTCAACAGCCGCATCTTCACCATGTTGACGTCCACCACTTTCTCGAACTGGGCGGACTTCAGGTGATTCCCGTACAGCACCAAGCCGACGATGGCCACGATGAACAGCAGCAGCAATCCAAATCCGGCACCCAGCCGGGATCCCACTCGGAGGTTGCGTAACGCGAGCATCTCAATTCCCTTGATCATGGCCGTACGATCGATGACGGCGCAGGCAGGGGAAACTTTATGGGCCGATATTATTATATCGATCTAAAACTCTGGAACTGTGCAGACAGGTGTGAAAGCGAGCGACCCACGGGGCCTTATATCCATAAGGTATATCGCCACGCGTAGCGAGAATGGGATCAGGCAGGGACCTGCCAGCCCGTTGCGCGGCATTACGGGGCAGCTGGCCCCGGGAAGACCAGATCCTTCCCGAGCCTTGCCGCATAGATGCTCTCGAACTGGAAAGAGAGCACAAACCGGAACTCGCACGCCCCGGCGTAACGCTTGATGAAGTGGCAGATTTCCTCCCAGGCACGTTCAAACCCGCTCGCGCGGAAATGAAACGAGCCGAGCAGGCCCACCTGCCACTTGGCTTCGATCCCTTCCGCAACGACAGCTTCCGGTGGGTGGACGATGCTGAATCCGAAGCCCGTGTTGGAGGCTGGAAGATACCCATGCAGATCGTCAGTACCGTCGGAGTACTCGGCCTGGATCGAATCCAGCACGTGCAGCACGGCAGCCAGGTCGGCACCGGCTTCGACCTCGAGAAACAGCGAAATGCTCACTGCTTGCTCAAGCCGATAAGGGTATGCCGGTTGAAGAACCGCATCTTTCCCTCGATTGTGAAGTCCGTGCGCCTGATCTCGCCCAGCATCATCTCGCGCTGCGCTTCGTTCAACGTGCACGGCTCAAGAACATTCGCCTCCAGCACGAGGCCTGGCGGCGCCAGTCGCAGCTCGACAATGCAGGCATTGCCCTCGATGGGAACACCTGCTGGCCACGCCGTCATTGCGATCGCACGCATTTGCTCCTGATACGCCACCCGCTCCGCTTCCTCGATCTGCGGGTCCTGTTGATCCGGCGGGTTCGCCGCCACATGCAGAGCAGACTGAGTGGGCGTTGGCTCTGATATCGAACCAACGATCAGTTTGATCAGGGTGTTCTGTGAGGCCATTACCGCCAAGGCGATTACCAGAGCGGTGTAGCTGACACCACCAGCCTTCTGCAGCTCAAGGTGCCGCCGATGTTCCCCGCGATGCTCGGCATCAACCTTGCGGATAATCCTTCGGCAATGCGCCAGGTACAACGGATTCGCCAGGATTCCTGCAAGTACGCGAAACGCCACGAACGAGAGCAAGGACAACCATGGCAGCCCCAGCAGCACGAAGGTGGTCATCAGCAACGGCGAAAGGATGAACCAGATCGCGCCCCACGCATGCATGCGCCGGAAGAAGAACCAGAGTGACGAGAACAGGAATGCCGGCCAGTTCCAACGCCTTGGCGCCCTGCCGCTTGCTTCGTACAGCCTCCAGTAGTGGAGGTAGGTGGAGAACCGGTCTCCTACCACGATCGCCAGTGCGTCCTTTTCGCTCAGCCCATCGGAGGTTGCATCTGTGCGCTGTACTGCTTCGCTGCCGGTGCTGCCGAAGGTGGGCTCAATCCTTACTTTCATTCTCTTTTATCCAAACTCGCCACGAAATCATTCAAGACCGCTTGCCACGTAACATCGCGGCCATTGAGTCCCACCCTGCCTGTACTCAGCGCGGCCTTACTCGAACTCAATGCAACGGCCAGAAACGCTCTCAAGCCACGACGCAGATTGCAGTCACGACCTGCTCCGGCTCATCTTCGAGCGGCACACCCCAACCGGAAATTTCGAGGGCTCCGTACTCACCTCCGCTACAGAACCACTCCTCTGCTTCATCGAAATGCAACTCGGTGAAGCCAAGAAAATCTGAAACCAGACTTCCAATGCCAATTGAACCTACTGCAAGTCCACGATAGGACTTACGTGCAACGACATCCCACGGCATCCCCAATGCATAAACCTTGATCGCCCGCACCCCCCCGCCCCCGATCGTAATAAAGAGCGCAGCCATATCACCAGCGCGATCACCGCCTGGCAGGGAGAACAGGAGCCCGCCGTTTCCGCGCTCGTCAGGACCAGACCTTTCCAGACGAAGATCAGGCCCGTCCTTAAACCTGTACAACTGAGCATCCGTGTCGATCAGATATGCAGCGATAGCCGCGTCCAGATCACCGTATGACGCATGCAGAGGTATGGCTGCCATGGATACGCCAGGAACAATCGGCGCATCCCATGCAACGGAGAATCCACTGGAAATACCCACCCCAAAACAAGAATTTTTCAAACCACTGAATTCAACCCTCCGCTTCCGCGGATTCAAGAACTTCACCTTGTCATCACAAATCGAGCCACCAGAACCCTAAAAGCCCAGGCCCGCACCACGGCGAACAAATCGCACCAAAAATTTGCCCAACAACAATCAATCCAGAATTTAATTTTTAAAATCACATCCAAATTATTATCAATAATAATGCGATCGATCAAACCTGACACCTGTCGCAACCACGTCACCCGACTCAAAGAAGACAGATGTATCCATCCCATGCAGCATCACTGCATAGCCCTTGACGACGCCATCTTCCTCCTGACTTATCCCCAGCACACCACCACGTCGACCAACGTATACAGACCGGGGATCAACGACCTCCACCTCCATGTAGAAATCAATAGCTTCATTCATTTGTGCGTAATCCGTCCATCAAGCGAAATATTAAGATGCGACCCGTCGCGTGTCGCCCAGCCCAACTGCGCCTTTCCAGTTCTGGACAATTGCACATCCCACTCGAAAGCCTGCCCCTGAGTGCGCGACGGACCTTTTGTCCATTCATTACCGAATCTATCCAGATATCCATTATTGGGGCCACGGGGAAGCGGATTTGATGCAGAGTATCCCGATGGAGGAACGTACCTTATTCTACCCTGAGTCGGCAATTCGACATATTTTATTCTGGCTTTTGATGACCAAACTTGTGCAGAACCGACCGACCCAACAGGATTGAATGGCGGTTCATCAAGGTACGCCAATCCGCCACGAGACACCGCGACTTCGCCAGACGACGCGACTGATGCAGGTGGTGCTTTCCCACCCTTGACCAAGGCTCCTCCCTTTGCACCCGCAGCACTTGTGATCAGCGCGAGTGCCATATCCCGCCAATACTCACCACTGGTGAATATATTGGAAAGATCGCCAAACGCCTGACCGGCCTGCCCCCTTAATCCATGCGTAAAGTAGGACCCCAAATCCAGAGCGTAGCCAGGTGCCATGCCCCAAAGCGGCGGAGGCAGTCCAGATACAACGAAATCGTTGTACTCATCCTTCTGCATGATGAGTCGAGGAGTTCCGTCTGACTCCGTCAGCGTGAAGCTGACAGTCTCGCCTGTCTCCTTGTTCTGATTCGCTATGACTTTATAGGCAACCTCATCACTGCTGTCGGAAATAACAACCGCCTTGGTGTTGTCCGACATCTCAAGAATCGTGGAACAGCCTCGCACAGCAGGATTGGCCTTGCAGACATCCAGAGCTTCCAGGTACTGATCCCAGTGCATCTGACGATTGAACTGATCTCCCAGCAGCGCCGTGCCCGCACCATCACTACCACCCACGACTCCGCCCAGCGCAGCACTGGCGAGTTCGATCAGACTGTTGAACTCACCGCTCCGCGGATCCATGCCCTGACCAGTAAGGAAGCGCGTCATTGCCTCCTTGGCCAGCGCAGCACCCGTGGCACCTGCAGCTGCCCCCCCAATATCGCCGCCACTCAGTGCCGCAACGGCAGCGCCTGTCAGGCCGTGCAGCAGGACCTTGTTGCGCCCGCTCTCACCCCACTCACTGATCCGCCGCAGGGCATCGGCCTCGGCCTCGACATCGCCATTGGCGCGCGCAACTTCCAGGTCCACCTTGGCCTGCGCACTCTTCTTGGAAGCCAGATTGCCGACGGCCTTGAAACCGATCTCCCCCAGGATCTGCGTGAGCTCCTGCCGCTCCTGAACCTTCTTCTCGTCGAAGATGGGCGCAAATCCATTGGCGTTGTCCAAACCGGTTACGCCGCGCTGCAGGTCTCCCAGCGTGCTGCTGTCTCCATTTCGAATGTCGATCGTGCCGTCGGCCACGCCGCTTCGCGTGGTGGAGCTCTTGCTGTCACCCGTTGGCAGGCCCGGCATCACCGAGGGTTTGAAGTTGAACCCGTCTGAAGGGCTCCCGCCGCCACTGGTACCGCCACTGATCGAGGCGGAAAGGAACTCCGCCCGGTTCTTGAGATCCTCAACCGTCAAGCTGCCCGTCGACAGCAGATTCTTCGAGGGATCCGCGGTGCTTGCGATGACGGCCCCGACCAGATGCGTGTTGCCCCCCACCTGCAACTGGAAGCCCCCGTCGCCGGCGGCGATTCCCGTCTGCTCTCGGACGCTACGGTAGTCACTGTCAATCATGGCGGCACTGCCGCTGGCACTACCCTCGAAGCCATAGCCAATCGTGGCTTCACCTTTCGCCGCAAGCTGCTGGCTCTTGTATCTATCCGTGTCCTGCTCTGTGCGCACCGTCAGATTGCCCGCGACCTGGCCAATCACCTGGTTGGCAACCAGCTGTGCACCCTGCAGAGTCGTGTCTCCACCACTCGCAAACGTAAGGCGATCCCCGGCCTTGATGATGCTTTCGTTATGGATGGTGCCGTTCCCGTCGGCCTTGCCACGCGCGGCATTGGCACCAACATAGACACCGATCGCAGCACCGCCGCCGCTGCTTCCACTGATCGCAACACCGATCTCTCCACCCTGGGACTGGTTTCTGCTGTCCTGGGCGTAGCGATCCTCGCTGCTTCTGACAACCAGATCCCTGGCAGCCACGAGGTCCACATTGCGACCGGACACGTTGCTGCCCACCACAGTCAGATCACCGCCCGTGGCCGCGATGACCACATCACCATCACTGTGCAATGTGCTGCCACGATGGGTCGTCTGCTCCATCGTCGTTTCCGACTGGGATCGCTGGGTTCCTGCCGTCACGCGGACGTTCAATCCGGCGCCGCCACCGCCATCGCCCGACTGCTGCCCCGCAGCCTGGGCCACCGCAACTGCCCCCTGGGCCGCCTTGTACGCATAAAGCGCCTTGAGGCGATCGTCTTCGACCTCACCTGCACGCTTGGCGAAGGCGTACACGGCGCGTGCACTTTGAATGGTATCAACGGTCGCGCCGCCCACGGCAACATTCAGACCGGACTGCCTGAAGTAGTTCCTGTCGTTGTACTCCGAGTGCTGTTCTGCCGAATCGATACGCACATCCTTGCCAAGCAACGTCATTCCGTTCTTGGAGAGCACATCGGAGCCCCCGATGTGCAGCGTTTCGCCTGCCGTCAGCGTCACGCTGCCCAGCGCACTGCCGACGATGCTTCCTTCTGCGATCGTTTCGGTGAGGGAACTGCTGTTGCCGCTGCTTCGGCTGCCGAACGTAACCCCGAAGCTGCCATTCATCCCTCCAAGCAGCCCGGACTTCTTGCGATCGCTGCTGTGCTGTTCGGAATGACTGGACTCCGCAGCAACAATACTGAGATTGCCCTTGGCAGCCATCACTACGTCGCCGGTGGCCGCAATCTTGGCGCCCTCGGCTGTGATGTCACGACCTGCGCCGATGCTGACCCGCTCACCCGACAGAACCGTGCCAACGGCCAGTACGTCCTGGGTTGCATCGTGCGTTGCGGTACGCGTAGTGGAAGTGAGCCCCCGCTTCTTGCGCTGCGTATCCTGCTCCCAGGTGTGTTCTTCCTGCGCGGACGTCAGATTCACATCACGGCCGGCACCAATGGTGATCGCCTCCTGTTCGCTTCGTACCTCTGCAGCCACCAGATTCACATCACGGCCTGCACTGAGTGCGATTCCACCGTCAGCGGACAACTGGCTTCCTCTCACCGTCTCGTCGCTGCGGCTGGACGTCAGTGAGCTGCGCTTGCCCGCACTGGAGAAATCACGACTCTCACTATCCACCAGCGCCTGGCTGTTGATGTCCCCACCGGCCTGCAATGCCAGACCTCCCGCCGCCTTGATCTGCGCAGCGGCCAGGTTGATGTCCTTGCTAGCGGCCAGCACCACGTCGCCCGCGCCCTCGATGGAGCTCACCGCATGGGTGGTCTGGCTGCTGCGCACATGGTTGCGGTCATCGAAGGTGCTGTCGGTACTTCGTCCCAGGGTCTGGGCACCCAGATCCAGATTGCCTCCGGCAGCCAGCTGGGTGAAGCCGTCCATGCCCGCATTGCGGATCTGCGCCGCCTTCAGGCTGATGTCTCCACCCGCCACCACCGACAGCGCACCTTCGCCGCTGGGGTTGGTCACATACAGGCCGGCCACGCGGTCCAGCTGGGTGATTTCGTAGGCATGCGTGCCACCGTCGCTCAGCGTTTCCACGGTGGACGCCACACTGACATTGCCCGCAGCCTTGACCGACAGCGCATCGGACGCCGTCACCGTCGCTCCGGCGATGCGGATGTCCTTGTCCGACGACAGCCCGACATACTGGCCGGAAATGCTGCCGCCAAGGTGCTCGATGTTGCCTGCATCGATGGTCACCAGCTTGCGGCCGGCGATGTTGCCGGTGTTGACCAGGCCATTGCCCAGCTTGATGTCGACATTGGCGCCGGCCAGCAGTGCCCCCTGCCCGTCCAGATCGCCCGGGCGCAGGCGCAGGTAGACCTGCGGCACCAGCGCGGTGGTGGTGCTGCCATCGGCCAGGGTGACGGTCTGCTCGACCAGCCAGACGATGTCGCTGGTCAGCTGTGCCATCTGCGCTTCGGTCAGCGCCACGCCGGGCCGCAGGCCCCATTCGCTGGCGACCGTGGCACCGGCCTCCAGCAGCGCGCGGTACTGCGCCTCGTCACTGGCGTAGCCGTCGAGGAAGCGGCGACCGGTCAACTGGCCGATCTGCTCACGCACCAGCTTCTGCTCGTAGTACCCATCACCCAACCGCTTCTGCACGGTATCGGGCGAGTAGCCCATCTGGCCCAGCAGGTGGTCCGAGCTCAGCCAGGTCTTGTGGTCGGTGAAGCGCGGATCGGTCTCGACCAGGTACTGGCCGCCGTTGAGATTGACGTTGAACAGGCTGGCGCTCGGCGCGCGCGTGTCCGGTGCGCCCATCGCGATGCGATCCGGCGATCCGCCACTGGCCGCGACTACGCGCGGCCCAGACGTGCCGGTGTTGCCGCTCACGCCGCCGACGTTGCCGCCCTGCTGGGTACCGGCGGCATCGGCCGCCTGTGCCAGCGCGCGTTCGGCACCGGTGCCGGTGGACTGGCCCGGCCCCTGCGCACCGCCATGACCCGGCCCATCCGGCAGCGCCTTGGGCCCCTGCACGTTGAGGTTGGCCATGGCCGAACCGTTCTGCACGTTCGGTGCGTTGCGCCCCTGGTTGAGGTTGCTCAGGTCACCGACATCGATGCTCAACGTGCCGTTGGCGGTAATCTGCCCCCCCAGCTGGCCGATCTTTTCGGAGATGGGCTCGGCGGTCCATTGCGTTCGGGTGCCGTCGTAGGCGATGGAGGTGTTGTTGAAGGTATGCGTGCGGAACAATTCGAGACCGACGTTACTGACACGGCTGTCGGCGCCGTGACCGACGATCTGCAGATTGCCGCCCGCAGCAATCTGCGCGTAGCGGTTGTTCAGCTCGTCCACCGACAGGCGCATGTTGCCGCCGGAACGGATCACCGCATCGGTACCGGCACCGGGCTGCAGCTGGTCCTCATGGGCCACGTGGTGAGCAACGCGCTTTTCTTCATTGAGGCCGTGTTCCTGCGTGTGCTGGCGGCGACCGACGATGGTCGCATCGGGATTGCTCAACGACGCCGGGGTGATGAACTGGATGCAGGTAGTGCTGCAGGTACCGTAGGCGCTGGAGAACGTCAGGCGGTCGTTCTGGTAGGTGAACTTCTCCTTCGACTTCAGCACGTCGAACGGATCGCCGCCCGGCACCTGGTCCGGATTGGCGGCGGTACCCTTGCTCACGTAATAGATCGTGACGGTACCGGTGACCGGATCCATGCGCCAGCGCTCACCGCGCACGTCATAGCCCAATCCACCAGAGCCGAAGAAGAAGCGCGAGGTGTTCGCGGTCAGGCGAACCACCGCCTTGCCCAGGCGGGTGCCGTCCGGAGCGATGTAGGGCTCGTCCTGCAGCACGTCTTCCGGCGCGATGTAATAGAACTCCCAGGCCTTGTAATTGCTGGTATCGCTGACCGTGCCTGCGGTGTTCTTCGAGTTCTTCTGCCACGCCGCCACCATCATGTTGACGGTAGTGTCGATGGTCTTGACCTGGGTCGGGGCGATCGCCACGTTCTCGCGGATGTTGTTGACCGCCTGCGCATCGATGGACAGATTGCCGCCCACATCGATGACCGAGCTGATGTTGTCGATCCGCCCGGCAATGCCGCTGGCGATCCGGTCGGCGCCGAGCGCGCCACCGATGGCCGCATCACCGCCGCTGTAGATCAGGCCCTTGCCGGTGTTCTGCAGTTCGCGCACGCCCAGGTCCAGCCGCTCGCGTGCGGCCACGGTGCCGACGCGGGTGGCACCACCGGCCTCTTCGGCGCGGTTCTTCAGCACGCCGGTGGAGATCGCCACGTGGTCACCGTAGATGCGCCCGGTGCCGAGATTGTCGATCTCGCCGGCCTCCAGATGCGTCAGCGCGCCATCGATCAGGCCGCGGTTGGTCAGCTGGCCACGGGCATTGAGGTGGGTCGTACCCTGGCTGGAGATCTCACCCGAGGCTGCGTTGATGATGTTCTGGGCGTTGAGGCCGAGGTTGCCACCGCGCACGATACCCTGGTTGTCGAGGTCGCCGGACAGGTTCAGCGACAGCGTGCCGTTGGCGATCCATTCGCCACGATGGCGCATGCCCTGCTGCAGGGTGAGGCCGAGGTCACGCTGCGCATGCACCTGGCCGTCTTCGCTGAGCGCACGTGCCACCAGGGTCTGGCTGCCATCAGCGCGCAGCAGGCCACCGCTGTTGGCGACGTTGTCCGCCTGGCTGTCCAGGTTGCCGCCGGTGCTGATCACGCCGCCGGTGTTCTGCAGCTGGCCGTTGATCTGCAGCCGCGCACTGCCATCGGTGACGACCTGGCCCTGGCTGTTGTCCAGCCACTGTGCACCGAACTGCAGCTGGCCCGCCTGCAGCCCATGCGTGCCGTCGCCGCCACGGGTGTTGCGGTTGTCCACGCTGGCGGCCGTGAGGGTCAACCGCTGGCCGGCCGCGATCGCGCCGGCGGCGTTGTCCAGGTGCCCGTCCAGGGTCAGGTCGAGGTTGCGTCCGGCCTGCACGCGACCACCGGCATTGGCCAGGCTCGACGCCTGCAGCGAAAGATCCGCAGCGCTGGCAAGTGTTCCACCGGCACTGTTGTCAACGCGGGCCAGCAGCAAACGCGCATCGCCTTGTGCATTGACTGCGCCGCCACGGTTGTCCAGCACACCGCCTTCCAGCTGCAGCTTCCCGGCCGCCAGCAGCCCACCGCTGCCGGCCGTGAAACGGTTGTCGATGTCCTGCCCGGCCGTGTTGATGGTCAGGTCGGCCGCCGACTGCACGCGACCGCCCTGGTTGTCCAGAACGCCACTGTGCACACTCAGCGCGCCCTTCTGCGTACCCAGCGTGCCGGCGCGGTTGTCCAGCCGCTGGCCGCGGGTCTCGATGTCCAGCTGGCCACCCAGCAGCGTGCCCCGCTGGTTGTCCAGGCCGTTACCCTGCAGCTGCAGCCGTTCGCCGGCCTGCATCGCGCCGTCGCTGTTATCCACGCCTGCCGCCGTGGTCACCGTCAGGTCCTTGCCAGCGACCAGGGTGCCGTGGCGGTTGTCGAGACTGCCGGCGTCCAGGGTCACCGTGCCGGTGCTGGACAGCAGGCCCTGCTCGCCATTGTCGAGACGACCGTCAACGCCCAGCACCAGCGTGCTACCGCCCGCATGCACGGTGCCGCCCTGGTTACCAAGGCTGGCCGCGGTGACCGTGCCGGCACCGCCGAGCAGGATGCGGCCCTTCTGGTTGTCCAGCGCCTGGCCGATCGCCAGCGTGGAGTGCCCGGCGCCTGCGCCCTGCAGCGTGCCCTGCGCATTGTTCAGCTGCTGCGCGATGACATCCAGCGCGCCATTGCTGGCGAGCGAACCGCCGCGATTGTCCAGCACACCCTGTACGCGCAGGCGCAGCGCATCTTCACCGGTTGCGGTGAGCGTGCCACCGGCGGTGGTCAGGGTGCCGGCGCTGATGGCGACGCGACGCGCCGAGGTGGTCGCTCCACTCAGATCGAGCGAGGCGCCATCCAGCACGAAGCTGCCGTTGCTGAGCACGCTGCCGCCCTTGCCCAGCAGGGCCTGCGCCGAGACCTGCAGCTGGCCGCTGCCGGCGTGCTGGATCCTGCCTGCACTGTTGTCCAGCGTCCGGGCCAGCAGGGTCAGGTCGCCATTGCTGGCCAGCGTGCCTCCGGCATTGCCCAGCGCCGCCGCCTTGACGCGACTGGCGCCTTCGCCGCTGGCGATGATGCGGCCACCGGCGTTGTCGAGCGTGGTGGCCTCAAGGTCGAAGCGATCGGCGCCCAGCGTCGCGTCACGATGATCCACGTCGTCGGCGCGCAAGGTCAGTGTGGCCGAGGAGACCAGCGTGCCCTTGCTGCCGTCCAGGCGGCCGGTGGTGATGTCCAGGCCCTGGTTGCCGGCCTGGCGGATGCTGCCGCCACTGTTGTCCAGCCGTGCGGCGGCGATCGTCAGGCGGTTGGCGTTGCTGGCGATCGTGCCTTCGTGATTGTCCAGCGCACCGACGATCTGCAACGTGCTGTCGGCCGTTCCGGCGCCGCTGAGCGTGCCCGTGCGGTTGATCAGTTCACCGGCCTGCACATCCAGTGCCCCGTTGCCGGCGATCGTGCCGCCACTGTTGTCCACGCGCTGCGCCACGTGCAGCCGCAGCGCGTCGCTGCCGGTCGCGCTGAGGTTGCCGCCGGTGTTGTCCAAGCGCTGCGCATCGATGGCAATGCGCTCTGCCTGGGTAGTGCTGCCGGCCCCCAGCAGCAGGTCGCCGCCCTCAAGTTCCAGCGCCGACTGACTGAGGATGCGGCCGCCCGCACCCTGCAGGCTGTCGGCGCGGATCTGCAACGTACCGCCGCCGGCGTGTTCGATTGCACCGCTGCGGTTGTCCAGGCTTGCCGCCTGCAGCCGCAGATCACCGGTACCGGCCAGGCGGCCGCCGTCGCTGTTGTCCAAGCGCTCTCGGGCCTGCACCTGCAGCGCGCCGCTGCCTGCCGCCAGCACCTTGCCGCGCTGGTTGACCAGGCCGCCAACCTGCAGCTGCACCTGGCCATTGCCGGAGATGCCGCCGCCGCTGTTATCCAGCGTGTCGCGCACCGTCAGCGCCACGCCCTGCGTACCGGCCGACTTCAGCGTGCCCTTCTGGTTGTCGATGCGACCGGCGTCGATGCGCAGGCCGCCGTTGCCGACGATCTGGCCGCCCTGGTTGTCGAGCGCATCGCGTACGTCCAGTGCCAGCTCCGAGACACCCTGCGAGACGATCTGGCCCTGGCGGTTGCGCAGTGCCCTGGCGTGGATCTGCACACTCTGCGCCGACGTCGTACCGCCGCTCACATCCAGCTCGCCGCCGGACAGCACCAGTGCACCGTTGCTGAGCAGGCGCCCCTCGCTGCCATGCAGCGTATTGGCCTGCACGCTCAAGCTCCCGGTGCCAGCCTGCTGCACCAGGCCCTTGCTGTTGTCGAGCGTGGTCGCGGTCACTATCAGGTCGCCGTTGCCGGCCAACGTGCCACCTGCGCCGTTATCCAGGTTCGACGCCTTCACCGAACTGGCGCCGGTTCCGAGCGACAGCAGGCTGCCGCCGCGGTTGTCCAGCATGCCAGCCACGATGTCGAATCCCGCCGCACTGAGCGCACCGTTGCGCAGGTCGGCGCTGCCAGTCGTCCAGTGCAGGCGCCCCACCGTGCTCAGCCGTCCACCGGGACCAGCCCAGTCACCCGTGTCCAGCGTGAGGCCACCCTCACCGGCATGTTCAATGCGGCCACCGGCATTGCCGACCTGGCCTGCTTGCAGCGCCAACTGCGCGGCGTTGGTGGCCAGCAGGCCGCCGTCATTGTTGAACAGACCCTGCACCGTCCACGACGATGCCGCCTTGCCGGCGTGCCGCAGTTCACCCCCGCGGTTGTCGAGCGACTGCGCATCCAGCCGCAGGCCGCCGGCTACGCTCAGCGCACCCTTCTGGTTCGACAACAGGCCCACATGCAACGCGGCATCGCCATGCACCTGCAGCGTGCCGCCATCATTGCGCAGCTCGCCCCCAGCCTGCAGCGCGCTCACTCCCAGGCGACCGCCGCTGTTGTCGAGTCCGGCACGTGCGGCGAGCGATACCGCACCACCATTGGCGATGCTGCCGCCGTCATTGTCCAGCATGCCGGCGATGGCGATCAGGCCCTCGGCCATCGGTACCACTGGCGAGGTCGGCGTGCCGGTCGAGCCGCCGCCGGTACCCGGCGTCCCCGTACCCGGGGCACCGGTTCCCGGCGTTCCTCCGCCGCTGCCCGGCGACGTGCCGCCCCCTGGGCCACCGCCGTTGCCACCGGACGCGACGGCATCCAGCGCACCCAGCAGACCGTTGCTGCGGTTGCGGGCCGCTTCGGCCTTGAGCGCCAGCGCCTGCACACCAGTCTGTTCAATGGTGCCGCCATGGTTGCGCAGGCCCTGCGCCTCGACCTGAAGGCGCTGTGCGTTGAGCTTGCCGCCGCTGTTGTCCAGCGTGCCGCCGGTGGTGATCGCAACCTCGCGCGTGGCGGCGATGGTGCCGGCATTTGCAAGATCACCGCGCGCCTGCAAGCGCACGTTCTGCAGCGACTGCAGTGCGCCGGTGTTTTCCAGGCGGCCGTCCACCGTCACCACCAGCTCACCGGCCTGCGCGCCGATGCTGCCGGCATTGCGCACGCCCACGCCGTGCTCGTTGCCGACCAGCCAGATCTTGTTGGCGAACATGCCGCCGAGAGCGCCCACGTCCAGCGCGAAGGTCGGTACCTCGCCATTGGCCGGGATCAGGCTGGCCTGGCTGTGGTCGGCATTGACCACGTTGTTGCCCAGCGTGACCTGCAACTGGTTGGCCCAGATGCCGGCGTTGACCTTCAGTGACCGGGTGATCAGGTCGGTGTAATCAGCGCGGCTGGTGTCCAGGCCCGCTCCATCGATCTGGATCGCACCACCGGTGACGCGGTAGCCCTCCAGTGCCCCAGCACCCGTGAACATCGGCGTGCCGGTGGTCAGGGTCACGCGGCTGGCGTTGAGGAAGCCGCCGCCGTTGACCTGGATGCCGGCCGGGTTGGCGATGATCACCTCGGCGCGCTGCCCGGCCACTTCCACGTAGCCGTTGAGCCGGCTTGCCGGACCATTCACTTCATTGAGGATGACCCGCGCACTGCCGGTGGCAAGCCACGGATTGCCCTGCACCCAGCCACCCAGCTGCGTCTGCACCTGGCCGCGGGCGTTGTTGAGGATGACGCCCTCGCGTCCGACATCGAACTGCGAATAGCGGTTGCGCGACACACCCGCCGCCGACGGCGTGGTGATGTTCACCATCGGCACGCCATTGGGGGCCGTCACCATCGTCGGCCGTTCACGGCCCGGCGCATTGGGGTCGGAAATGATGCGCGCATCGGACTGCGCCAGTGCAGGGGTTACCATGCTGACCCAGCCCAGTGAGCACATCAGTGCGAAGCCCAGGGGCGACAGCGCGGCGCTCTGCCGACCCGGCGCATGGCCGACCAGGCCACCGCCACCCTTCACCAGCTCCGACGCCACCTGCCAGACGCGCAGCGCGCGGTTGAAAACCAGACGATAGATAGTGTTCATGTCACGTGTCCTTGTGGCAGATCAGTAGCGCCAGGCCAGGCTGAAGCCGAATGTGGTGTAGTCGGTGGGGAAATGGGCGGGCTTGTGCAGTGCCGAACCGACGAAGCCATCCCAGGAAAGCTGCTGCCAGCCGCCGCGCAGGCCCAGCGCCATGCCCGCCAGGTCACGGCCGGACTGCCACTGCGCGGATGGGCCGCCGATGCGGCCGTAGTCGGCGGCGACGTAGAACTCCTGGCCACCGCCGATGCCCAGCGAAAGATCGTTGCGCAGCGACCAGCCGCGCTCACCGCTGAGCGAGCTTTCACCATCGAAACCGCGCACGGTATAGCGGCCGCCGATGGCGAAGCGGTCCTGTGGCGAGAGCGGCGTGCGGTTCCACTGCGCCCGCCATGCGGCGGTGTAGCGCAGGCGCTGCCTGCCCAGCTGGAACGGCACGCTGAACTGCGCGTCGGCGGTGATCAGCTTCATCCGCGAGGTCCCTTCCAGCGGCAGCGTCGGATCCCACTGCTGCGCCATCTCTTCTGGCGAGCGCAAGGCGTGGAAGGCCCCCGTGCCACGCCTGTAGGCCACGCTGGCATCGAGCGTGGCGTTGCCGATGAACTGCTTGTGGGTCAGGCCCAGTTCCCAGCCCGCGGTGCGGCGGCGCTGTACTTCGATCTCGGTATCGTCGATGTAGTTCTTCGACTCTCGCTGCCAGCCGCGCGCGTAGGCGCTGAACTTGACCTTGGCATTGCGCAGCAACAGCCGGTCTACCCGCGCTTCGGCGTTTTGGCTGCGGCCGCTGTAGTCATAGCTTTCAAAGGCACCCACCACGTTCTGGCTGTAGTCGTAAGCGCTGGCGGTGGCACCGAACAGCCAATACCCGTAGGGCACGTCGTAGTGCGCGGTCCAGCTGTTGGTGTCCTTGCCTCGGCCATTGAACACGCCACGGCCGGCGCTGATGTAGAACAGCTCGTTCAGGCCCAGCGGATTGTCCAATGACAGCGTGGCATTGGCCTGCAGCTTGCCGGTGCCGCGGCTGCCGGCATCGTCCAGGGTGACGCTGGCGCGCACCGGTGAGCGCTGCGTCCAGTCGATCTGCAGGTCGCTCTGGCCTGGCGCCGCGCCCTCGCCGTCGGCCGGCGCGATCTTGATGTCGGCGCTGACGGTGGGCACGCGCTGCAGGTTCTCCAGCCCCTGCTCGATGTCGCGCAGGTTGAGCAGGCCGCCGCTGCGGATCGGCAGTGCATTGGCGAGGGCCGGATGCCGTCCCTGCGGGTCGGAGAACACGGCCTCGCGGAACCGGCCTGGCACCACCGACAACGTCAGCGTGCCCTGGTTGAGGTCCTGCGGTGCCGACAGCACCCGCGTGGTGACATAGCCGCGGGCGATGATCGCGTTCTGCACGCGCTTCATCACCACGTTGATGCCTTCGGTCCCCAGGCAACGGCCTGTGGCCGGATCGTCGACCGGGTCGGCAGCCGCCAGTGCCCAGCCGAAGCGCTGGCTGTCCTCGCCTTCCAGCACGATGCGATCGATGCGCACGCAGGGGCGCTCCTGCGCCGGCAGGCGGTCGCCCTCCTTCTGCGCGTTCTGCTCCAGGCGGACGTCGGGGCGTTGTTCCTGCTGCTCGCGCAGCACGCGTTCGCGTTCCTGTTGCCTCAGCAGTTCCTGCGCGGCTGGATCACCGGTCTGCTGGGCGGCAACACCGAAGGTCATGCCAAGCAACACCACCCACCCACCACCACGGCACGCCTGTCGTGCCTGCTTCTTCCCTGACCGCACAGTGTTTTCCTGATATTGATGCAGGCCGTCAGGCGCTCTGTCCGGAAAAGGACAATGCATCGACGTGCCGGCTTGATTCGGGTTTGCCGACGCACAGGCGACAGCACGCCGCTACGCGAAGCGCAGAAAGGCGCAAAGGGTATCGGCCGCCTCAGGAACTTCTATAGGAAAGATTGCAAATTCAGTCGACTGCGGGGCAACACGCCGCAAACGCCCAGGACGCTGCGCGTTCGGGCCATGGCGCGAACCCTGGTCCTACAGCACGCCAGCTTCCGCCTGCTGACGCTACAGTCGCCGCATGACCATCGTCCTACAGATTGAAGGCGCCGCCATCAATGACATCCCCAGCCTGTACGCGGAGATCAACCGCGTGTTCATGGCCGGCGAGAACTGGCAGCTCGGGCCAAGCCTGGACGCCCTGGATGACCTGCTGCATGGCGGCTATGGGGTGTTGGCCGGCCACAACCGGGCCACGGTGATCTGGGGTGATATCGAGCACAGCCGCGCCGCACTGGGACGAACTACCACATGTCAGTGGCTGCAGTCCAAGCTGGAAGCCCCGGGCACCTTCAATAGGCGGACCATTGCGCTCCAGCTGGACGCCCTGCAACGAGGCCAGGGCCAGACCTACTTCGAGATCGTAATGGAGATCTTCGCAAGCCACCGGCAGATCACCCTGGTTCCGGCCTGACTGTGTGCTCCGCACGGGCAATGCCCACCAACCGCAGCGGCGCCCACCGGCCCCAGCAGTTACCATGGACGGCCCTGTACCCGCTCCGCTGCCGCTGCCGCCCGGCGCGGCCGGACGCCCTGATCCACGAGTCCCATGTCAAAAGACAAGTCCGCCGAACACACCCCGCTGATGAAGCATCAGGGGCGTATGTATTCCATCTATATGTTTTTGTGAGCCTTTTCCGAGAACTTATCCATTGAGGGCCACCATCGCTACACCACCACTACATAGCCCTTGAACCGTGGCCCGGCTTATAGCCTTCATCCTGGAGTCATCCCCCGACCTCCTAAGGACATCAAATGGCGGTCGCTAGACGCGCTGGGGGGACTGAACCCTTTCAACACTGAGGAGCCGCATGGGCTGATCGACATCATGACAGCGGCGCCGCCGCGGTTGGGCCCCTGAACCGCCTTGACTTTCAACATCGCCCGCCCCTCGCTCTTCATGGCCGAGAAGCGATGCACGCGCTTTTCCCAGTGACCGAACTTCCGATCTCTTTCGGTGCGACTCCAATGACCGAGACTACGGTGGCTTTGGTTAGAATCCGATCCGATGGGCCGATTCTAGATAGAGCCCTGACGCTAAGAGAGAGACGGGTTAGGCAACATACAGGGGATAACATGGATTTCAGCGTTCCACGGAACCGGCCATTGGCCGAGCTTCTTTCTCAAGCCTGCAGTGAAGATCTGGACGTTCTGGCTGACTTGATCACCGACAACGGCAAGGGGCGGCTCGCGCTCAACTCTGGCATCAAGGCGCTCATCGTTAAGAGAAAGGCCGACGGGGCCCTTCAGTCGATTGCTGATGTCCTGGAAAAGGAGATCTGCGACTTCGGCGGCAACACCCTGATGAACACCTACCGGTCCTACGGGGTTGAATACTCGGAGCTAGTTAAAGACGTTGCTAAAAAGCTGGGTAGCAAGATCCCAGAGGGCGCCGACGTCTATGCTCTCGAAGAGTTGGCCCTTGCGGGAGCCATCGGGAAATACTCGCCCGACGATGTAACTCCAGAGGGCGCTCGCGAGACCACGCCGAACTCGGTCATCGACAAGGTGGTGCAACAGCTAGTCCAGAACGCAGGGAGGGCAACAGGCTTGGCCTCCGCTGGTGGAGTAGCAGGCTTTGCATCCGCTTTGGGCGCTCGTGCGGCATCGCTTGTCGCAGGCCCTGTCGCTGTTGGGGCCGCGGGATACTCGCTCTACGAAGCGACAGGCCCAGCATTCCGCATTACAGTGCCAGCTGTTCTCCAGATCGCCAAAATTCGTCGCAAGCGCATTGACGCCGATTTCCAACACTATTCCGAGAGGCTGAAAGCATGTCTGTGACCAATGCGGAGCTGGCGCGTGGTCTGCCCAAGCTCCAAGATATCCTTGCGCGTATCGCCTCTAAGGAGCTGAACGTTTTTGGTGGCGTGGTGCGATACGCCGCGGGAACTGGCAAGGGGGGCCAGATCGCCGCGCACCTTGTATTCCCGAGCGACCCGCAGCAGGCCCAGCAGAGCATTTCCCAGCTGCAGGCCGCCATGCAACAAAGCATGGGCAACCTTCAGGGCGGCATTGATGTCCTCCAACAGAGCATGGGCTCACTTCAGGCCCTGCAGATGGCAAACCTCGCCATGGCTGGCTTGAATCTGGCGGTCACAACCGCAGGCTTCGTCATTGTTTGTAGAAAGCTCAACAAGATCAGTGGCCAAATCGAGTCCCAGTCCGCTGGCATAGCCCAGACACTTCAGCTGGTGAGCGAGGCCCACGAGCGTAGCTTGCTGATGGATGAGGCGAGGTTCCGCGGCCTGGTCCTGGCTTGCCAACAGCACTTTGAGGAAGGCGACACGGAGCTCCTCAAGCACAAGATCCAAGATTTCCACGAGCAATACCAGTTCACCAAGCTGGTGTTGCAGCGCCACGCAGTTAAGGCAGCAAGCAACAACGAAGCTCGCTTGATTGATATCCAGGTTCTCCAAGACCGCCTAGTGAACCTTGGCCTGTTCCTCTCCCATATCCAGACCAAGGTGGGAGCCCGCGAGCGCGGGCAAGAAACCCTTCGGAACCTTGCGCAGGATCTGGAGGAACTCAACGGGAGCCGCGTGCAGGCCTTGACCTCGGATCGCCAGTTCGCTTTCAGCATCACCGAAGATCAGCTGAGCAAGGTGACTTCTTTCATCCAACAGGGGCAGCAAGCCATCCCTGCCCTTACCTACCAGGCCGACCTTCTCGCCCTCGAACACTTCGATGTCGACGCTGTGAACGAAGCGGCGACGACAGGAGAGATCGTGGTGATTGCGGCGTAGTCACCTGGATTGACTTTTATTTGATGCGTGCTATTAACTAAATGAGGCATGCTTTCTTACCTCCCCATGCCTCATTAAGCCCCCGCCCCCGGATGACTCGGGGGCTTTTTATTTTTTTCGCCTTGCGCTTTCCATACAATCCACTATCCCTGAAAGCATCCAACGATCTTTCTGGGAGGAAAGCATGCAGTCCCGATTTACCATCACCGCCATCCTGGCTTGCCTGGCCTTGGCCGGGTGTTCGACCGTTCAACCCAAACCCAAGCCCAGCACCCCTTGGATCTACCAAACCCCTAAGCCGCACGGCGCCATTTACCGGTTCTTCCATCCGAAAAGTGAAAGGATGTGGAAAGGGGTTTCCCCAGCGCTGCGGGAAAAGGTTGAAGCCGTCCAAGCTCAACTCGCAGCAGAGGGCTACGACGTCCGCCCGGTCGAGGGCTACCGTTCGCCAGAGCGGCAAGCTGCGCTACTCGCTTCAGCTTCTAATGTCACGACGGTTGGTGCCTACAGTAGTTGCCACAACTTCGGCCTCGCATTGGATGCCGCCGTTTTCGTCAATGGCGAGCCGAGCTGGAACCTGGACGATGCCTATGTAATGGCCGGCTATCAACGCTTTGGCGAGCTGGCGGAGATCGTGGGGCTGAACTGGGGCGGCCGGTGGACCAACCCGAAAGACTATCCCCACGTCGAACTGAAAGCCGAGTGCGGCCAGGCCAAGTGGGCCTACCGGCAGGGACGCAAGCCGGGCGCGTTTCCTCCAGTGACCGGGACACCCTCTTCTGAAGTGCTGGCCCGGGCGCTGGCTCCGGCCTGGTGTCCTGCTGGCATGGAAACGGAGTGTCTGGCGTGGGGCAATGAAAACCGGATGGCCTGGAACTGGACGCTCCCGCGTCGGGTTTGTTTTGCGACCTTTCCTAACACATTGAAAAAGATCGGATGATCGCCTTGCGGAAATGAAATCGCCTGCTATGGATGAAGTATCAATCCATACTCGGAGGGTTTTCATGGCTTCGCTTCGCATTTCGATTTTGACGGCTTTGATGGGGGCCGCGTTGTTTTCCTCACCATCGTTTGCTCAAACCGCCACGGGGACCGGGGCCACGGCTTCGGACCCCAACTCGACGGCGACCGGGGAATACGCCCAAGCCTTAGCCCCGAATGCCACTGCAACGGGGGCCTATGCCAATGCCTCCGGGAACGGGGCCGTCGCCACCGGTGTTCAAGCCAACGCCTCCGCAGACAACGCAGTGGCGTCGGGCACGAATGCCCAAGCGTCCGGCGCGAACTCCATTGCGATGGGCCAAGCCGCGAATGCCACGGCGGTGAACGCCGTTGCGGTAGGCACGCTGAGCTACGCCGGGGGCGAAGCGGCCATGGCCCTAGGAGCGCAATCCGCGGCTACCGGCGTCCATTCCTTGGCGGCTGGTGTCCAGTCACAAGCCAGCGGGGACCTCTCGTTGTCGCTGGGCTACTTCAGCCGGTCGCGAGGCAACTCGTCGTTGGCTCAGGGCACCTTGGCAGAAGCCAACGCGGATCATGCAGTCGCCATTGGCTCCTCCACGGTCGCCGACGCGCGCCAGTCTGTCGCACTGGGCGCCGGGGCAGAAGCACGAGCGCAAGATTGCGTCGCCCTGGGCTCCCATAGCCGATGCTGGGCCAGCGACGAAGTCAGCGTGGGATCCACTTCTGAGGACGGAGGCCAGAGCACCCGCCGAATCACCAACGTCCGCGCCGGCACCTCGGACACCGACGTCGCAAACCTTGGACAGGTCCGTCAGGCGGCCCAAGCGCTGGGCGGCGGTGCCACGTTCGTCAACGGCAACTTTGTCGCGCCCATCTTTCAGTTCCGTAGTGGAGCCACCTACAACACTGTCGAGGCCGCTATGGATGATCTTGATGGTCGCTTGACTGTCCAAGAGCAGAATCCAGGCGGTGGCTCGGGCACGCCAGGCCCGCGTGGCGCAGATGGGTTGAGCGCTTACGAGGTGGCGTTGGCCAACGGCTTCCAAGGCAATGAACAAATTTGGCTGGCAAGCCTGAAAGGGGAGCCAGGGGAACAAGGGCCTGCCGGCAACGATGGGGTGGATGGAACCGCCGGCAACGGCACGGGCTCGACTGTAAAGGCGGGCAAGAACATCGAAGTCACCGAGAGCGCGGATGGCACCCAAACCGTGGCGGTCAGCGACAACGTTCAACTGTCTGACGCGGGCTCGGTCCAGGTCGGCCAGACCACGGTCAACGCCCACGGCGTGACGGTTCAGGGCGGCGCTTCGGTGACCACTTCGGGCGTCAACGCGGGCAATCAGCGCGTGACCAGCGTGGCTCCGGGGCGCATCGAACGCGGGTCCACGGATGCTGTGAACGGTGGGCAGGTCTACGAAATGCAGCAGGTGTGGGATGACCGCTGGGTCGATACGGACCGCCGCCTGCGGCACCAGGATCGCCGCATCAACGGCTTGGGCGCGCAACTCGGCGCGATGAGCCAGATGGCCACCGCTGCGGCGCAGAACGGGGGCACGGCCGTTGGCCTGGTGAACCTGAACGTGGGCGTGGGATTCTCGGGAGGCAGTGCTGCAATGGCCGTGGGCTGGGGTGCTCGGGTGTCTGAAAAGGTCAGCGTCTCGGCGGGCCTGTCCTTCGGCTCTGGCAACAAGCCGGTAGCCGGGCTTGGGATCAGCATCAACCTGGGGCGTTAAACGATTGCGTGGTGGAAAACGGAGGTGATCGTATCTCGGCAAGGGCCCTTCGGGGCCTTTGTTCGTGGCGAGCCTTGACGAATCGGATCTTTCTTTTATGGGTATGTAGGTATACCCATCTTGGGAGGACCTTTGAACTGGAAACGCAATCAGAAATACCTGTCCCGCCCACGGCATCTCTACGGCTTGTTCTTTGACAACGGGTGCTGCTACGTGGGGCAGACCGTCGACTTAAACCAACGCGAGCAGCAGCACCGCAGCGCTCGTGGGGGCTGGCAGGGGCGCCGATTCTCGTTCGTGCCGCTGTCGAGCATGACGGGCACCCAGGCCAATGCGGAGGCTCACGAATACGCGTGGCGCTACAAGGCCTTTCAGCATGGCTGGCGAATCTATAGCAAGCCGCCGGGCCTCATCATCCGCAATCCGCGTCGCCGCACCACGGGGCACATGAAGTCATTGGCTGCGGGCTATACGTGGCCTGGTGCTGCGCCAACACCGGCTGGGGGTGGGAGCATGGGGAGCAGCGGGATTGGGTGGACGGTGTTCAAGTGGTGTTTCGTCTACCCCGGTGTCCTGCTGCTGGTGCTGCTGGCCTTTGGGATTGGTCGGTGAAGCGAGGGCTCAAATAGGAATCGCTCGTATCGCCTACAAACTGCCTAAAGAAATCTGTTGCGCGCCTACGGAACGTGTCCTAAATATGTTGCCCTCACAAACAACAGGGGCTTCAATGACACTGCAACACGGATGGCAGGCTTGCCGAAACTGCCACGCTTCCAACAGCGATTTGCGCGTTGAGGGGCCATGGCATCTACGCGCCAATCCAGGCTACTGGGGCACCAGCGAGCCCACGGTTCTTGTGCTGGGATTCTCCAAGGGCGCCACTCAGATTTCCGCCTCTCAGTCAGGCAACTTCGACGGGGTTGCCTTCGCCGGCATGCGCCCTCGCCTACGCCAGGTTCTGGATGCGCTGGGCATCGACCTGGGAACGGAGACAGTCGATCAAGCCCTCTCGGCGTCAAGCCGTTGGCTGGGTGCCGCGTCGCTGATTCGCTGCGGCCTCTCGCTGGACATCGACGGCAAGCTGACCACCAGCGGCACCATCATGCCCAAGGCGGCTTCGGCGACGTTCACCCGGCAGGTCATGCGCTCCTGTGTGGAGCAGCACTTGAGCCCGCTGCCTGCCAGCGTCGAAAAGGTGGTGATGCTGGGAACCACGGATGCCTACATCAAAGGGGTCAAGGCCCTGATGGCAGACCGGTTCTCCGACTACCGGAACATCAACGAGGTGGCATTCACTGCGCAGGGCCGGACCTGGGTCTTCGCTGCGCACCCGAGCCCCGCCAACGGTGAGTTCAAGCACTGGCTGGGCGGGGACATGGGATCCGCGTCAGGGCGAAAGCTGCAGCTGGCTCTTAAGGCCCTTGGCTCAGCCCCTGTGGTGCCATCTGCAATCGCACCGACCGTTGCCGTTACAAAGCCCCCACGCCCCACTGCATCAAGCACTCCAACCCAGGCCCCAGTCGCCAAGGACAGCATTCCGATGACCAGCACCACCAATGACCGCTTTGCCCAGACCTTCCACCTGGTCCGCGGAGATGGGAAGAAGGTCGTTCCTGTCATGATGAAGAACAAAGACACGGGACGCGTGGCTTTCCGCCTGGCAAAGCAAGGGAATACAAAGGATGGAACGGTTGAAGTCACTGACGAGGCAGACCTCCTTCGCAAGTGCGAAAGCGGCCTCTACCAAGTCAGGGCGCAACCTTTGGACAAGTCGTCACCTGCCAACTTTATCCGCCCGCTTCATAACCACCGAATCGTGAAGAACCGAGCTTGATACGGGAGCAGGGGCCCGGCGGAAGCCGACGCCCACCCGCCTTTCCTCTTTCAGACTGCGGCGGCGAGTAGCCGCCGGCTCTTGAAAAGAACGCGGCCAGAGGGCCGCGCCTGAAAAGCGTCTTGAGAGGGAAAAGCCATGGGCTGCGGCTTCCGCCGCAACCCTGCGTTACTCACCGATCCATGCCCTGGCGCACCCGCTCGCGCTGGACGGGCTGTGCGACCGGCAACACGGGCTTGGCCTTCTGTCCTCGTGCCAGCTCGAACACCTCCAGCAGTTGGCGGGCCTTGCGCTCGGATTCGCTCATCTTCGCCACGGCCAGCTTCGCTTGCTTCTGCTCCTGGTGCTCCTTCAGCAGGGCATCCAACTTGACCTCCGCGCCGCTGCGCTGCTGCCCCGGGCGGTTGGATGCCTTCTGCTCTACTTCCCCGACCTGCTTTTTCAGCAAGTCGTCCAACGTCACCTTGGCCCCGCTGCGCTGCGCGGCTTTGGTGTCCTTGACCAAGCCAGCGTCCAGCACGGTCTCCTTCAAGCGCTCCAACCCGAGCCGCTCGTTCAACCGCTCCACGTCATCGGACGTCGCATACATGCGGTAGGAACCCTTCGTGAGACGGGTAAAGGCCACCAGGGCGCTGTGGGCGTCGAGCATGCCCAGGTTCGCCAGGTGGTAGACCTCCCGCTTGCCCTGGCCTTGGCTCTTATGCACTGTCCCTGCGTAGGAATGCTGAAAACTCTTCATCTCAAAACTGTTGAACGTCAGCCGCCGCCCGTCGCCCTTGGTCTCCGAGCGAATGGACACGCTGATGTCGTAGCCGCCCGCCCTTGAGGGCTTGATGTTGTCCACCACGACCTGGGTGCCATTGATGACCCCCAGATCCTTGTTCTTCGCGGTGAAGACGATCTGATCGCCCTTGGACAACGCCAGGTCGAACTTGCGCCCCTTGTCCCGGGCCTCGATCACCACTTCGTCCTGGCCCAGCTCTCCCCGTTCTTTCAACCCAGCCCGGATGCCGGCGTTGAGCGCGGCCACGTCGGCTCGGGTATGGGCGATTACCAGCTTCTCGCTCATCGGCGCCGGGTCTTCGAAGTATTCGTGTAGCAGCCGCTCGCGAGCTTCCTTCTCCGTGGCCGTTTCGCGGATGGTGTCGAGCAACCGGGCCTTTATTTCGTTGCCCTTGTCGAGGGTCTGCGACCGTGAACGGCTGGCCTTCTTCAAGTCGATGACCTGGCCGTGCTCGTCGGTGGCGTAGAACGACAGAGCGGTGTCTCGGTCTCCCTGTTTGCCCTGGCGTCGGATCTCCGTGAGTTTGGCGTCGCCCACCGCTTGCTTGGTCAACTGAAAGCCGGAACCAGCCCCGATGGGCTGAAGCTGCTCCACGTCCCCCTGCATGATGACCTTCGCCCCCGCCTTGGCGGCGTAGCTGAAAAGCTTGTGGGTGTTGCGCGCATCGACCATGCCTGCCTCATCCACCACGATGACGTCCGTCTTGCGGAACTGCATCTTTCCTTTGTCCAGGTCATGGAGCATCTGCGCCATGCTCACGCTGGACATGCCGCTTTCCGCCTCCAGCTTCTCGGCCGCGGCGTTGGAAACGCAGACGCCCAGCAGCTCAAATCCTTGGCTTTCGTAAGCTGCCCGAAAACACTCACTGATCGTCGTTTTACCGGTTCCGGCGAGCCCGGAAAGGTTGACCACGCCCCCGCTGCCCTGGGTGATGTGGTCCAGCGCGTGGCGCTGCTCCTTTGAGAGCTGAAAGCCCTTGGCCTTCTCGTAGTCTTCCACCACCCGGTCCACGTCGGCCTGGGGCACGTGGTGATGGGTTTCCTTGGCTCGCTCAATCGCGAAGGCCACCACCTCCTGCTCGATCTGGAGCATCCACGTGGCGCAGTAGCGCTCCTGGGTATGCCGCCTTGCCAGCGAATCGCCCTTGTCGTCGTCGTGCAGGCGCGTGGGGTTGACCAGCACCAGGCCGTGCTCCTTCTTAAACGCTTCAACCAAGCTGTAGAGCTCTGCCACGGTGACGCTGCCGGCGTATTCTTGGCCCAGGACCTCCAAGAGGTTGTGGTCGCAGAAAATGGCGTCCGTCTCGTGGAGCCGCTCCAGCAGTTCTGCCGGGGATTTTTGCTGCATTTCGTGCGCGTTGCCCTTGGCCTGCTTCAGGCTTTCCGTGGATACGTCGAAGCCTTTCAGCGTGTCCTGCCAGTGTGCGATGAGCTCCTGGTAAGGCGGCTCGTCCTTGTCTTTGCGCGTGGCCAACGTGGCCTGCTGATTAGACACGTTGTGCTTGGCCGCGTAGGCCAGGATTTCCTTGCGGCGGTTGCCGTAGCGATCCGTCACCTCCTCGTCCAGGCCCGCGATCCGCGCGTAGACGCGCCCGGTTTCCTGGCCGTCGTCGTCCAGTTCACGGATGCGGTCTACCCCATAGCCCAGCGCTTTCATGCCTTGATAGAGCTCGGTCTTGTAGACCTCATCCATCGCTTTGCGGTAGCGGTAGATTTCTTCAGCAGAGAGGCTGGCCTCTTCGCCGTCGTTGCCCAAGGAAAGGTTGTAGAGCAGGTTGTGGGTGTGGAGGTTCGGGCCCATCTCGCCGGTCGCCTCATTGGCTCGGGAGGCGTAGTGGTGATGGCTGCTCCAGATCAACCCATCCACCCCAATGACATCTTTCCCGGCCCTGTTGCGCCGGGTTTCGGACATGGCTTCAAAGGCTTCCATCGCCCGCTGGACCGCGTTGCGGTGCGCGGCATGGATGGCTTCTTGTTCTGCCGGATCGGACGCCAGTGCAAACGCCACGCTGATATCCAGCGGCGCGCTGATTGTCAGGTCAAAACCGATGCGATGCCCGCCGGCAAGATACGTGACCACCTTGCCGTCTTTGTCGCGCAACGGGGCCTTGCCGGTCTTATCAAAGCGGACTTTGACTTGGCCGCGATCCCCGGCTCCGTGGCATAGCGCTCGCCCGGTCTTGGGGTCAAATCCATCCGTCAGCGGAATCATCAGCTCTTCCGTGGCGCGGACGCCTGCCAGACCCAGGTGCTGGGCCAAGCCGCCGTAGAACTTCGATTGCGCCTCTTTGCTCGGCGCGGAGCGGCTGTAGTAGCCAACGGCCATGCTTGCCTGCTCGGCTTCTTCAGAGAGCTTTTCCTGGGCCAAGAGGTAGTAAATCGACGCGGAACCACCCTTGGTCCCCCCGGCGTTTCGCTTCAGCAGTGTGGCGTTGATCATGAGTCCTCCAGGTCCTGGTTATCCCTCCAGATCTACCAAAACCCAGCGACTCCACAACCCCACTACTTGCGGAAGATGGCTTCCAGCTCGTCGTCAGAAACGGCGCGAAGTTTCGGCGGAGTGGCACCCCGCTTCTCCAGCTCTGCGGCGGCTTGGTCTGCGGTCATCTTCAAGACCCGCTGGACCTCGGCTGCGCTCTGCGCGTCGCTCGGTGGCATGGGCTTTTGCTCCACCGGGCGAGCGCCCTGCTTCGTCCACCGTGCCCGCTTCTGCCCCTCCCGAACCTTCGGATAACTGACCCCCGGCCAGTCCAACAAGAGCGGATCCCCGGTCGTCTGGACGATGGCTCGGATGCCCCAGCGCTCGGGGCCGTATGCCTTCCCTTTGCGGAAGCCCAGATCGTCCGTGAGGCGCCCTGGCGGAACAACGGCTTTCGACTCCTCGTGGACGGTTGCTTTTTCGTCGTGGGTCCGCCAAGCCACGGTGCGCTTGCCCAGGTTCCGGGAGACTTTTTCCCGGGTCTCGCCAACTTGGAGCTGGCAAATAATGTGTGTGCCAACCAACCCTGAAAAGGCTTGCGCGGTCTTGTCCCCATAGATCCTCTCGACCTGTGACCAATCCTGCACGGCCATGCAGGCCACCACGCCTTTTGAGCGTCCCAAGGCAAGCAACGGCTCGATGTTGAGCTTGCCGGTGGAGGTAAGCTCATCGAAGAAGAACCCCAGGAATCGCCCGGTTTCGTCATCTGGCAGCGAGGGGCCGATGATTTCCGGCACCGCGCAGTTGATCATGGCGGAGATGTAGGCCTTGGTTAGCACCTCATCAGGACCTGATTGAACAATGACCTGCTTGCATCCCGTGTAGTCGTCCTTGATCCAGTCCAGCATGGAGAACATCTGCCCGGGCGTGCGCTCGGGCCATGCCAAGGCTAGGCGCTCAATAACCGCGGTGCCGTTGGCGAGCACGGCGATGCAGCTGCTGGTGGTGTTCGAATCGGGATTGGAAATGAGAGCGGCGGCTCGGGGGTAGTAGAGCGACAGTGCTTTAGCCATCAGTTCAGCGGGGCGGGCAACCAACGCGGCCAACTCTGCCCACCCCCAGTTCTTGCCCTTCGTGGCCTGGAGTTCGCGCACGCACCCTTCCAGCAAGGCTTGCGCCGCAGACGCCCAGAATGCGCCGCTGCCCTCCTCCGGGGGGATGATGGATTGGGAGAACGCGGCAGCCTGGGTTTGCGTCGCCACGTCACGGCCCACGTCCCAGATCCAGCTTCGCTTGTCGAACGGACAGACAATCGCTGGCCGTTCAAAGATCGAAGTGAAGTCGCCCTTGATGTCGTAGATGAATGCCTTTTTGTCGAGCCGAACAACCTGTTCCAGCAGGTGCTTCAAGATGACTGATTTTCCCGAGCCCACGCTTCCGTAGATGAAGAGGTGACGGGCCAGCAGCTTTTTGCTGACGGTCCAGTCGGGATGCAGCGACAAGGCATGCAGCTCGTCTTCCTGCTCTTTCTTCGTGAGCGAACGGCGACGGGCCTCAGTCAAGGCATCTTTCCCCTGTAGCAGTTGAGCGCCGGACACATGCCAAGTATTTGATCGCGGGATGAGCCCCCGCCGCGTCACCCAAGCCGACGCCCACCCGGCCAAGCAAGCGGCGACGCCGACCCGTGCCAACGTGCCAAACGTGGCCTGCTCCTTGGCCACCTCCCAGAATGCGGCGGCAGGCTCTCGGAATGAGATCGTGCCGGTGGCAAGGTTGCCCAGCGCTGCCAGGCTGCCAGTGAGGGCCTGGTTGAAGTTCATGAGCGTGTGACTGCTGGGCACCTGCCAGCCCAACCAAAGCGCTGCTGGGAAGACCAGACCAGCCACACACGCCCCAGACAGCAGGGCCTGGGGCCAATAGCGGACGGCCCGACTTGGTTCGATGCTCGACGGGACCGTCCAGCTCCAGCAGTCATAAATCGTGGACTTGCTCACGTGCCTTCTCCCGGTGAGCGTCGCCCGGCTTGCGGCCGGCGTTGTCGAGCCGCCCAGGGTCCGCGCCTGCAGCCATGAGCTCCAGGCAGCACTGCGCGCGTTTGTGCTGGGCCGCCACATGTAGGGGAGTTTCCCCGCGGGGGTTCCCCAAGGCGGGGTCCGCGCCGGCCTCAATCAACCGACGAACGATGCCGGGGTGGCCGTGGCGCGCGGCGAGGTGTAGCGGCGTCTCGCCGTTGGCGTCGGGCACATTGGGCTCGGCCTGCATGCGCAAACAGGCCTCCACCCCCTTCAGGTTCCCGATCGTGGCGTTCTCGCAAAGCCACGTCTGCCAAGGGGCTCCGTATAGCCCCAAGTGCGGGGCATGCGCATGGGCTGCTGCCAGCACCTGGCTACCATGCATCGTGGTCAGCGCTCCTCCATAGGTTGCCTTGACGTGGTCCGCCGCCAACCGGGCTTGGGCATCGGGGACCTCAAACCGCCGGAGCAGTTGGGCGATGTCCAGAGGCGGCTGAGACGGCACCGGCAGTTCAGGCAGGGCTCGGAGGGCCTGGAGCTGCTTCGCTGCGGAACGGTTCGACTGAACCTGGTCGATGGATTCCCGCAGTTCTCTCAACAGCCCATCCCGCTGCTCGGCCGGGAGCAAGGCGTAAGCGGAGGCTAGGGGCTTGTGGCCCAGCACGCCTGCATGGATGGCTGCGTCGAGCGGGTGAGTGGACAGGTCCGGATCGACCTGAAGCAACGCGGCGTGGCCGCCCTGCCCCAGCTCCAGGGAAATGCGGTTGGAGAAACGGCTGGGGGTCATCACCCAGTCAAAACCCGCGTCGGTCTGGGTGTCCAACCCGAAAACCTGGGCCTCTCGGCAAAACCGCGTGGCCAGGTCCAACACTTCCCGCGCATCGGCGGCAGCGGCGGCCTCGTGATGCTTCCCGTAGAACTGGGCCAGCGTCAGGGGGTGGAGAATGGGATGAAGCAACGGCTCGTGGGGAGGATTCAAGAAATCGCCCCCACCGGGGTTGCCTACTGGGTTGTCGTGTTGGGGTTCCATCCCCTTTGCATACCGTCTTTTTCGGTTTTGGCAATCAGCAAGCGATCTTGATGATGAAAGCCGCGCCAATCAAAACCCCGGTTTGCAGGAAAAGCGAAACGGTGTGCAGATCCATCTGCTCCAAATCCTCCTTCAACCACGTCATCATGCCAGCAACCCCGCCACGTTGGCGGCCACGTAGCTCACCACCGAAAACGCGCCCAAAGTGATCAACAGGTTCCCCACATTGTCCACGGCATACTCGTAAGCATCGGCAAAAATATACATAGGGACCTCCCCCGGTTGTGTTTAACTGATTACAGTCAACCACATCTCACAAAACTGGCAACCCTGAAAATCTCGATTGATCGACACTTTTGATGTTTAGTCAAAACCTTTCTTCTCTTTTCCAACCCCACCCCGCCGCTTTTGACGTTTGCTTTTATGGGTAGATCGATCCACTCACAAACAAGGGAACGCGCCCAACAAAAAGGGCCCCGAAGGGCCCTGGATGCGGCGCGGGGAATGGACCGTCATTGACGGTAGATGTTCTTCTGGACTTGGGCCTCGTGCTTGTCCCAGTCGAAGTTCGCCTCATAGCGCTTCATGAAGTCTGCTTCCTTCTTCGCGCTGGCGGCGTAGTGCGCGTAGCCCAACTTACCAGGCCCCATGGTTTGCTGCCGCTGGGCCGCAGTCAGCATGGGGATGTTTTCCCCCAAGGGTTGCCCCCCGTCCTTCTGCTGGCGCTTCTGTCGCCATTCGTCCACGGTGCTGAACACCACTTGGGCGTGCTTGTCTTTGGGCGCGTCTTCAGCGCGCTGCTGCACCTGTGCGCGCAAGCGCTCTCGCGCGTCGGTGATCTCGTCGGGCTTGGCTTGCTTGGCCCAGTCCAACACGGCTTGTTGCTTCTCCTGGATATCGGCCTGGTCCTTCGCCAGCGACTGGTCGAAGGCTGCTTTCTTCTGCGGTTGGTGGTCGTTTGGACGCTCTCCGGCCAGCTTGGCTCGCCGTTTATCGCGAGCGCCCAGCAGGTCGTTCAAGGCATCGAGGTGGGCATTGCTCATAAAGTCCTCCTTCAAGGAAATGGGTGGTTAGGTCAGCATTGATCGATTTTGGAAAAGGGCAAGGGTTGCCTTGCCCTTTTTGGGCTCAGTCGTTGGGCATCATCTCGGCCAAGTCCGTGCGGCTCACGCCTGCCCGGCAGAGCGAGACAATCGCATTGCCGCGTGCAGCGGTCAGGGCCGGGTATTCCTCTTCCAGGAAGAGCGGCAGGACCTCCCGCTTGCCCCCTGTGGGCATGTCGATGTCCCGTGCCAGCTCCTCTTGGCCCACCGTGTCTTCAGCCCCGACGCGCCATTTGCGCCCCGTCGCCGGATCCACGCGAAGCGCGCTCAAGCGGCCTGCGCCCTGCATCAGCATTTGCTCGTAGGCCGCTGCGTAGGGGTGGTTCGGGTCGTTGAGAACGCTGTGGCGGAAGTTGGTCAAGCCACCCGAGAAATCGATGCCACGCGTCGGCTCCTTGAAGGTGGTCAACTGAGCCTTGCCCAGCCGCTTCATCAAGTAGTTGCGTGTGACAAACGAGTGGTTGAGCGCGATGACCGATTGCATGGTGTTGGCCAGCAAATCGGCTTCGTTCTCCGACCCGTAGGTGTTGATAAGGCTGTCGTGGCCCTGCACCGCGATCACCGGCATCAACCCCAGGCTTCGGGAGGTGCTGAAGAGCAGCACGTCGTCCGAAGTCAGCAGCAAATGCGCCTCGTCCATCATCAGCAGCACGTCGGTTTGGCCCGGCAGCATTTCGCGCCACTTGTCGCCGTGCGCCCCGCGTGCCCGAATGCCGTTCATGACACGCTGCTTGAGCAACCGCTGCATCATGTCGCCCGCTTCGCCGAACTGCGTGGGGGGCAGGAACAAGCCCACGAACTTTCCGTAAAGCGCTTGGGAGACGTCCACTTCCCCACGTTCAACGGAATGCCACGGGATGTCATCCGCCGTCCGGAGCTTTTCACCCCGAAGCAGTTTTTCGATGAGCCCCCGCGAGTTCAACGTGAAGGACTGGCGCTGCTCCTTATGCATTGCGGGAACGCCCAACAATGCCCATTCCAGCGAGCTTTGCAGCTGGGACATGGGACGCAGCAAGTCGGGATGGACGGTCTCGGACCGGGTGGCCAAGCGGTTGTGGTAGTCCCGGGAGTAGGCGGCATAGGCCTCCCGCTCTTCGTCCGTGCTAGACGTATCCGGGCGCTCCAACCCCAACCAGTTCACCAACTCCAGCACACGAGCGCTGGCGATCTCCCCGCCACGCGGCGTCGGCACCACCTGCTCAACCATCGCCAACAGCTTGGCATGGTGGAATGGGGTGTAGAACCAGTTCCGGGAAGCCTCCGCCACAATCGCGTAAGTGCCCATTTGCTCTTCCACGCGAGCCAGCACCGCTTCCAGGTCTTCCAACCCCAAGCCACGCTTCTCCAGCTCCTCCCGCTCCAGCAGCATCATCAACCGGGCGTGCTCCAACCCTTCCAGCTTGGCGATGCAGAAGTCTCGGTAGGCCTGCTCGTGCTCGCATGCGGCCTTCAGGATGATGCCGGTGTGGAAGAGGAAAGCGTCGCCGCCATCGCTCCAGAGCTTGGACTTCTCATCAACCTTGCCGCCGGTCGCGCCGCGAAGGGCCTTGGTGATTTGATCCGGCTCCAGGCCCTCGTAGGGGGCCACCGACATGCCTGCGCGCACGACGATATCAAACGCGTCCTTACCCAGATCGGAGATGATCGCGCCGTCCTTCGCGTCGAGGATGAGTGCTCCACCCCCGCTGCGCTTCGCATCAAGAACGGTCTCGCCCGCGGCGCTCCCCTTCAGTTCATTCCGCAGTCCTACGGCCAATGCGGACTCGCGATAGCGACGGGCCAACGGCCGCAGCACGCTGAAGGACTTGCCCGAACCGATACGCCCGTAGACGATCAGGCCTTGGGTCAGGTCGCGCCAGGACAGCATCATCACCGTGCCCTTGTCCGGCGCAAAGCCATGGCCGCGGTCGTTCAGGTGACCAGACGCTCGACCCACCTTCAAAAGCGGGGTCTTGTCGCGCAACGCTTCGGCAGCCTGCTGCTCGCGGGCCTTCACGTGGGACTTGGACAGGGCCCCCTGGGTCGCCAGGTTGTTGTCCAAGTTCTGCAGATAGAGGCGAGCGGCCGTTTGAACGAAGTTGCCTTCCGTGAACTGCAGGGCATACATGGCCGCGATCACAAACGCCACGGCCACGCCCATTCCGTCCGGGAGAAGGGAGCCAATCCCCACCAGGGCCAAGATCACCACCATCCACTTCATCATCTGAATGAAGCGCTCGGCGGTTCCGCCCAGCACGCCCCGGTGGGGATGCGAGGCCGCACTCAGGAAGGCCGCGAACAACAGCAGGCCAGGAATGGTCAAGATCAGAAGAACGATGCCCGCCATTTTGGCAAAGCCCGCAGCGACCGCCATCATCCCCGCTCCCGTGTTCATCGGGTCAACCGCTGCTTGCCCCATGCTGGCCGCGTCCACTTGGAGCGCGGACGACAACGCCGCCGAAGCGGTTGCAATCAGCACGGGCAGCACCATCAGGGCCAGGCCCTTGAAGGCTTCCTTCATCCCTTCCGCTTGCTTCAACGCAACAAAGTAAGGAATCGCGGCCAGCAGCACCACGTAACTAAAAGCGCCAATGAGCGAGCCCAAGAAGTATTGAACCGCACCGATCAGCGGGAAGGCCAGATACATCAGCGAGGTTGCAGTGCTGTCGCCGCCCAGCGCCATGTCGTCCCCCAGCACGAAGCCTTCGGCACGACGTCCTTCTTTGGTGATGATCATGCGGGCCTGGGTGTTGCGCAGATCCTCCGGAACCTTCGGCCACCACGGATGGAACTGGTCGAGATCCAGTTCTTCGGGCACAACCAGTGCCATCTCTTTCTCGTCGAAAACAGCGCCCGCTTCGACCGCCATGTCTACGTCCTCCGGGGGAACGTCCAGCACGCGGCTCTTCACGCGGTCGCTCACGTCAAAGCGCCCGACCAAGTTTTCGTAGCGGTCATTGCCGTCCAGAATGATTTGCTCCAGCGTGCTCGACGCTTGATCGTCCTTCTTGAACAGCTTGCGGCCAATACCGACCGTCCAATCCATCAGCGATAGCAACATGCTCAGTGCCTCCCGTTGTTGTTGTTGTTGGTTTGAGATAGCACCTGACACGCCACGATTTCCTGAGGCGTGATGGTGCCGCTCGTCCATTTCTTTTTGCACTCGTTCAACGACAACGAGGGCGCGAGTTGGATCGCCGCCGGCGAAGGGCGTGTTCCTTTCACTTTGTTGACGACCAATGCCCCAAAGCAAAAGGCCACGCACGCGGCGGAGGTGACAAGAAAGCCGGCTTTGGACACATGTTTTTCGCTGGCGTGCCGAACCTGGCTGGCGCGCAGGGCGTCCATCCTCCAGGCATCAAAGTCCTCATCGTTTGCCACCGGCATCTTCCGGTCCCCCCGCAGGTAGTAATACGAGGTCAGGACGTTTTCCCTGCAATCGGAGAGCCCAAAGCTTTCTGGGTTACCAATGAAGAAGCGCCCATGCAGGTTGAGCCACTTCGATCCGAAGTGGAGCCTTCCGGGCTTTCGATACTGCGTAAACAACCACCCAAACATTTTTCCTCCCATCTTTCATGGATACACATTCTTTCTAGCAAGGCTTTCGATAAGCGCAAGCACTTCACCTGATCTTTTCTGCCCACGCATCGATATCGCTGTTGGCTTGGTCCTGCCAATCGTTTTTCGGCTCGGGTTTAGCAACAGGCTTGGGGGCCGGCTTGGGCTTTGCAGCCGGTTTCGAAACGGGCATCGGCTTTGACGCCGGGGCAGTTGCCGGGGTCTGGGCCTTAGGTGGCTCTGCCAGCACCGGGGCTTCCACAACCGGGGCAGTCACGGGCTTGGGCTCCTCGACCTGGGGCGGCGCGGATACAACCGGAGCAACTGGCACGGCGACGGGGGCCGGGGCAGTCACTGCTGCAGCCGGTTTGTCTTGGAGCGGAACGGTTTCGCTGGAGCGGTGAGTGATCCACCACGCCAACGCCCCACCCAGCACAAAGACGGCCACGCCCGACCCAGCCAGAAGTTGCCAACCCTTCTTGTTGCTGTCCTTCGCAGCCGCCTCACCGGACAGCTTGGCGGGCCTGGCCTTGGGGGCTTCCGGTTTCACCGGGGCCCGGGTCGCCGTCGCCTTGGGGGCCGCTACCGGGGCTTGAGCCGGCTTGCTCGGAGCAGAGGCCGGAACAGACGGGACCACCAGCTCGACAGGTGCTGGAGCGGCAGGCGTTGCGTCCACGGCTTCACTGACGGCAGGCGCAGGAGCGCTGACCGGCTCTTTGATGACAGGCGCGGGGCCTGCTTCTGGTTCTGCTGTCGGCTCGGGAACCACCTCCTCAACAACCGGCTCGGGCGCTTCGGGAGCGGAATCGGTTTGAACGGGCTCGGGCTCAACCACCCGCGGCTCGGGCTGGGCAGTCGCTTCTTGCTCGACCAACGCTTGGGCGCGCTCGGCCTCCAAGCGCGCGTTCTCGGCGGCTTCGGCTTCCCTGCGTGCCTTCGCCTCTTCCGCACGACGGGCCAACGCTTCTTGCGCCTCTCGCCCCTTCTCAGCGGCGACCGAGGCCGCTTGCTTGGTTTTGTCTGCCAAGGCTTTGCCAAAACTTGCAGCCAGCCGGCCTGCGGTTTTCAAGTTTTCTTTTGTCGCATCGCTGACGAGCTTCTCCGCGTCCGCGGGCGCGGTGGTCTTGGCTTGTGCTGCTTTGGCGAGCAGCTCGCGCTGCTTGCGTTGTTTGATGAGTTCTTCGGGTGTCATGATTCCTCCCAGGCGCTTGAAAAAGATTTGAGCCAGGGGGCTTTCGCCCCCCAGCTCTCGGTTGGCTTAGCGAACGTCGGGGATCGGCGAAACCGTGATGGCGTAATCGCCCCGGCCGCACTGGTCATCGACTGTGACGTTCTGAAGCGCGCCGCGCTTTGCCAGCTCAACGACCGGCACCTGGCACACGGCGGTGTCCGCACCGCTGAAGCTGACCGTCAGCTTTTCCTTGCTCGCCTTCAGGAGCGCGGCCAGCTTGTCCAGCGTGGCAGCGGTCTTGGCACTCACCGGCTGCATGTCAGCGGCCGGGTAACGAATGACCAGCTTGTCCAGGGCCTCGGCCTGGCCGTCCTTGGCTTCAACGGTCTTGGTATGCACCTGAGCATCCAGCCCCGCAGCCTTGGCAGCGTCTGCCACTTCCTGGGCTTCCTGGACCTGCGCGCGATACGACGCAACCCCGCCAACGACTGCGCCTGCAGCGCACGCCGTCAGGGCCTTGTCTTTCTTGCCGGTCAGCAGAGCGATGCCTGCACCGGCAGCGCAGCCAATCCCGCCGGCCTTGAACAGGCGCAGCTTGTTGGTCTTTTGGGGTTCGGGCTGGGTGCTGTCCTGGGCAAACGAAAGCCCCGGAGCCAGCAACGCGGCGATGGTGAGAGTGAGGATGAAACGCTTCATGGGTATGCCTCCTTATGAGGTAGTTGGGAAAGGGGTTAGTAGGGCTTGGGAGGCAGGAACGCCGGATTGGCTACCGGCCCACGGCTTGCTGCTTTGGTGGCCGGTTGCTTGGTGGGTGCGAGCGCGACGGGTTCTTGTTGCGCCAAGAACTGGGAAAACGCTTGAAGGGTTTTCACCACCAGTTCTTCATTGGCTTGGAGTGCAGCGCTCTGCTCGGCTCGCAGGTCCGCCATCAGGCTTTCTAGGACCATGGCATTCCGGGTTTCGGATTCGCGCACCGTGGCCCGGATGTCGTCCAGGGCGTCGCGGGTCTCCAACCCCTGCACCACGCCCCGGTTCTTTTCCAAGACCGCCAGGCGCAAATACTTATTGAGCGAAACCCCCTGCTCTTTCGCGCAATACCGCGCGCTCTCCAGCTCGTCGCTGGCAATGTTGAAAGACTTGGTTGGAAGCGACGGACGACCCACTTAACCCCCTGCAATGAAAATCCATACCCATGGATTAGCAAAGGATTTAAGAAGCGCAAGTGGGCTGAGCCGTTTTTCTTCTGTTTTGCTGGGATGCAGGCCATTTTTCAGCCGAACGGTTGGCCAAGTTGTTAGCCAAGACTGAAAACAAGGCGCAGCAAGGCTTGGGCGGGTGGAAACGCGCAGCGTTTCTAGCCAAGCCGGAACCCATCGGAGGTGCGACTTGTGTATGGCCTACTCCCTTCACCCTTCGGAAAACCTTGAACGGTGAATGGGCAGCCAACCTCTTCCCCCGCAGTCCTCCCCAAGTTTTCGCTCCACCGATCTTGCGCTTCCGATTTTCCACGGTAGAAGTTTAGGAAAGCCCCAATCCTCAACAGACCCGGAGACCCGAATGCCCCTCGCCCCCGCCACGCTCAGCCCCTCGGAAAAGTTTCTGCCAGCCCCCGCAGCCTTCCTCCCCACCCAGCCAGCTCCCCACCTCCCCACCGACTCCGCGCCCCCTGGCTCAGAAATCGGGGACCGCCGTTTTCCCCACTCCCGCGCCCTGCTCCTGTTCGCTTTAGTCAAGCGGAGGCCAGCATGGGATCCCGTGAGTGGTTGGGTTCAGTCACGCTACCCGGGTGTTCGGAAAGCCCTGTCTCCATCCGTTTTAGTCAACTCTGCTTGGGGGTTCGGGTGGTGGAGTGCTGGGGTTCTTGCGTCCGTTTCGGGTGCCTGGAAAGCCTTGAGTCAATGCGTTTTAGTCAAGCGGGCTGACCTTGCTCTCGTTCGCTGTCCCCCGGCCTTTGATCAGCGATTGGCGGTCCAGTGCTGGGCTGGGAATGGATCAGGCAAGCGGGCTCTGGGTTTTGGATCGGCGGTTGCTGGGGTGGTTCGACAGGCTCGGCAAAGCGTTTTAGTCAAATCTTTTTCAGGCTCCTGCAACGCCCCACTGCCCCCGTTCTGCGATCCAAGTGCTCGGCCTACGCAGAACGGCTGGGGGGTGTTCCGTGCTTGAGCTGCCCCCCTTCTTGGATTCCATTGCCCGAGCCGATGCCCCGCTGGAAGGCAAGGCCAACGGGTGGCAACGCAAAGCAGGGCTGGTCGAGTTCGGCAACGCCTGTGCCTTCTGCTCCGCTCCGCTGGACCTGTCCTCACCCCAGTCCTGGACGGCTACACCGCTGGTTCCCGCTCAACTGGGAGGGCCGACTTCCGTTGTCGAAAACTGGGTGCCGTCCTGCCGTCCCTGCGCTGCTGCCAAGGGCCTGCGCGATGTGGTGAGCTGGTCCGAATGGCGAGCGAAGGCAGACCCTGACCGGGTGGCCCTGCTGCTGGAGCGTCGGCGCTCTGCGTTGCTCTACGCTGAAAACCACTTCACGCCCCTATCGCGTCACTCCAAGCGTGAGCGGCTGCTCTCCCACCTGTTGGCGCGTTTCGCCAGGCCCCGCTTCCAGGTCTATGCGTGGTCGGGTGAGGTGGATGGGGAGAGGGTGTGCATGGTGGGCTGGAACTCCCGGTCAGGCGATGCCTTGGCACTGAGCGAGACCCTGCTGGCGTTACGAATGAGGGACGGGGGCGAGGTGCTAGCAGAGGGCCAGGTCACCCTTCTACGGCTTCCGGTGGACGCGTTCCTGCGGGCCGTGTGGGCGCTCATCGAGGCCCATGGGATCGTCGTGCCGTTGGATGTGCCAGGCGATGGCCCGCTGGACGCAGACGACTGGAGAGAGTGCTGGCGCCACCGCGTCATGGACCCGGCCAGCAACCACAAGCGCGTCCCGATGACCGAAGGCCAGGCGCTGCCTCATGCTCCCCGCGTGCTGTCCACCAACCCGGATTCCGTTCGCCGGCTGTCCCAGCTGCAGGCTGCGAAACGGGCGGACAGGCTGGAAGAAGCGGAGTTGCGGTATCGAGAAGCGCTGGCCCGGAAGGCCAAATACCTGGAGAGGGTGAAGCGCGGCCAGGAGGCCCCGATGCCGCTGGACGATTACCGGGCGTGGGCCGATGAGGTTAGATCCCTACAGCTTGCCTGGGCGCGTTTGGTGAACGAGAGACTGGGCTGACGCTCGGCGCGCGGAATGCGGCCTATGCACCAATGACGTATTCGTTGCCCTTGATCTTCTGCAAGTAGGCCCGTGTGCCAGCCAGCGCCAGGTTTGAAGGCGTTGTTTGCAAGCGGAAGGCGCGGTCACGGAAGGCATCGCCCGAGTCGCAGTAGGCGGTGATGAAGTCGTAGCCCTCCTTCCCATGGAAGCGGAACCGATCCCCTTCTACACACTTCAGCAAGGCCTCGGGGAAGCATTCCAGCACCTTGCGCCTCCCGAACTTGACGGTCAGCGTAGGCGGCCCGTCCTCGTCAAACACCACCTCGTATGAGCTTGCCTCGATTTTGAGGAGCTCGGACAGGTGATGGATGGTTCCATAGCCGTCGTTCTCCACCTCACCACACATGATCGCCATGCGAGCCACGGCCGGGAAATGCTCCCAGCGCCAGTTCTGAATCCTGTGGGAATAGGGGAACCAACGCTTCTCCAAGCACTCGGGCACTAGCGCGTGAAGTTTTTTAGCGTTGAACCGTGGGCTCCTCGAAACAATGGAGCCGGCTTGGGCGATCAGACCGCGGATCTGCTCCAAGTCGAGGCTCTCCCCTTTCAGCCGCTCGTTTGAGATACCGTGTGCCCTGAAGGCCTCTTCCGAAGATGGCGTGGCCACCTCCTGGTAGCCGGTATAAGTGGCAGCAGGATGCGCGTTGCCGTCCTGCCCCTTATCGACCAGCACGCACATGATGTGAATGATCGGGTCGTCTCGCGTTACGCCAGTTGTGTCGCACTCGACCAGGAGCACGGGGAAATCGATAGGCTTGTTCCTTGCCATGGCTACAGCATCCCTGACGCATGAGGCGGAAGTCGGTGCAAGCCCACATCCTACATCTCGCCGGTCTCCGCCTCACCATTGGCTTGTTGGTAGAACCACCCCGCATAGGGGGAGTTCTTCACCAAGTGCCGGTTCCAATCCGGCTCCCCGTCCGTCCACCACACCGGGCCACGTTCGCCCAAGCCCGTTTTCGCGCTGTCCACGGCGCGCCGTGCGGCGGCGAGTGCTTCCCCATCCTGGTTGGCTTTTGCTGACTTCACGGCACGCCGGGCGTCCATCAGCTCGTGGACCAGTCGCTCCCTCTGCGGCTCGCTTAGGCCCGGGTTGGTGGTTCGCCAGAGGCGCCCTCGGACGATGAGGTAACGGCCGTCTGGGGTGGTAAGTGGAGTCATGGGGAAGAGTGTATGGGGCCAGCGGTGACGGGGGAGCAGACAAGAGAAGGACGGCCATTGATCCGCCCTTACTTTCAAGACACCTCGTCCTCTTCCACCTTTTTCAGCACCAGGTCCGGGTTGGCGCTGATGTAGCACTGGCCGTTTTCATCATCGATGGCGGCCCCCACCAAGCCCAGCTTGTGCGCCACCAGGGCCCGAACGCTTTGCAGGCCCCAGCCGTCGATCTGCTCATCCCAGGGGTCGCAACAGTCGCTATCGTCACCGCCGATGCTCTCATCGCAATCGTCGAACTCAATGGCGCGGCAAAAAACAAACTCAACGGTTTCATCGTCCAGGTCATAGCCCATCTCTGCCATGGCTTCCTTGCAGGCTTGCTCGGCCATGGTGAGGGTCAACTGGAGCTGTTCGCCATTCCTGCCCACCGCCCGGGTTCCTTCTTCCACGGCCAGCTTCATGTTCCACACCAAGTTGGCGGTGAGAAAATCGCAGTCGTCTGGGAGGCTGATCTGGTAACTGTGGGGCCCGAAATGCTGCTCTTCGCCATCCGAAAAGCAGAGGCCACGGATTTCAGAGGTTTGCCCATCAAAGGGCTCCAAGGGCTGGTCGGCCAGGTTGGCATTGCGGGAGCAGTGGTAGAAATGACGCATGAGCATGGCGGTTATCTTTTCTTTTTTGGGTCGGCGTCATAGCCCCCCCTACAAATCCAGGTTACGACAGGACATAAAAATGTAAACCCTAAAACAACACATTTATTTGACTAAAGTGCAGAACTGACGGGCAACCGCAGAAAACCCAAAAACCCGAAACGCTTCACATTTCCCGCCCAGCACTGGGCCCGGCGGAAGCCGAGGCCCCACCTGCCTTTTCTCCACCACGCTTTTGCTTTGAGCCGCTTTTGCCGTTGCCTTCTCTCTCCTAGAGCTCAAAAGAACGCGGCCCGGGGCCGCGCCTGAAAAGCCCCTTCCGGGGAGGTTAGGACATGGGCCGGGGCTTCCGCCCCAGCCACCGCTCTACTATCCCCCAACCATCTACCCCTGCCCCCAGCAATGGGCACCTGCTCCTTTCGAAAGCATTTTCTCCGAACCCAAGTCATAAAAAAGGCGCCCCTCAGGCCGCCGTTTTTCCTTTCCATTTCTTCACCGGCTCTGCTCCAGGCACCGGTCCACCAGTTGCCGCATAGCCTCGCCCAACGAGATACCGGCAGCTCGGGCGTCTTCCACCAATCCGAAGGCCACCTCTTCAGACACCTTGGGATCGGGCAGCACCGCTCCGTAGCGCATCCCATCAGGCCCATGCTGGGCACGGACTCGGGGCCCGAACGGCTGGCGGATGTCGGCATGGGCGGCCACCAGGGCAGCAAGGGCGGCGGTGGGAGTAAGCCCCTTCTGGCGAGCTAGAGCCCGGAACTGAGCGACCTTGTCCGGGGCAATGCGAACCGTAGGCAACCGTCGCGAGGCCGGTTGCTTGGGTTGGATGGCGTAGAGGTTACCCGCCATAGGGTGTGTCCGGAAATAGGTTGCTCTTCCGCCTTTCCAAATCTTCTTTGTAGAGCCTGAGAAGCTCGCGGAAGTCAAAGACATGCGCATCGCTTTCAATCAGAACGTTGCATTCATCGACGTAGATCAGTTCTTTGTGCGGCCCAAGCAACCGGCGTGAGGCCGGTTGCTTGGATTGGATGGCATAGAGCTTAGGCATCTTCATCCTCGCCCTCCTGTCCGTAGGCCCAAACAAAACGCGTTTCATCCACGATGCGCATGTTGCGCCAGCCCAGTTTCTGCTCCAGATCTTCCATGCCGGCTTCGGCTTCGGCGAGTGTCGAGTATTCCGCGTTGTCGATGGACTCCCAGTTGCTGCCCCAGCTGTTGGTGGAGTAGTCGGCTTCGATGGTGAAAGTGTTGTTTTGCATGGCGGTTACCTTTTTGTCTTTTTCGGTCAGCGGTATTGCCTTCCCATGAATCCAGGTTACGACAGACCCAAAAAATGTAAACCACAAAACAACACATTTATTTGACTAAAGTATAGAACTGACGGGCAACCGCAAAAGACACAAAAACCCTGAAAAACCTCACATTTCCAGCCCAGCACTGGGCCCGGCGGAAGCCGAGGCCCCACCCGCCTTTCCTCCACAACGCTTTTGCTCTAGCCGCTTTTGCCGTTGCTCTTTCCACCCGCCGCCAGCCATAAAAAAGGCGGCCCATGGCCGCCTGTCGTTCACTACCAACCTAGGGCTACCGTTGTTTCCTCGCCCGCCCCACGATGGCTTTCCGAACCTGTCTCCGCATTGGATCCAGGTCATCGGTTGCCGTGGTCACGACGAGGCGACGCTTGCTCTTTTTGAGCTCCTGGCAAGCCCAGGAAGCCAGCGCAATGAGCGCGGTGGTGAGAATCGGCTGTTCTTCCCCGGTGACGTCCTGAATCTGCTCCCGGAGCTTGGGCGGCACGGTGACCATCGTTCGCTCCACACGCGCCCCGTTCTCGTCGCGGTAGTCGAACATGGTGGAGTCGCGTCCCACGTCCAGATGAACCCTCTGGCCGTCCCGCAGGTAGGGCCGCTCCTCGGAGTAGTCGAAATAGGTTCTCCGCCCAGGCGCGTCCCCTGCAGCCACCATCAGCTCTGCCAGTTGCCCTTCGGAAAACTGGCCCAGATCAATGAGCGGCGCATACGTGCGTTCCGGCTTGGCGTGGACCACTTTCGCGGCCTTGGACAGGTCTTTGCGGGCTTTGGCAACGGCGTTCTTGGCGGGGGTCTTCTTGGCAGCCATGAGGTCCGGCAGGGGCAGCATTGGGAGCTCCATCATGCATGCCCCCGCGCCGGGTTGGCCAATCTTTTTTGGATAGCCTGACCTACCCGCAGAATGTCCTCTCGCGCCTTGTCCACGCCAGTGCCGCGCATGGAGAACACGGTCTCGCCAAGCTCGTAGTAGCTCGCCAACGCCGCCCGCTCGGGAATGACGATGGCGCCTGCCAGGCTGGGATCTTCCAGCCGGCGGCGGTGCTCCGCCCGCTTGAGGTTGACTCGGTTGGCGACCGGCAGGAAGGGCTTGCCCTGACGTCGCAGCGTGTCGATGGTCCGCAGGTAGACGACGTAACTGCCCCCGTCGAGCAGCGTTGGGACGATGTAGAGGTCCGCGTCCGGCAGCTGGTCTTTCACTGGGGCGCTGGGCGGCAGGTCTTGAATCTCCAGGTCGAAGCCTGGGGATGAGGCACGGCTCACGGTGAACGGCGTTTCCCCGTCGCTCATCGCTGACCACGCCACGGAACCGCATTGCGGGTCGCGGTCGTTGACGAGCACGCGGGATTGGCCGGCAAACGCGGCGGCGAGGTTGAGCGAGAGCGTGGTGCGCCCCACACCCCCTTTGAAGCAACAGACAACGAGACGCATGAGATGGGCTCCTTTTATGGGTAGGTCGTGCAACACACTACGATGCAAACCTATTCCCGCAAGGGCCTCTGCATCCAGAGGGTTTTCGCCGTGCAGACGTCCGGGATTCAGCGACTCAGGCCGCGGCGGGAGCCGTGGCCCTCCCCGCCCCTTCTCCCACGACGCCGTTCGGCGGCGAGTAGCCGCCGGCACGTGCTTCAAACCTCTTCAGCGACCGGTTGCTGAGTCTTGATGAACGCTGGGTGGTAGCGGTGAAGGTGGGTGTTCATCAAATCCGCGGTATGGCGTGCGAACCATGCCTGCATTGCCGGGCACAGAACGCCTCCACAGACCTCTGCGACGCTCCGAACTTCTGAGATCTGACGACGTTCTAGCTTCCCGGTGTGCCCCCGTCGCACCACGAACCGCTCCCCAATCCGGACCAGCGGGTTGGCCCCGGCGTCCATGAGCGCTTCGATCATCGCGGCATAGCGCGCCGCCAGGATCCGGTCCGACTGGATCGCCTTGGCATACATGACGGAGGCGACGCCCAACGCAGTGATGCCAGGATCGCCGGCCACGCCAGCGTCCAGGTCGGGCGTCCCCTTGAGTGTGTGGAGCCACCCATAGAAGGCCAGCGGGTCGTTGGTTTGGATGGCCCTGATGAGGCTTTCGGTCCCGGCACTCATTGCCCACCTCCCAGAACCCCGATGAGCACCAAGGCCACCAACGCGTAGAACGGCACCAGCACGATGCTCCACCACGTCTTCGAAACCTCTTGCAGCACCCTTCCTTGGCGATGCTCCGCCGGCAGTTGATAGAAGCGCACCAGGGCGCGCCCGGCGGAGATGGGGTTGGCGACCAGGTCCCGGTAGAACACCGCGGTGCCCAGGAGACCGACAAACAGCAGGGCCATGTTCAAAATGCTCATACGAAGCGCTCCTCTTCCTTCTTCCAACGCCGCTCATGGCGGGCGCGGGTGGCCAAGCGCTGGTTCCTGCGGTGCTTGTCGGCCAGCTGATTGAGGCCATTGGTGCGGTCCAGGAACCGCGCGGCGGTGTGGAGTTGGAAATGCGCCAGGTCAGTGCTGGCAGGCTCGACGGGATGAATCTTCATGTCGTCACTCTCTTTTTGTGGATAGGTCGGTTTACCCATTAAACCGCTCCTACACCACGATCCAACCACATCGCCAACCCTTGTCAACCCATTGATTTGAAGGGTTTTTGACTAAAATCAAGAACTGCTTTTAGGGCTTGTCAAAACGCGTTCGTGTCGCATGCTTAAGTGCATGACAACGCAAGCTCGCCCTCACCGTCGTTCTCCTGCCCCAGGCTTTGGCCTGGTCGAGTTGCTGCTCGCATTGGGGGTTGCCACCGCAATGGGCGCCGCCGCGTTTTGGGTCTACCCCCGCGCCACCACCCGGGTGAACGTGGCATCGGACGTCGAGAACGTTCGGGACCTGGCCAACCGCGTTGATCGGTCCCATGGCGTCGTTGGCTCGTTCCGCGGCGTCAGCACGTTGAACGTCCTTGAAGATGGGCTGGCCCCCGCCGACTTCCGCCAAGCCAGCGCAGCGACCATGAGCAACGCGTGGGGTGGTGCAGTGACTGTGTCCCCGGCCACGGTGCGCTTGGCGGGGGATGCCTTCTCCGTGGGGCTGTCCGGGCTTCCTGCGCGGGCCTGCGTGCCGTTCGTCTCCGCCCTTGCGGGCGACGCGAACGTGCGGGACGTGATCGTGGGCAACACCAGTGTTTTGTTGGGCAACGGCGGAACCCTGGACGTCCCCGGCTCGGGATTGGCGTGCGGGGCCGATGGGGCCGTGGTCGATGTCGTCTATTACTCAGGCCTGGTCGCCGGGTCGTCGGTCGCCGTGGTGCCCACGCTTCCCCTGCCCTCCACGCCCGCCGTCCCTGGCCCTTCAACGCCGACACCGGCTGGCCCCGTATCCACCGCTCCCAGCGTGCCCGATGCAGTGCCGGGCGTTCCTGGGAGTGTGTCGCCAGGCCCTGGGGTTGCTCCTTCCCCGGCGGTTCCGCCGCTTCCTGTTGCGCCCAGCGTTCCGGTGCCTCAGCCGCTCCCAACGCCGGTCCTCACCCCGGCTCCGCCGGCCTTGGTGCCGTGCCGGCAATCGGAAAGCTCGGTGGCTCGGGCCAGCTGTCCGACGGGCACGTGGGGCACGGAAACGGTGCGGACACGCCAGGTCTGCGCCGCTGGCGACGTGGATCCAACCTCAGACGCCGCGTGGGAGCATCCCGAGGCGTGGGTTCAAGCCCAGACGGTGGCGGCCGTGACGGCGAGGGATTGCCAGGCCTGCCCTGGAGCCGCCCAGGAGGAACGGGATCAATGGCTGTCCACTTCGCAAGCCTGCCCGTCAGGCCAAACCGGCACGCACACCTGGGAGCGCCAGCAGGTGCGGTCGCGGGACGTGTTCACCCATTGCCCGTTCGGCACCACCGCCCTGCCCGGCCCCACTTACGGCGACTGGTCGGCGTGGGCAGATACGGGGGGCCGTCGCAACGAGGTCAACACGTGCAAGCCCACGGCCCCGCGCTGCAGCGATGGCAGCTTGCAGGTGGCGGCGTGGTATTCCTCCGATTACGTGGACCTCCCGCTCCCTTCGGGTTCCTCCGCGATTCAATACTGGTATCCCGACGCAGTGGTTCGTCTGACTCCAGCGGAGACAGCACGGCTGCAATGGGCATTGAACAACGTGCCGGTAACCCGCGTGGAGACCCCTGCCCCGATGCCTGGCAACTGGCCCGCCAACGTGAGCGAGTCGGCTTTCTATGAAGAGCAATGCAACGCGCTTTCGGACGCGGGGAACATCCGTTATGCCTACTCCTACGATTTTGAGTGCGTCTCCAACATGGGCATGCACTACTGCGACTACAACTGGACCAGCGGCGGCACCTCTTTGGCCGTGTGCCGCCAGGCCTGCGCGTCCGATCTGGTCGGCAAGAGCAACAACCCCTATCGCTGGGAGTGGCCTGAGTCCTCGGTGGTGGCTTCAACGCCCTACACCACCTGCACGGGCCAGCCTGGATGCACGCCCAACGGCGGTTTTGGCACCCAGCAAGGCCTGCCGGCGTGCAACGAGCACAACGTGGGCCAGACCATCGCTTTCAACTGGTATCGCCAGTTCTACAACCCCGTGCGGGTGGATTACCAGTCGCTGACGCTGACGTGCAGGGGACCTGTGAGCTAGCGGCCAGAGGCAATCGTCGGACACGCACGGAACAGTGCACTACTCAGCTGGGGGCACGAACGATGCTTGGCTGGGCGTCCCCATGACCTTCTGGACAAGCTCGTAACCAGAGACCTCCTCATAACGGGAGGGTATTCTTGCTTTGAGCCCATGAAGGCGCCGATTCGCCGTCAATGCGAGCTGGTTGTAAGTGGTCGCCGTGATGCGTCCACGCTGGGCTCCGTTGTATTCCCGGTTAGTGACGGTCGAGATATTGGATGCGACCGAATGACCGACCACGAAGGCATGGAAGAAGGGAACCCCTTCGATGCCTCCGCTGGAGACAAGCTCATCGACATACTCAGCCGCTTGATTCATCTCTTTGCGACCGATTTCAGAGCGCCCTTTCTTTAGCTCAATGAGTAGGACATCGCGCATCATCACCAGCTGATCCCTGGCAGTATCGAAAGTCTCCGTCCCAACAACAGAGAGTGTCGCATCGGATAGGACGACAATGTCAGGGCGTTTCGCTGCATTGGCAAACGCCTGTCCACCCTTTCTGACTTTGAACAAGCTGGTGGCGACGGTGCGCAGGGTATTGTTCGACGCATACTCCGAGCTATCGAACTCAGGACCAAACAGCCAACGCGCCTGCGTCACGAGCGGGTGGAGGGTGTGCAGCTCGTCAGCCTCCGGGTCGCCGCTGAGCTTCTCCATGGCCGCAATGATGGACAACCGACTGTCGATCTCGTCCAGAACGGTAAGTGCATCCTCCACCGTCCACTGCCCCAGCAACCTGTCGAGCCCGTCGATGTCGTGCTCATCCAGCTGCATCAGTTTGTCGAGGAAGCTTGAACCGCTTCGTGCCTTTTGAATCTTTATGACTGCCTTGACGACCTTGTTGAGCGTTTCAGGCGGTATGCCTGGTTGGTCATGCACCACCGTCTTCGTGAACTGTGCCACTTCAAGCATGGAACGCCTAGGCAGCGTGCGCAGATCCTCTCGATTCTTGTAGAGTGCGTCCTCTGAGTTTTCTTCAATCAAGTGGGCCGATAACTTTTCGACCATTTCCTGCGCATACCCGTTGGCCGCTTCGAAAAGGCGATCGGTGCGCTCGGTATTCTTGAACTTCGACCAGTCTGGTTCGACTTCGGACAGCCACTCTGCCCCACACTCGATCACGATGGCATAGCGCTTCGCAAAGCGCACCCGCCCATCCAGAACGGCCATTGGCCCAACGGTCCAACTCGGCAGCCCCACCAACCGATTGCTCACCCAGAATGCCACGCCTTGGTAACGCGTGGATTTGGCCGTGCGCGTTGTGTCCACCACATACGCGGTGACGCCAAAGCCTGGTTCAACCTGAATCTTGCGCTCTTCTAGAAGGCCCTCATGCTCAGACAGAGGGACGGACTGGCCGTTCACCGAAACGATGAACTGCGGATCGTGTAGGAAACGTCCCGACAAGACCGTTCTGATCCGATCTGGATCCGGGCGGTGGCGTTCAACCTCTACCAACAACCGGGTGCCATGGCCGGAACGGGTGCCTGTTTCATGGCTCTGGATGTAGAACGGGGACGGCTGATTTCGAGTGCCGATCACGAAGGTTGAGAGAACGCCGTTCGTCCAAGTTTCGACCGTGTAATGATCAGAGAAGCACAGAAGGCCATGGCGACCAATGCCGTTGCGCCCGAAGGCCATGCGCACCCAATCGCGACGCCCCGACGGAAACTGGACGTTCGCCCCTTGGCTTCGATGCCGGTTGTATCCCAAGGTCATCCAGCGCTTGCGAAACTGATCCTCGGTCATTCCATGGCCATCATCTTCCACCGACAGCAAGCCACCTGTTTCCTCCGGGATGATCACGGCAACCTTAGCCGCTCCCGCATCCCATGTGTTGGCCACCAACTCGGTTAGCGCTACATCTGGGTCATAGCCAATCCGCCCGAGTGACCGCAGCACGTAGTCTTCTTCAAAGAGAGCTTCGTTGGCTGCTTTGCCCTTCTTAGCCATGGGGATGTCCGCTAAATGCTTGATTGGTAATGGTTGCAAGACTATGCCGCCTTCTGCCGACTTTGGCAAAAAAGCTAAGCCCTACCCATCTCACCTGCCGCGACGCCAGCGGGCGCGTGTTAGCTGGGGAGTGCGGTTCTATCCCACGCGCGCTTGACCCACCCCAACACGACGGCCAGCACGCCGATCAGGAACACGCCATACAGCCACGCGCCGTAGAACGCCATCGCGGCCACCTCTCCATACACGGGATGCTCTGCATACTTGAACCCCAGAACGGCGGCCGCCACCACCGTCACCACGCCCAACCCGCCACCGAGCAGCGCCCCTTTCAGGAACCCATGTTTCCGGAAATACGGCATCCGCCCCGTGCGGACGTGCCAGTCCCAGAGCCGCTGAGCGCGGATGTGAAGCGCCAGGCAAAATGCCAAAAACGCGAAGACGAGCGCACCGGGCACACAACAGACCACGCCGATGAAGAAGTCGCGCTTCATCACCTCCAGGCCGGCCGCCAGCCCAACCAGGCCCAACGGGCCCAAGATGACGCTAGGGAGGATCAGCGCGGATGGGCCCGGCGGCGCATACACAACTTGCTGCGGCGGATAGCGGTTCATATGGTCCTCCCCTGTTGGATGGCTGCACGCTTGATCGGGACCGGCGTGCAGTCAAGCGGCGGACTGCGGCCCGTTTAGCCCGCAGACGTCCCTTCGTCCTTCACTTCCACAATCTGCCAGCCCTCGCCTTGCGGGCGGAACAGGGCCCGCAGCTTCGGCTTGAGGGTGCTCGGCTCGGGCTTGGTGGGCTGGCCACCGATGTAACCCAACGCCTTCACGGACCCTGCCACCAAGCACTCTTGATCCCCATTGGGCTTTTTCTCGCAATCGAGCTCCAGGCCATCCGCATCGGTGACCTCAAACTTCCAGGTGCGCTGGAGGGTTGCCTGTCTTCCCTGTTCGGTGAAGAAGCCTTCCACGACCTTCACCCCGTCCTCCTTCGTGGGGCCCTTGTCGCCAGAGCAGGCCGTCAGGGTCAAAAGTGCCGCTGCTGCGGCCACGATCAGTGCGTGCTTCATGTCATGCGTCCTTGTCTTTGGAAGGGGTGATGCCGATGATCTGGTTCTTGTAGCCGATCTCGAGGCGGTCGATTTGGAGAACGATGTCGGGCAGGCCGTTGGGCTTCAACCTGCCCTCCACGACCTTGAAAAAGATTCGGTCTCCCGTGGCGTCGCGCCCCACCCGTCGCAGCTCGGCCGCGTCTTCCGGCTTCAATCGCAACGCGGCGTGGTAGCGCCCGCCGTGCTCGACCCCGACCACCGCACTGCCCTTGCCCAACGGCGAAGGGCCGATAACGGCCGTCGGAAGAAAGTCAGGCGAGCGGGGATACCACTCATGGTTCATGACCAACACGTAGGCGTGGAGGATGTTGGTCTTGGGGTCGAGCTCCACATCGATATAGGGGCGCAGGTAGAACGCGTCGGTCGAGGCGATCTGCCTCGCTTTGGCCTCAAACGCAGACGCCGGATCGCCCTGCAGGCCGACGCGTTTGAACTGGTGCCCCCATGAGCCAATGCAGTGGGTTCGCATCGCCGGTGCCAGGGCAGCGCCGGCCTTGGCCTGGGCAAAGAGGTTGTCTTCGCACATGCCGAAACCGGCCGACGCGGTGGCCGCCAAGCCCCACCGGATCCGGGTGTAGCCGTCGAGCACTGGAGGGTCGCCGTCGTCCCAGTAAGTGCCTGCCGGCTCCAGGTAACGCTTGGTCGCCGGGGCCGAGGCGGCGTCCTTGCCCGCCTGCATCAACCCCTTGCCAATCCTTCCCAAAATGCCGTCCTGGGCGGTGGCCGTCCCGCTGGCCAACGCCAGGCACACGGCCACGGCTGCAATCGCTTGCTTCATGCATCCCCCTGATCCCGGCCACCATGGCCTTATTTGCCATTTTGGCAAATGCGGTGCAGCATGGGAAGCGGCAGACTTGGGGATTGTTCCCGGTTCGTGATCGCCCATGCCTGCCCCTCTCGCCCCAGCTCACACGTTTGGCCGCCGCTTGCGCGAGGCCCGGCTGGCCAAGGGCCTGACGCAAGCACAGTTGGGGGCCGTGCTTGGGTTGGACGAGGAAAACTCCGCCGCTCCCAGGGTTTCTCGTTACGAGAGAGGAGATCGCGTGCCGGATCCTGCAACGATGGAAAAGCTGGCCCAAGCACTTGGCATGCCGGTCGCCTATTTCCATGCCACAAATGATCTAGTGGCAGAGACGTTGCTGGTGATGTCGCGGCTTGAACCCGAACAGCAGCGAGAGCTGCTGACGAAGGTGAGGGATTACGCCCAGAGCCGTGGCGTGGCCATCCTCCCGAGTAGCGACAACGATCTCAGGGAAGAGAAGACATGCTGAAACGACTTCGACGCTGGTGGCTGCAGCGGGATGCGCCAAGCCCGATGGCACCGGAGCAGTTGCAGGCGCTGATGGACATCAACCTTCTGGAAATCCAGTTGGCCGCGTTGGACGCCCTCAAGTCCTCGACGCCAGCCGCGGAAGCGGCCAGGCTGCGATCCCATGCTTGGCTCGCGTCGATGCGTGGGCAAGGCCCGGTCGGGACGCCGAACTGGAGCGAACTGCGGGCTGAAGCGCGAGCACTGAACCGTGATCTGGCAGCCGCCCTGGCTGCCGCCCAGATCGATGCCCCCTCAGAGGCCTGATCCCTACCGTTCGGGAAAACCATTTCCCCATCCCCTACGACCATCACCGACTTGCCTCCAAATGTGACCCGCGTCACTATTGCGGAAGGGGAACGGAGCCTTCCTGGCTCTGGCCATTCACAGGGGAAGTGACCGATGGCGAACAAGAATGGGGCCGCTGCGCCTACGACTCTGGAAGAGTGGTTGAATGGCCGCCCAAGCTGGCTGCGCATGGCCGCTTCCACGGTGATCCAGCACCGCCGCATGCCGAACGAAGAGGAGATGGAGGCGCTGGCGGATCACTGCCTGGCCGAGGCAGCCAAGAAGCTGGATGCTCCCCACCCGGCGTTGGCACCGGGAACCATCTTGGGGACACCCACCGCCGCTGAGCTTCGCATCGACTCGGTCTCCTCCATCTGCGGCGTCAATGCCCTTGGCGAGGACGCGGCATTGGACCTCAGCCAAGGCCAGATGACCGTGGTCTACGGACCCAACGGGGCCGGGAAATCGGGCTACGCCCGTTTGATGAAGCACGTTTGTGGCGCGCGGGCCAAGGGATCTATCCACGGCAACGTGTTCAAGCAGAATCCCGATGCTGCCTCTGCCCTGATCAAAGTCACGGCGACCCGATCCGACGGCACGACATCGTCTGCTGATCTCACTTGGCAAGCATCCGACGGCCCCCACGCGACATTGAAAGCGGTGCCGGTCTTCGACTCAGCCACAGCGCTGGAGTTCGGAGACAGCGCCACCACCGCCACCCATCTTCCCCGAGCTATGCGGTTCGTCGGGATGCTCATCCACATCTCAGACGATCTCGCCACCCGATTGAAGGCCCGCGCCGCCAAGCTCACCAGCAAACTGCCCATCATCCCGGAAGAGCACGCGCAGAGCAGCGCTGCAACGGTCCTCCGGAAGTTGACGGCGAAACTGACCGAAGAGGATATTAACCAGCGTTGCGCCTTCCCCGCTGCACTGAACGATGAGCGTTTGGCGCTGGAGACCGCACTGGCCCAGGCGAACCCTGAAGTGGCCCACGCCAAGGCCGTCGGAGAGCTAGAACGCTTGTCGCAGATGGCCACAAGCATCTCGGCATTGAAGGAGAGCTTGAACGGCGAGAAGGCCCAAGCCCTCTTGGATGCCCGCAGCAATGCAGAGGTCAAGCGCCAGGCCGCCACCGCCTATGCCACGGCCTTCCTCAATGGGCTGCCGCTCAAAGGCGTCGGAGACGCCGTGTGGCGAACCCTTTGGGACGCTGCAAAGGCGTATTCGACAGGTCTTGCCTACCGTGACCACCCTTTCCCCCACGTTGGGGACGAATCCCGTTGTGTCCTCTGCCAGCAACCGTTGGGAGACGACGGCAAGGCCCGCTTGGCCAGCTTTGAAAGCTACCTCAACGACACCCTGCAGACAGAAGCTAAGAGCGCGGAAGACGCGCTGACGGCGCTGAAGAAAGCGTTGCCCAGTCCTCTCACCGATGTCGCCTGGCAGGCCCAGTGCGCTGCTATTGGCTTGGAAGCCCCCCAAGCCACTGAGCTGTTTGAGGCCATCCATGCGAGATTGAAAGCCATGGCCGAGGCCACGGCGGCTCCGGCAGTGCAGTGGTCGGTGTGGACCAACGCCTACGATCAGAAGGTCAAGACCACTAGCGCTGATCGCGACGCGCTGGCGGGCTTGCTGGACCCGACGGGACGGAAGGAGAAGGAAAGCCGCCTAGCAGAGCTGAAAGCACAACAGTGGCTGTCGGAGCAGCGCGATGCGGTATGGGCCGACGTGATCCGCCTCAAACGCGTGGGAACGGTGGAAGCCGCTGTCCGGTCCACCTCAACCAGCCAGTTGACGACCAAAAGCAATGACATTGGCGAGTCGGAGTTGGCCAAGGGCTATTGCGACCGCTTCAATGCCGAGTTGCGGGCGCTGGGGGGCCATTCGCTTCCTGTCCGCATGTCGTATCGATCCCAAGGCAAAGGGGCGTTCACGTTTTACGTTGAGCTGAAGGACGCGCAAGGCGCCCAGAAGAATCGTGAAATCCTGAGCGAGGGTGAGCAACGCATCGTGGCGTTGGCAGCCTTCCTGGCCGACGCGACGGGCCTTGAACGGGGCATGCCCGTGATCTTCGACGACCCCATCTCCTCCCTGGATCAGCGCTTTGAGGAGGCGGTCGCCAAACGCCTCGTAGATCTGGCCGAGCATCGCCAGGTGATCGTGTTCACACATCGATTGTCACTGATGGTCCTACTGCAGAGTGCCGCCAAGCAGCGGGCCAACCTCGATCAGCCTACGGTCAAGGTCGCGGTTGAATCGATCGCCCGCGATGGAAGCAGGACCGGCATGCCGGCGCAGATCAATACGTTCTCTCTGAAGCCACAATCCGGCTTGAACCAAATGATCAGCAGCATCGGACAGCTTAAGAAGCTTGATCCGCCACTAAAAGAACTTGCCCTGAAGGCCGCCTGCAGCAACTTCCGAATCTTGGTTGAGCGCTCTGTAGAGGACGAGCTTTGTTCTGGCGTCATCAACCGCTACCGGCGCGAGATCAACACGCTCAACAAGCTACAGCGGCTCAGTGCAATCACCCCAGCAGACTGCGCACTGATCGACGGGATGATGACGAAGTATTCGGCATTCGAGCACTCCCAACCCACCGACACCCCCAGTTGGCTTCCGGGTCCGGACGAACTGCTAAAGGACGTTCAAGACATGCTCGAATGGTGCAAGGAGTTCGGTAAGCGAGCGGAAACCGCGGCGAAACCCAAGGCGTAGCCCTGACCACCCGTTACTGCGTGCTCACGTTCATCAGAAGCGCCGCTTGCCAGCGCTTCCCACAGCAGGTGGCAGCGCTTGATGCAACTCGTGCGCGCGAAGAAACGCGTGCAGCCACTCTTCGGCGTCCTTGACGCCCGTCATTTCCCGAATCACCACCCCGGCCAAGCAATCCCCAGGGACGGCAAACAGGTCGTCGTTCAGATCGCTGCTGGACAGAGGGGTATGGAAATCGGCCCCCTCTTGGAACGCCTGAAGCAGGTGCTGCCGGGCAAGAGGATCCCGGCGTGCCGCCCATGCGAGGCGAACGAGCTCCGACGATGGCCAGGGTGCGGGGGTCATCAGAACTCGTAACCGTCTGGCACGCCCGAGGGGATGCCCTGCATGGGGCCCGAGTAGCCCACCTGCTGAACCAGGTTCTGGGCGGTTTGCGACATGCGATCCAGGCGTTCCGGGACTTGGTCCAGGGCGAACAGAACCATGCCAAAAAGGGCGATGTTGAGCAGTTTGTTGAAAAGTTTTCGCACGAGCGAGGTCCTCCGTGGTTGTCAGGGGTTCGGGTTTCAAAAAAGCTGGTGGTGTTGGGCGATGCCGAACAGGCAAAGCGCCCAAGTGGCCGCAATCGCTGCAGGAGCCAGGCAGAGCGACACGCCGATGGCAATGTCCGACAGCTTGGCCTTGGGGTCGGTCACCATCTCCCATCCCAGCTTGGCCGCTCCCATGCCCGACATGGCGTCGAACAGGAATCGCAGGAGGGCTCCAGGGGTGGAGGACCGGGCGGGCGCTTGGGTTTGGCTGCGGGTATTCATCAGAGCGCATCCAGTCGATCAGCAATGGCCAATCCGGCGACCAATCCAGCCAAGAGGCAAAAAGCAAAGAACGTCAACATGGGGTTCCCTTTGGTTAAAGAGCATCGGCGCTCTTCTCTGATCTCAAAGTAAAAGAAAACCAACTTTTCGCAATAGATTGACCCTACATTTTTATGACTAAAACACAAAACTGACGGAAAAAAGCAGAAAACACAAAAACCCTAAAACACCTCACATTTCCAGCCCAGCGTCGGGCCCGGCGGAAGCCGAGGCCCCACCCGCCCTTCCCCCAATGCGCTTTTGCTTCATGCCACTTTTGACGTTGCCTTTTTCTCTTCAAGAGCTCAAAAGAACGCGGCCTGGGCCGCGCCTGAAAAGCCCCCTTCGGGGAGGAAAGGCCCAGGGCCGGGGCTTCCGCCCCAGCGTCCGCGTGGCTGTCCTTGGCCCCATGCCCGCAAAAGGCAGTCCGATTCGTCAGGCGCTGGATTGGATGCATCGCCAGACCAACTGGCGAACGGCTTCTGGCTGACGAATGCCGATTCGGTTGGCGTCGATGAGCAGGGCCATGGCGACCTGGGGAGCCACCTGCACACTGGGGAGCGCGGTTTTGTAGCGCTCTCGCCCCTTCGCCGCCTCTCCGGTCCAAGGCGTGGGGCGTCGAGGGGAAAACGGTTCTCGAATCTGGGCGTGTTGCTCGATGAGCTGGGCCAGTGCAGCGCGCATGCTCAGGCCTTGCGCGGCGGCCAGGGCTTGAAACGCGGCTTTGCTAGGCGCGTCAATCCACGTTTCGTGGATGGTCTCCACAAGTGGCATGTTGTTCCGCTTGGGTTGTAGCGTGTAGCGGCTCATCCGCTCCTCCTCTTCTCCTTCAGGTCTGCTCTTACATACAACCCCGAATCCATAAAAACGAGGGCCATCTCGCGAAACGAAACGCCCGCCGGAAACTCTTGACTCCAGACCACAATCCCATCTTTGAGGTAGCTGTATTCCTGGCGAGTCACTACGCCAAAGCCATCTTCTGAGTCGCACATGTATTTGACCCGGTGGCGGTAACCGGCGTTCTCGATTTCAATCAACTCTTTCATTCGAACCCTGCTTGTGAGGGCCAGAGGACGTAGCGCCTTCTCATGCGGTCCTCCGACTGGGCTTAGCCATCCAGCCCTGGGCGGCCGCCTCTTCAGCGGTCAGCAACGCGGAGGTGCCCAGGAAGCGCGTGAGCTGGTAATGGCCGATGGTGTGCGGATACCGCTGCAGGTGGGCATGCATATCCCTGTCGAAGTAGCACGTGCCCCCGGATCGGCGCTCGTAGGCAAAGTAGCGGCGGCGGCGTTCAAGCAAGCCCATTATTCGCGTTCCTCTCCGCAGCGTATTGCTTGGCCTTCTCTTCTGCCCCGCCCTTTGAAAAAACCATGTTCCAAGAGTCGGTGAAATCTTCATTCACCACGACAAACACCCCTTCTTTGAAGCCATAGATGCGCCCGGGAACCACGGTCTGCCTTACGAACTTCCATCTCATCAGAAGCGCTCCGACTTGTCGTAAGCAATAGCTTGAATACCCATGTCTAAATCCCGATTTATAGAAAGGAGTTATCTCATCTTTACAAATCCAGATTAGGGCAGCAGAAACAAATCGCAATAGGTTTATCCGATCATTTCTTAGCTAAAGTTCAAGATTGACGGGGCAAAAGCAGTTTTAGGAAACCTTTGCATCACATCACACTTCCCGTAAAGCCCAAGGCACGGCGGAAGCCGTTGCCGCTTTTCGCCGCCTTTCACTCCCCAGACTCGGCGGCAGCGCCGCCGGCTCTTGCTTTGGCCGCTTTTGCTCTTTGCCTCCAACCCCTCGCTCAAAAAAAAAGCCCCGGTTTCCCGGGGCTCTATCTGCAACGCTGTAATGCCGGTCAGGCCTTATACGGGTGCGCCGGCCATTCTTGGTCCGGGTGCTTCTTTTTCCACGCCTTGCCTTCAGCAGTTTCGGCCCACGCAAGGAAGGCCTTCGGCTGCCGCCCGGTGCCAGCCCACGTGGTCCCATCCGGGATCTGGAACTTCGGGGCGCGACTGATGCCAGCGCTCGCGGAAACCGCCTTGCGTGGCTCAAGCAGCGCCTTCAGATCGTTCTTCTGCTTCGTCGTGTAATGCTGCGCAAACTGCTGCAAAGTCTCGTAGACCCCTGCAAAGCTGGCCCCGGCTTCGGCCGCAAGCGCATCGCCTTCAGCCTTTTCCATTTCGGCCAGTAAAGCCTCGGCCTCGGCCTTTTTCTTTCGGATTTGTTCAAGCGTCAATGCCACGGCTTTCCCTTGGGGTTGGTCAAACCCCGATCCTGCCGTTTTGCGAGATTACTGTAAACCCTCAACGGCCCAACCCCGGCTCTCCCGTGGCAACTGCCACGGAGGTTGACCCTCAAGAGTCACTGAGGGGATGCCGTACGCCGACCACTGGAGCAGGCCTCGGCGGTTGCGGGGGACTGACCGTGCCCACCCCCACCTTCCACCATGCAATGCCGCAATGTCCAAGGGCTACCGGGCGCCGGCAAAGCTTTGGACAGCGGGAGCAATGCTTAGCGTGGTGCGGAGCGGAGGCGCGATGGCGGAGGGCCATACTGTAGGGTTCACCGGCCCAACACGCATTCCCTGACTAAGCTAGAGCGGTAGCCTACCGTGATAGAGGTGACCGATGGCTGAGGCCGCCCCTCAGTTTGCTCTGGAGTCGTTGCGGATCCTGGATTCCGACCCCGAGCCCTTTTTCGATGCGCTGATGCGGGCCGCGAGAAACATGACGGGCATGCCGGTCGCCCTGATCTCCTTGGTGGACGGGGACCGCCAATGGTTCAAGGCCCAGATAGGCCTTCCCGGTGTGGACGAGACGCCCCGCGACATTGCCTTCTGCACCTGGGCCATCCAGTCCGATGAGCCGTTTGAGGTGGCAGACGCCGGCCAGGATGCCCGCTTTTCGACCAACCCGTTGGTCTTGGGTCCTCCTTTCGTCCGCCACTATGTCGGCGCGCCCATCAGCGCCAATGGCCAGAACGTGGGAACGCTTTGCCTGCTCAGCCCAAACCCGGGAACGATCTCAGCGGAGCAGGGAGCAGCCCTGTCATGCTTGGCCCAGGCCGCCGCAGTCGGCATGCAGCAGCGCGCTCGCCTTCTTGAGCGGGTCAGCGAATCCCAGGCCTTGCAACGGCGTTTTCAGAGAAGCCAGTTCTTTCTGGAGCGCACCAATGCACTGGCCAAGGTCGGAGGGTGGGAGCTGGTGCTTGGAACTGGAGAAGTCAAATGGACCAAGGAGACCCGGAGGATCCATGACGTCTCTGACGACGCGGTGCCCGGCCTGGACACGGCGATTGCCCTGTGTCCGGAAGGCGCACGGCAGCGGCTGGAGGCCGCCCTGGAAGACTGTATCTCATCGGGTGTGCCCATCGATTTGACCCTTCCGTCCAGCAAGCTTTCGGGGGAGCGCACGTGGGTCCACGTGGTGGGCCAGCGGGAAGAGCCCGAAACCGGTGCCCGATTGATCGGCGCGATCCAAGACGTGACGGAGCAACGGGCGGCGGTCGAGGCCTTGGCGCATAGCGAGGCACGCTACCGCAGGCTGTTCCAACACAGCCTCGGCCTCATCTGCACGCATTCCTTGGACGGGACGGTCACGTCGGTCAACCCTGCGGCCTCGCACTCACTGGGTCTCTCGGAGGGTGACGTCGTCGGCCGATCGCTGGCCGAGCTCATTCCCCAGAGCAAGCAGGACGCGTTCAAGGCTTACTTGGATCGCATCCGGGAAAACGAGAGCGACTCGGGCATGATGGAGCTGGTGGCCCGCGACGGATCGCGCCGCTTCTGGGCGTATCACAACGTGCTGGACACAGAAGCCCAACCGCCCTACGTGCTGGGCCACGCGCAAGACATCACGACTGAGCAGCAGCTCCACGACTTGGCGACCCGCGACCCGCTCACCCGAGCGTTCAACCGTCGCTACTTGGCCGATCTGGCCCACCAGCAGTTCGATGGGTGGGGCTGTCTGGTGTTTGACTTGGACCACTTCAAAGAAGTCAACGACACCCAAGGCCACGCCCAAGGCGACAAGGTGCTGGTCGACTTCGTGGCTTTCCTGTCCGCCCCGCTCCAAGGCGAGGAAGCGGTGGTTCGGCTCGGGGGCGACGAGTTCCTCGTGTTCGTCCCCGATGCGACGTTGGAACGGCTGAGCGTGTTGGAGGACACCTACCACGAGCGCGCCGGCGAGGCACCGATCCGCTTTTCCGGCGGTTGCGCCATTGGTCGGCCCTCGGAATCGGTGGCCGATACCATCAATCGCGCAGACATGAAACTCTACGACCGCCGAAAGCGGGAACGGCAGTGAGCCTGCCCTCAGATCCGGGCATGGGGCCAGTTGTGGGCTGCCCCCTTACGCCGATGATCGCCTTTAGCGTAGCAAGCGGCCCTTCAGTGCCGCCCAATCTCACCGATGGAGAGGGCAACATGGATAAGCGGGTGTGCTTTGATTTCGAGATTGATTTCAGCAACGGGGGCGGGATTCAGGGCCAAGGCTTCCGGCTGGACATCGCCGGTGACGACATCACCAATGAGGCGTTGGCCGACTACATCGTGCGCGACATGCGCCTGCTGATGGTGGGTGAGGTTCGCATCCTCAACAAGGAAATCATTGAGGAGCCTCATAAGCGCCCGGCGCACGACCAAGACGGTTCAACTGTCCACGACTCAAAGGACGGGTGAGCGGCCATGCATCCTGATGTTCTCGGCTGGGCTGCAACCGTAGTGCTGATTGCCACGCTGGTCCGGCAAATGATCAAACAGTGGCAGTCTCCCCACCCCGAAACGGTCTCCAAGTGGCTGTTCGTCGGTCAGATGACCGCGTCCACCCTTTTCACCGTCTACAGTGCACTTTTGGGGTCAACGGTGTTTGTGGTGACCAATGCCCTGCTGCTGCTCACGGCCGTGGTGGGACAGATCCTGGCTTGGCGTCGACGTCGACGAACCGACGCATCGCCTCCCTGCTGACCCAGTATTGGCTGCACCAAGGAAGGCCGTCGTAGGCGTTTAGCAGCCACTCTTCGTCAGATCCCAAACGGACGTCGCCTGACATGCTCGACCCGGCCTCCGACCGTGACCAGCGTCGAGATGGCCCAGTCGCTGGAAGCGGACACGGGCGGAAGCAACAAGATCTCAACGCCAGCCCCCATCGCCGCGCCTTTCCATACCTCCACTGTGCCATCCTCGCTGGGACTGCGGTGGAGGCCCCAATCCGAGGCGAAATCCGTCAGCGCTTGCCGTCCATGTATCCTATCGAGCGCGCTGCAAAGCGAATCATACTGAGCACTCCTCATTCCCCTCCCCCTTGCATCGTTTTCTAACCTGCGCTTCACCATCCATCCCAGACTACTTCATGGCAGACATGAAGATCGAAAGCCAGTCTGAATCCCTCAGGAGAACGCCAACTTTCTGACGGGGCAGCCTCCGATCCATTACCTGAAGCTGGGACCAGGGACGACCGCCTAAGCCGATTCAGGCAGGGTTGCGCGGCTGCCCGTCGTCTATCAACAACACCGTGCGGCAAGCGCGCGCCAACTGCAAGGCAGCCGACATGTCCGCATAGCTTCGATAGGGAGAAAATGCGCCGAGCGGGCCCGACACGCGATCGCCCTACTGGTTGGTTCAGAACAGCTCCGTCTGAGCCGGTGGGTAGACAAGCGCTGGCCCGACGGCCTGCGCCATCGGGTTCAGCGGATGCGGTTTGGGTTCGGCGTGGGACACGATGTGCAGCACCTCATGGCCCCGGTGCGTCAGCAGGTCGGAGATGAGACGTCGGTGGCAACGCCACCACGGTGCCTCCGCGCACATCAGCGCGGTCCGATGTTCGCCCCCCAGTGCAAGCACCTTCGATAGCCCGCCGGCGAACTCGGCGGTCGCCATGTGGTCTGCGTAGCCCTGAAACGCGGCGTTGTCCCACGCACCATTGGGCGAATCCGGCTGCACCTTGCGCCGCCCGCCCAGTTCAGGAATCCAAAGATACTCCACGCCGTGCGCTGGCAGCGTTTTAGCCATCTGCTCGGATGCGAACCAAGGGTGACGACGCGATCCTGGGAAACGACGCACGTCCGCGATCGCCGAGATGCCTTGTGCGAACAGCAGGTGTAAGAACTCGTCCCAAGGTCGAGTGGAATGCCCGATGGTCCAGACGGTCACCGGGGTCGGAGCGGGAGCATCGCACTGCATGAGGCTCATTGGACAGGAGCCGGCATCAAGCCCGCGTGCTCATCACGTGCTCGGCAGCTGCCAACGACGCTCGCGTCTGCCCGTCTACGCTCGGACACGACCGCGGGGATAGCGGCTAGTCGTTTCGGGCCCATTTCGACAAGTTCTGCTTCAACGCATCGATGCCCTCCCAGGGATCCTTGCGGCGACGTTTCAGCTTGCCCGGCACGTCCTTGATCGTGAACGCGTCAGCCCGTTTGAGGTTTGGCAGCTCGCTCCACGCCAGAGGCATCGCGACAGGCGCGCCCGGTCTACCCCGCAGGGAATACGACGCCACTGCGGTGGCACCTCGACCGTTACGCAGGTAGTCGACAAAGATCCGCTTGTTTCGAAGGGCTTTGGTGGCGGTGGCCAAGAACCGCTGAGGTTCCGACTGGGCCAACGCGTCGGCGAATCCTTTGGCGAAGAGCTTGGTCAGGTCCCAGTCGCACCCGGGATTCAAGGGCACCACGACATGAAGGCCCTTGCCTCCGGATACCCGCAGGAAGGACTCCAGCTCTAGTTGGGCCAGAAGCTTCCGGATATCAGTGGCAGCCTTTTTTACCTCCGCGAAAGGCACATCTGGGCCGGGGTCTAGATCGAATACCACCCGGTCGGCACGGTCAGGCTCCTCCGCGTGGCTTCCCCACGGATGGAACTCCAGGGCATTGAACTGGACCAGCTCCAGCAAGCTGGCCGCGTCGCGCACTACGAGGTAGTGGGCGTTGATGCCGCTGTCCTCCTTCAGCTTGACCGAGTCCACCAGCTCCAGCCCGGCGGTGTGGTGCTTCTGGAAGAAGCAAGGCTTGCCAGTGCCGGCGGGACAGCGAATGATCGACAAGGGCCGGTTGATCACCTCGGGCAGCAGGTGATCCATCACTGCCGAGTAGTAATCCCAAACGTCTTGCTTCGTATAGCCGTCGCCAGGGAAAAGGACCTTGCTCGGGGAGGACAGTTTGGGGGGCACGCGTTCGACTTGAGGCGTTGCGGCGGTCTTGCGGGCAGAAGACGCCGCCGATGCCCGTTTGCCACGGGCCGGTTTCGCCGGGGCGGCGCGATCCGAATCCGCCAAATCATTCACTTCCTTGTCGGCCCGCACGGCTTTCAAGGAGGCTTGGCGCAGCAGTTGCTGCCCCCCGATGCCGCGATAGAACACCTCCACCACGAAGCGCGGCTCGAACCACGTGGCAGAGCGAAGATCGGTGTCCTCGGTGGGCACGTAGGCCGTCGGCTTCTTGCCTCCCCCTTGGATCCTCTTGCTCACGTCGTTGATCAAGGCGTCGGAGAACCCGGTGCCCACCCGGCCCACGTAGAGCCAACCGTGTTTGGCGTCGGGCTTGGCCAGTAAAAGCGAGCCAAAGCCGCTGCGGCTGCCCTTGGGGGCCGTGTAACCGACCACGGCGAACTCGTCGCTGGCCAGCTGCTTGGTCTTGCGCCAGTCGTCGCTGCGGCCGGGGTGGTAGCCGCGATCGGCGCGCTTGGAAATGATGCCTTCAAAGTGCTGTTCGCCAGCCAGGCGGTAGGCTTCGTTGCCGTCGCCTTGGACGTGAGAGCTGAAGGCCAAGTGGCCGGCCTGGCCCGCCAGCAGCTCCTGCAGGAGCGCCTTGCGCTCCAACAGAGGTGCTGCGGCCACGTCCACGCCATCGATGTGGAGCAGGTCGAAGAGCGCGTAGGCCAGCGCGCCTTGCCGCTCCCCGGACAATGTCGCCTGGAGCAGGTTGAAGTCCTCCTTGGTGCCCGATCCGGCGATGAGTTCGCCATCCAAGGCAGCAGAGGTAAGGCCCAACTCCGCCACGGCGTCGCGTATCTCGGGGATCTTGTCGGTCCACTCCAACGCGTTGCGGGACCAGAGCCGGACGGCCCCATCGGCGACCGTTGCGAGGATCCGATACCCGTCCCACTTGATCTCATGGACCCATTGGTCGCCCTGCGGCGGGGCCTCCCCCAGCTTGGCCAACTGGGGCTCGAAGGGGCCGGAAGGCGGAGCCGCCTCTTTCGCTTTGGGCAGGGCCAAGGCCTTCTTGGCCCAGTTCTTCCGTCGCGCACGCTTTGCAGGGAGGGCTTTGAGCTTCTTCTTGTCGGCTTTACCGCCGCCGGCCCTCCTGATGTCTGCCGTTGGGGCCGCCGACACATCGGCGAGCAGATCGTCCGCTTCCAGATCGCTCGCATACGCATCGTCGTCCTTGAACAACAGCCACTGCGGCTGACGGGCCGGTTTGCCGGACCGGACCAAGCGCCACCCGCCTTTGAGCTTGGTGCCGAACAGCTCGAATCGCAGGTGACCCTTGGCAAGTTGTGCCTCTGGGTCTCCTTGGGTGGCCCAAACGCCGTGATCAAACTGGGCCACGTGCCCACCGCCGTATTGCCCCTTGGGGATCTCGCCTTCGAAGCTAGCGTAGTCGACGGGATGGTCTTCCACTTCGACCGCCATCCGTTTGACCTTGGGGTCGTAGCTAGGGCCCTTGGGGACGGCCCAACTCTTCAGGGCGTCGCCGATTTGCAGCCGGAAGTCGTAGTGCCGGCGGCTGGCGTGGTGAAGTTGGACCACGAAAATGGCGCGCTGCCCTTGCGGCAGCGCTTTGCCAGGCTCGGGCTCCTTGGTCTGGTCAAAGCGGCGCTTGCGACGGTATTCGACCAAGGACATGACGGCTCCTCGTTACTTGCCCAGGTGCTTGCGAACGGCCGCAGCGGTGGGGCCCACGGCTTTGACGGCGGCCCGGAGCTCGTCGGCGGACACGCCCAGCGCCTTGGTCCAATACTGCAGCTCGTAGTCTTCGTTGACGTTGATGCGGTCGCGGTCCGGGCTGCCGGTGTTCTTCTTGTCGTCGCTCATGGGATTCTCCTTGGGTGATCAGGCGCTCTTTAGAGCCTTCTTGGCGGGGGCTTTCTTTGCGGCTTTCTTTGCTGGGGCCTTCTTTATGGCGGCCTTCTTGGCAGGCTTGCTGTCTTTGGTGGAGGACTTGGAGGCGGTCTTCACCGGCGTTGCTTTCGCCGGGGTGCGCTTGTTGGTTTCCAAGCTCTTCTGGAGCAGCGCCATGAAGTCCACCACGTTGGTCGCCGAGTCCTCGCGATGTTCCGGTTCCTCGAAGGTGGTCGTGGCTCCGGCCTGCTTCACCCGCTTCTTGATGATGTCGGACAGGCGCTCGCGGAACTCGTCCTGGTAGCTGTCCGGCTCCCACTCAGAGGTCATGCTCTCAATCAGCTGCTTGGCCATTTCGAGCTCTTTTGGCGCAACCCGGTAGTCCGACGCCCCCCCCTGCGGCAGTTTGTATTCGTCCGGAGCCACCAACTCCTGCGGGTAGCGAAGCAGGATCATGATCAACGCATCGCCTTCGGGCATCACCGCGCAAATGTATTCGCGCGTGCGGATGACCACCCTGGCGATGCCCACCTTGCCGGTTTCCTTCAGGGTCTCTCGGAGCAGGACATAGCCCTTTTCGGCCTTCTTGCCGGGCACCAAGATGTAGGGCTTTTCGAAGAACCTCAGCCCGATGCTCTCGGCGTCGACAAAGGCCTCCACGTCGATGGACTCGTGCGTCTCGGGGGCGGCCGCGGCGATGTCTTCTTTCTCTATGACGACGTAGCTGCCCTTGTCGTATTCAAAGGCTTTGACGATGTCCTTCCAAGGCACTTCTTCGCCGGTTTCGGCGTTGACCCGCTCGTAGCGAATGGGCTTTTTGTTTCGTGCGTCCAACATGCGAAAGCTCAGATCCATGCGACGCTCGCCGGACATGAGGGACACCGGAACGTTGAGCAGCCCGAAGGACAACGAACCACTCCAGATGGGCCTGGGCATGCCAGCCGCCTCCAATCCTAGGGCCTTTCGTTGTAGGCCCGGCCGCGTCGGCCGGGCGTGAACCCGGCCGGCGCGGCGCAGCGGTTACTTTTTGGCTTCGACGCCCGGCGTGGCGTCGCGCACCATGAACTCTTCGGTCACCTCGGGCAGGTGGGCCGCCAGCCAGTCGGCCATCGCCTCTTCCTGCACGAGGATTTCTTCGCAGATCCGGGCCGTTTCTGCATCGCCCACCGTCTTCGCTGCGGCGATCAGGGCCGTGTAGGAGGCGATCTCGAAATGCTCGAAGACGTAACCGGCCATCGCGCCTTTGACGATCTCGTCGGAGGCCGTCATGCCGCCGACGGCCTGACCGAAGGCTGCCATCTTGCCCATCACGTCCTTGAGGGTCGACGGCGAGCCGCCCAAGCGCTTGATGCACCCTTCCAGCCGTTCGCGCTGGCCAATGGTTTCCTGAATGTGCTCTTCAATGCGCGCCTTCAGCACTGGGTAGTGCTCGATCCGCGAAGCCTGCCCCTTCAGCATGGTTTCGGCTTGCTGTTCCATCGCGTGTGCGTCGCGCAGCCAGTCCAACAGGTTCTCTTTGAGCTCTGCCATGGATGTCTTCCTCTCGTGTCGGGCGAAGCCTTACCGTATCGAGGCTGGGATGCGGATCAAGCGATCCCCGAGTGAAGGCTTGGCGAACGGCGGAGCATCTCAGACCGGCGGTGCGTGGGCCTGGAGATCGATGGCCCTCGTGGTGAACGGCGCGCATGCAACGCATTCGCAGGCCATTGACCGCTCCCGCCACATGCTGAACGCTCCTCAGCGCCAGGCCATCCTCATGACCCGTTCCGCGCTTTTGCTCGTCTTCTTGGCCCCCTCCCTCGCCTTCGCTCAGCAGGGGGACGGAACCGACGTCCAAGCCAACGTCCACACGTTCAAACCCGCCAAGGTAGATGCGACGCCCGAGCGCGTTCAGGCCCTGACGGTGCCCAGTGGCTTCCAAGTGCGTCCCCTTGCGCAAGGCCTTCAGAATCCGCGGATCATCGCCGTGGCACCAGACGGGCGGATTTATGTCTCACGTCGAGATCAAGGCGACGTGCTGTTGCTGGAGGATGCCAATGAAGACGGAGCCTTGGACGCCGAACCGAAGGTGGTCTTCTCGCGGCCAGGGGCGCACGGGCTGGCCATCGCCAACGGGCAGCTGTATGTCGCCACGGCCAACGACGTGTATCGCGCCCCCATACACCCGGACGGGACGTTGGGTCCAGAGGAACGGATCATCAACGACCTGCCCGATGGCGGTCAGCACCCCAACCGCACGCTGGCCTTTGGCCCTGATGAGATGCTCTACATCAGCGTGGGCTCGTCCTGTAACGCGTGCAACGAGACCAATCCCGAGCATGCGGCGCTGCTGAGGTCCTCGCCGGATGGCAAGAGCCGGTCCATCTTTGCCAGCGGCCTGCGGAACACCATCGGCTTTGCTTGGGACTCCAAAACGGGGGAGCTGTGGGGGATGGATCACGGCATCGACTACTTGGGCAACGATGAGCAGCCCGAGGAGCTCAACCGCATTCAGAAAGGAAAGAAGTATGGTTGGCCCCACATCTGGGGCAAGGACGGGGTGAATCCCCAGAGCACCCCGCCAGGGCAGATCAGCAAACAGCAATGGGCGGCGACAAGCGAGCCCATGGTGCTCGGCTACACCGCCCACGCGGCCCCCATGCAGATGCTGTTCTACACCGGCCAGCAGTTCCCGGCAGCTTACCGGGGGGAGGCCTTCGTGACGATGCGCGGTTCCTGGAACCGCAAGCCTGCGTCGGGCTACGAGGTGGTGCGGGTTCGTTTCAACGCCGGCAAGCCGGTCGGGTTTGAGCCCTTCTTGACCGGCTTCCTGGTCGACAACGGCCAGGCGCATATCGCAAGGCCCGTCGGTCTGGCGATGACGAAGGGCGGTGCACTTTTGGTCGGCGACGATGCCAACGGCGTCATCTACCGTGTGACTTACGGCCAGGGCCAAGCGTCCGCCTCCCCCGCGGCGGCAGTGCCTAGCGGGCCCTTGATGGCCCAAGTCAATCAAGGCTCGGGGGTCCCGTTGGCCAAGGATCGGATCGGCAACCCCGCCGCGTTCCAGTTCCGCTCCCCGTCGTTCTCCTCGGGCCAAGCGTTGCCTCCCCGCTTCAGCGCGTATCACGACGATGCATCGCCCGCTCTTTCTTGGAGCCCGATGCCTGGTGCCAAGTCCTATGCGCTGATCATGGAGGATCCGGATGCAGCCAACGTCAAACCCTTCGTTCACTGGGTCGCTTACAACATCCCAGCCACCGAGCAATCGCTGCCCGAGGGCCTGCCGGTCGATCCGCGGCTTCTGAAACCGGAGGGAATGCTGCAGGGGGCGAACAGCCGAGGATCGGTGGGCTATTTCGGCCCCAAACCGCCTGTGGGCGATCCACCGCACCATTACCACTTCCAGCTGTTGGCCTTGGACACCGTGCTTGATCTGAAGGCCGGCGCGACGCGGGACGAAGTGCTAAAGGCCGCGAAGGGCCACATTCTGGGCATGAGCAAGACTGTGGGAACCTACCAGCAGGTCGAGGCCCCGCTGAAATAAAAAAAGGGACCCGAAGGTCCCGACCGGCGCCCAAGGCCCGGAAACTCAGTGAACCTCCAGTTCGTGGCAAAGGGACTGGAGGGCGGCGGCGATCTCTTTCAGGCGGAACGGCTTTTCAAGGAAGGGCGTGCCTTTGAAGCGTTCGGGCAGCCGGCTGGCCCCAAGGCCGGTCGTAAACAGGAACGGCACCCCCAACTCGACCAAGCGATCGGCCACGGGGTAAGACTCGACCCCGTTCAAGTTGACGTCCAGCACCGCAACATCGAAGGCCGCCTCCTCGGCGCACGCCAAGGCTGTGGGCAAATCTTCGGCCGTCTTGGAGACGTCGTAGCCGACTTGGGCAATGGCCTGCTCCAAGACCATCATGAGAGTGGGTTCGTCCTCTACAAGAAGAACCCTTACTGCTTTGCCGTCCAATCCCATGACTTTCTCCCTACAAGCGCTCTGAGTGGATGTGCCACGATTGGACAGTGTGGCCCGAGGGCTCGCCCGATTTGTTAAGAGGGCGCAAAAGGATGACGGCCGTCGCTCTTCTACACTGCGCACTCTGTCGCCCTTCGGTGGCCCTGCCGAGAGGATGACCCATGAACCAACCAGCGAAAGCGAAAACCGATTTGAGGGACGAGAGCCGGCAGTTTGCCCTGCTGGTGAACTCCGTCACCGACTACGCCCTATACATGCTCGACCCCAGCGGGGTGATCCAGACCTGGAACCCGGGTGGGCAACGAATCAAGGGCTACCAGGCTGCCGACGTGGTCGGCACCAACTTTTCCCGCTTCTACCTGCCCGAGGAGGCCCAAGCCGGCCTACCAGAGCGAAACCTGCGGACCGCGGCCTTAGAAGGGCGCTACGTCGCCGAGGGCTGGCGATTGCGGCAGGACGGGACCCGCTTTCGTGCCAGCGTCGTGATCGATCCCATCTGGGAAGACGGGGAACTGGTGGGGTTTGCCAAAATCACCCGCGACATCACCCAGCGCCACGAAGCGCAGGAGCAGCTGCTCCAAGCCCAGCGCGATCTCCTGCAGGCGCAGAAGATGGAGGCCATCGGGAAGTTCACGCTCGGCTTGGCCCACGATTTCAACAACCTGTTGACCATCGTAGCCAACTGTTTAGACCTCATCAGCCTGCGGGTGAAAAACGGAGGCGTGGCCAAGCTCATCGATACCGCGCAGCGGGCCGCCGAGCGCGGGGCCCTTCTGACTCGGCAGTTGCTGACCTTCGGCAAGGGACAAACCTTGGTGCCAGAGGCAGTCGACTTGGCCGCCTTGATGGCCGAATGCGAAGCGATGCTGCGCCGCTCCGCCGGCGACGCGATCGCATTGACCGTCGAAGTTTCCCGGGGCCTTCCGACCCTGTCGGTGGACAAGGCACAGCTGGAGGCCGCAATCCTTAACCTTGTGTGCAACAGCCGCGACGCCATGCCGAAGGGCGGAACGATCCTCATCACGGCCTCTGCGCGGCAAACCCGTGATCCTACGTTGCCCAACACCAGTGAAAGACCTTACATCTGCCTGAGCATCCGAGACGACGGTTCAGGGATTGAGGCGGACCAGCAGGCCAGGGTATTTGAACCGTTTTTCACCACCAAACCCATTGGAAGGGGCAGCGGGCTGGGCTTGAGCCAAGTGTTTGGCTTCACGGCCCAGTCCGGCGGGTTCACCGAGCTCCAGAGCGAGCTTGGGAAGGGAACCCGCGTTAGCCTTTGCTTCCCCGCACCAGAGCATTGAGATGCCGATCGACGTGTTGTTTGTTGAAGACGAAGACGATCTCCGCAGCGTCGTCGTAGAGGCTCTGACCTCTCAGGGCTTCCAAGTCACTCCCGCCAGCAACGGGGACGAGGCCCTCGTCCTCCTGCGCGGCGACGCTAGGTTCGCGGTGGTAGTGACCGACTTCAACATGCCAGACAGCGCCGACGGGCTGGAGGTCGCGGCGGAAGCCGCGGTTGCTCAACCCCAGGCCCGCGTCATGCTCGCGTCTGGTCTTCAACGCTCGCAGCTGCCCCCCCTGCCCGAGACGGTTCGATTTCTCCCGAAGCCTTACCGCTTCCGACAGCTTGTGACGGCGATCCACGAAGACTTGGGTTGCACGTAGGGGTCGGATTCCTTGCGCGGCCTGGCGGTCGCCAACAACTCACTTCCCCACCAGTGCGCGCCTGCTCACCAGAAACATCAAACGGTCGATCGCCGTTGCGTTCAACGCTTCTCCATCCCCCCGCACCTTGAAACCGGCCCAGTCGCCCACTGCGACCTCGCTCAGCTCCTTGACTTCCACTGGCAACCAGCGCATGGGCCAGTAAGGCAAGCGGCGATCCGTGATCGTCCCTCTTTGCAGCTCGATCAGATCGTGATGGCTCGAGGCTCCGAGCACCCTAGAGAACGCCACGTCCAACCCGTCCGGGGGTCCCTCCAAGTATTGGAGGAAGCGCGTCCCGTCGAACAAGAGCACCCCACTGACACCTGCGTCCCGGTTAAAACGAGTTGCGTCGTCGACCAGCTCCTGGAGCTTGCCGCTCCGGAGGCCAAGCAGATCGCCGCGCAACGCGTCGGATGCCTCGCTGACATACACCACGGCCCTGATGGGCATTGGGCGCTCCTTCTCAACTTGTCTGGCCCCCCCCCCTTCCACGAACTTTAGTCCCGCCCACGCATTTAGGCAATCGCGTTGGGAGATAGCGCCTACAGGCGGCTGTTAACTTGATCCCGAGTTCCAATCGAGTAACCTTTGATTATGGCCCTTTACAACATCGCGGAACGTTTAAGCACGGCTAAAGAACTAATCAGCAGGGGCGATGACGCGTCATTGATCTACGCCGCGCTGGAACTACGATTCTGCCTGGAATCCGTGGCGTATCAGAACTTGGCTGCATATGGTGAAGACGTTTCCACCGAGCTTGCTCGCGAGTGGCGACCGGACCAGATCATGAAAATGCTGGCCGCCTTCGATCCGAACTCTGATCAAACGGCCAGCTTCTCCATCTCGGTAACGCCACCGCCCAAAGACCTCGATTTTGCCTCAAGTGACTTGAAGGCCGTTTTCAAGGACAAGGATTTCTTGCCGATCGGCGAGGCCAAGCGCATTCCTTGGGGCAAGTTTCGCAGTTACTACAACTCGTTGGGGAGCTTTCTCCATCTGCGCAAAGATCTGACGAACGCACGGCCGAAGATCGAAAGGCTCCGGGCTCTCATCGCGGAGCTGGAAGAGGTTGCGAGCTCGACGCTGATCGCTGCCAGCAAGGATCTCGCGACGGGCAAATGCGTCGACTGCGGCCATGTGCTCATTCTCGGCCCGGCCGAGCAAGCGGGGGACAAGCCCGTTTTCTGCCCGAATACCAAGTGCAACTCGAGCTATTTGGCCATCAAGGGGGACCCGGAGCGGCGGGTGCAGAAGGTCGAAGCCCTGGGGCTGCGCTGCGAATGCGAGGCCATCGTTCCTATCTTGCCAGAGAGGCTTCTCAAGCCTGCGGTTTGCCCAGCTTGTGGGTCGACCGTTTGCGCAGTCATTGCTGCAAAGGCAAGGGTGCTAGGGGTGCCGCCCACTCGCGAGGGAGACCTGAGCGGCTAGTTGCACCTTAACTTCGCCACTTCGTCCACGCCCGGCAGTGGCGACGGCAACACGGCTTTGCACACGCCGGAAACCTCGACGGCCATCCTCGGCTCAGGGTGTTCTAGGTAAAGGGCTCCGTCGTAGCCGACCATGGCTTGTTCGTTCGGCGTGGACGCGACGGTGCCCGGCGCGATGATCGGACCTGTCAGGATGAAGGCCCGGGCGTTCTGCGTCAGCACGGGGAAGGTCACCCGCACACCGCCTTGCCGGGGGGCCACGGCTTGTTTCTCCGTCTCCCCGATCTCCACGCCCACGGGCAGGTCTTTGTCTTTGAGGCTCACCGTGGTGGGCAGCAAGGAGGGAACGTCGGTCACCAGCACGCGGCCTTGCTTGTTCGTCTGGCCGACCGGCGCTCCGTTGACCCGCACCGGCAAGCCCGCCTGACCCGGCACGTCCACGACCGCGAAGCTGGCGTAGGCAGGCCTTCCGAAGGCCACACCGCGATGGTCCAGGAACACGGAGCCAGAGAAGTTGGCCGCCACCTGGGTTTGCCCGTCGTAGCGGTCCAGCATGATCCGGGCGTCGCCGTAACGGGTCATCGCGTCGGCCGTGGCCCGGGTGCTGCCCAGTTCGCCCTCGGTGTGCTCTGCAGCCAAGCGAAGGCCGCCCTCGGTGCGGTAGGTCGCTCGGGTGGTCAGGGCATCCTGGCCTGGGGCCTGGCGGGCCCGCACGCCCACGCTGGCCTTGCTGCCGAAGCGGTAGGTGTAGCTGGCGGACACTTGAAGATCGTCGCCTTGAAGGTCTCGGAGCACGTTGGCGGACACCTGGCCCGCGGTGCCCAGGTTCGCGCTCACGCTCAGGGAGGCGAAGGCTAGGCTGGAGCGCCCCGTGTCGATGGCGCCATAGGTGCCACGGACGGTTAAGCGGCGATCTGGGCGATAGGAAACGCTGGCTTGGGTGCGCGACGCGATGGGCAGCGCGGTCTCGCTCTGCAGTCGCCAGAACCCGTCGTTTTCCTCGTGTTCCAATCGCACGCCAAACGTGGGCCCTTTGTAGTCGTAGGCAACAGCCCAGCGCGTCCCGCCGTCGCTTGAGCGCCCCACCTCGCCGTCGAGCACGCCCCAGGTGCCTGGGGCCCAGGTGGAACCCACGGTGACGTTGCCCTTGCCGTTCTCGTCCAGCTGGCCACCGGCTCGGATGGTCCAGCGGTCGTTGACGCCCTTGGCCCAGGAAGCGCTGACGCCGGCCGTGCCGTAGCGGTTTTCGTCTTCGCGGACCTGGCCGGCGGCGATTTCCCACGCGGAGAGCCCGGGGCGCAGCAGGGTTGGGGCGACGTAGAGGCGTGCAGTGGAAACGGCGGTTTCCCGGCCGTAGGCGTCGCGCACGACCACGGCCGTTTGGCTGGCTCCCAGGGCCACGTTTCGACCGTCCACGGTGAAGGGGCCGGCCTTGACGTCCTGGCGCGTGATTTCGGCTTGGTTGGACAGGACCTTGACCTGCCCCGGATCCAACGCGATGCCCCCCAAGGTCGGGACGGGCCACGTCGGCGTGAGCGGATCCAGGGCTGCCGGGTCCTGCGCGAGGCGAATGCCGCCCAGCGCCACGGGGCCGATGCGGGGCGTGGCGTAGACATCGCCGGCTTGCCAGGTCCGTTGGCGCTGCAGGTCGTCTTTCTGCCAGGCCGTCACGCCGCGGCGCATGCCAAACCCATTGGGGGATTGGTTGAGCTGCCCGGTGGTGGAGACCACACCCCAACGGCCGCCCGTGCGCGCGTCCAGCGCCAAGGACGTGGCCTGTTGGCCGCGTGCAATCTGGGTGGCGACGTTGTAGTTGACCAAGAAGCCACCGATGCCGGGCGACACCTGAGAAACCGGAGTGCCGTGCTGGCTGAGCTGCTGCGCCGGCTTGCGGTCAGCCGGAATGGTGAGCTGGACGGTGGCGTTCTCGGGGGTGTAAGCCACGGTCACGCCCAAGGCTTGGTCGGTCAGGTCCTGGCCCTCCTCGCCCGGGCGAAGGGTCACGCCGAGCTGCTGCCAGGTCGTGGATTCGGCCACCCAGGCCCCACTTTGCTGCCAGAGCAACACGGGGTCCTTCGCGGGCAGCCCGTTGGCCCGGATTGGCGCGGCCAGCACCGGCTCCACCCCGTCTGGGATGGCCGCGTGCGCGCTGCCGATGGACAGGGCCAGCGCGAGGCCCAGGACGCTTCCCCGCCGCACGTGTCGCCCTCAGTTCACGGGGACGACGACGGGGGACCCGTTGACCGTGACGGTGACCGAGGCGGCTCGCTGGCCGGGCTTGAGCTCCACGGATTTGCTCTGCCCCGGCAATACCCATCCCAACGCCCCTTCGCGCCATGCCGGCATGCCTTGAGGACCGACGGCGGTCAGGCGCGCAGCGGTCGAACCGGTGTTGGTCAGCAGAAGGCCGTCGGCGGTGAAGCGGGCCGTGAGCACCGGAGGACCGGCCTTGGCGTCTTCAAACCCCACCGGCAGGTTCTGGTGGATCAACAACTGCACTTGGCCCGCCGTGGACGGCTGGGGCAACTGGCGCAGCAGCACGCGGTAGTAGCCGGGGGCGCCGACGCTCTGGGTGCGGACCAACCGCACGGCCCGGCGGGACCCAGGTGGGATTTCGACAATGGACGGCGCCGCAAGCACGGTTGTAGCTGGGCTGGTCACGTCCTGCCCGCTGGGATCTTGGGACCAGTCCAGCACCGTCACCTGAAAGCGCTCGGGGCTGTCCCCGTGGTTTTCCAAGGTCAACGCGCCCGATTTTTCCCCAGCCGGCGCCACGATGCTCGTGGGAAACAACGACACATTTCCCGCCCACGCAGGCACGGCGAACAATGAGCACAACGAAACGGCCAACAAACGCTTCAACATCACTCCTCCAAACCGATCACCTCCTTTGATCCAACCAAAACATTCAAAGTTGTCAACCCACCCTCAAAAGAAAACCCCCGGAGATATCCGGGGGTTTGGTAGAAACCCTTTGAGGGTCAGTAAGTCAGGGTGACCGCAATGGTGTCGGAGAAGGTCCCGCCGGGCACCTTGTTCAAATCGTAGAAGGCATAACCGATGCCGATCATCTGCTGCTCACCGGTCCCCACGCCCTCCCAAGCATCGGCCCCACTGCCCCACACTTGGCTGGCACCAGGATCTTTGAAGAGGCCGTAGGCGACGAAGTTTCCGGCCCCATCGGACACGGCGCGGTGATTGGGACGAGCAATCGCGGCGCCGTAGTTCAACCCATCGCCGGGCACGATGCTGAAGGCGGTGCCTTGGTTGCAGCGAACCATCAACGCACCATTGGAATAGCCCTGCGTGCCGGACGCCAAGCCGTTGTATTCACCGCCGCCCAGCTGGGTCACGAGCATGCTGCACTCGTTGTTCACGGTCGCAGAAATCATCAAGTCTTCGGTGACGTCGGCGGCGGACGCCGAAGCGGCAGAAAACGCGGCCATCAAGGCCAGAGAAAAAGAAAGGGTCTTGCGCATGAAAAATCATCCTCGGATTTAGGGAAAGGGAAAGTGGCCCGGATTGGGCTTGCTTCACCAATACTCGATAAATCCATTTCCGCAAGAGGATCGGGCAACAAGATTTGGAGGCGCCAACCCAAGCGCTTGCACCGAAGGCACGAGTAAGCTAAAAAGCAACCGCCGGTCGCAGAAGCGTCGGTGTTGTGCCCGCATGCCAGTAGGCTCCGGGTGCCCGAGGTCCACCCAATGGGGGCGCGGGAATCTTTTTTTCGATTCCGGAGCCATCCATGACGACCAAGCGCCTCAAATCCATCCGCACATCCGCCTTCCATGCCCAGTCTGGCCGCTGCTTCTATTGCGGTCTGCCGATGTGGCTCGAAGCTCCATCAGAACTGGGACTGAAGTCCCGCAAGGCTCAAGCCTTTCAGTGCACCGCCGAACACCTGCTGGCCCAGCAAGACGGGGGCCGAGACGTGTCCGGGAACGTGGTGGCCGCACATGCCCGATGCAACCAGTGCAGGCATAAGCGGAAGGGGCCAGCCCCTTCCCCCGATGCTTTCCGCGCGCTCGTGATGAGGCGCGTCAACGCGGGGAAGTGGTGGCCCCAAAACCAGAAGTTCTGGCAACATCAGTCGACCCAGTAGGGGCGATGCCTTGCCCCACTGCAAGGAGGCTTTGATGTTGATTCGGGGGGCAGAACCCGTCAGTTGCTTTGGGCTAGCCGGCTGCGATGAGAACGCGGGCACCTATGCCCTGGGATGGTGCCTGGAGCAGTCCGCAGCGCTTCGTGCGGAGCTCTTCGGTGCCATGGGGCTTGATCCGTTGGCACAGGTGGCGCTTTCCAGCCAAGAGTTCGGCATGAAGGATCGCGGGTTCACTGATTTGGAGGTTCTTTCAGGCACGGCCTTTCATCTGGTGTTTGAAGCCAAGCGACACTGGCAGGTGGCCACGCATGCGCAACTTGCCCGGTATGTCCATCGCTTGGCCGACTCGAATGTGCAGCACAAGCGGCTCATCTCGGTCAGCGCGGCTCGGAAGGATTGGGCCGTTAGGCACCTTCCCGCGGACGTCAAGGGCATCCCCGTCGATCACCTCTCCTGGTCTGAAATCCGTGCCATGGCGAAGCGGGCTCATGCTGCGACCAGAAACCAAATCGAACGCTTGTGGCTGGACCAGCTCGCCTTGCACCTATCGGAATACGGAATGACCTCCAACGCGTTTGACTCGCTCGCCTATGTGGTTTCGCTAAGCCGAGACTTGATGCCCAGCTCTCAAGAGCTGACCTGGATCGATGTCGTCACCAAGCAGGGCAAGTATTTCCATCCCATCGGTGGCAATGGCTGGCCCACTGTCCCGCCGGCCTACATCGGCTTCCGCTACCTATCGCAGTTCCGAAGTGTCCACTTCATCGAGCGCGTAGACACGGTTGATCGGCTTCAGGACGTAGACCCGCATTGGCCGGAAACCCATTCTCCGCACTTCGTCTACACCCTTGGCCCCGCGATGCGTCCAGCGACGGTGTTGCCACTGGGGAACATTTACTACACCGCCCGGCACCGGGTCGCGTTGGATCTGCTTCTTAGCGGCAAAGCAGCCACGTATGAGGAGGCGGTTGCGCTCACCAAGGACCGCCAAGCCCAGCGAGGCGAGGCCTGACACCAGGCAAAAAAATAGGCCGGGGATGAGCCAGCAGAAGGATTCCGAGGAACAAGGGATGGGCAGAAGTATGCCCAGCCTCATTCGCAGTGGTAGAGACCCTTGGCCGAAATCCCGTCTGCCTCGATGTCAGGCGTGCGTGGGAAGCTTGACCAGTCCCATCCAGTCCGACTGCCCCGTGGAAGCGCTCGCCATCAGGGGCCCGTGCCCTGGGATGACCTTGAGCTGGTCCACGCCGGCCTGGTCTTGGGGGAAGAACGGGCCGTCTGGGCTGAATATGAAATGGTCTCCCTGCAGCGTGCCGCAGATTTGACAGTGGTTGGCCACGTAGGTCTGGTTGGCCGTCTGCGAGCAGTTGGGCTTGAGCCAGGGGGCCGCGGCCCTGACCCGGGCCATCGTGCCCACGTCCAGCTCGCTGACGTATTTCAGCAGCGATGGGCCGCCTTCCTCGGGATACTCCTCGTCCTCGTTGTCGAGGAACCCAGGCACCCAAATGGCGGTCACCACGATCGACTCCGAGCACTTCCAACAAGTGAACTTGCCCTGCAGCAGGGCGTAGCTGGTGGCCGTGATATTGAGATCGGTCATGGGGACTCGTCCACGTATGCACCGCGATCCCAGGAGCGGTAGCGCCAGGGCAACACTTCCTCCAAGAAGGTGACACGGGGGCTGGGGAGGTTCTTCAGCCCGCCGATGGCGGATTGAATGCCCTTGGCATTGGACTCTGGGACAAAGAGCCAGGGCCTGGCACTCCAATCCAGCGGCACACCGCTGTCCCGAGCCAGGGCTGCCCTGACCCCAGGCCAATGCTCGTCCCACGCCCGCAGACGGGCCAGCAGCGACGGCGCGCGTGCGGCGTAGGTGATTTCGCAGAGGTAGGCCGCCTGCTCCTTGAAGCTGACCGCGACGGCGTCGCAATACCAGTGCGGGCCGCTAGTATCCGGGTTCGCGCCTTCGTTGAGTTGGATGCAGCACTGGCTGTTGACGAACAGCGCTCGGTCGGCGCGCAGATAGTCCAGCACCACACCTTCGAAGTGATCCATCGCTATTTGGGCTCCATTGCGGTTCGCAGCTCTTCCAGCCGCTCGGCTATCTTGGCGCCGGAGAGCTTGCAGCCCCCAGCGCCGCAGACGTCTTTGACCATGACCAAGGAAATGACCGAGGCACGCAGGGGGTCTTTCTTGTTGCGCTCCAGCGCCTGCCATTCGTCTGGCAACGCAGTGAGCGCGGCCGGGGCTTCTTTGCCGGACAGGTATTGGAGGCAGTTTAACGGTGCCCAGGCCAGGCCGATCTCGTTGACCAGCAGGCTGCGCAGCTCGCGTTCGCCGGCCTTGCCTTCTGCCAGGTTCAGCACCGCGTGCGCGGCGACGATGGCCTTCTGCTGGGGGGACAACTTCGCGCTGGGCCAGTTTGTGGTGCGGACCATTTCCTTGCTCTCGACATTCTGGGCATTGCCAACCTAGACGCTCGCCGTATCGCAGCTTGAGACCTTAGCGGAGAACAGCCAACGGGAGGCTACGTGATCCGCCATGCGCTTCAGCCTTCGATCCATATCTAGGATTTCAACCAAGGCATCGCGGGCTCGTATAGCGGGCGATCAACGATCCGAGAATCAGCCCGTGCGATAAGCATCCCGTTTACATCCTTCGCCCGGGTCCATCCTTACCGCCCCCAAGCTCTCTCTTCATCTTGTCGCCCACGGCTCTGTCAAAAACTTGCGCGGCCTTGCTGTAGCGCCCCTTAGCCTGATTCACCAGCTTCCGCTTGAAAGGTGTAGGACTCTCCTTCGCGACCCTTTCAGCTTCTTCAAGCTCTTTTCCAGCCTTATCCATGCTTCCTTTAGCCAAGCGCACTCTGGCTTCAATCTTTCGTTGTTCGATCTCGTCTTCGGTCACACACCCTCCTTGCACTGTATGGTCAAGCGGCCTTCCGGTGTTCGTAATACGGGGGTGAACCCCACTCACACCTGATCATTTAGAGATCGCTGCTTTAAGTTGCTCGGTGATGCTGTTGCCCTTCTCGTCCCGCAGCTGGGCCATGAGGTAGACACCTCGGCCGTTGCTCTTAGCGGCCCATAGCTCGCCGATCATGCGCTTCTCCTTCTCGGAGTCCGCGGAGTAACGGTCACCACCCTTGTATTCAACGACGAGCAGTCGACCATCTTTAAGCCGCGCCACGAAGTCCGGGTAGGTGCGCTGCTTGGACGTCGGCATCCAGAACTGGCTCTTGTCCACCAAGTTGCGAACCCAGAACTCCACCTCATCCAGCTGGTCGATGGCCTGGGCACAGAGGAACTCCTCACCCACCTTGCCCCCAGCGGTCTTCCATTGAAGATCGCCCACGAGGGGGTAGTAGTGCTTGCGGAAGCGATACGTGCCGCCTTGGTAGTAGGCATGCGCCGGATACTGGGTCATGTCCGCCGGGTAGGTGAACATCGCACCGGGCTCGTCGCTGACCACGATGTCGGCGTCGGCACCGAACAGCGCTTGCTGGAAGCCTTCCTTGAGCGCCTCCGCCTTGGCGATCTGAAGCTGCTCGCCGAGCTTCCGTCGGAGCACGAACTGGCCATTGAGCAGTTGCGATAGCGAGAAGCCCCGATCTTCGGACAGCCCGCTGATGGACCGGCGCAACCACTCCCGCAGCACGGGCTGCTTGACCGCCGGATCGCGGATCTTCTGGTCCAGCCAGCCGACCAAGTCCGCTTGAGTGCGGTCCTTGGCAAAGCCCGGCAGGTAGGTATTCACGTCGTCGTCGATCTTGGTGTAGCTCACTTTCGAATCGACCAGGTCCACCTCAAAGGTCTGGCTGTCGACGTTGAACTTGAGGCTGGACAGGTCCGGCGGATAGGCCAGCAAGTCCCAGGTGAAGCCCGGCGGCGTGGCGCCGCTCTCCACGAACTCCAGCTCGCCCTGCTCCATGACCCCCAGCCGCGGCACGCTGAACACCGCGCCGTTCTGGCTAGGGGCTTTGACGGCCTTGGCGGCGATCTGGTGCCGCTGGATTGTAGCCGCCGCTTCCTCGCGCTCCTTGGTTGGCACAGCCTTGGTGATCGCTTCCACGGTGGACTCGTCCACCTCGCCCGTGATCTCCACCGAGCCGCCCTTGCCTTCCTCGTTCGGAGTGAAAACAACGCTGGTCTGGTCCCGAGCAGGGATACCAGTAAGATCCGGTTGTTTGCTCACGGCAATGGTGGTCTTGGGCGTCACGGGAACCGGATTGACCTTGCCGCCTCGCAAGTCCAAGCCGGGCCCAGGTGTGGGATCCGCCAGCACCGCGCCCACGGCCTCCAGCGGGTTGAACCCGATGTCGATGAGCGACTTGGTGAGCTCTGCGGCAGCCAGATTGAACGCCGCAGTGGTGACGTGCGCGTAGGCCTTGTTCATGGCCTCCTGCTTGCGGCGGGTGGCATACGGCATGCGCAGCACGCGGCCCAGCAGCTGCTGGATGTCCTTGTCGCTCTTGACCTGGGCCACCGAGCAAAAGACGTAGGCAAAGGAGCAATCCCACCCTTCCTTGAGCGCTTGCTTGGTGATGATGACCTCGATGGGGCAGTCCTTGGCGAACAGGTCCACCCCGTCGATCTCCCGCTGATCGCCCGTGGCGATGGCAATCGCCTTCTCGGGCACCTTCTCGTTGTCGATGAGGTGCTTCTTGACCTCCTCGACCGTGGCGGTGCCTTTGGCGTTTTCGGCTTGGATGAGCAGGATCGGCCGGATGTAGTCCGGCTCGCCCAGCGCGGTCTTGCCCAACTCGTTGCGGCGGGCCACAGCGCTGCCCACGGCGACTTCCCATTGCCCCACGTGCTCCTTGAGCACGACTGGGAACTTGATCATGTCCGCGCCCTTGAGCTCAAAGGCACTGACGCTGACCAGCACGTTGCTCTTACTGGCTTCCGGCGTGGCCGTGAGCTCCACCACGACCTTGGCACCAAGCCGCTCGTAGACCTGGTAGGACAAGGGCGTGTTGGCATTGTGGGCTTCGTCGGTGATGACCAACGGACCGTGAAGTTTCAGCAGATTGGCAAAGGACGCGATGGCCTTTCCCGCCTTGTTCTGCTCCAAGTAGGGCAAATCGGACACGCTGCCGGCGAAATGGGGCTCTAGGTCCTCGTGGTGCTCATAGACCTTGCGCCCCTCCTGGTTCTCCACGCGCAGCGCGGCCATCGTCGAAATGACCACGCAGACCTTGGTTCCCAGATCAGCGGGGCGGATGTGGGTGAAGTCCTCCACATCGAACACGGCGACCTTGCCCCCGAACGCCTCGTCCAGTTCTTGCCGGTAGGGGTGTCGGGGGTTTTTGAAGGCTTCCAGCGTCTGGGTCTTGATCTGGGTGGTGGGGACCATCCACATGACCAGCGGAAACTCGCGCTCGAGGTAGGCGTCACCTGCCGCCTGGATGATGTGTGCGCCCATGACGGTTTTGCCGCCGCCCGTCGGAATGCGCAGGCACACGTAGGGCGAGGCCTCCAGATGAGGCATGGGTTTGTATTGCGTGACCAGACCGGCATCCACGTTCTTCTCAAACGCGGATGCGGCGCCAGTCAGCCGGGCGTCTTCGAGGAACTGGGCCAGGCTGGACAGGGCCCGCTGCTGATACACCTTGAGGGAGAGAGCCATGCTTAGCGTGCCTTGATGTCGTAGGGGGTCTGTTTGAAGGTGATCTGGAGTTCTTCCAGACGCTCCTTTGGCAAGTCGCAGGACTCCCCGTAGATCACCTTGGGCCCGTCAAAGGGCTGCAGGCCTTTCAACACCCGCTTGGTCAGCACGTTGCCGCCGGTCTTGCTCTCATCGCCCAAAATGCCGTTGAACAGCAGGTAGTAGCCGATCCCATGGTGCTCACCCAGGAACGACTGCTTCGGGGCTCGAGTGGAGCGTGCGGCACCAGTCTCGGCGAACCAGACGTGGGCGGCCAGGTGCTCGAACTTGATGCCGTCGCGGATGTGACCCTCGTCATCGAACACGGGCACGCCGAGCTTGTAGAAGCGAAAGCCACCGCCACCTTTCCAACCGACTTCTTTCGAAATACCTGATTGCTCTCCTTCCACAACGGATACAAGCCTCGCTTGGCAATGGCTTCGCGCCTGGTCACCTCGCTCAATACCAACAAACCTGCGATTGAGCTTCAAAGCAACTGCTGCTGTCGTCCCGCTTCCAAGAAAACTATCGAGAACAAGGTCCCCAGGTTTAGTCGTTAACTCAATGCAACGACGCAGGAGCCGCTCGGGCTTTTTACCTTTCTTAAATGTCACGCCGCCCTCGCCAGCAATACCCTCCCACGAGATATCACTCCAGATATTCGTAAGCATTGAGGAGGCGACAGGCTCTCCATCAATCTCAACAACGTTCTTGCTGTAGAAAAGGATTTGCTGACCGTCCAAGATGTAGACCGTATCGAGCGATTCGCCCCGCTCCAGCTTTAGAACCTCACCAGGTCGACTGAGAGACTCTTTCTTTAGATCAACGATTGCCTGACCCGCACCGGAGTCGCTAATGGATGCTAAGCGGCAGACTTGGCTTGAGTTCTTCAGAACCCACTTGTCGAAGTGCTGGAGAATAGACTTAGGGTGTTTGATCCTTGCGTTCCGTGGCACCTCAGCGTATTTATCGGCAAGAGACGAAAACCTCCATTCACTCTCAGGCAAATCCCGGTTCTCCAGCCAAAGGTTGTAGGCATAGTCAACACCGCGTGGAATGCGGGCACTTACGTCTTCAAACTTCTCTTTGTCCTTGGCATACCAAAGAATGTATTCCGATGCTTTGAATACACCAGGATTGACAGTGCTAAATGCAGAAGGAGAGCGGGCAGCGATAGTTATCCTGTTGACGAAGTTGGACCGGCCAAAAATCTCATCCAGCATCACCTTCGCATAGTCAACCTCGTTATCGTCCAGATGAAGAAAAAGAGATCCCTTCTCTGAAACAAGCTCGTGGATGAGTTCGAGCCTGGCATACATCATTGACAACCAAATCGAATGCTCGAAGTTGTCGTCGTATTTCGGGAACATCGCTCCGGTATTGAACGGCGGGTCTATGTAGACGCAACCAACCTGGCCGGCGTAGTAAGGCAGCAACGCCTTCAACGCATCCAGGTTGTCGCCCTCGATCAGCATGTTGGGAGCGTCCACCTCCCCATAGGACAAGCTTGCCACCGGCTCCAAGAGTCGATAGGGCGTCAGGGCGGAGCGGGTCAGGTCCTCATCACGGTCGGACCAGTTGAGCAGTGGCATCGAATACATCCCCTCGAACAGGCTCCAAGTATCCTTCAACGGGTGCATTTGGGCCAATCCCTAAGGGACCATCCGGCTCTAAATCATTGATCGAAATGAGCTTTGCGAAATAAGAAACCGGCGGGGCTTTAGAGCCTGACGACGCATCGGCACTTGGGCCTGGAGATATGTCTCGGCTACTACGTGCTGAGGCCCGCATTCCTGCAGTAGCGATACACGGCCGAGCTGCTCACCCCGAGCTCCCGCGCCAACTGAGCCCGGCTGACCTCCTTTAAGCGAGCCCGAACCTGGTCCAGGGCCAGCCCCCGCAAGCTGCGCTGCTCCGGCCTTTTCAGGACACGCCCTAACCGAAGGGTTTGGCGGTCCATGCCGATGGTGGCCGGCGACACGCCCAAGCGCTTGGCCACCTCGGCCGAGGTCAGCCCGGCTCGGACCAGCCGCTGCACCTGCTGGCGACGCTCAGCGAGCTCGCGGGCTTGGCGGTCCCGGAACGCCTGCCGTCCGGAACCGGCCAGGCGGTGCCGCCGGACAAAGCGGTTCACGGCTTGGTGGGTGACGCCCAGGCGTTGGGCCAAGGCGCGCTGAGTCACCCCTTCGTCCAGCAAGGATTGAACCTGGGCCGGGGAGCGGCCGCCGAGGAAGCCTTTGCGTGGACTCATCGATCCATCGCCGCCAAGTCGCCCTGAATCTCGGAGGGTGACACACCAAGCGCCTGGGCGATGGCCCCAAGCGTCAGGCCTGCGGTCATTCCGGCGCGAATCGCATACCGCCGCTGACGTGCATAGGCTTGGCGACGCGCCTCCGGCTCGATGGGCATGGCATCGGACGGGTCTACCCGTCGGGCGTGCTCGATTTGATCCCGCTCACCACACGTTTGGCGGTGCGCGGCCAGGGCGTCGTCCACGTCCATGCTGAAAGGCGTGTTGCGTTGGGCAGCGTCGTAGATGGCTTGGATCTCCGCAGGCATGGGGAGCAGCTCGATGCCGTCAGGCCCGGGAAGAACGCCTGGGGCAAACAAGGTGGAAGGCTCGCGGTTCATCGGCCCACCCAGTAGCCCAGTCCCGCGCTAGTCAAGGTGGCCGCGTATAGAACGGCGTCCTCAGCGCTGGAAATGTTGAGGGCCATTACCACCGCCCCGAATGCGAGCGTGAGGACGCAACCCGCGAAGATCCCCCCAAAAATCGCGAAATCCACGTAGAGCGATGCGTCGCGCTTCCCGGCGCAGAATAGGGCCAGCGATTGCTTTACGGTCGGGTAAGTCAACGCGATCATAAAAGAGAGAAACGCCGCCGAGCAGAGAAACACAGCAAGGACCAGCATGGAAAGGACCAGCATCGTCAACGCACTCATCCGCGCGACCTCCCCTTGCCCCAGAAAAAGGCCAGCAGACAGAGCACCGCGACCGTGCCGAGTGCAAAAAGGCCTCCCACGTTGGCGACCTGGTGCCAGACGCTGAAGGTGGCTTGGGCCAGGAATGCGGCGATGACCACCATCCCAACTCCAAACAGCCCGCCATGAATCACGAAGCGGCCGTGCGTGCGGGCGTCTCGCTCACCGCCTCTCACCCGTTGCCAGGCTGCCTTGGCGTCGGCAAAGCGCTTCAGCGTCCAGAGAGGGACCAGGACCATGAGGCCGAGCAGGGTCAGCAAAAGAATCGCGCTCACCATGGGCGGCCTCCCGGGCGACTCCTCAGCGGGCGCGCCTGGAAAGTGAGAGGTTGGCCCCACTGGCTGGGCTTGAGATTCCATGCCATTGGCAGGTGGTGCAGCTCGTGAGGTTGCGCAGGGGAGCAATCCATGCCGTCTAGAATGAGGTGACCGTAATGGTGGGCAATGCTTTTGAATGTGGCTCCCATTAGCGCCGCCCTTTGCCGGTCGTTGCCGCGTTGGCAGAGCGCACGCCCCAGCCCTTGGCTTGGCGCAACCGATCGATCTGGGCTGCTGCTTCGTGAGAAAGGCCCAGGTATCCGCTCTCGTCCATCAAAACGTGGCCTGGAGATTGCTTGAAGTCCTCGATGCTCAGCGCGGCATCGGGGCGCTTGCGGAAAAATGCGAGCCATTTCATCAGCGCTGCCCTCCAACGGCTACATTTTCTCTGCCCGCACCGATGACTACGGATACGGAAGCTGCCTCAAGCTCTGTAATCACTGGCTGCGCGGTCCCTTCGGAGCGGAGAAAAACTTGATCCCCCACCTCAAAAGCCCCCTGCTCGTCGCCCTGCATGTAGAACGGCAGAATGCGGCCAGCGATGCGCAGCGCACATACGCTGTCATCCACACCGTTGTTTCGCGTGTCGCGGCATGGGACGCGCTCATGCGTCACTCGGAGCGTGTAGTAGCGCTGCGCCTCGTCAATCACCCACAGCGTGACGCTTTCGCGTGTTGCGGGGTTCTTCTTCAAGATTGAGTTGTAAGCCGCGTATGGGCCACGGCCCGGCGCTTCCATGGGTTCGAAGGACTGAACCCCGGTGGCGGTTTCCGTGGGGGACGCCTCCCAGGCGTGTGTGACCCTTACTGCGATGGTGTGCGGCGTGATCACGGTGGCATTCACCCCGACGGCAACGGCGACCGAATCGCTACGGGGCTCGGCGGCGCTGGCGGCAAGGGGGAGCAGGCTGGCAAGGGCCAGAGAAAGAATCAACGCGCGCATGAGGCCTCCTTTTTTGAATGGGTTGCACTACCCATAACAAACGGTTTGGTTTGCGCAAGGGGATCGGGAAAAGAAAAGGCGGCTTTCGCCGCCCTTTCCCTTGGCCTTAGAAGCGCGCTCGCAAGCGAGGGGCTTCCAGGGTTTGGCCGTCCTGCCCATGGGCCTTCATGGCCGCACCGACCTGCCGTTGGGCGTCGGCCCCAAACCCGCCTTCCGGTGGCTTCCAAGCATTGGCAGCGGGAAGAAGCTCGTCCAAGAGCTTGGATCGGTTGTGGGCTCGCAGCTCGTTCTCAGCGTTGTTCAAGAACGACTTGGTCTCTCGGTTGCTCGCAAAATCGATGGGCTTCATGCCAGGCTCGTTTCGAAAGCCGTTGACATGGTTGTCAAAGCCTTGCTCGCCGACGAGCTTACACCCCTTGTCCCAGTCCGCCCCTGCGAACACCAGTTCTCGGCAGAGTTCCGTCTTTCCCTGCTTCGCCGCTTCATGGAGGACGCTGTAGCCGGCATAGTTGTTGTAGGCCCAGCCCTCGTCTCCGTCGATGTTGAACGTTCGGTTCCGACTGACCAGTTCTTCGTTGGGATCCACCTGCTCCAGCAGACGTTTGGCGTCGCCGGCCTCAACGAGGGCCACAATGTTGAGCACGCGGTCTTGCTCCTCCTTCGTCTGCTCCGCCTTTTCCGCGGCCTGCTCTTCCGCTTCGGCATCCCAATACCGAGCCTCGTGGTAGTAATCCCGGCTCGCATAAGGGGTTTCCCCCCTGTCGTTCTCTACGTGGTGCTGGGGAACGCCTCGCCCCACCCCATCGACCAACTCTTCCATCGCGCGCTCGTCCGCGGTATGGGCAGGAATGTTTCCCTCCATGTCTTTTGCGTCAACCTGGGCCCCGGCCAACACCAACGCCTGCACCATCTCCCCCGTTTTGACGTAATGAAGCGCGGTTCGGCCCAGCGCATCGGTGTCCCTCACACTACCGCCCTGCCCCAACGCAGCGACAAGCTCGCTGGGCGTCTCGGCCAGGAAAATCGGGTCGGTCGCCGCATCGACGCGCTCACGCGGCGAAAAATCGTCTCGGTGGTTCCGAATACTTTCTCGATAAAGCATAGGATCATGTTTTAGCGCTGGCTCGCCATTCGAGTTCAGCAGGGAGGGATCGGCCTTGGCATCCAGCAAGCGCAGCACAACGCTTGGGTCGCTGGCCAGGTGGAGCGGGGTGTCTCCCCCGTCCGTCCGCAGATTCACGTCGGCGCCGGCATCGATAAGCATGTGGCAATCGCCTTCAAGCCCTCGCTTCGCAGCAACATGCAGAGCGGATTGCCCTTGGCTTAGGGCATTGACATCCGCTCCGGCCTTCGCCAACAGCGCCAAACCTTCCGCAGTAGGTTTTTCGGACCAAGCGGGTTCCCTTTGGTATGTGCTCAACAGGCGATCAAAAGGCGAACGCCCTTGTTTGTCCAACGCGTGAACATCCGCCCCAGCCGAGATAAGCAGTTCCATCTGCCACGGCTCCTGACATTTATGCAAGGCGGAATCGCCGCGCGCGTCGCGATACCCTTTCACATCGGCGCCGTCTTCGATGGCCTGCCTTACCTCGTCCTCGAAGCGACCCTTCGTCTTCAGACCAGCGAAGGCCAAAGTGCTCCCCAACCGATCCGTTGCCTCATCGTTGAACGATGGGGGCGCACTCTGCGATCCCAACCGGGTCCGACTAGAAGATGGGATCGCCCCTTGGGCCTGCAGAGCGCTCTGTTGACCCGACCGGGTCTGATTGGAAGATGGGATCATCTGAGGACGTTCACCGGGTGAAACTTTTACCGGCTCCACCGAAGCCACTGGCCGCTGGCTTGAATCATCCAAGCGCTCCCGGACCGGGGGTTCAGGCGGCTCAGAAGAAGCCACGCCTGGTAGTTCCGTGTCCTTTTGACGGATGAAGGGTCGAAGTAGATTTGAAAAGACGTTGCCAGCCATGGTTCCTCCGCTTGGTGAGTGATACTCATGTCTTAACAAAGAAAGGGGGATGCGCAAGGGGCCGCAAAGAGAAAAGGGGCGGCTTTCGCCACCCCTCTCAACCCAGCGTAAGAAGCTCAAGAAAAAACATGGTGCCTAGTTAGTGATTTCTCAGGTCGGTTAACTAAGCATTCTTTCCACCCCGGCGACAGCAACCACCGGAAACCACCGATACAGCAAGGATAACCACCCAACCACCTTCTATCCGCTCACCCTGGAAAAGTTCTCAGTTAGAAGTAGAGGAATCGGACCACAGCCGGGTCTTCCCCCAGCACATTCATTTCTAACTCGAAACCTCAAAAGGTCAACCCCCTACCTGCGCTAAGCAACCTGGCGTTCCTTGCGTCGCGATGGGGACCTTCGACCGGCTTCCGTCTTTCGCCCCTGCTCCATGTCCTTCTCCTTCTTGACCTGGGGCAGCGGCTCGCGTTCAAACGCCGGGATGTCCAAAAAGGTCATGACCTTCTCCGCTTGGCTGGCTGCGCGGAACAGGGTCCTGGGGTCGTCGGCCAGGGCTTTCATCCAGGACTGCAGGTAGCCGGCGTGCTGTTTTTCGTGTTCTTTCCCCAGGCCGATTCCAAGGCGCTCGGAAATGAACAAACTTGAGAGCTCCGCTACCAGCTCCTCTTTAGCGTAGTCCTGGGTGCCGAACCGGCCGGTCTGATCTCGGTCGAGCCGGTGCTTCGCCCCAGTCCAATGGGCCAGTTCGTGGAGCAGCGTGGCCTGGTAGCTCACGTCATCGCTGAAAGTGTGGTGCTTCGGTAAGTGAATCGAATCCGCGGCGATGGAGTAGAACGCTCGGTTGCCACCGTCGTGATGAAGTTTTGGCTGGTGCTTGTCCAACAACTCCCGCACACGCAAGTGGCGGATCGACTCGGGCATGACGAAGGGCGGCGGGGGCTCGGGCATGCCGTCCATTTGGCTGGCATTGAACACCGTGGCGACGAACACCGATGGCCCTTGGTATCCGTTCTTCTCTTCGCCTTCGGTCAACGGCTCGGCACCGTCTTTGGCTTTGCCGGCCTTGCTGAAATCCCAGTAGGCGATCTGCTGCCCCTTCTCGCCGCGCTTGATTTGGGCCCCAATGCTTTGCGCCTGGCGATACGTCAGCCATCGGTGGTCCTCGTAGCCGTAGGCCATCTGCGCCCCACGCAGGATGAGCGTGTTGCTGCCGCGGTAGGCCTTACCCGTGGTCGGGTTCCAGGGCCCGCTGATCGCGCCGTTCTGCGGGGCATCGGGATCATTCCATGGGCGGCGCCAGGGGATGGTGCCCTGCTTCATGAGGTCAAGCATCCGCTCGGCGGTGGCTTGGATGAGATCGGAATACTTGGACATGGGGTGGTTGCCTCAAATCTTTTTCAACCTCCTGCGCCTCCAAGCGGGTGGTTGTGGGTGGGGTCGGGTCAGAACTCGATATGAAGGGTCAGACTCTTGCGGTGATACAACGCTCGCCGCACCAGCTCGGCGATTTCGTCCTCGCTGCGCAATCCCTGGTCGCCGTCTTTTCCCAGACGGACATGGAGACCAAACCCGCTCTGCACGAGCAAGTATTGCGGGTCCGCTTCCGGTGTCTCTGGGCTCTCTAGATCGGCCAGGCTGATGGCCGATTCGGGGAACGCGTCGTCGGGGATGTGGTTGGGCGATGGCATGGGGGCTCCGTTTTGGTTTGGATACCCCTTTGCAATAGCGCAACGTCGCCGGTTGTAAAGGCCTACGCGGCTTCAGCCATCGGTGCGCCCGACAGGAGGGCGATGGCTTCCATGGCCTCTTTGCTCAGAGGGTCACCCAACGGAACCTCCTCGTCCGGGATGGCCTGGGGAGCCCCGCCCTCCAGGCGCGGCTTCACCCCCCCCACGCGCAGGTTGACCCAGCGCTCGGCCTTCGTGCCCTTCGTCGCCTTCTTTTGCTTCTGCTGGAGCCCCGGCATCCGTTCGCGCACGCGCTTCCAAAGCTCTTCTGCGCCCACCGGCTTGCGCCCCAGCTCTTCCAGCACGTAATCGCGGTAGTCGGCATAGATGTCGTTCTTGTCGGTCCACGTGCCTTCTTCTTCGATGACCATGCGCTCAGCGAAGTAGGACGCCGTGGTGTCCGTCTCTTGCCGGGTCTGCTCGGCCAGCGCCTTGACGGCTTCGGGCATTTCCTCGGGCAGGCCGCCTCGCTCAATGAGGCGCATGGCTCCCTCCAGCAGCCAGTCGATGATCACGGCCATTTCCGCCGGGTCCTCGGTCAGCTTCTTGTGGAAGTCCGGATCGCGGTCCTTGTCGTTCTCGGCCAGGCGCACATTGAAGGGGATCATGCAGATCTTTCGCCAAAAGCCGTGCTCATGACTCGTCACGGAGAACATGGCGTTCAGGGCAAGAAAGAGCGTGCCCCGAGGAACCGTGGTGTAAGCGTCCTTGCCTTTGTTCTCGGCGGACATGGGGTCGCGTGAGATGAGCGCCTTCAGGACCTGCTGGATGGGATCGGAGAGGACCTTGGGCGCCTCTGTCGCCAGATAAAGAGTCTTGGAAGCGAGAGGTGCCATGGCGAACTGCCCATCCAGCTTGTCGATGCGGACCGCAGTGTTCTTGGGGTGGATGGCTCGCAGGACGTGAAGCAAGGTGCTCTTGCCGTTGCTGCCGCTTCCCAGCAACAGGAAGGCTTTTTCCAGGCACATCGGCATGACCGACGACGCCATGGCTTCTTGAAGCAACCCTCGCACGGCCATGTCAGGCATGAAGCGATCCAGATATTTGGCCCACCGCGACTTGGGGTCCAACGGCTTGGGGGTGTAGCGGCCGGACCTCACCTGGTCGAGGTTGAGCTTCGCTGGGACCAAGGAAGTGATCCCGTGTTTGGGGTCGGCCGGCAGGTATTCGATGTAGGCCTTCTTGTTGGCGTCCTTGAGGATCTCCAGGTAACCGCCCTTCAGCGGCACGATGGCCCGATGCTGGCTTTCAGGCAACTTCATGCCAGGCAAGCGGATCATTTCGAGAATGGCCGTCTTGACGCAGCTGGTCGCGCTGCTCTGCTTGGCGTCCTCCGGGGCGTGCTTGCGCATCCAGTCCAACGCGTGGGCTTCTACTTCCCGGGTGGCTTGCAGGGCCCAGATGCCTTCGGACTCATTCCACTGATACAGCGAAACATCGATCTCGCCGTTGTCCATCTTGCCGCCAATGCGGAAACAGTTGGCGCGGCGCATATCGTCGGCATAAGCCAGCTCAAACGAGAGGTCTTCCCCAATAACGCCCAGGTCATCCGTGGCGTCGTTGGGATTGGCATCGGCCCCAAAGACCTTGCCCTTTTTCTTAGGAGCCTGATCAACGGCGTCGCCATTGGCCTCCCCGCCCTTGACAGGGCCAGTCTTCGACTTACTCTTCATGTTGTAATCCCTAGTAGTAAACGCCCCGGTTCGCACCCGGGGTTTTTTATGCCGCTTGACTGGGGCGATGCACCCACTCTTGAAGCGCCTGACGCATGGCCTCGGAAGGGGTTTGCCCACGGGCCACCGCCGTCTCCTCCACCAACGCCTTAAAACTTTTGCTGACCCGGGCCTTCAACAACTCATCCCGTGCGGTCTTTTCGCGTTTCGTCTTCACTGCCTGCTCCGTTTCTTGATTTGTGGTCCTGTTGTGGCCACAAATCCATCTAAGCAGGCTTTACGGAACTGGCAAGGGCTCGCGCCAACGGATGTTCGTTTCTGCTTTCGATGCTCCAGAAACACTTGAAAGTGTGAAATACCTCAAGCATCAGCCTGGGAGGTAACAAGTGCTTGTTACCCACTTGTTACCCTTCAAACCCTTATGTTTACTGGGGGTAACAGGTGGTAACAAGGTAACAAGTGGTTTAAGAGATCCACGCAAGAAAAATCCACTCACCGCTCACAACATCCATGCATACATCCATCGGGAGCTCGCGATCCACCCGTTACCCTGCTACCCCTTGTTACCTCCTTATGGGACAAGGCTTTCACGGGTAACAAGGGGGTAACAGGTGCTTGTTACCTGTTAGGAAAAACAAGAGCAAAAGCGGCTTGAAGCAAGAGCCGGCGGCTGCTCGCCGCCGAGTCTTGGAGAGGGAAAGGCAGGCCTCCGGCCTACTCGTAGTTGTAGGAGTGGGACCAGAACCCGCATCGCCTAGGGTCGGCCAACTCGTCCCCTTCTGCCGGCCCTTCTTCTTCCGTCTGCTTTTTTCCTCGGATCAGCTCGTTTCCCACCGTCACTTTGACTTCCCTAAGCGGCAGGGAATGAAAGGTCTGGTTCATGTGAATCTGCAAAGCCGTCATGGCTGCGCACAAGGGATCAATGTCTCCCGCGCGAACCCGGATTTCATTGCTTGAAATGAGGTTGAGGCGACTCCGGATCGCGGCCAGGGCCAGTGAGCCGGCACCACAACAACAGTCATAGACGTTACTCACGCTGGCACTGGGGTGCCGCCAGGTGAGGTTGGTGGCAAGGGCTTGAACCAGGTCCAAAAGATCGCCTGGCGTGAAAGACTGCCCCAGCCCTTCCCCGCCCTTCCTGGCCAGCAGCTCGGCATGGACCTGTCCAAGAATGTCCTCAAACGGCCTGCTTGCAGCGACTGCGTCGAAGTAAGCGGTGATGGCCGCCCCCACCTCGGGCACTGCGACAGCTCTTTCTTGCAAGGGGATAAATGCAAGCACTTTGGGGTCGATGTGAGCCACCAACTTCGCGTGGTAAATCCCGAGTGACATCAGCGCGTGCTGAACAAACGTTTCGACGGCAACCCGCGGATTCCACGGCTTGCCACCGGTGGAAGGAATGGCGCGGATGGCCTTCACCAGGTTGGCGACCTCATTCATCGTTGGCCGCCCCCATGTCAGCATCCAACACCCAACTCACACGCGCGAAATCCAGCTCCAAGTAACACCCGCGGATCTGCCCCTCCCTGACCGCCCGCTTCAAGCGACAGGCCCCCTCCTCGCCGTAGGCAATCCACGCAGGGCCAGCAGGGGGCGCGTCACCTACGTCTCCGTTGGCCCGGTGGAACTTCAGGCGGCCCTCCTGGAAAACCACCGCGCTGATGTTGGGATGGTTGAGCACGAAGCGCTGAAACCACTTGGTTTCCGTCCTCGCAAACACCAGGGCGATGCCACCGCCCGGGTGGTTGGCCATCTTCTCCATCCAGGCCTCTTGCCCCCGGCCGAACGGCGGGTTCATGAAAACGAAGGCATCCGCCGGCCATTCCGACGCCAGGCCGTCATCGCTGGGCTTGAACATCCGAGCCGCGGTGGGCCACGGCATCCCGTTCTCGGGCGTTGCCGGATCCAGGTCGAAGGGCCCCAGGCCAGTGTAGCCTTCCTTCGGGCTGCCCCAAATGAGCTCCGGCGGGGTGAGCCAGGTGTCCGTGCTTTGTGCTGCGGGCAGGCGGTCGTAACCGACCATGGCGGACGCGAGCTTGGTGGCGCGAGGGGCCGAGGTGTTCTTGCGCTGCTTCGGCAGGGACAGCGCGCTGGGGTCGAAGGGGTGAGCAACAGCGTTCATGGGAAATCTCCAGGGTTGAGGGGTTTTTGGGCAAAGCTCCGCCAGCACGGCTGGTCTGCCGCGTTTCGCGAAAAGGGTTGAGGGGGTTGGGCCTAGGCCCGGGTTACCGCTGCGCTGCTGGCTTAGCCGTTGGCGGCGTCGGCCACGTCCAGGAAGCTGTCCAGCGTTGCCAGCTGCAGGGTAAGCACCTGGCCGGGGTGGAGGCCGCGCATGTCGCGGTTGGGCACGATGACCGACGTGCTGGTGTCAGCGGCGAGCTGGGCCAGGGCCTGGGGGGTCAGGGTGGAGAAGTGGGTCGAGAGCGAGGGGTCGAGCGAGAGGATGAGCGGCTGCATGGCGGTGTCTGCGTCATTGACTTGGTGGCGCCAGCCTATCGATCAGGACATGGGAATCGGGCCCGAAAGGGGTGCTTGCCCCTTTCCCGTGCGGACACAAAAAAGCCCCAAGGGCGACCTGGGGCTTGAGCGGGTGAACAAGGCTGCGGCGGAAGCCGCGGCCTCCCTGCCTTTTCTCCCAAGACCGAGCCGGCGGGTAGCCGGCGAGAAATGCTCCAGCCTCCGGTCAGAACGGGCACGGCTTGCGAGCCTGACCTGTGGCAGCCGGCAGGGTCAAATCGAACAACGCCTCGCGAACCTCGGACTGAAGCATCTGCACGTCGCGCTCCTCCTCCCCCCACATGTCCAGCATTGCCGCCTGGACGGCTTGGGCGGTTGGGCTTTCCTCTTGAGCAACCGCCTCACGGGCTTTTCGGATGTCTTGCTCCACCCGGGCTAGGAGCTGGGCCAGCTCGCCCTGGGCGCTTTCCAGCAGCTCCTTGTAGCGTCCCGCGCAATCCTTTTTCAGCGCCTCGTCCGCCCAGGGCAGCGTGAACGCTTCGGGCAGCGTGGCTTCCTTGTGCATGAACATCACCACGCCCCGCTCGTCCTGCTGGAGCGCCCCACGCGCGCCACGCAGCAGCGCTGCAAGTGCAACCCTCTCCTCTTCACTGAGGTGGGAAAGGTCCAGCGTTGACACCTTGCCGTCCACCAGCCCCAGGCGGATCTGGGTTTTTTTGACCACTTGGAACGTCGCCGCTGGCCTTTTGACGGTTGCCCCAAGCAAGTCCTCATCGCGCCGAGACTCACGCCAGCGGCGAACCTTGGGGGCGCCCCTCACCCCTTCTGCCCATTCCAGAAGTCGGGGCAGGCCAATGGCCGCATGCTTGCCATCGTCTGCAAGCAACGGACCTGTTTCGCTGTCCATCGTTGCGAGAACCCGGAAAACCTTTTGGTTGATTCCCAGAAGTCCAGCGGCCTGCGCCGATGTCCACGGCGGGCTCAACTCCACCTTCGTTTTCGCCTTGGCCGCTTTCGCCTCTTGGTCAATGTCGTTCTTCAGACGCTTCCAGGAGACGCCCTCGCCGGCCAGGAACGCCGGGTGCTTTTGGCCCCAGGTTTTTCTGTAGCGTTTTAACAGCTGTGTTTCCGCTTCCTGCTTGGAATCAAGGGACATGGGTTTGCCGCACGGGTGGAATGACGATGGTAGCCGGTCAGAACCGGAACGGTGTGCGAGTGATTGGGTCCGCCGCGGGCGGCAGGCCGTCGTCCAAGCCTTGCGCACGGGCTTGGTTCCGGACCGCCCTCCACGCCGCCTGGAACGCGGATTGTGCCGCCTCCATTGCGTCATCGAATGGCTCGCGCGCCGCGACGCTGGTCCAAGGCTCCAGCAGCGCCTCGGCCAGGGGGGCCTCCCAGAGTTCGCCCTCGGCCAGGGCGCGATCCAGGGTGTCCTCGTCCACGGTGAGCACGTGCCCGGCAATGAGCCCTCCCACCACCGCCCATGGGTGGGGAATGGCCCAACCTTCATGGCACGTGATCAACGCAGCAAAGCGCCCGGCGTTCTTGCGCAGCTTTTCCAATGCCACCTTGGCCTCGTGGATCTGCCGCTCCAGCTCCAGCTCTCGCTGCTGTTGGCTCAAGCGCTCCAGCTCAGCGGTCAGCCGACGCTCTTTCGCTGACCTGCCCTGACGCCCATCCTTCCAAGCCACCAGTTCGTCGTAGTCGTATTTCACACGCTGGTTGGGGCCATTGACGGCGCTGCCGGTGGCCTTCTGAAAGCGGGGCCCGGTGGGCGGGGTGCGTCGCCTCCACTCGCCCAGCGTGTCGGCATGGATGCCCAAGAACCACGCGGCGGCCTTGGCGGACACCAACCCGCCTCCAGCGCTCTTCGCCCGGGCCAACTCTGCGTTCCAAGAGGCTTCCGCTTTGGCTTGGAACGCCTCTTCTGTGCGAACGGGCTCAATCCTCGTCATCGAGCGCCACCTTCTGGTTGCGTGCTGCAAAAATCGTCACTGGCGGGTCGTTGACCTCATCCAGCCGCGGCTTGTCCGTGCCCTTCCAGCGGTTCCAGACCCGGGGACTGCTCGCCATCATGTGCTCTTCCACCACGGCAAACGCTTGACGCAGGACCGACCACTCCTGCTCGGTGTAGATCGCGTCGGTGGCCGCGGAATCCTTGTCCTTGATCCGGTGGTGAAGCATCTGCGACACGACCCGGGCCTTGGTGCCGTGAATCCGTTCGGCATAGCGCCCCAAAGTGCGACGCAAGTCGTGGGGGGTCAGGCCGATGTCCACCTCCTCGCGCAAATCGATCAGCCCAGCGTCGCGACGCACGTTGGCGATGATGGATTTGCTGTCGGAGTAATGACCCGTTTTGCTGCGCCCGGACCTTGCCGGAAAGACGAACCGGGTTCGATCCAACGCGTGCTCAGCGTCAGCCACCGCCGCCTCCAAGGCGTCGATCAGTCCCCGTTGTCCACCCCGTTTGCTCGCGGCGCTCAGCGCGGCCTTGGCGGCCTCCAATCCCTGCTTGGCCCCCGTATCGTCCACGCGCTCGCTGAAGCGCCGCCGCAGGACGCGCTCGGCAAAGTAGGTGACGGGCAAGAACCGCTGCTCTTTGTTCTTGGTCTCGAAAAGGTAGACCTGGCTGCCCGCCCGCTTGGTGGTCGGGTTGATGTCCTCAGGACCCGCCAGCCAGACCCAGGACACCATTTCCTGCGACAACTCTCCGGCGGTGCAGCGGTCATACCACCGCAACGGGGCCGCCTCGCTGCGCCGTGTCCCCCAAAGCAAAGTCAGCAGCAGGTAGTCCGCCCCGGCCGCGTTGCGCCCGCCTTGTTCGTCCCGCCGTGCTGCAATGGCTTTGAGGACCTTGGGCAGGGTTTTGTCGTTCAGGGGATTGCGAACCTCGGCCCGGCTGTAATGGTTTCGCAGCTCGTGTGCTTCTCGGAGCATGTCCCGGGTATGGATGACCACCAGCGGGTTGTAGAACTGGCGTTGGGGCCGGCCAAAGCGATGATCGCGGGCTCTTTCCTCTTCGATGAGGAAGTCGACCGCTCGCCTGGCATCTGAAAACGTGTGTTCCGTTGAACTCAACCCTGCAGCTCGCACACGCTGGATGTATTTGCCGGTGATGCCCAACGCTTCCAGCTGGGACACGGTGAGCTTCGCCCAATCCGCCACCTCCGCCAGCTTCTTGCTCATGTCCCGCGGGATGCGATTGGACAGTTGCATGGAACTGATCCGGCAAGCATCAAAGGCCTGTTGGATGACCTCCAAGTGGAGCTCGTTCAAGGATTTATCCGCCAACCCAACCGCGGGGCGCAAAAGGCGGGCCAAACTGTCCCGCACCGCGTCCACGCTGGCCGGCTTGATCTTCTTGTTCTTTGCGCGGGCGTCCAGGTGGGCGATGTAACGCTCCAATGCCTCGCGCAAGGTCAGATCCCCGAACTCCTTTTCCGATTCCCTCTCCAGCGACTCCAGCAACTGCTGGCGCTTGACGTGGACGGGGTTCTTTCCCGTTTCTTTGAGCAGCGCCAAGTGCTCCCTGCACGCGTCCCTGGCCTCGTCCAGCCCCATGTCGCTCACGTTGCCCAAGGTAAAGCGGATCGGCGTGCCCGTGGGCCCGCGCTTCTGGCCCACGTAGGTGGTCATCGTGGAGCCGACCCGGAAGCCGAACCCCGTGGGAGCGCCTGGTCCACCGTCGAGCACCACGTAGGGTTTGGCTTCCGGGCGGGGGACCAAGCGAACCTTTCCCTGCGCATCCAAGGCCGGGCCTTTGTTGACCGACAACGCCAGCACCTGGGCGTAGGTCAAACTAAACTTGAGTGAACCGGACCTATTGCTCGACGCTGGACTTTTCAACGCATGCCCCTCTGGATGCCAGAGTTGCTACAGTAGCGCACGCCCAGGACCATTGCTACAAGCCGTTGCTACACCCGATAGAGCACTCTCGGCCGCATATCGCTACAACGTCGCTACAACAAACACCGTCACTCGCCCTCATTCGCCTCGAATCACCGCCACTGCCTCGAACAACGCAGACCTCAAGTGACTGATATCAAAGAAAACACTGAAACCACCAAGGGTTCCAAGGAACATACGCCTGCGATGAAGCAGTTCTTCGCAGCCAAGTCCGACTACCCGGACCTGCTGCTGTTCTTCCGCATGGGCGACTTCTACGAGCTGTTCTACGACGACGCGCGCAAGGCTGCGCGGCTGCTCGACATCACCCTGACCCAGCGTGGCAGCTCCGGCGGCGCACCGATCCCGATGGCCGGCGTGCCGGTGCATGCCTACGAAGGCTACCTGGCACGGCTGGTGGCGCTGGGCGAGTCGGTGGCGATCTGCGAGCAGATCGGCGACCCGGCGCTCGCCAAGGGCTTGGTCGAACGCAAGGTGGTGCGCATCGTCACCCCCGGCACGGTCACCGACGAAGCGCTGCTGGACGAGCGCCGCGACACCCTGCTGATGGCGTTGTCGCGCAGCAAGCAGGGCTACGGCCTGGCCTGGGCCGACCTGGCCGGTGGCCGCTTCCTGGTCAACGAAGTGGAGACCGACGACGCCCTGGAAGCCGAGCTGGCACGGCTGGAGCCGGCCGAGCTGCTGGTGCCCGACGAGGAGAACTGGCCGGAGTTCCTGCGCCAGCGCACCGGCGTGCGCCGCCGTGCGCCGTGGCTGTTCGACGCGGACAGCGGGCGCCGACAGCTGCTGAACTTCTTCAAGCTGCACGATCTGAGCGGCTTCGGTATCGATGACAAGCCCCGTGCCACCGCCGCCGCCGGCGCCCTGCTCGGCTATGTCGAGGAAACCCAGAAGCAGCGCCTGCCGCACCTGACTTCGATCGCGATGGAAACCGCCGGCGAGGCGATCGCGATGAACGCCGCCACCCGCCGCCACCTGGAATTGGACACGCGTGTCGACGGTGATACCCGCAATACCCTGCTGGGCGTGCTCGACAGCACGGTGACACCCATGGGTGGGCGCCTGCTGCGCCGCTGGCTGCACCGCCCGCTGCGCCTGCGCGAGGTGCTGGTGCAGCGCCACCACGCGGTGGAAACCCTGATCGATCGCGGTGCGGACGCCGACATCCGCGAGCAGTTCCGCCGCCTCGGCGATCTGGAACGCATCCTCACCCGCGTCGCGCTGCGCTCGGCGCGCCCGCGCGATTTCTCCACCCTGCGTGACGGCCTGGGCCTGCTGCCGGCGGTGCGCGAAGTGCTGGCCCCGCTGGACTCGCCGCGCCTGCAGGCCCTGCATGCGGCGCTGGGCGAACACGACGCGTGCGCGCAGCTGCTGGCCAGCGCCATCGCCGACATGCCGCCGCTGAAGCTGAGCGACGGCGGCGTGCTGGCCGATGGCTTCGATGAAGAGCTGGACGAGCTGCGCCGGCTGTCCACCCATGCCGACCAGTTCCTGGTCGACCTGGAACTGCGCGAGCGCGAGAGCAGCGGTATTCCCACCCTGAAGGTGGGCTACAACCGCGTTCACGGTTACTACATCGAAATCAGCAAGGGCCAGTCCGATCGTGCGCCGGTGCACTACACCCGCCGCCAGACGCTGACCAATGCCGAGCGCTACATCACCGAAGAACTGAAGGCATTCGAGGACAAGGTGCTGTCCGCGCGCGACCGTTCGCTGTCGCGCGAGAAGTACCTGTACGAGCAGCTGCTGGACACCCTTGGCGGGCAGTTGGAACCGCTGAAGCAGTGTGCCGCTGCGCTGAGCGAACTGGACGTGCTGGCCGCCTTCGCCGAACGCGCGCAGGCGCTGGACTGGGCGCGCCCGGAACTGCAGGCCGAGCCGTGCCTGAAGATCGAACGCGGCCGCCATCCAGTGGTCGAAGCGGTACGCGAACAGCCGTTCGAACCCAATGACCTGGACCTGCATCCGGACCGTCGCATGCTGGTCATCACCGGCCCGAACATGGGCGGTAAATCGACCTACATGCGGCAAAATGCGCTGATCGTTCTGCTGGCCCACATCGGCAGCTTCGTGCCGGCCAGCCGGGCGGTGATCGGCCCGATCGACCGCATCCTGACCCGCATCGGCGCCGGCGACGACCTCGCCCGCGGGCAGTCAACCTTCATGGTCGAGATGGCCGAGACCAGCTACATCCTGCACCACGCCACCGCCCATTCGCTGGTGCTGATGGACGAGATCGGCCGTGGCACCTCCACCTACGATGGCCTGGCGCTGGCCGACGCGGTGGCCCGCCACCTGGCCTACCAGAACCGCTGCTACACGCTGTTCGCCACCCACTACTTCGAGCTGACCGCGCTGGCCGACGAACAGCATGAGGGCGGCCGCAGCGGCATCGCCAACGTGCACCTGGACGCGGTCGAGCACGGCGAAGCGCTGGTGTTCATGCACGCAGTGAAGGACGGCCCGGCCAACCGCAGCTTTGGCCTGCAGGTGGCCGCACTGGCCGGCCTGCCGCGCGCCACTGTGGCGCAGGCACGGCGTCGCCTGGCCGAGCTGGAACAGCGCGGCGCTGAAAGCCACGCCGCCGAGCTGGCGCCGCAGGCGCTGGATGCCCCGCAGCAGTTCGGGCTGTTCGCGGCGCCATCCAGCAAGGCGCAGGAAGCGCTGGCGGCGATCGATCCGGACGAACTGACGCCGAAGCAGGCGCTGGAAGCGCTGTACCGGCTGAAAACGCTGCTGTAAGTGCGCCTGGCCAGGGGGCACCATGCCCCCCTGGAAGCCACCGCGGAGAATCCTGCATACTCGGCCACGCAGACCGCCACAGGGGAGCTGGGGCGCCGTTCCGCACAGTCACTGAAACTGCGATCCCAGCGGCATGCAATGGGGCCGGGCAACATGCCGCGGCATCGAAGCGAGGGGATTCGATCACGAGGGAACGAACATGCGGCGTACGGTTCTAGCGTTGTTGCTGGTGTGTGGCGTGGCCGATGCACAGGAATTCGTAAGCAGCGAGCGTACCTACGACGAACGCCTGCGGGGTGCGCGGGTCGCGGCGCTCGGCGATGATCTGTTTGGTGATTCCCTAAACAGGAAGGATGGCACGCTGCAGTTCTCGCAGACCGATGTCGTGGTGCCGACCAGCAGTGGAATGCGGGTCGCATTCACCCGCACAACGCCGAAGCAGAAACAGGGACTGGATCGCGCTGCCGCCCCGCTGGGGGCGTCCTGGGAGATCGATGCCCCCTACATGATGGGCTCCTACGATCAACGCCGGGGCTGGAATGCGGCGGGCGGCGGCCGCTGCAGCGGCAGCAACCTGTCCCCGACCGAGTGGGTGGGCCCGTCACCGGACTTCAACACCCGGGTCATCCCGAAGCACACCTATTGGAGCGGCATCTTCATCAACCTCCCTGCGGTCGGTTATGAATCCCTTTTGCTGAAGGAAGCAGGGGCAAGCCTGCCCCAGGATGGGGCAACCTACATTGGCACCTCGGCCAGCCAGTGGCGCGTCAGCTGCCTGCCAGCCATCAGGAATGGAACCGGCGAAGGTTTTGTGGTGCGGACCACCGATGGCACCCGTTACTTCTTCGATTGGATGGCGGTCCGCGACCAGCACGACGTGCTGGCCAACGAGTACTATCGTGATGGCAATGGCAATGGCACATCGCAGCCCTACCTGCTGGTTCCGGTCGTCGATGTCTTCCTCTACGCGACACGTGTCGAGGACCGCCACGGCAACTGGGTCAGTTACAGCTACGACGGTGCCAACCCGACCCGCCTGCTGGCGATCATTTCCAATGACGGAGCCCGGATCGATATCGACTATGACGCGCAGGGCAAGATCGGCGCCGTCCGGGCCGGGGATCGCACCTGGCGTTACAACTACGTCGACAGCTACTGGGGGCGCACGCTCAACGAAGTCGTACTTCCCGACCAGTCGCGCTGGACCTTCTCCACCGACCGCCATGTGGGCGCCATGCCGTGGACGATGGTGCCCCCCGTCCTGAATCCAGGCTTCTACATGAATTCCTGCGCGCAGAATGCAACGGGATTCCGCTCGGAAGATGCCGGCGACCCGGCCTTCAACGATGTGATCACCATGCGCCATCCCAGCGGCGCACAAGGGGTGTTCTCGCTTCGCCAGTTGATCCACGGATCGGACAACACGCCTGGCAGCTGCGGCATCATCGGCACTAGTTCCTCCAACTTCGGGTTTGGCTCATTCGGCATTCCCAATGCCTACATGGCCAAGTCGCTGGTATCCAAGACCCTGTCCGGGCCCGGCATCCAGCCCGCCTCCTGGACGTACACATACTCACCACACTGGTCATTCACCGGTGGCTGCACCTCCAACTGCGTTTCAACAACCTGGGAAAACCGGCCCGACGGCGTGCAGGCCGAGTATGTCTTCGGCAACGACTACACCGCCAACATCGGCGACCTGCAGATCGAGCGCCTTCGCCGTGCCGGCCTGGTGGTACAGGAAACCCGGTATGTGAAGGCAGCCGCATCGGGGCCCTACCCCGCACGCTATGGAACGCAACTGGCGCCACGCGGGAATCCGCTGACCACCCAGATCCGGCCGATGCAGGACACCCAGCTGCGCCGGGACGGGATGCTTCATCGTCGTTATGTGGATGCATTCGACGGCCTAGCGCGCCCGGTGCGCATCGTCGAATCGAGCACTGCTGGCCCATGATCGGAGCGTGTCGGGATGCGAGCCGCCGGGCGACCGGAACAAGGCCCCGGCAATGAATTCCCGACAATCGATAGACAGAAGCTATAGAAGTGAATGATTCATTCGATTATTCATTTCATCTGGCCATAGCTAAAGTCGAGTGAAGATGTTCCACCCCGTCTTCACCCGCAGGAGCCAGCCATGAGCCAGTCCGATAACAACAGCCCCAAGTGCCCGTATCACACCGCGCCGTCGCCTGCGGAAGGCGCCCAGCAGCAGCGTGAACTGAGCACCACGCCCAAGCAGAAGCACGGCGATGATCCGGTCACGCCGATGACCACGGCCTTCGGCGCACCGGTGGTGGACAACCAGAACAGCAAGACCGCCGGCCCACGTGGCCCGCTGCTGATGGAAGACGTCTGGCTGCTGGAGAAGCTGGCCAACCTCAACCGCGAGATCATTCCCGAGCGCCGCATGCACGCCAAGGGCTCGGGCGCGTTCGGTACTTTCACCGTCACCCACGACATCAGCAAGTACACCCGTGCCAAGCTGTTCGAGAAGGTCGGCAAGCAGACCGAGATGTTCGCGCGCTTCACCACGGTGGCCGGCGAGCGTGGCGCCGCCGACGCCGAGCGTGACATCCGCGGCTTCGCACTGAAGTTCTACACCGAAGAAGGCAACTGGGACCTGGTCGGCAACAACACGCCGGTGTTCTTCCTGCGCGACCCGCGCAAGTTCGCCGACCTCAACAAGGCCGTGAAACGCGACCCGCATACCAACCTGCGCAGCGCGCGCAACAACTGGGACTTCTGGACGTTGCTGCCCGAAGCCCTGCTGCAGGTGACCGTGGTGATGAGCGACCGCGGCATCCCGCGCAGCTTCCGCCACATGCACGGCTTCGGCTCGCACACCTACAGCTTCACCAACGCCGACAGCGAGCGCTTCTGGGTGAAGTTCCACTTCGTCAGCCAGCAGGGCATCGAATCGCTGACCGACGCGCAGGCGCAGATCCTGGTCGGCCATGACCGCGAAAGCCACGGCCGCGACCTGTTCGCCGCAATCGAGAAGGGCGACTTCCCGAAGTGGAAGCTGTTCATCCAGGTCATGCCCGAGCTGGAGGCGGAAACCTACCGCATCCATCCGTTCGACCTGACCAAGGTGTGGCCGAAGAGCGACTACCCGCTGATCGAAGTGGGCCAGTTCGAACTCAACCGCAACCCGGTCAACTGGTACCAGGACGTCGAGCAGTCCGCGTTCGCACCGAGCAATCTGGTGCCCGGCATCGGCCCGTCGCCGGACAAGATGCTGCAGGCACGCCTGTTCGCCTATTCCGATGCGCAGCGCTACCGCCTGGGCGTGAACCACCACCAGATTCCGGTGAACGCCGCACGCTGCCCGGTGCACAGCAACCACCGCGACGGTGCGATGCGCGTGGACGGCAACTACGGCGGCCTGCCGCACTACGAGCCGAACAGCTACGGCCAGTGGCAGGAACAGCCGCAGTACCGCGAGCCGCCGATGAAGATCCGCGGTGACGCCGACTTCTGGAATTTCCGTGAGGACGACGCCGACTACTTCAGCCAGCCCGGTGCGCTGTTCCGCAGCTACAACCAGGCACAGAAGGACCGCCTGTTCGCCAACACCGCCCGCGCCCTGGGCGATGCGCCGGACTTCATCAAGCAGCGCCACATCGACAACTGCAGCAAGGCCGACCCGGCCTATGGCGCTGGCGTTGCCGCGGCCCTGAAGGCGCTGGCCAGCCAGCCGTCGGATCCGTTCAAGCCGGCGCAGCCGGAAGCGGACTTCCCCACCGCGACCCCGGGCGCCGAAGACATCGAGCTCTGATCGCCCTGCCCCGTGAACAGCACGCCGCCTCCCCGTGAGGCGGCGTCGCCGTTTTAACGGTCCGCGTCGTACCTTCTGCACGCCCCACCCCAATCAAGGATTCCGCAGATGAGCCTCACCGACGAACTTCTCGCCAAACTGCAGGGCGCACCGCTGCAGCAGGTGTCGCAGCAGCTCGGCATCAGCGACACCCAGGCTTCCGGTGCGATCAGTGCCGCGCTGCCGGTGCTGATGGGCGCGCTGGGCAACAACGCCTCGCAGCCGCAGGGCGCGCAGGCGCTGCTCGGCGCGCTGCAGAACAACCACAGTGGGCTGGACCTGGGCAGCGTGCTCGGTTCGGTACTGGGCGGCGGTGGCGGTGGTGCCGCCAGCGATGGCGCCGGCATCCTCGGCCACATCTTCGGCGGCAACCAGCAGAAGGTGGAAACCGGCCTGGCCCAGGCCACCCAGCTCGACAGTGGCCGCACCAGCCAGCTGCTGCAGATCCTCGCACCGATCGTAATGGCTTTCCTCGCCCAGCGCCTCGGTGGCGGCCAGGCCGACGCCGGCTCGCTCAGCCAGGCCCTCGGCCAGGAAAAGCAGCAGGTGCAGCAGCAGGGCGGTCTTGCCGGCGGCCTGCTAGGCAGCCTGCTGGACCAGGACGGTGACGGCCAGCTCGGCGTGGGCGATCTGCTGAAGATCGGCGGCAGCCTGCTGGGCGGCAAGCGCTGAGCCAAGGGGGCGCCGGATCCGGTCTGGCGCCCTGCTGCTTACAACGCGTCGATATCGCCGAGCGCGCGGATCAACCGCCGTGCGCGCTTGTCCGGCTTGTGCTCCGGCGGCTGGAAACCATCGCGCGCCGCGATGCGCAACGCGCGCTGTTCGGCACGGCGCGCCTTGGAGGCCTCACTCTCGGCATACAGCTGCTGCGCCGTCGGCGCCGGCCCGCGCTGGTCGCTCAGGCCCAGCACCTGGATCTCGAAATGCTCCTCGCCGCGGTCGACCTGCAGCTGCTCACCGACGCGCACTGCGCGTGAGGATTTCGGGCGCTGCCCGGCGACGCTGACCTTGCCGGTTTCGATGGCCTGCTTGGCCAGGCTGCGGGTCTTGAAGAAACGGGCCGCCCACAGCCAGATGTCCAGGCGGACACTGGGCGACAGCGGGGAAAGCTCGGTCATCGGCAGGGACTACTCCGTTCGCTTGTTCAGGGGACGCGGGTTGTCGGGGTCGGTGCGGCAGCCACTGCCCCCGATCAGGGTGGGAACGCCGGCGGAAAGATCCTGGCGCTGGCTGCCGACCAGGCACTCGGGGCGGTCGATTGGCCGCACCTGGGTATCGCCCAGCCGGTCACCTGTCGAACATGCGGCCAGCGCGGCGCCGATCAAGGCCAGCGCCAGCCTTCGCTTCACCTGCAGTCGTTGACGCATTGCCACATCCCGCAAACCGGCTTGGTGCTAGTGTGCGCCTCCCGGGATTCGATCACCACTCCATGGCCAAAGCGCCGCTTGACCTGACCTCCGGCCCGATCGGCCGCAATCTCCTGTTGTTTTCCCTGCCGATCCTGGCCGGCAACATCGCGCAGTCGCTGAACGGTTCGGTGAATGCGGTCTGGGTCGGGCGCTTCCTCGGCGAGGCGGCACTGACCGCCACCGCGAACGCCAACAACATCATGTTCTTCCTGATCGGCTCGGTGTTCGGCTTCGGCATGGCCTCGACCATCCTGATCGGCCAGGCGATCGGCGCGCGCGACATCCCGCAAGCGCGGCGCGTGGTGGGTACCAGCGCTACCTTCTTCATCGGCCTGTCGGTGATCATCGCCATCGCTGGCTGGTTCATGGCCCATCCGCTGCTGGCGGCGATGGGCACGCCGGCCGCCTCGCTGCCATTGGCCGAGGCCTACCTGCAGATCATCTTCCTGGCGATGCCGACGCTGTATGCGTTCGCCTTCCTCACCGCCGCGCTGCGCGGTGCCGGTGACTCGCGCACACCGTTCCGTTTCCTGATGGTGTCGGTGGCACTGGACATCGTGCTGAACCCGGTTCTGATCTTCGGCATGGGGCCGTTCCCCGCGCTGGGCATCGCCGGCTCGGCCTGGGCAACGCTCGTCGCGCAGACGCTGTCGCTGGCCGGCCTGCTGCTGTACATGCGGCACAAGCGCCACACGTTGTGGCTGGGCCGCGCCGACATGCGCCTGTTCAAGCTCGACCTGACCATCCTGAAAGCGTTGGTGCTCAAGGGTGTGCCGATGGGCCTGCAGATGGTGCTGATCTCGCTGTCGGTGATCCTGCTGATGACCATGGTCAACCAGTACGGCACCGACACCGCCGCCGGTTACGGCGCTTCCCTGCAGCTGTGGAACTACCTGCAGATGCCGGCGATGGCGATCGGCGCGGCGTGCTCTTCGATGGCGGCGCAGAACGTCGGTGCACAGCGCTGGGACCGCGTACGCGCCACCGCACGCCAGGGCGTGCTGTTCAATTTCCTGCTGACCGGCGCGCTGATCCTGCCGCTGGTGCTGTTCGATCGCCAGCTGCTGGCCCTGTTCCTGCCGCCGGCCAGCCAGGCGCTGGACATCGCCCGTCACCTCAACCACGTGGTGATCGGCTCGTTCCTGTTCTTCGGCGTCAGCTTCGTGATCTCCGGCGTGGTGCGCTCCACCGGCGCGGTGATCCCGCCGCTGCTGATCCTGGCTGGTTCGCTGTGGGGCGTGCGCGTGCCGTTCGCCGAGCTGCTGCAGCCGTATTGGGGCGCCGATGCGATCTGGTGGAGTTTCCCGGTCAGCTCGCTGGTGTCGATGCTGCTGTCGTTGGCGTATTACCGCTGGGGCGGCTGGCGCAAGGCGAAGATGATCAGCAAGCCCTCGCACGCCCAGGAACTGGCCACGCCGTCGGAAATTCCGGCCTGCCCGCCGTCGCCGGTGGCCGACCCGGATGCCGCACCGCCACGGTAGTGCCGGCCGCTGGCCGGCAACCTCATGGGCCAGTGAACGCCACGGTAGTGCCGGCCGCTGGCCGGCAACCTCGCACCTCTCCAGCAGCATCGCGGAACAGCCGGCCAGCGGCCGGCTCTACCGCTTCTTCTTCTTCGCCGCGTTGAACATGGCCGCCGCGCGCATCAGCGCCTTGAACGCGGCGGCATCCGGCATCGCGCCTTCATGGATATCGATCGCGCGCCGCGTGTTGCCCTCCAGGCTGGCGTTGAACAGTCCCTTCGGATCGGCCAGCGCCGCGCCATTGGCAAACGTCAGCTTCACCGCCTGCTTGTAGGTCTCGCCGGTGCACAGGATGCCGTTGTGCTCCCACACCGGTGTACCCCGCCATTTCCAGGTTTCCTGCACGTCGGGCAGCGCCTCATGGATCAACGCACGCACGCGTGCCAGCGCTTCGCCACGCCAGTCGCCCAGTTCGGCGATGCGCGCATCGATCAGTTCGGCGGCCGGGGTTCCGGCATCGGCCGGGTTGGGTGCATGCGTGGCCATCAGCGGCTCTCGTCGGCAAGGAGATCAGAACGGTGGGCTTACATGTGTTCGCCGGGCAATGCCGCGGCCTGGCGCACCCAGTCAAGAAACCGGGCTTCATCCAGTACGCCATCCTGTGCAATGTGCAGGTAGCGCGTATCGGCACTCCTGGACGGCTCCGGCGGCACCGGTTTCAGCGCAGCGCCGCGGAAGAACGCCACCTTGATATAGCGGGTGAAGCAATGGAAGCTGAGAAACCAGCCTTCGCCCGCGGCCACCGCATACATCGGCGAGTTCCACTTCACCGCCTTGTGCACCCCGGGTACGGCCTGTTCGACCAGCGCATCCAGCCGTGCGCCGATCGGCCGCTTCCAGTCCGGCATCGCCGCGATATAGGCCTGCACCGTGGCATCGCCCTCGCCCTTGGCGATCTGCGGATTACCGCCTGACAACAGCTTGTGCGCAGCGGAAGGTGCGGTTCGCTTGGCAGGCATCGCACGGCACGTCCATCGGGATGATGCCGGCAGCCTACCGCGGCCTGTGCCGGGCGGTCACGGCGCAGTGCGCCATCGGCTCAGTCCGCCTGCCCCGCGCGGAACTGGCGCCACTCCGGTAATTTGCGGTGACGGCGCAGCGAGCGCATCAAGCCGGCCATCACCACGCCGAACAGCGCACCAGCCAACAGGCCGGCCGCCAGCAGCAAGGCCAGCGGACGCTCGCTGCCCTGCCACAGCATCAGCCACATCAGCGCGGTCCAGAACAGCCCGAACAACAGGCCCTGCACCAGCGCATTGGTACCGAAGCCGGCCAGGATCGGCGGTGGCAGTGCGATGCCCATGCGCCACAGCAGGCGATGCAGCAACGGCGCCGACTGCACACGCGCCAGTCCCTTGCCGTCGAGGAAGCGCAACGCCGACTGGATCACGGCGGGATAGCACGGGTTGATGTCGTTCATCACCTGATCGTGGCCGATGCGATGCCGGAAACGCAAACGGCCACCCGAAGGTGGCCGTCGCGGCAACAACCGAAGTTGTTTATCAGGCCTTTTCGGCCAGACGGGCTGCCTTGGCGGCAGCAGCGGCAGCCAGGTCTTCCTTGATGCGGGCAGCCTTGCCTTCCAGGCCACGCAGGTAGTACAGCTTGCCGGCGCGGACCTTACCACGACGCTTCACTTCGACCGAGTCGATGATGGCGCTGTGGGTCTGGAACACGCGCTCGACGCCGTAGCCGTGCGAGATCTTGCGCACGGTGAACGAGGAGTTCAGGCCGGCGTTCTTGGTGGCGATGACGACGCCTTCGTAGGCCTGCACGCGCTCGCGGCTGCCTTCCTTCACCTTCACGTTGACGACAACGGTGTCGCCCTGGCTGAACTTCGGCAGTTCACGGGTGATCTGGGCGGATTCGAATTCCGCGACGATGGACTTGTTCAGCTTGCTCATGGGTTACACCGATTCTTGTTCGGGTGGGCGTGTCATGTAGACAACGTGGGCTCATGCAGTCACCGGACTGTGCTGCACGTTTGTTGTGGGTACTGCGCGCGCCGGCCTAGGCTGGCGGTAATTGGCCATGATAGCCGATAAAGCCGGCCCTGCGCTAGGGGTCGGCCTTCTGTTTCTGGGCCTGACGGCCCTGTTCCAGCAGCGTGCGGTCGGCCTTGCCCAGCGCCTGTTCATCCAGCAGGTCCGGGCGCCGCTGGGCGGTACGGACCAGCGACTGCTGGCGGCGCCACGCGGCGATGGCCGCATGGTTGCCTGAGCGCAGCACGTCCGGCACGTCACCCAGCGGGTGCTGGGCCGGCTGGCTGTAGTGCGGGCAGTCGAGCAGGCCGAGGTCGCCCTCGAAGCTGTCCTGCGCCGCCGATTCGGCGTCATTCAGGGCACCGTCCTGCAGGCGGGCCACGGCGTCGATGATGACCGCCGCGCCCAGCTCGCCACCGGACAGCACGTAGTCGCCGAGGGAAATCTCCTCGTCGACATTGGCTTCCAGGAAACGCTCGTCGATGCCTTCGTAGCGGCCGCAGAGCAGGACCATGCGCGGCAGCGCCGCCAGTTCCCGCACCTTGGCCTGGGTCAACGGCGCCCCCTGCGGACTGAGGTAGATCACCCGCGCCGGGGTCGGATCAGCATCGCGGATCGCCTGCAGGCAGGCCTGCAACGGCTCGATCAGCATCACCATGCCCGGGCCGCCACCGAACGGACGGTCGTCCACCCGGCGGTAGTTGCCTTCGGCGTAATCACGGGGATTCCAGCCATGCAGGCTGAACAATCCCTTCTCCTGCGCGCGCCCGACCACGCCCAGTCCAGCGGACTGGGCGAGGAACTCGGGGAACAGGGTGATGACGTCGAAACGCATGCTCACACTCAGAACTCGGGATCCCAGTCGACCACGACCAGGTTGACCTCGAAATCGACCGACTTGACGAAGTCCGGCTGCACGAACGGAATCATCCGCTCGCGGTCACCCCGGACCACCACCACGTCGTTGGCGCCGGTGCTGAACAAGTGCGAGACCTGGCCCAGGGCAACGCCCTCGGTGGTCTTCACGTCCAGGCCTTCCAGGTCCACCCAGTAATACTCATCGGGCTTCGGCGGTGGCAGGGCACTGCGGGCCACGTAGATCTCGGTGCCGCGCATCGCTTCGACGGTATCGCGGTCCTCGACGCCGGGGAACCGGGCGACCAGGTGCTTGCCACTGTCGCGGCCACGCACACCTTCAATCGTGGTTTCCACGCCGGACGGGCTGCGCACGATCCACGGCTGGTAACGGAAAATGGCGGAACGTGGCTCGGTCCAGGACTCGAGCTTGATCTCGCCGCGCACACCAAAAGCGCCGACAACCCTGCCCAGCAGGATGCGGCGCTCGATATCTTTCATCTGCTTCAACCAAGAGGGCCACGCCGAAGCGTGGCCCGTCAGGATCAGGCCGCAGCGGCCTGGGACTTGGTCGCTTCCTTGATCAGGTTGCGGACCTTGTCGGTCGGCTGGGCGCCGTTCTTGACCCAATGGTCAACGCGGGCCAGGTCCAGCTCGATGCGCTTCTCGCCGCCCTGGGCGACCGGGTTGTAGAAACCAACGCGCTCGATGTTGCGGCCGTCGCGCGCGCTGCGCACGTCGGTGACGATGATGTGGTAGAACGGACGCTTCTTGGCGCCGCCGCGGGTCAGTCGAATCTTGACCATGGTGTTTTTCCTATTGCCCAGTCGCCAGGATGGCGAGGTAAGCTGGCGATTATAGCGGCAGAGCCCGGCCGAGCCAACCCCGGGGGGTTCGCTTGGGGTCAGATCCCTTTTGCGGCGCAAAAGGGATCTGGCCCCAGCCCCTGCCAAGCCACCGCCGCCAGCACCGCCCTGCCCTGTTCAGCCAGCGCCTGCGAGCTTGGCAGGAGATGCCCGTCGATGGCCTCCAGCGCCCACAGGCCGCTGGCGTTGCAGGCAAAAGCGGCCTTCACACTGCCCAGTTCAGCCAGCGCCAACGGCCGCGTCAACTGCGCATCGGGCCAATGCCGCTTCAGCAGCGCTTCGGCCGTACCGCGCAGGGCCGGCGCCTGCGGCCAGAGCAGCCGTTCACCATCGTGCACGGCCAGATTCCAGGTGCTGCCTTCACTCACGTCGCCATCAGCGGTCACGAACAGCACATCGTCGAATCCTTCGGCCATCGCCGCTCGGCGCTCGGCGAACAGGCCAAACGTGCCCACGTGCTTGATCTGCGGCATTTCGCGCTGCCAGACCACGCTGCGCACGCGCTTGGGCGCGACCAGGGCCACCGGCGCTGATACTGCCACCAGCACGTCCACCGGCACCGCCGCCAGCGGGTTGCGGAAATCGAACCGGCGCGAGTACACCGTCACCCGCAGCGAGGCATCGGCCAGGCCGGCCTGTTGCAGGGCCTGTGCCATCCAGGTCTGCACCTGCACCGTATCCAGCTCGCTGCCGAACAGTTCACGGGTCGCCTGTGACAGCCGCGCCAGATGCAGGTCCAGTCCCTGCACCGCGTGGTCGCGCACCTGCAGCGAGGTGAAATGGCCGTAGTTGACCAGCGCCGGCAGCAGATCCTCGACCTGTGCCGGCAGGCCGTTGCAGGTCACCGTCATCGCAGCAGCGCCTGCGCCTGGCTCCACATGCCGCGCAGCACGTCGGCGGCCGGCTGTGCCGGCGCCATCCACGCCGACTGCCCGGCCCAGGCCTGCATCGCCGCCAGGCGGTTTTCCTGCGCGGCCTGCTTGCGCATCGGCGCGGTCAGCCCGCGCTGCACCGGGTACGGGCGTGGCGCCGGGGCGCCTTCTGCGGCAGCGGCGCGCACATAGGCGGTCGCCAGGCCGCGGCCCAGGCGGCCGCTGAAGGCGCGGGTCGGCCAGGTGTCTTCCGGTTCGCTGGCGGCCAGCCCATCGGCCCATGCCGAGGCGATCGCTGCTTCGGGCGTGCGCAGGAACGCGGTGCCGATCTGCACCGCGCTGGCCCCCAACGTGAGCGCGGCGGCGATACCGCGGCCATCGGCGATACCGCCGGCGGCAATCACCGGGATCTGCAGGTGATCGGCCAGGCGCGGCAGCAGCGCGAACAGGCCGACCAGCTGGCGCTCGGCCATCGCCGGATCGAACGCACCGCGATGGCCGCCCGCTTCCATGCCCTGCGCCACCACCGCATCGGCACCGGCGTCCTGTGCTGCACGCGCTTCGGACAAGGTGGTCGCGCAGGCGATCCAGGCAATGCCGGCATCCTTCAACTGCTGCACGTGGCGCGGCAGCAACACACCCATGATGGTCGAGGCCACCGCCGGGCGTGCGGCCAGCAGTGCGGCGAACTGTTCTTCGAAGTCGGCGGGCGTGGCATCGGCGGCGCTGGCCGGCACGTCCGGGCCCCACTGCGTCAGGAAGGCGCGGCTGGCAGCCTCGGCGGCAACGTCACGGGTCGGCACCGGATCCGGCACCCACAGGTTCACCTGCGCCGGGCCATTGGAAGCGGCGCGGAAGTCATCCATCCAGCGGCCGATATCGGCGGCCGGCGACAGCACCGCACCCATCGCGCCCATGCTGCCGGCATTGGCCAGCGCGGCCGACAGCGGCACCGGGCAGGCACCGGCCATCGGTGCCAGCAGGATCGGAAGCTGCAATGAAAAACGCCGACAGAAGGTGTCGGCGCGTTCAAGAATCGGCGATGCATTCACGCGACATACCTGTTGGAGAAGTCGCCATCCAGCATACGCCAGTCATTGTGACCGGGGCCGCGTCGCAATGCGCGCCGGCCCCGTCGCTGCATCAACGGAACGGCATGCCGCGGCCGCCCATGGCGCCCATCATGCCCTTCATGCTGCGCAGCATGCCCTTCATGCCGCCGCCGGCCATCTTGCTCATCATCTTTTCCATCTGCATGTACTGCTTCATCAGCTTGTTGACGTCAGCCGGCGTCACGCCCGAGCCCTTGGCGATGCGCGCGCGGCGCGAGCCGTTCAGCAGGTTCGGGTTGCGCCGTTCCTTCTTGGTCATCGAGCTGATGATGGCGATCATGCGCGGCACTTCCTTGCCCTGGCTGACCTGCTGCTTCAGATGGTCGGGGATGTTGCCCAGGCCCGGCAGCTTGTCCATCAGGCCGCCGATGCCGCCCATGTTCTGCATCTGCTCGAGCTGGTCACGCATGTCGTTCAGGTCGAACTTCTTGCCCTTGGCGACCTTCTCGGCCAGCTTGGCCGCCTTGTCCTTGTCGACCTGCTGCTCTACCTGCTCGACCAGCGACAGCACGTCGCCCATGTCGAGGATGCGGCTGGCGATACGGTCCGGGTGGAACACGTCCAGGCCTTCCGGCTTTTCGCTGACGCCGACGAACTTGATCGGCTTGCCGGTGATGTAGCGCACGCTCAGTGCGGCACCGCCACGGGCGTCACCGTCGGTCTTCGTCAGCACCACGCCGGTCAGCGGCAGGGCATCGCCGAAGGCCTTGGCGGTGTTGGCCGCGTCCTGGCCGGTCATGGCGTCGACCACGAACAGGGTTTCGGCCGGGTTCACCGCAGCGTGCAGGGCCTTGATCTCGGCCATCATCGCTTCGTCGATGGCCAGGCGGCCGGCGGTATCGACCAGCAGCACGTCGACGAACGACTTGCGCGCGTCGTCGATGGCGGCACGGACGATGGCTTCCGGCTTCTGGTCGGCACTGGACGGGAAGAACAGCACGCCGACCTGCTCGGCCAGGGTCTTCAGCTGCTCGATCGCGGCCGGACGGTAGACGTCGGCCGAGACCACCATCACCTTCTTCTTGCGCTTTTCCTTCAGGTGCTTGGCCAGCTTGCCCACCGTGGTGGTCTTGCCGGCGCCCTGCAGGCCCGCCATCAGGATGATGGCCGGCGCGGGCACATTGAGGTTCAGGTCGCTGGCTTCGGCGCCCATCACCGCGGTCAGCTCGTCGCGCACGACCTTGATCAGCGCCTGGCCCGGGGTCAGCGACTTCAGCACTTCCTGGCCGACCGCTCGTACCTTGATGCGCTCGATCAGGGCCTGCACCACCGGCAGCGCAACGTCGGCTTCGAGCAGCGCGATGCGCACTTCGCGGGTCGCCTCGCGGATGTTCTCCTCGGTCAGGCGGCCACGGCCACGCAGGCGCTCGATGGTGCCGGAAAGGCGCTGGGTCAGGGACTCGAACATGCGGCGCAACCTGTCTGAAAGCGGGGGACAATAAGGCAGACAGTATAACGGGTCCGACTGTCTCCCCGGACTGCGGCCACGGGGCCGTCGCCACCACCGCAGGGGTGTGCGAAACTGCAACGATGACAATCGTTCTCATCGCCGTCCTGCTCTACCTGGCTGCCAGTGCCCTGCTGGTGCGCGCGCTCGGCCGCGATGAAACCACCGGCTCGCCCACCTGGCTGTGGCCGGCCCTGCCGGCGATGCTGCTGCATGGCAGCTACCACGTGATGGTGGCGATGCGCACCAACGGCGGGCCGGACATGCACTTTTTCGCCGCGCTGTCGCTGGTCGGCCTGGGCATGGCCTGGCTGACCTCGCTGGTCGGCGCACGCGGGCGGATGTCGGCGCTGGGCGTGGTGGTGTTCCCGCTGGCTGCCGTGCTGCTGCTGGCCTACCACGGCTACGGCCACGAACCGAGCAAAGTGCTGGGCTGGCGCCTGGCCAGCCACGCCTGGCTGGCGCTGCTGGCCTACGCCACGCTGAGCATCGCCGCGCTGCTGGCAATCATGCTGTGGCTGCAGGAACGCGCACTGCGTCGCCGCGAGTTCCGGCCGTGGCTGCGGGCGCTGCCGCCGCTGGCCGACCTGGAATCACTGCTGTTCCGGGTGATCACCGTCGGCTTCGCGCTGCTGACCCTGACCCTGGTCACCGGTGTGCTGTTCGTCGATGACCTGCTGGCACAGAAGCTGGTGCACAAGACTGTGCTGAGCGTGCTGTCGTGGGTCGTGTTCGGCGTGCTGCTGGTCGGCCGCCGCCGCTACGGCTGGCGCGGCATGAAGGCGGTGCACTGGACGCTGGCGGCAATGCTGTTGCTGCTGCTGGCGTTCTTCGGCAGCCAGTTCGTGATTGAACTGGTGTTCGGGCATACGCGATAGAAGCGTGCCGACCAACGGTCGGCACCCACCACATCACCTGGTAGTGCCGGCCGCTGGCCGACAACTGGACCGCACCCTGTGTGGATGCTGCCGCCGGTCAGGGCACCGGCTGGGCCAGGATCTTCCGCACCGAACGGCCGCTGTTGGTGAGGATGTCATCGACCTGCCAGCAGCCCTGGCCCTGGCGCACCATCGGCAACCGGGTCACGTAGGCCTTTTTCCAGACCAAATAGCGCATTTCCACCTGGCCAGTGGTCGCCGAGGCCTCTTTCCAGCTGTAACGCACGGGGCTGTCGATGTCGCCATCCTGCGCATCCAGCCACGGATCGGAATCGATCGTGCAGATGCCCTCCTCGCGCTGCTGGCAGGCACGTTCATCACGCAGCGCCTTGCCGAAGGCCGCGCTGACCAGCGCGGCCGGCGGCTCCAGCAGATCACCGTTGCCGGTCGTCGCCTCGTAGAAGGCGCGGGCCACAGCCGCAGGCTCCCGGCAGGCGGGAGCAGCCTGCACGGTGGGGGCCAGCAGCAGCCCGGCGATCACGAACATCCCTGTATTTCGCATGTATTTCTCCTTGAGGGAGTGCCGGTCGCTGACCGGCACTACAGGATATCCCGTTGCTGCCGGCCAGCGGCCGGCACTACCCGATACCCGGCTTACAACCCGTAACGCTCGATCACGTCCAGGTGCGGCTGGCGATCCTGGTCGCAGGCTTCGGCCAGGCGCAGCCAGCAATGCGGATGCGGCCACGTCGCGGTCTGCTGCTGGAGGAAGCGGTGCAGCGCCAGCGGTGCATGGTCCTGCGGCTGGGCCACGGTAAACAGCAGGCCGGGCAGCGTGCCGTCTTCCACATCGGGGTCGGTGACGGTGTAGTCCGGGCGGCTGTGCGACCACACCTTCCAACCCTGTGCTTCGGCCGCCTCGACGAAGACGTTCCAGGCCTCTTCGCCCGGGTGCGCGCCATCGATCATCCAGCTGCGGGCGAAGCCGCCGCGTTCCAGCACATGCACCTGCGCATAGGTCGGGATGAAATGCTCGCGTGCTTCCTCCTCCTCGGGTGCCGGATGCACCAGCGCGGCATCGAACACCACCCAGTCGCCCACCTGCTGGGCGCGGTTGGACGGCGCGTTCTCGACGATGCGCGCGGTCACCGGTCCGCTGCGACGGGCGTAGTACTCCATCGGCTCACCGTTCTCTTCGCTGCGGATGATCACCCAGCCCCACGGCTCTTCGACCACGCCTTCCTGGCTGGACAGCTCCATGCCGATCGCCTTCGCCGAGCGACGCACGGCGTCCCAATCCCGCGCCGCGCTGGCGGCACTCATGTGGTCCCAATGCGCGGCATTCGGCTCTTCCAGCAATTCAACCAGCTGCGCATAGCAGGCCTGTGCTTCGCTGAAGCGGCCGGTTTCCATGTACATGCGCGCCAGCGTGCCGCGCGCGCCGTGCGAGCCCGGAGACAGCTCCAGAAGGGATCGGGCCGCCTGCTCCAGCGCCGGCCAGTCGGACACGCGGCGGGCACGCTGCACCTCGCACCAGTGCGCGAACACCGGCACGCTGCCACGGTAGAGATCGGCCAGCTGGCGCAGGCCATCGTCGTCGCCCTGCTCGGCCAGCCAGCGCATCAGCGTGTAGGCCGCGGGACCATCGTGCTGCGCATGGCCGCGTACGAACCGCCACAGCAGCGCGCGCGCCTCGGGCTGTGCGCCGCAGGCATTGAGTGCGCTGGCCGCCATCTCGGCCAGCGCCTCGTCATCGGGCAACTCGGCATGCGCCTGCAGCAACCACTGCGCTTCGCGCTCGGGATCGCGCGACTGGTTCTGTTCGCCCTGCGCGTCCAGCCATGCCAACAGCTCGCCCGCCGGCGCCGGCAGCGGTGCGACATCCGGCAACGCGTCGATGCGCGCGGCCAGGCCGGCCACCAGCGCCGCAGCACCACGATCCTGGCGCAGCTGCGCCAGATGGGTGCGGGCCAGTTCCAGCTGCCGCAGTGCCACCCAGCGCGCGCCACGCTGCAGCGCCAGCTCCAGGCTCAGTGCTGCCACTTCGATCAGCAGGCGATGCGATCCGACCCGGGCAAAGTGCTCGATGATCGTGTTGAAGCGCGTGCCCAGATCCCAGGTATTGCGCGCAGGATCCCGCTGGCAGAGCGCGGCGGCGGTGTTGGCCCACAGGCGCCAGTAGTTCGGAGTCAGCTCGCTCCACGGCACCAGCTGCTGCAGCGCCTCTTCGTCGCGGCCCAGCTGGGCCAGCGCCCAGGCCTTGGACAGGCGGCGCGGCACCGTGCAGTTGGCCGGCTCGTATTCTCCGGACGCAGCAACTTCGGCCTCCCGCTTTTCGATCAGTGCCAGTGCCTCATCGGCACGGCCCATTCCCAGCAGGATCTTGATCTGCATCTCCGGGAAGCTGTCGAACACTTCCTTGCCACAGGCCTCCACGGCATCGGCCTGCGCCTGCAGGTAATCCAGCGCCGCCTGGCCACGACCATCATCGAGCAGCGCATCGGCCTTCTCGCAGCTCAGGCACTGGAAACAGGCCCAGCTCGGGTCGATGCGACCCAGTGTTTCATCGCAGACCTCGATGCGCTCGGGCACCCAGCCCGGGCCATCGATGTTGCCATAGCAGGCAGCCAGATCCTGGGTCACGCAGATCGACTGCGGGCATTCCAGCGTGTCCTCACGGTGCGCACGTTCGAACAGCGCCACCGCTTCGCCCAGCGCGCTCTCGCCTTCGACGCGGTTGCCGACGCGGTTGCGCAGCGCCCAGTGGCCGACATAGACGTCGACCCACGGGTTGTCCAGCGCCTTGCCCAGCGCACGCGCTTCGGGCAGCAATGCATCGACGCGGTCGATCTGCAGTTCACTCACCTCGTCGGCGAGACGGTTCAGCAGGTGCGCGTTCTGCGCCTGGCCGGCCTGGCGCAGGTCACCCTGCAGTTTTTCGACCCAGTTCCAGATGTCCATGGGGTAAGTGCTCCTGTCTAGCAAAGGCTGGATGAGAAGGTACGGTGCTCAGCGCAGCATCTGCTGCAGGGCACCGGCAATATCGGTAAAGGCGCCGTTGAGATCCGGGCCGGGCGTAGCGTTCGCGCGTGCCAGCGGGCGGCCCTGCGCGGCGACGATGATCTTCAGTGAGCGCAGCAGACGGGCTGCGGCTTCGGCCTGTGGATGCCCCTCGCGCTGGGCGCGCAGCAGCGCCTGCACTGCCGGGTTGTCGAGATTGAGGTACAGCCGCGACGGCGCGCGCGACTCGATGCGTGCGGTGAACTGCCGGGCCAGGCGCAGCGCGGCCATCGACACGCGCTTGTCGTTCTCGTCGTCTTCCAGGCGCTGCTTCAGCTCGGCTTCGCGGTCGGGCACCACCACCACCGGCAGCGACTCGGGGCTGAAGCGTGCCGGCAGCAACTGTTCGCCGTCGCCCAGCTGCTCGCGCAGCCATGCCAGCTGCGCCTCGTCGAGGCTGTCATCGCTTCGGAACAGTGCACGGTTACCCTGCTCGGTCCCCAGTTCAACCAGGCGCAGGCCCTTGGCCTGGGCCCAGCGACGCAGGAACGGCACGACTGCATAGCGGTGGCCATGCGCGACCGGTACCCCCATCGCGCGGAACAGCATCTCCTCGAAGCCACCGCCATTGTCGAGAATCACATGCACGGCACCACGCGCCGGCAGCGCACTGGCCGGCAGGTCGCCCTGCGAAGTCGGCACGCGCACGTGCTCCAACAGCAGGTCGAACAGGCGGTCATCGCACAGCGCCGCGCCCAGCAAGGCCTCATTATGGCGCGTGAGAACGCGTCGCCAGGCTTCCGGCTGCTGCCGTGCGACGTCGGCCAGGCCATCAATCAGCGCCTCCAGCAGCGCGTGCTGCACGGCCCGGTACTGGTCATCGCGCTGCAGGTCTTCGCGGCTGGCGGTGGGCGTCAGCCGCGAGGATTCGATCACCCCGCCGATGAAACCGGCCCACGGCGGCAGCAGGTCGCGCGCATCGTCGTCCAGCAGCATGCCGCGCACGAACACCGAAAGATTGCGGTTGTCACTGGTGCCGTAGGTAGCGCCATCCTGGACCCACAACAGGCCGGTGGCATCGCTGTCGCCATCCGCGCGCAGTGGCACGGTGACGATCGGCTCGAAATCGTGCTCGAAGCGCGCAGCGAACTGCAGCGCCTGGCGACGCGCCTGCACCGGATGCACGACGACGTCACCCTGGCTGCGCCACGGCGGCGGCTCGGGGTTGAGCGCCTCGGCCGCAGCACCAATGAAGATCGGCTCGGACAGCAGCGCGCAATAGCGGCCCAGCACCTCGTGCAGGCGCGCCTCGTTGGCCAGCGGCAGGAAATCCGGATGCAGCTCCAGTTCCACCTCGGTGCCAACCGCGCGCGCCGGCATTTCGCTGACGGTGTACTGCTCGGCATTGCTGGACACGTACAGATGACCCAGTTCCGGCGTCTGGTACGAGGTGGTACGCACGCTGACCCTGCGCGCCAGCACGAAGGCCGACAGGAACCCGAGGCCGAACATGCCGATCAGGCCTTCATCGTCCTCCCCGCCCTGGCGCAGGCCCCGGGTGTAGCCGACGCCCACGGTAGCCAGGTAGTCATGGATTTCCTGGCGGGTCAGGCCGGCACCGGTATCGGTGATGCGCAGCACGCCGGCAGCGGCATCGACCTGCACCGAGATGCGCGACGGCACTTCGATGCCAGGCTGCTCGATGCGGCGACGGATGATCGAGTCATGCGCGTTCTGCACCAGCTCACGCAGCGCCACCACCGGGGTGGAATACAGGTGCTTGCCCAGCACCGTCATCAATCCATTGAGATCGACCCCTGCGCGACGGATTTCGGCGTTGGGGGCGGTGAGCGTGGTGTCCTGCATGTAATCGTTTACTCCTGGGCACGGAAAGACGCCAGAGGGCGCCTTCGTCGAGCGGGAAAAACTAGCACAGGCAGGCTGACCGTTGCCGTATACGACGCTTGTAGAGGCAGAGCCCCGCGCATCACGCCGCGTCGATGGCCTCGGACAGGCGCTCCACCGCGATCACTTCCATGCCCTTCACCGAACCGCCCTTGGGCGCGTTGGCCTTGGGCACGATGGCGCGCTTGAAACCATGGGTGGCCGCCTCGCGCAGGCGGTCCTCGCCGTTGGGCACCGGGCGGATCTCGCCGGACAGGCCAACCTCGCCAAAGGCAATCGTCTTTTCCGCCAGCGGCCGGTCCTGCAGCGAGGACAGCACCGCCAGCAGCACAGGCAGGTCGGCCGCGGTCTCCTGTACGCGGATACCCCCGACCACATTGACGAACACGTCCTGGTCGCCGACCAGCACGCCGCCGTGACGGTGCAGCACTGCCAGCAACATGGCCAGGCGGTTCTGCTCCAGGCCGACCGCGACACGGCGCGGGTTCGACAACGGCGATGCATCGACCAGTGCCTGCACCTCCACCAGCAGGGGCCTCGTGCCCTCGCGGGTGACCATCACGCAGCTGCCCGGCTGATGGGTGCTGCCGCCGGACAGGAAGATGGCCGATGGATTGGAGACTTCCTTCAGGCCCTTGTCCCCCATCGCGAACACGCCCAGTTCGTTGACCGCACCGAAGCGGTTCTTGAACGCGCGCAGCAAACGGAAGCGGCTGCCGCTCTCGCCTTCGAAGTACAGCACCGCATCGACCATATGTTCGAGCACGCGCGGGCCGGCGATGCCGCCCTCCTTGGTCACGTGGCCGACCAGGAACACCGCGGTGCCGGTCTCCTTGGCGAAACGCACCAGCCGCGCCGCGCTCTCGCGCACCTGGCTGACCGAACCCGGCGCGGCGGTCAGGCTCTCGGTCCACAGGGTCTGCACCGAATCGGCCACGATCAGCCGCGGGCCCGCCCTGGAGGCATGCTGCAGGATCGACTCGACGCCGGTCTCGGCCAGCGCGTTGACCCCATCCAGTGGCAGTTCCAGCCGGTGCGCACGACCGGCCACCTGCGCCAGCGACTCCTCGCCGGTGACGTACAGCACCGGCAGTTCGGCCGCCATCTTTGCCACTGCCTGCAGCAGCAGGGTCGACTTGCCGATGCCCGGGTCACCGCCGACCAGCACCACCGCGCCCTCGACCAGGCCACCGCCGAGCACGCGGTCGAACTCGCCGATGCCGGTGCTGACCCGGCGGTGCTCGGTCTGCTCCACGTCCTTCAGCGCGGTGATCTTCGGCGGATCGATCTTGCCCGCCCAACCCGCCCGGCGCGACGCCGGCGCCTTGGCCGCCGCCGCGCTCTCCAGCACGATTTCCGACAGCGAGTTCCAGGCGTTGCACTCGGTGCACTGGCCCTGCCACTTGCTGAATTCGGCGCCGCATTCATTGCAGACGTAGGCGGTGCGGGCTTTGGCCATCGGATGATTTCCAGCAACGGGAACAGGCGTGGCAGGATAGCCGAGCCGGGTCGCAGGTGCTGCGACCGCTCAAGTCCCGCCTGCCCGCGCCGATAGCTGTCGCGGGCGTGCGCCTTGCGGGCGCCCCCTCCCTCCCCCTCTGGATTCAACATGACTGGCAGTTACAGTCAGAGCCTGGTCGCCATCTCCCTGCTGGTGGCCATTCTTGCTTCGTACACGGCGCTGGACATGGCCGGCCGCCTGGCCACCGCCGAGGGCCGCGTGGCCCGCTGGTGGCTGGCCGGCGGCGCGGCGGCGATGGGCCTGGGTATCTGGTCGATGCATTTCATCGGCATGCTGGCCTTCGACCTGCCGATTCCGGTCGGCTACGACCTCGGCATCACCCTGTACTCGCTGGCCGTGTCGATCGGCGCCTCGGCCTATGCGCTGTGGCTGGTGTCGCGGTCCAGCCTGCCCTGGCGACGTCTGCTGGCCGGCGCCGTGCTGATGGGCTTGGGCATTGCCACCATGCACTACCTGGGCATGGCCGCGATGCGCATGCAGCCGGGCATCGACTATCACCCGGGCTGGTTCGCTGCCTCCATCGCGGTTGCCATCGGCGCCGCCGGTGCGGCGCTGTGGATTGCCTTCCGCCTGCGTGCCGAGCAGCGCAACACCACGCGCCTGCGCCTGCTCGCCTCACTGGTGATGGGCCTGGCCATCGTCGGCATGCACTACACCGGCATGGCCGCGGCGCGCTTCCCGGAGGGCAGCATCTGCGGCGCGGTCGGCAGCGGCGGCATCGACACGCGTTGGCTGGCGGTGCTGGTGATCGTCACCACGGTGGCGACCCTGGGCATCGCCCTGGTGGCCTCGCTGTTCGACCGGCAGATGCGCGTGCGCACCGGGCTGCTGGCCGATTCACTGGCACACGCCAACGACAGGCTGATCCAGGCCGCCCTGCACGACCCGCTGACCCAGCTGCCCAACCGCATGCTGCTGCAGGACCGCATCGAGCAGGCCATCGAGAAGGCGCGGCGGCGCAACCAGGCGGTGGCGGTGATGTTCTGCGACCTGGACGGCTTCAAGGCGGTCAATGATGCGTACGGACACCAGCTGGGAGATCGCCTGCTGGTGGCGGTGGCGCAGCGTATCGGCGGCCTGCTGCGGCCACAGGACACCTTCGCCCGCCTCGGCGGCGACGAGTTCGTGATCGTGCTGGCCATCGATGTTCCCGACGATGCAGTGGTGGTCGCCGAGCGGATCATCGCGGCGGCGGGCGAACCGTTCCTGCTGGATGCAGCCGAGCTGCAGGTCAGCGCCAGCCTGGGCATCGCCCTGTATCCGGCTGATGCCGGCAACGAGCGCGAGCTGATGGCACACGCCGATGCGGCGATGTACCACACCAAGGAGACCGGCCGGAACGGCTATACGTTCTTCACCCCCTCGATGCAGCTCAGTGCCAACCGCCAGCTGCGCCTGCTGCAGGACCTGCGCAAGGCCATCGCCCGCGACGAGCTGGTGCTGCACTACCAGCCCAAGTTCCCTGCCGCCGGCGCACCGGCCACCGGCGCCGAAGCGCTGCTGCGCTGGCAGCATCCCGAGCTGGGCCTGCTGGCGCCGGATGTGTTCATTCCCATCGCCGAACGCAGCGGTCTGATCCTGCCGATCGGTGACTGGGTACTGGACCGTGCCTGTGCACAGCTGCGCGCGTGGCACGATGCCGGACATTCCGAATGGTCGATGGCGGTGAACCTGTCACCGTTGCAGTTCGCCTCGCCGGCGCTGCTGGACAGTGTGCGCGAAGTGCTGCAACGGCACCGCATCGAGCCGGCGTGCCTGACCCTGGAGATCACCGAGACCACGGCGATGAAGGACGTGGACGCCAGCCTGGCGATTCTCAACGACCTGACCGCGATGGGCGTGCACATTGCCATCGACGACTTCGGCACGGGCTATTCCAGCCTGCTCTACCTGAAGCGCATGCCCGCCACCGAACTGAAGATCGACCGCGCGTTCGTGCACGATCTGGAATGCAATGAAGAGGATGCCGCCATCGTCTCGTCGATCATCGCGCTGGGGCGCACCCTGCAGCTGCAGGTGGTGGCAGAGGGCGTGGAGACGCAGGCACAGCGCGAGTACCTGAGCGAACTGGGGTGTGATCAATTGCAGGGTTACCACCTGGGCCGACCAATGGACGCCGAGGAGTTCCTGCGCCGGGTGGGGTGAGACCCCATCCACGCATGGCGTGGATCTCCTGGTAGAGCCGGCCGCTGGCCGGCTTCCCGCAATTGCCGGCCAGCGGCCGGCACTACCACCCTGTGCCGGCCATGCCAGGCGGGATGAGGCCGATGGCTTTGGGGTCGGATCCCTTGCTGCAGGCAAGGATTCAGACCCCATCCACGCATGGCGTGGATCTCCTGGTAGAGCCGGCCGCTGGCCGGCTTCCCGCAACTGCCGGCCAGCGGCCGGCACTACCCCCCTGTGCCGGCCATGCCGGGTGGGATGAGGCCGATGGCTTTGGGGTCGGATCCCTGGCCGCAGGCAAGGGCTCTGACCCCATCCACGCATGGCGTGGATCCTGGTAGAGCCGGCCGCTGGCCGGCTTCCCGTAATTGCCGGCCAGCGGCCGGCACTACCACCGCGCGTGCCATTCCCGGCGGGCGCGACAAACAAAAAAGGCCGCCCGAGGGCGGCCTTTCTGCGTGGCAACGTCGCGCGGACGTCAGTGCATCATGTGCACGTTCATGTTGTGCATGACCCACAGGGTACCGACCACGATGATGCCGATCACCACCACGGTGAAGGCCGCAGCGTTGACGTTCCAGCGGCTTTCCGAAGAACGGTCCAGGTGCAGGAAGAACACCAGGTGGACCAGCATCTGCAGCACCGCGGTGATGGCGATGACCACACCGTTGACGGTGCGCGAGAAATCACCCGACATCACCATCCAGAACGGGATGACGGTCAGCACCACCGCCAGCACGAAGCCGATCAGGTACGACTTCACGGTGCCATGGCTTTCGCCGCCGGTGCCGTGGTCGTGTGCATGGTTGTCATGTGCCATTACAGGGCTCCATTGAGATAGACGACGGAGAACACGCCGATCCAGATCAGGTCCAGGAAGTGCCAGAACAGGCTCAGGCACGCCATGCGGGTCTTGTTGGTCGGGGTCAGGCCGTACTTCTTCAGCTGCACGAACATCACCAGCAGCCACAGCAGGCCGGCGCTGACGTGCAGGCCGTGGGTACCGACCAGGGCGAAGAACGCCGACAGGAAGGCACTGCGGTCCGGACCGTAGCCCTGGTGGATCAGGTGCTGGAACTCCCACACTTCCATGCACATGAAGCCGAAGCCCAGCAGCCAGGTGATGCCCAGCCACAGGTACATCTGGCCCATCTGCTTGCGGTGCATGGCGATCATGCCCAGGCCGAAGGTCAGCGAGGAGGTCAGCAGCAGCGCGGTTTCCCATGCCACGAACGGCAGTTCGAACAGGTCCTTCGCGGTGGGGCCACCATCGGTGCCGCCTGCCAGCACCACGTAGGTGGCGAACAGCGAGGCGAAGATGAGGCAGTCGCTCATCAGGTACACCCAGAAACCGAAGACGGTGTTGCCGCCGGTGTCGTGGTGCTCGTGGTCGTCATGGCCATGGGCCGCCGCATGCGCGGCGTGCCCGTGGCTCAGGGTCGAGGTATTGGTGCTCATGCCTTCAGCTCCGACTTCACCAGGCCCTGGGCTTCCAGGTGCTTGCGGTGTTCGTTCTCGATGCGTTCCACCTCGGCGGCCGGGACCCAGTAGTCCACGTCCTGGTCGAAGGTGCGGTAGATGAACGTGGCGATCATGCCGACGAAGCCGACGATGGCCAGCCACCAGATGTGCCAGATCATCGCGAAGCCGAACACCAGGCTGAAGGCACCGATGACAACGCCTGTGCCGGTGTTGCGCGGCATGTGGATGTCGGTGTACTTGGCCGGCTTCGGCCAGGCTTCACCACGCTGCTTGCGCTCCCAGAAATCGTCCAGTTCGGTGACTTCCGGCAGGGTGCCGAAGTTGTAGAAGGCCGGCGGCGAAGAGGTTTCCCACTCCAGCGTACGGGCATCCCACGGGTCGCCGGTCAGGTCGACGGTCTTCTTGCGGTCGCGGATCGACACGGCCACCTGGATGATCTGGCACAGGATGCCGGCACCCACGATGAAGGCACCTGCGGCGGCGATCAGCAGCAGCGGCTCGTAGGCCGGGTTGACGGTGCTCTGCAGGCGACGGGTCATGCCCATGAAGCCCAGCACGTACATCGGCATGAAGGTCACGTAGAAGCCGATGAACCAGCACCAGAACGCGCACTTGCCCCAGAACTCATTGAGGCGGAAGCCGAACATCTTCGGCCACCAGTAGGTGATGCCGGCGAACATGCCGAACACCACGCCGCCGATGATGACGTTGTGGAAGTGGGCGATCAGGAACAGGCTGTTGTGCAGCACGAAGTCGATGGCCGGGATCGCCAGCATCACGCCGGTCATGCCGCCGATGACGAAGGTGACCATGAAGCCGATGGTCCACAGCACCGGGGTGGTGAAGTGCACGCGGCCGCGGAACATGGTGAACAGCCAGTTGAAGATCTTCACGCCGGTCGGGATCGAGATGATCATCGTCGTGATGCCGAAGAAGGCATTGACGTTGGCACCCGAGCCCATGGTGAAGAAGTGGTGCAGCCACACGATGAACGACAGCACGCCGATGCAGGCGGTGGCGTAGACCATGCCCTTGTAGCCGAACAGCGCCTTGCGCGAGAAGGTCGCGATGACTTCGGAGAACACACCGAACGCCGGCAGGACCAGGATGTACACCTCCGGGTGGCCCCAGATCCAGATCAGGTTGATGTACAGCATGGCGTTGCCGCCACCGTCATTGGTGAAGAAGTGCGTACCCAGGTAACGGTCCAGGGTCAGCAGCACCAGGGTGATGGTCAGCACCGGGAAGGCAGCGACGATCAGCACGTTGGTCACCAGGGCGGTCCAGGTGAACACCGGCATCTGCATCAGCTTCATGCTGGGGGTACGCATCTTCAGGATGGTGATGAAGAAGTTGATACCGCTCAGCGTGGTACCCAGGCCTGCGACCTGTAGACCCCAGATGTAGTAGTCCATGCCGACGCTTGGACTGTATTCGATGCCCGACAACGGTGGGAACGCCAGCCAGCCGGTGGCAGCGAACTCACCGATCCACAGCGACAGCATGATCAGCACAGCGCCCGACACGAACAGCCAGAAGCTGAGCGAGTTGACGAACGGGAACGCGACGTCGCGCGCACCGATCTGCAGCGGCACGGCCAGGTTCATCAGGCCGGTGATCAGCGGCATCGCCACGAAGAAGATCATGATCACGCCGTGGGCGGTGAAGATCTGGTCGTAGTGGTGCGGCGGCAGGTAACCCTCGGACCCGCCGACGGCGAGCGCCTGCTGGGTACGCATCATGATGGCGTCGGAGAAGCCGCGCAGCAGCATGACGAAGGCGACGATGAGGTACATCACGCCGATCTTCTTGTGATCCACCGAGGTGAACCACTCCTTCCACAGATAGCCCCACAGCTTGAACTTGGTGATCAGGGCCATGACGCCCAGGCCACCCAGCACCGCGCCGACCAGGGTGGTCAGCACGATCGGATCGTGGGGGATCGACTCAAGAGAGAGTTTTCCCAACATGTTCATTCTCCCGAACCCGCGTGGCCAGCATGGCCAGCGTGTTCGTGTTCGGTGGCATCCAGGTTTTCACCCGATTCCTTGGAATCATGCGCGTCACTGGGGGCATGCCCCTCGTGCGCTTCATGGCTGGCGGCATCGGCAGCGGCGGCACCGGCGTGCGAGTGCTTCATGCCGTAATGCTTGTTGTCGCCCATGTGCTTGGCGATGACCCAGTCGAACAGGCCTTCTTCGGTCTTGCCGAAGTAGGTGACCGGATACCACTCGGCGTTGCGTGCTTCACCCAGGGCCTTGAACGAGGCCTTGTCCAGGGTCTGCTCACCGGCACGGACCTGGTCCAGCCACTGACGGTATTCGGCATCGGTGACCGAGTAGGCGGTGAAGTGCATCTTGGCAAAGCCTGCGCCGCTGTAGTGCGAGGACATGCCCGGGAATTCACCGGTCTCGTTGGCGATCAGGTGGAGCTTGGTCTCCATCGCAGCCATCGAGTAGATCATGCTGCCCAGGTGCGGGATGAAGAAGGCATTCATCACCGAATCGGACGTGATCTTGAAGTTCAGCGGCGTGTTGACCGGGAACTTGATTTCGTTGACGACCGCCACCTTCTCTTCCGGATAGATGAACAGCCACTTCCAGTCCAGCGAGATCGCCTCGATGGTGACCGGTTTGACGTCCGATTCCAGCGGACGATACGGGTCCAGCGCGTGCGACGAACGCCAGGTCAGGACCGCCAGCACCAGCACGATCATGCAGGGAATGGACCACACCACCACCTCGATCGCCGTCGAGTGGGACCACTTCGGCTCGTAACGGGCCTTGGTGTTGGAGGCGCGATACTTCCACGCGAAGGTCAGGGTCATGATGATGACCGGGATGACGACCAGCAGCATGAGCACGGTGGCCGTGATCAGCAGGGTCTTCTCATCCTGGCCGATCTGGCCCTTCGGACTGAGGATGGCCACGGCATCGCAGCCGGTGAGCATCACCAGCAACGACAGCAGCAGGCCCGGGCGCAACCAGCGCCCAAGGGTTTTCAACGGAATCATCGGTCGATCCAATTGCGAGGGAATGCCGTTCCCCGTCCTGCCTGTTCCGGCCAAAGCCGGTCCCACCGGTCCGGAAGACAGGTAGGGAGGTGGGTCGAGTCAGCCTTTCAATTTTAGGCCGTCACCCACCATTTAAGAAAGGCATTGACATTGATCGAGCGCAGGAAAGGCCCGATTCTGGCTGCGACACGTTGTCGCACCGCGCGGGCATGACGGGGCGCATGACCCAGGGCGGCATTCCGGCCCTGGACGTTCGCGGGCCGTTCGCCCTCGTTCGGCAAAGTCACCTGAATCGGTTCAGGCGTGCTGACGGGTGCCTAGCATGGGATGCTCGGCACAGGAGGAAGACCCCGATGGACAAGATCGACTTCAAGAAGCGCGACCGGGCACTCTATCACCCGCCCACCGGCCAGTTCGTACCGGTCGATGTACCGCCCCTGCCCTACCTGATGGTCGATGGCCGCGGCGACCCGAACACCGCCCCGGCCTACCTGCAGGCGGTGCAATGGCTGTACTCGGTGAGCTATGCATTGAAGTTCGCCCTGAAGGCCGGGGGCCAGGACTACGTGGTGCCACCGCTGGAAGCGCTTTGGACCGCCGAGGATCCGTCGAGCTTTGTGGCACGCCGCAAGGATGAGTGGAGGTGGACGGCGATGATCCGCACGCCGGATGGGATCAGTCCAGCGCAGTTGGAGGCTGCCATTGCCAAGGCGGCGAAGAAACTGGGCGACGTTCCAGCCAGCCTTCGCCACGAAATTCTCGAAGAAGGCCTCTGCCTGCAGACGCTGCATGTAGGCGCCTACGATGACGAGGGTCCGGCCCTGGCCCATCTGCACGACGAACTGATGCCCGCACTGGGTTACACCTTTGCCGGCCCCCATCATGAGATCTACCTGAGCGACCCGCGCAGGACCGACGCGGCGCGGTTGAAGACCGTGCTGCGGCAGCCCGTCCGCGCGGAATGACCGCCTGCGAGCACCGCTCTGACAAGGAGCAGAAGATTCATGCCCCTGATTGATCGTTTACTGCGCTGGACCACCCTGCCCACCGGGCGCCGCGCCTTCGCGCTGCTGTGCAGCGTGTTGTTGCTTGTACTGGCCTGCAATCCCGACCTGCTGCCGCTGCTGTCGCTGATCGATGCACTGGGGATGGATGTGGTGATGTTGCTGCTGGCTGCACAGGTAACGGTGGTACTGCCCTGGCTGCGGGAACGCGCCGGGCGATGGTTCCGGCTGGCCATGCGGATCGCGGCCGGGGTGCTGGCCGGGGTGATCGGCGGCTATCTGCGGCAACTGGTGATGCTCGTGCTCATCAGATCCGGCACCTGCTGCGCTATATATAGGGCTTGATGCCCCGGGCCTGCAGGGAAGACATGAAACAGCTCGCTATCACACTCGGTGCACTGCTGCTGTCCGGCAGCGCATGGGCCGATACACACCAGACCGGAAAAATCACCAAACTGGTTGTCGAATCCACGTTCGTTTCCGTGTGGCTGGAAGGCCAGCCCACCAACAACGAGTGTGCTTCCGACGGGCGCTGGACAATCGATCTTGCCAGCGACAAATCCGGACGGGAAAAGTACGCGGCCATCCTGTCGGCGGCGTCATCGCGGACACCGATCGGCTTCCACGCACTCACCAGCGAAGGTTGCGGCGTGTTCGGAGCAAAGAAGATCTACTATTTCGACCTTGCCTATTGAGACAGCACTCCGCGCAGACGTGCTGCTCAGCGCCTCGGGGCCGGATCTGCGATGCAGACCTTCTCCCCAAGGCGCAGGGACTTGCCGTCCCCGTGCCCTGCCGATGAACGATCAAGCGGCCAAAAGCAGACACTGATACCGGAAAGGTCATTGCCATAGTCTTCGGGGATGCCGGTCATGGCAATGCCCATGACTTCATTCCAGCCCGGCGCGCCACACTTCAGGCAAGCTGCCGCGCTCGCCTTGGCTTTGCCTGGTGTCCATCGCGCGGGCGGAAGGCCCATTCGCCCGGCTTTCCATTCGACATACCGGGAATGGAAGCCAATTGAAAATCCACGCCCCATGTCCACCGTTGTCGTCGAGGCGTCTGCGGGAACCGTCGATTCAACCCGGATCGTCACCGGCCGGTCGGGCAACGTGGCTCCGACCTCAATGCAGTAGGTCGGCGCGCAGGCCTGCGGCACAGAGACAGGTGGCGCAGCGGATGCTGCAGCCGGCAGCGAGGCGGCCAGAATGACGACTGAAGAAGCAATCCGCATGATCATTTCCTCTTGTCGTCCTCGATGAGGGTCTTCAACACCTGCTCGCTGCCGTTGCTGTTTCAGCAGGTTGACCGGGCTCATTCAATCCAGACGTTGGAAATCGAATGTGACCTTCCTGGTGCAGCGGGATGGGACCGGAGGGAAACGCCACTTCGCCACGGCAACCAAGGCTGCGCGCTCATAAGCAGCATTGTCGACCCTCCCCCGGTCCAGCGCTTCAAACTGTGACCGCGTGATGACGGGATTTGTCACCCGCCCATCCTCTTCAACGACGACGGTCGCCACGACAGAGCCACGCACCTGCATCTCGGTCGCGGCGGAAACGACCGGCGCAATGGACTCCACCGGACTGCTTGCCGCCTGGCAAGGCCCAGGGAGCTCCTCACCGGCGCGACATGAGGCACTGGACAAGGCCAACGCAAGCATCAGAACGCGGTTCATTCAACACTCCCGATTGCTGGTGGGGGAGCAGACATTAACCGTGCCGTTCGTGTCGCTGTAGCTCTTCCGGGCAGGCTCCCCCAGCTCACGCGCGGCCCGGGTCTCCACCCCCGTAGCCCGCGCCTCCTCCGAAGATACGCCGACTCGGATCTGCATCACGCCGTTGCTCTCCGAGTTGGACTGTGGCGCAACAAGCGAAGCTTGGAAAGCGGACAATCCAACCCGATCATGCTGGGCAGCATGGCTCACCTCGTGACCGCCCCCCAGAGCAGGAGACTGGATCTCCCCGGAGGATTTGACGCGAAGTCCAGAGGTGACATCAATGCTGATGATTCTCTTGTTCTCGTCATATCCAAAATCACCATTGCGATTGAACTGTATGGTGTAGGTCTCATCGGATAGGAGAATCTGCTTCAGTTCAGAGCTGATGGTTTCTGACTTCATCCAATGGTTGAGCACGGCAGCACCATCACGCAGCGTCGCTCCGCCTTCAAATGCGTACTTGACGATTCGCCCATCTGGATCCGTGAACCTGTAAGGATTCCCGTTCGCATACCTATACCGGTTGAACTGCCCCACCGGCTGCTCATACGCCGTGACCGGATCAACCGACAGGAACACCCCCAACTGCGGATCCATGTAGCGCTGCTGCATGTAGATCAGGCCCGTTGCCGAGTCGCTCACGTGCCCGGTATACCCCGGCCCGTCCGTGACCTGACCACCGACCACGGCCCCGTAGGGCTCGTAGTCATAGCGCTTGATCACATTGCCGTTGGCATCGCTCTCAGCCACGACCGAGCCCAGGGCGTCAGTGTGGATGTACGTCACAGTGGTCTGGGCGATTGCGGATGGCGACAGACCAAGGCCGATCAGCAGCACACAACACAGCCAAGCGCCTGATGCCCCCAGCTTGCGAATTCGATCTCCACATCTCCTGAAGCGGGTAAACACGCCGCCTGCAGTTCCCCCGAACCTGCGCATCCTTCCAATCTCTGAAAGAGCCTTGAAGCAAGGCTGGGTATTCATAGCACAGGAATGACCGGCTGCAGTTGCCAGGTCAGGAACTGTGCAAGGAGCCATGCGCCTGGGAAGGCGGAGGGGCGGGTAGATCGCGAGGCTCAGAAATCGCGACCTGCCAGCCATGGGCTGGCACTTCTGGGGTTGCCGGCCAGCGGCCGGCACTACCAGAGCATAAAAAAAGCCCCGACCAAGGCCGGGGCTTTTCTACAACTGGTGCCGGAAACAGGAGTCGAACCTGCGACCTACGCATTACGAATGCGCCGCTCTACCAACTGAGCTATTCCGGCGGAGCCCGCGATTTTACGGGCTGGGCGCCCCGGCGGTCAATCCACCCGGCTCAGTCCGCCTCTACCCGGTTGGCACACACCCGCCCAGCCGCGAAATCCTGCAGGTTCCCCAGCGTGATCGCCGAGATCTCCTGCAGCGCCTCCACGGTGAAGAAGCCCTGGTGGCCGGTCACCAGCACGTTGGGGAAGGTCATCAGGCGCTGGAAGGCCTCGTCGTCGATGATCTCGCCGGACAGGTCCTGGAAGAACAGCGCGCTTTCCTGCTCGTACACGTCGATCGCCAGATGGCCGAGCCGGCGCGACTTCAGCCCGCGGATCACTGCATGGGTATCCACCAATCCGCCGCGCGAGGTATTGACCAGCATCGCGCCCGGCTTCATCCGCGCCAGCGAGGCGTCATTGATCAGGTGCTGGGTATCGGGCGTCAGCGGGCAGTGCAGCGAGACGATGTCAGCGCGCGCCAGCAGTTCATCCAGCGCCACCATCTCGCCGATACCTGCGAAGGCCGCCGACGGATACGGATCGTGCCCCAGCACCATGCAGCCCATGCCCTTGAAGATGCGCGCGGTGGCCAGGCCGATCTTGCCGGTACCGATGATGCCGACCGTGCGGCCATGCAGGGTGCGCCCGAGCAGGCCATCTAGCATGAAGTTGCCCTCGCGCACGCGGTTGTAGGCACGATGGGTCTGGCGGTTGAGGGTCATCACCAGCGCCAGTGCATGCTCGGCCACGGCTTCGGGCGAGTACGCCGGCACCCGCGCGACGAACAGGTCCAGCGCTTTCGCAGCGGCCAGGTCCACATTGTTGAAGCCCGCACAGCGCAGCAGCACGGCCCGCACACCCAACGCGTGCAGCGCGCGCAGCACCTGCGCATCCAGCCGATCGTTGACGAACACGCAGACCGCGGCGCAGTCCTGTGCCAGCGCTGCGGTATGCACATCCAGCGCGGCATCGAAGTAGACGAACGTGTAACCCTGCCCCGCCGCCTCACGCAGGTTGGCTTCGTCCAGGAAGCGACGGTCGTAGGGTCGGGCGCTGAAGACGGCGATCTGCATGGAAGAACCTGGATGGAATGCCATGCCGACCATACCGCAGCCACGCGTCCGTGGGGATGGCACCGGCGATGCGAACATCGCCGGTGCCCTGTGCCACTCAGAACTTGTAACCCAGCCCCAGCATCACGCCGTTCTGGATCTGCCCGTCACGACGCTCGCCCACGTAGTCGGCCATGATCGACAGGCGTTCGCTGGCGCGGCTGGTCACGCCCAGGTTCCAGGCCAGCACCTGCTCGCCCACGGCCTGGCTGCTTGCCCCGAACACCAGATCCGGTGCTGCGGCGAAGCCGGTGCTGTAGCGCGCCTGCGAGTCGCCCAGTTCCTTCTGCCAGACCACGCGGGCACGCGGGGTAATGCGCTCGCCGTTGTTGCCTTCGAAGGTCCTGAACAGCTGCAGGCCGGCGCCCACGCGGATGCTCTCCAGGCTGCCGCTGCGACCGACCAGTGCACCCGCACCCTGCCCTTCATTGAAGCGCGTGGCCGAGGTACGCGCGTAGTCCACCACCGGCAACAGCGGCTGGATCACCAGGCCCTTGCCCGTGGTGAATGAGAACGCGTGCTCCACCCGCGCGGAGATCGCATCGTTGCTGTACTTGGCACGCAGCGGCTGCTGCAGGCCATCGATACCGCTGACGCTGCGGCGGGTGTCGTGACGCAGGTCTGTGTAGCGCACCGCCGCCGACAGATAGCCGCGCGAATAGGTCGCGTCCAGGTAGCCGCCCACGTCCAGCGCGCGCACGTCACCACTGAAGTCGGAGCCGTCGCGGCCCTTGGTCGACATATCCGCCGCTGCCACGCTGACGCCCAGGGTGACGCGGTCATCGGCAACGCGGGTATCGGCGCCGACGACGATGCCGCCGATGTTATGGCTCAAGCCTGCCACGCCACCGTCGGCATCGATGCGGCCGTGGCTGGCGAAACCGCGCGCCCACAGGCCACGGTTGCGACCAAAGCCACTGCCTTCACCGCCACCCGCCGCCGGCTCGACCAGATGCATGGCCAGCTGGTTGAACAGGCTGCCGTGGCGCATGCCCGGCTGCGCCGACACCGATTGCGCGGCCTGCGAGGCCAGGCCGTCGGCATCACCGCCACTGCGCATCGCGGCCTGGTGCTGCTGCACCACGTTGCCGATGCTGCCCACCAATGCGTTGTCGGCCAGGCGCAGGGTCGCGTGCGCGTCACCGCGCAGGGCACCGGCCTGCTGTGCGATCACATCACGGTCGGCGAACTGCAGGGCGCCGAGCAGCGACTTCAGGCCACCATCCCTGCGATCGGAAGCAGTCGCCAGCGCGCGGCCCAAGCCATCGCCGGAAGTGCCGTTGGTGAACAGGCCCAGCTGGTCGAAACCCGGGTTGGCGGTCAGCCACAGGCCTTCAGCGGCCTGCTTCACGTTGAAACTCAGCAGCGAGTTGTGGCGCGGGCGGAACACTTCGCCGCCGGTGATGCTGGCGCTGTAGCCGGTGTCACCCAGGCGCACGACCTCTTCGAAGCCGCCCTGGTATATCGGGCCCTGCACCAGGTCACGGCGGAAGTCCTGGCCGTAGTAACCCTGCGCCACGTTCAGTTCGAGGAAGGCCCCTTTGGAGATCACCAGCGCGCCGTCGGTCTGCTTGCTGTCGAAGAAACTGCCTACGCGCAGGCGGCCACTGCCCGCCCCGCCGTTCTCGGTCACATCGAACAGCACCTTCCCGCCCGGCATGATGTTGACGTAGCCATGGGTGACCAGATCGCCGCCGCGCGGCATCAGGGTCCCGTACACGCGCAGGCGGTTGAAGCCGTCCTCGCGCCAGGACGGGCGGGTACCGCTGGCCAGCGCACTGAGATCCATAGCGGTGCCGGCCACGTCACCATTGCCGACCAGCATGCCTGCGCCCATTACCCGCACCTCCGAAGCGCGCAGGGCGCCGCCTTCCAGCGCGATGGTGCCGTTGTCGACCAGCATGAAGTCGGCACCGGTGGTCGCGGAGGTCCGCCATGTCGCGCCGTTGGTCACGCGGATCACGCCCATGGAGTTGTCCAGCGTGGACACATCCAGGTCGCCCAGGCGCAGCTTCGACAGCAGCAGGGCCTTGTATGTGGGATCGTTCTGGTAGTCCTGTACCGAGTTCGCGCCGATGCCCTGCGGACCATTGCTGGAGGCGTTGTAGATGCTCTGCGCCAGGTTGATGTAGCTGGACTGCCAGTTGGTGTTCCAGCGCGCGAAGTCATCATCGACGAAGGTCTGCAGCTGGCGACCGGTGCGCAGGTAGCCCGGGTTGATGTCGCCGCTCACGTTGGCGGTGACATTCAACGTATCGCCCGGATCGCGGTAGCCCTTGGCGGTGATGACCCTGTTGCTGTAGATGTCCTGCCCCGGGAACGACTCCAGCTTGCTGCCGCTGCCATCAGGATCGAAAGTGACCGAGGCACCCGTGGTGCGCGCCGGATCGCGGAACACCAGCAGGCCGTTGGGCTGCACGACTTCATACATGGCCTTGTGCAGCAGCCCGGCATCGATGCCACCGCCGTAGTTGCCGGTGTAGATCTGGGTCATCCGCGGCGACGGCGTGTAGATCACTTTGCCGCTGTTGCTGGCCGCGTGGATCTGTACCGAATCGACGATCGGCAGATCACCGGCCAGATAGCGTTCGACGCCACCGGACTGCATGATCGAGCAGGACGAAATGCAGTGGCCGGACACGATGGTGTTCAGGCCGGACGTGCGGATCACGCCCTGCAGCCACTCGCCGGCGATCAGCGCGCCACCATTGGAGGTGCGCAGCACCACTTCGCGGATCGGCCGGCCCTCGGCCTGTGCCTTGGCCAGCAACGCGGGCAACGACACCACATCGGCGTAGGTCACCCCGCCGCTCAGGAAGATGCGATCCCCCTGCACGTGATAACTCATTGCCATGACGTCATCAGCCGCCGCGATGGCGCCAACGGCGATCAGCCCGGCCAGGGCCAGGCTCAACTTCGAATGCTTCATACGTTCTCTCTCTCCACCCGCAACACGCGGGTAAGGAGTCAAACGGCAAAGCGCCGGAATCTCCCCCAGCCCGGTCGGCCGGAAAAAATGAATGCATTCACAATGAGAGAGGGGGCACCACACACTCTTCCCCATCCGGTCATCGTCGCGTAAAACTCGAAGGCGCACCCGTCAACGTCAGCCGAGGCCAGCCCTGTCCGTTCCGTCCCCCCTGATCCACCACGCGCCGGAGCCACCCGCGCCTGCGGACGCCTTCATCGCGTTCGTACGCGAGGAACGCGCGCCACTGTGCGCGTTCCTGCGCACACGGGGCGTCGGGCCGGAGGATGCAGAGGACATCGCGCAGGACTGCATGGAGCGGCTGATCCGCTATCGCGCGCACGGCACCGACGAACTGCGCCTGCTGCTGTATCGTATCGCGCGCAATCGCCTGGCCGATCGCGGCCGATCGCCGCAGTCGCGACCGCACCTGTCACTGGCCGAGCATGATGGTCACGACGAGCCCACCAGCCCGTCGCCGGACCCCTTGCGCCAGGCAGAGTCCGGGCAGATGTTGTCCCTGCTGCGGCAGGCCCTTTTCAAATTGCCCGAGCGTGCGCGCGAGGTGTACCTGCTCAACCGGATCACCGGCATGAGCTATACGCAGATCGCGCGGCACTGTGGAATTACAGCCAAGACCGTGGAAAAACACATCGCCCGCGCCCTGCAGGGCCTGCGCCAGGAGTTGGGACCGGATCCGCTGCACAACGACGGGGATACCGAATGAGCAGCCACCGGCACACGGAAGACGCCTCGCTGTTCGCACGCGCCAGCGCCTGGGTAGCGCGGTTGGAGGCCCCGGACTGCACTCCTGCCGAACGCGAGTCGTTCGAAGACTGGCTGGCTGAAGACCCTGCCCATGTCAAAGCCTGGGCGCAGGCCGAAGATCTTTTCCAGCAAGGCCAGGGCCTGGCTGCGGACCCATGGCTGCGGACGGCTGCGGCGCGTGCGGCACGGCCTGCCCGACGCCGCTGGCTGCCTGCTGCGGCCGCGGCCGCTGGTATCTGCCTGGCCATCGGCGTGGGCTGGATGGTAGCGGTGGATGGCAACCCAGCCCCGCAGCGCTTTGCCAATGACACGCATCAGGCGCAGCGGCTGACCCTGCCCGATGGCAGCGTAGCCATGCTCGATGCCGGCACGACGCTGCACGCACGCTTTGGCTGGCGCCACCGCGAGCTGGACCTCGAACGCGGCCGCCTGCAGTTGCAGGTCGCGCCATCGAACAAAGCACTGCAGCTGCGCGCCGGCACCAGCACCATCCGCGATATCGGCACCACCTTCCAGGTCGAGCGCCTGCACGATGGCCTGGTCGAGGTCGCGCTGCTGGAGGGTGCGGTGGAAGTCAGCAACGGCGCCGCCCAGCACACCCTGGCCCCTGGCCAGCAACTGCAGGTACTCCCCTCCGGGCGCATCCAGCCCGGCCCAGCGTTGTCCTCCACGGCAGCCGCCGAGGGCTGGCTGCGTGGGCAGCTGGTCTTCGATGCCACCCCGCTGTCGATCGTGGTCGAACGCATGAACCGCTATGGCCATGCACCGCTGGTGATCGCCGACCCGGAGATCACCGATCTGGCAGTCAGCGGCACGTTCCGCGCAGGCGACGCACAGGAGTTGCTATCCGCGCTGGAACTTGGCTGGTCCATTGCTGGCCAGACGCGCCCGGATGGCGCGCTGGAACTGCGCCGCACGTACTGAGGAGGCCTGCGGTGATGGCAGGACCAGGCGCGCTGCAGTGGGGGCTGCTCCGCCCCCTGCTGTGCCTGGCGCTGCTGGTCGCCGCGCCGCCTGCCGCCCTCGCAGGCGATCCGGCTGCCACCCACGACTACCGCATCAACGCTGGCCCGTTGCCCTCGGCATTGCAGCAATGGGCACGGCAAAGCGGCATCGCTCTGGTGTTCGATGCCCGGGAACTGGCGGGGCTCCATGCCAACGGCACCCATGGCCAGGCCGATCCAGCATCGGCCCTGAAACAGCTGGTCGCCGGCATGCCGGTGACCATCCTTCGAACACCGTCCGGTGGCTTCGTGGTCCGCCGCATCCGCGTCGCGCCCGCCGTCGCGCCGCCGGTTCCGGCAACGGTGGCGCCGCGCCCGCGCATGCCCCCGCAGTCGCCCCCCCAGGTGGACCTGGCGCCGATCCATGTCACCGGCAGCCGGTTGCCGCGCACCTCCGTGCAGACCACCCTGCCGGTGACCACGATCGATCGCGCAGACATCCTGCGCAGTGGCTACGGCAGCCTGTTCGACCTGCTGCGACACCTGCCCGGCATGAACGGGCTGCCAGCGATGAGCAGCGCACGCAGTGGCGATTCGCAGTACCTGCCTGTCGGTGCAGCCGCCACCACCAGCCTGGATGGCATGGGACCGCGCGCCACCCTGTTCCTGGTCAATGGCCGGCGCCTGCCCCGTTATCCAATGGTGTCCCTGGAACAGGGCGGGCTCACCGACCTGGGCGGCATTCCACTCAGCTTTGTCGAACGCATCGAACTGGTGCGCGGCGGTGCATCGGCCATCTACGGTGCCGATGCCATGTCCGGCGTGGTCAACATCATCCTCCGCGACCAGGCCGACGGCCCGGAGGCAACGCTGCAGACCGGTCTGAGCAGTCGTGGCGACGCTGGCCAGTACCGCGTGCAGGCCGCCACCGGAGGCCTGCGCGGGAGCGGCGACCGCTGGTTCGCAGGCATCGACCTGCATCGCGTCGATCACCTGGCGGGGGACCAGCGTGACTGGCACGCCGAGACGTCGCAGTACCTGATCGGCGCCTTCCGCGATGGCGACTACTGGCCCGCGACGCGCTGCGACGGACCATTGAAACGACGCAATGGCGCCTGCTGGTTCGACAGTTCGCGCCCTCGTTCGCTTCAACCGGCCTCCGATACCGCCTCGGCCTATCTGCGCTACCGGCATGAGCGTGGCCAGGGACGCTACGTCTATGCCGAAGCCCGCGCCAGCCACAACCGGCAGCGTTTCGATCTGGGCCCGACCGCCGTCGCCCTCGGCCTGTACGGGTACACCTTCAACAGCGTCCTGCGCGAAGCCGGCAATGTGCGTCCCCAGGTCCGTGCCACCGACGCCGATATCACCCTGGGCATCGGCCGGGACCAGGGCAGCCACAGCTGGGACGCCGGCATCAGCGCGCAGCGCAGCGACGTCACCCTGGCCACGCCGGGCACCGTGCGCGCCGAACCGTTCATCGAGGCTGCGCAGTCGCTCAGGTTCCTGCCAGGCTTCGATGCATTGCCCGCCGATGAAGCCACTTCGCTCTTCCCATCGATCCGCAACCGTGGACTTACCGAGCAGTGGCAGGGCTGGTGGGGCATACAGCGCGCATTGATGCCGATGCGGGGCGGTAATGCGCAGCTGGCTACCGGCATCGATCTGCGCCATGAACGCTGGACGTCGCACCCGGACACCCTGCTGAGCCAGGGCGATCTGGCACTGGGGCTGCCGCAGCAGCAGCGGCGCCTGTCGCGGCAGAGTGGCGGCGCGTATGCGGAACTGGGCCTGCCACTCACGTCGGAACTGCGCATGGACCTGGCCGCGCGCTGGGACTACGACGGCGACTACACGGCATTCTCGCCCCGTGCCGGCCTGCGCTGGACGCCAACACCGCACTGGTCGTTCCTGCTGGCCAGCGGCCGCGGCTATCGCGCGCCCAGCCTGTTCGAACAGCGCCGCCCGCCAGGACAGTTCGGCACCCTTACCCTGCCCGTCTCAAGCGCACTGCCACCTTGTGCACAGAGCGAGCCGGACGGCCGCTGCGTGGTCACTGCGGATGTGGAGGAGAACAACGCGCTCAAGGCCGAGAGCTCACGCAGCCATTCACTGGCGGCGACCTGGTCACCCAGCGATGCGTTCTCGCTTTCGCTGACCCACAACATCGTCGAGCTGCGCAACGAGATCCTCACGCTGCAGCCGGCCGATGCCGTGTGGAACCGTGACACCTGGCAATTGGATGAGGATGGCAACCTGAGCAGCCTCCGCCTGTCGTTCGACAATATCGGCCGCACCACTTCCCGCAACTGGGTGCTGCGTGGCGAATACCGGATCGACACCGGCAGCACCGGCCAGTGGTTGTTCTCGCTGGACGCGCTGAAGCAGCAGGAGCTGCGCCGCCGTCGGGACCACGAGCCGGCGATCGACCTGCGCGGGCATGTCACGCCCGAGATGGCGGCGGTCCTCAACGTGCAATGGCAGAACAGCAACTGGGACATCGCCCTGCGCGGCAACCAGGTGGGCCGCACCCGCGCATGGCTGCCCGGCGCCGAGTGCCCGCAGCGGCAGATCGAACAGAACCACTGCATGAATCCGCGCCAGCTGCGCTGGAACCTGCACCTGGCGCGCCGCCTGGGCACACGCGTCATCGCGGCGCTGGACGTGCACAACGTGCTTGATGCGCAACCGGTGAACTACCTGGTCGGCAATGGTGGGCAGATGCCGGGGCTGGACGATCCACTGGGTCGCTACTACCTGCTTACCCTGCAGTTCCGCTGAGCGTAGTACGCTACGCGGCCTGTTCCACCGGTCTGCCACCTTCCCCATGAAAGCCTATCTCTGGTTCTGGGGCGCGTTCCTGCTGTTCTTCGCGTTGCCCTTCCCCTGCATCCTCTATTTCGGAACCTCCTGGCCGGTGGCGCTGGCTGATCGCAGCGCGCCATGGCTGTCCCTGCTGCTGCTTGTGCTGTCGCTGGCTGCATGGCTCTCTCTGCTGTTCGCGTTCCTGCATTTCCTGCTGCTCGGCCCACCGCGCGCCCTGCATCGCGTCCGCTCGATCCTCGCCGATGGCGAACCGCGCGATGCGCTGATCGAACACGCTGAACAGACCGGCGTACAGGTGCGTGGCTTCGCGCAATGGAAACTGCAGCTGTCCTTCAAGAACCTGTCCGGCACGCCGATCCGCGAACAGCTGCTGGTGGTCGACAGCAAGCCGCAACTGCAGCGCTTCGGCGTCGGCAGGCACGTCGATGCACGCCTGAGCCAGGTGCCGGGCGCGTTCCCGAACGTGGTACTGGACGGTGCCCAGCCCGAACTGGATGTCGCCAGCCTGTGGCGGCGAAGCATCGGCGCAGCGCTCTGCATCGTCCTGGTAGCCGCTGCCTATGTGGCGGCCTACCGGCTGCAGAGCGAGGGTCTTGGCTGGACCTTCCTGTCCTTCGGCCACCCGCTGCTGGTGTGCCCGCTGGTGCTGTGTGGGTACATCTTGGGGCTGCGCCTGCTTGGCCGCCTGCTGCAGGCTGATGCGCGCGGCGACGCGTTGAAGTACCGCGGCATCGGCGTGGAGGCCAGGGTGCTGAAGGTGCGTCAGACCGGCACCTACCTCAACGAACAGCCGCAGGTGGAGTTCCAGCTGGAGTACACCGATCGTGACGGCCGCGTACAGCAGGTGAGCGTGCGCCGCTTCATCCCGCTGATCGATCTAGCCAACATCCCGCGCGAAACCGTGACCCTGCTGTACGACCCCGATGACCGTGGCAACGTGCGCCTGGAGGGCGTATGAAACAGCCGCCCTCCACCCGCGCCGTGTTCCTGGTATTGCTGCTGGTTCTGGCGGGCGTGGCCGTTGCCGGCGGCGCGGTGCAGACCATCAGCGAAACGCTGGGGCATTCGGTACAGCCGGACCGGTTGCCACCCTCCGTCTCGTCTCAGTCGCCGCGCGAGCAACCCGCATCGCTTGTGCCGTCCCCGGCCGCCTTCCCCGCGGCGAGTACCGCTGCGGCGCCCGAACGCAACAATCGCCTGTTCGATGCGGACTACCTGCTGGCTGCCCGCCAGGCACTGGAGCAGTTGCCAGCGCTGGCCGGACAGCGGTTGACGGTGTTCCACAGCATCCACTTCTATGACGATGGCCGCATCAACCTCGATCTGGTCGACCCGCAACAGCCGGGCCACGTCGACAGCTACCACTTCGAACGTGGCCAGTGGCGCAAGGGCAATCCGGTGAACCCGCAGCAGTTCGCGCCAACCATCAGCCTGCAGCGCAGCAGCACACCCCTGGCCAGCATCGATTTCGAGGCCGTGCCGCGCGTGGCGCAGGCACTGCAGGAACAACGCGACGCGCTGCAGAACCCCGCATCCGAAGTCGGCCACGTCTACGTGATCGTGCGCAAAGGCGGCAAGCTGGTGTGGCTGCCGGATGACGTCGCCGGTGACCGCGAATCCGTGCGCCTGCAGTTCGATGCGCAGGGCACCCTGCGCGGCGTGAACCGCCGATAGGCCACACAAAAAGGGGACGGAGGGGATTAAGTCGCATGTGCCTTGGTGCGGATTGCGACTTAATCCCCTCCGTCCCCTTTCTATTTCACCGAGCGGGCGATGGCGTACTGCGCGCCGTGGTACGTGGACAGCACCAGCAGGCTGGCCAGCGGCAGGCCGCCGGCGAAGCGGTCCCAGGCCAGCAGTGAATCGCTGGCGACGAACAGCAGCGCACCGGCGGCCGCCCAGCGCGCGCTGCTGGCTTCCACGGCAGCGGGCTGTGGCCGGCGCCACTGGCGTGCCAGTGCCAGCACCGCCATCGAGGCCAGCACCACCACATACGCCAGCACCGGCGCACGCATCGGTGCAGGCAGGTGCGGCCACAGGCCAAGTACGTTGAGCACGGCAAACGTCGCCAGCAGGACGCTGGCCGCCAACAGCCCACGTCCCGCACGCAGGCCGTCGCGGAAGGCCACGATGTAGCAGAGGTGGGCCAGCAGGAACGCAACCAGGCCCGGCACGAACGCATCCATCGGCAGCATCAACGCGATGTCACCCACGCACGACAGCAGCATGCCGGCCAACACCGCGCGTCGATAGAACGGCTGCGCGGGATCATGCACGCGCCAGACGATGGCAGCGATCAGCAGCGTGGTGGTCGGCTTGGCCAGCCAATGCAGCCAGCGCCCGTCACCGTGCAGGAAGGCACCGATGATGGCCAAGATCGCCATCAGCAGGATCACGCCATCGCGGGCGCGCGGCTTCATCGCGCCTTCCACAATTCTGCGAGGCGGTCAGGCTTGCCGGCGATACGCTCCAGCACCGGGTACTGCAGGCCACCGTGGTAGGCGATGCTCATCGTTTCGATGCGGTCGAACTGCTTCACCAGCAGCACGATCGGCGCCTTGTCCTTCGCTGCCGCAGCCACCGCGTCCTTCAAGCGCTGGCTGCTGTACTCACGGCCGCCAACCGCGATCACCTTCATGCCCGGTGCAAGACCGGCGTTGAACGCCGGGCTGTCCCAGATCACATCGCCGACCGTACCGCTGTCGAGTACGGTCGCGCCCAGCGAATAGGCCAGCAATGCCGCCTTGGCGCGTTTTTCCTGTGCCTTGTAGGCGTCGTTCGGGGTATCGCGGTAGACCAGCTTCCAGCCCGCCAGCTCCAGGCCGCCGGTCAACGAACCGTGGCCGTCCAGGCGCCCGCGCAGGAACGTCGCCCAGTCGTACGGCGCGATGCCGTTCAAGGTCGCGACCACATCATCGAAGGTGTACGGGTTGACGTCCCAGTCGCCATTGCCGACGCCGAAGAACGCACGCGCGAAGTCGTCCAGGCTGCGGCGGTTGCCGCTCAGTTCGCGCAGCTTGCCCTCCACTTCCAGCCACAGCATCTGGCCGCCGGAGTAGTAGTCCTCGCTCATCTGGTAGTTGCGGTAGGGCAGCGTGCGGCGCTGGGCGATGGTCGGATCGTTGGTAGTGTCCTGCAGCGGCCGCCAGGCCAGGCCCGGTCGGCCACGGTCGTAGGTCGCGGCCACATTGGCCAGCATGTCGCGCGCCTGCGCGGTCGACCACAGCCCCGAACGCGCCGCCAGCACCTGGCCCCAGAACTGGGTCTGGCCCTCGTACACCCACAGCAGGCTGTCGCCCATCGGCACGTTGAAGTTGGCGGTGGCCAGGTCGGCGCCGCGACGGTACTTGCCGTTCCAGGAATGGGTGTACTCGTGCGGCAACAGATCGCGCATCCACGCGTTGCTGTCCCACTCGATGAAGTAGCCCGGGTCAGCGCTGTTCTCGCTGGAACGGTGATGCTCCAGGCCGATGCCACCGAGGCGGTCGGTCAATGCCAGCAGGAACTCATAGTGGTTGTAGTGGCGCGCACCGTAAAGCTTGTCGGCCTGCTGCACCAGCGCGCGATGCATGGTGATCTGCGCCTCGCTCGGCTTCAGTGATTTGGCGTCGTCGGCAAACACATTGAGGTGCACCGGCACCTTCGCGCCCGGGTCGAGATCGATGCGCTGGTAGTGCTCGCCGGCGAACAAGGGCGAATCGACCAGATGGTCATACGAGATCGGCTTGAACACCACGGTGTCACCGTCGCGCCGCGCGGTTTCCAGCGCGGTTGCGAACGACCAGCCCTTGGGCAGGGTCACGCTGGCCTGCGCCTGCAGGTTGCGTGCATCGACGCCGGCCGGATACAGCGAATTGGCGTTCCACTGCAGGTTGAGCATTTCCGGGGTCATCACCACCCGGCCCTGGCTGCCGCCCTGCGAGGACAGGAAGTCGAAGTGGGCGACGATCTCGCTCACGCCCTCGGGCACGTTCACCTTGAACGCATAGACGTTGAACTGGTCACGCTGCCAGGCCAGCGGCTTGCCGTTGGCGGTCACGCGCAGCCCGGCCAACTTGTCGATCGGGCCGGTGGGCGAATGGTTGCCGGGAATCCACTGCGGGTACAGCAGGGTCATCGGGCCGGGCTTGGCCGGCATCGTAGCGGTCACCTTGAAGATGCGCCGGGCCAGATCGCGCGCGTCGACATCGATGCGCAGCAGGCCGGGGGCCACCGCGTTCGCCGGTGGCGAGGTCTGCGCCAGTGCAGGCGTGGCCGCCAGCGCGAACAGCAACGACATCGCCAAGGCTCGGGTCTTCATCGGGCAGGTTCCAACAGCGGAGAATCTTCCGATGCTAGGCCTGTAACGTGCCCTGCCCCATGGCCAAAGGTCATGGGCGGGCCGCCCATCCTTGCGTGCGAAAAAGCGTGCGAACCAAGGTTCGCACCCACCTTGTGCTGGTTTGCACCCACCGTGTGCCAGTTCGCACCCACCAGAGCAGTTCCAGTAGATCCACGCCATGCGTGGATGAGGCGCTTCCCGGTCAGTCGACCAGGCGCAGGCGCAGTTCCTTCGGCAGCGCGAACACCATCGATTCCGGTTCGCCGTCCAGCTCGCCCACGCCGGTGGCGCCCAGCTCGGCCAGGCGCGCCAGCACGCCATCGACCAGCACCTGCGGTGCCGAGGCGCCGGCGGTCACGCCGATGTGCTGCTTGCCTGCCACCCATGCCGGGTCGATCTCGTGCGCGCCGTCGATCAGGTACGACTCCACGCCCTCACGGCGGGCCAGCTCGCTCAAGCGGTTGGAGTTGGAGCTGTTCGGCGAACCGACCACCAGCACCAGGTCGCAGCGCTTGGCCAGATCGCGCACGGCATCCTGGCGGTTCTGCGTGGCGTAGCAGATGTCGTCGTTCTTCGGGCCCTGCATCGCCGGGAAACGCTCGCGCAGCGCATCGATGATCCCGCGCGTGTCATCCACCGACAGCGTGGTCTGGGTGGTGTAGGCGAAGTTTTCCGGCTGGTTGATCTGCAGCGTGGCGACCTGCTCCACGTCCTCGACCAGGTAGATCTGCCCGGTACCGGCTTCGCGGTTCCACTGGCCCATGGTGCCTTCCACCTCCGGGTGACCGGCATGGCCGATCAGCACCACGTCACGGCCGGCACGGCAGTGGCGGGCGACCTCGAAGTGGACCTTGGTCACCAGCGGGCAGGTGGCGTCGAACACCTTCAGGCCACGGCGCTCGGCTTCCTGGCGCACGGCCTGGGACACGCCATGGGCGCTGAAGATCACCGTGTTGTTGTCCGGCACTTCGTCGAGTTCCTCGACGAAGATCGCCCCGCGCTGCTTCAGGTCGTCGACCACGAAGCGGTTGTGCACCACTTCATGGCGAACATAGATGGGCGCGCCCAGCGTTTCGATCGCGCGCTTGACGATCTCGATCGCACGATCGACACCGGCACAGAAACCACGCGGGTTGGCGAGCAGCACATCCATCAGTTCAATCTCCCGGCAGCGGCCGGCTTACGGTTTCGGATTGGCATTATCCGCCTTTTTGGCGGACTTGCCGTCGAACAGGCCAAACAGGGCGATGCCGATGGCACCCACCACGATGGCCGAGTCGGCGATGTTGAACGAGGGCCAGGTGTAGCTGCCCACGTACCACTGGATGAAGTCGACCACGTGGCCGTGCACCTGGCGGTCGATCACGTTGCCGATGGCGCCGCCGATGATGAGCGCATACGGCACCGCGGCCTTCCAGTTGCCGCGCGCGGTGCCGCGCAGCCACCACGCCATCAGGCCGCTGATGGCGATCGCCAGCGCGGTGAAGAAGTACTTCTGCCAGCCACCGGCGTCGCTCAGGAAACTGAACGCGGCGCCGGTGTTGTAGGTGCGGTACCAGTTCCAGAAGCCGTCGATGACCACCACCGGCTGGAACTCCGGCAGGCTCGACAGCACCCAGGCCTTGGACCACTGGTCCAGGCCGATGATGGCGGCCGACAGCAGCAGCCAGACCAGGGCGTTCGGATGCGGACGGGGCGCGGCCATCAGAACCAGCTCCGCACTTCGCCGGCGCCGGTCACGTTGCTCACGCAACGGCCGCACAGTTCCGGATGGTCGGCGTTGCTGCCGACGTCGGCGCGGTGGTGCCAGCAGCGCACGCACTTGGCCTTGGTGGTCGGCTGGGCGCTGACGAACACCTCGTCGGTGGTCGCCGGGCGCACCTGCACGTCGCCACTGATGAACAGGAAGCGCAGTTCATCGGCCAGCGGCTGCCACTTCGCGGCCTGCTCCTCGTTGGCGGCAATGGTGATCTCCGCTTCCAGCGCGGCACCGATGGCGCCGTTGGCACGCATCGGCTCGAGCACCTTGGCCACCTGCTCGCGCACAGCCAGCAACTGATCGAAGTCGGTGGCGTTGAGCTGGGCATCGGCCGGCAGCGGCGCCAGGCCGTCGTACCAGGTGGTGAACAGCACATGGCCGGCATGCTCGCCCGGCAGGTAGCCCCACAGCTCGTCGGCGGTGAAGGTCAGGATCGGCGCAACCCAGCGGGTGAACGCTTCGGCGATGTGGTACATCGCGCTCTGTGCCGAACGGCGACCGTGCGAATCGGTCGGCATCGTGTACAGGCGGTCCTTGGTCACGTCCAGGTACAGCGAGCCCAGGTCCACGCTGCAGAAGTTCAGCAGCAGCTGCACGATCTCGGCCATGTTGTAGCCGTCGTAGGCCGCCTTGATCTTCTCCTGCAGCTCCCACGCACGGTGCACGATCCAGCGGTCCAGCGCGACCATCTGGTCGAGCGGCTGCAGGTGCTGGGCCGGATCGAAACCGTCCAGGTTGCCGAGCAGGAAGCGTGCGGTGTTGCGCAGGCGGCGGTAGGCGTCGGCGTTGCGCTTCAGGATCTCCTGCGACAGCGACATCTCGTTGCTGTAGTCGGCCGAGGCGATCCACAGGCGCAGGATGTCCGCGCCCAGCTTGTTCATGATGTCCTGCGGCTCAATGCCGTTGCCCAGCGACTTGGACATCTTGCGGCCCTGCTCGTCCACGGTGAAGCCGTGGGTCAGGCACTGCTTGTACGGCGCGCGCTTGTCGATCGCCACGCCGGTCAGCAGCGAGGACTGGAACCAGCCGCGATGCTGGTCGGAACCTTCCAGGTACAGGTCGGCCGGCTTGCCGAAGCCACGCGCGGCAAGCACGCCCTCATGGGTCACGCCCGAATCGAACCAGACGTCGAGGATGTCGGTGACCTTCTCGTAGTCGGCCGCTTCGGCGCCCAGCAGTTCGGCGGCATCCAGCGAGTACCACACGTCGATGCCCTCGGCTTCGACACGGTCGGCGACCTGCTGCATCAGCTCCACCGAGCGCGGGTGGATCGCGCCGGTCTGGCGATGGGTGAACAGTGCGATCGGCACGCCCCAGGTGCGCTGGCGCGAGATCGTCCAGTCCGGGCGACCGTCGACCATGCTCTGGATGCGCGCCTTGCCCCAGCTCGGGAACCAGCCGACGGTGTCGATGGCGGCCAGCGCATCGTTGCGCAGGTTGGCCTTGTCCATCGAGATGAACCACTGCGGGGTGGCGCGGAACACCACCGGCTTCTTGTGACGCCAGCAGTGCGGGTAGCTGTGGCGGATCGGATGGAAGGCCAGCAGCGCACCGTTGTCACGCAGCACGCCGACGATGGCCTCCTGCGCCTGCCATAGATGTTGGCCAGCCAGCACCACGTCACCGGCCGGCGGGGTCGATTCCAGGTATACGCCACGGCCGTCGATCGGGGTGATCTGGCCGGCGTTGTACTTGTCCAGCAGGCCGTACTTCTGGCTGACCACGAAGTCTTCCTGGCCGTGGCCGGGGGCGGTGTGCACCGCACCGGTACCGTCCTCGTCGGACACATGGTCGCCGTTGAGCACCAGGATCTCGCGTTTCGGGTAGAACGGATGCGCCAGCAGCTGGTTTTCCAGCGCCGCACCGGTGGTTTCACCGTGCAGCACCACGTTTTCGACGCCATAGCGCTGCAGCGCGCGCTCGGCCAGCGCCGCAGCCAGCACCAGCCAACGGCGCTTGCCGTTGTGCGCCGGGCCTTCGGCCAGCACGTAGGTGATCTCCGCGCCCAGCGACACCGCCAGCGAGGCCGGCAGCGTCCACGGGGTGGTGGTCCAGATCGGTACGGCCACTTCCACGTCGGCCGGCACGCTCACGCCGAACGCCTGGCCGATGGCCTGCGCATCGCGTGCGGCGTAGGCCACGTCGATCGCCGGCGATTCCTTTTCCTGGTACTCGATCTCGGCCTCGGCCAGCGCCGAGCCACAGTCGAAGCACCAGTACACCGGCTTGGCGCCACGCACCAGGTGGCCGTTGGCCACGACCTTGGACAGCGCACGGATCTCGTTGGCTTCGAAGTCGAAGCTCAGGGTCTTGTACGGGTTGTCCCAGTCACCGGTCACGCCCAGGCGCTTGAAGTCCACGCGCTGGATGTTGATCTGCTCTTCGGCGAACTCGCGGCACTTCTGGCGGAATTCAACGGCGTCGAGCTTGGTGCCGACCTTGCCCCACTTCTTTTCCACCGCGATCTCGATCGGCAGGCCATGGCAGTCCCAGCCCGGCACGTAGGGCGCATCGAAGCCGGCCAGGTAGCGCGACTTGACGATGATGTCCTTCAGGATCTTGTTGACCGCGTGGCCCAGGTGGATGCGGCCGTTGGCGTACGGCGGGCCATCGTGCAGCACGAACAGCGGGCGGCCGGCGGCGTTGTCGCGCAGCTGCTGGTAGAGCCCCTGCGCTTCCCACCGCGCCAGAATGCCCGGCTCGCGCTTGGGCAGGTCGCCGCGCATCGGGAATTCGGTGGCTGGCAGGTTCAGGGTGGTCTTGTAGTCCTGGCTCACGCAGTGGCTCGCAATCTATGTTCGGAAAGGATGGCGCGCGCCTGTTCGGCGTCGCGGTGCATCTGGTCGGTCAGCGCCGCCAGATCATTGAATTTCTCTTCGTCGCGCAGCTTGGCGACGAACTCCACATCGATGTGGCGCCCGTACAGGTCGCCCTGGAAATCGAACAGGTGGGCTTCCAGCAGCGGCTCCACGCCCTCCACCGTCGGGCGGGTGCCGAAGCTGGACACCGACGGCCACGGCTGGTCGAACACGCCATGCACCCAGGTCGCGTAGATGCCCGACAGTGCCGGGGTCTTCGGGAACCGCAGGTTGGCGGTGGGGAAGCCCAGCGTACGGCCGAGCTGGCGCCCGCGCACCACCCGGCCGCTGATCGCGTACGGACGACCCAGCAGATCGTTGGCACGGGCGAAGTCGCCCTGCTGCAGCAGCTGGCGGATGCGGGTGCTGGAAATGCGTTCGCCATGCAGGTCGACCGCTTCAATTTCGCCCGCAGTGAAACCCAGTTCGGCACCCATTTTCTGCAGCAGAGCCAGGTCGCCACGGCGGCGGTTGCCGAAGCAGAACTCCGGGCCGATCCAGACCTCACGCGCACTCAGGCGCTTGACCAGCAACTGGCGCACGAAGGTCTCGGCCGGCATCGCCGCCATCGCCGCGTCGAATCGCAGCAGGCCGACCGCATCGACACCGAGCTCGCGCAGGATCTCGACCTTGCTGCGCGCCAGGGTCAGCCGCGGCGGCGGTGTGCCCTGGGCGAAGAACTCACGCGGCAGCGGCTCGAACGCCACGGCCACGGCGGCCACGCCCAAGGCGCGCGCGCGGGCAACCGCGTGGCGGACCAGCGCACGATGGCCCAGGTGGAGGCCGTCGAATGCACCGATACAGACCACGCTTCCGTTGGGGAACAGGTCCCCGCCCTCGACGCTTCTGAACAGCCTGCTCATCAACTCTCGTTCCGGCCCGACCGGGGCCGCCGCTTCAATGGTGTAACCCTGAAGTATAGCCGCCACAAGCCGCGATCAATGCCCACGCAGATCGCGCGGGCGGAAGCCCATCGCCAGCATGGCTACCGCGTAGGTGGCACCGCCACCGCCGACCAGCAGCGACAGGCTGCCGATCCGCTCCCACACGCTCATCGCCGAGAAGCCCGGCAGCCAGTGCAGCAGGGCCAGCAGCACACCAACCATGGCCGCACAGGCCAGCAGCAGTCGCAGCAGATAGCCGCCCCAGCCCGGCCGGCGCTGGTAGACGTCGGTCTTGCCCAGCCAGTACCACAGCAGGCCCAGGTTCAGGTAACTGGACAGCGCGCTGGCAATGCCCAGTGCCAGATGCAGGCCCGGCTGCTTGCCGATGGCCGCCATCACGCCCTGCGCCTTCAGCTCGTCCGGCACCATGACCTGGTACAGCACCGCCAGCAGGGCGAAGTTGAACACCATGTTGGCCACCAGCGCGGCCACACCCGCGCGCACCGGGGTCTTGGTGTCCTGACGTGCGTAGAACGCCGGCAACACCACCTTCAGCAGGGCGAACGCCGGCAGGCCGAAACTCAGGCCGTACACCGACAGCGCGGTCATGCGGGTATCGAAGGCACTGAACTGGCCGTGCTGGAAGATGGTCGCGATCAGCGGTTCGGCCAGCAGCAGCAGGCCCAGCATGGCCGGCACCGAGATCAGCAGGGTCATCCGCAGGCCCCAGTCCAGCGAACGCGAGAAGCCCTCGCGGTCGGTGCTGACGTGGTGACGGGCCAGCGCCGGCAGGATCACCGTGCCCAGCGCCACGCCGAACACGCCCAGCGGCAGCTCCAGGAAGCGGTCGGCCAGCGACAGCCAGGACTGCGAGCCATCGGTCAGCTTGGCCGCGATGACGGTGTCCAGCAGCAGGTTGATCTGCGCCACCGAGGAGCCGAACAGGGTCGGCACCATCAGCGTCATCACCTTGCGCACGCCCGGATGGCTCCAGCCCCAGCGCGGCAGGGTCAGCAGGTTGATGCCCTTCAGCGAGGGCAGCTGGAACAGCAGCTGCAGGATGCCGGCAGCCAGTACCGCCCAGCCCAGCGCCAGGATCTGTTTCTCCGGGGTGCCGCCCAGCCGCGGGGCCAGCCACAGTGCACCGGCGATCATGCACAGGTTGAGGATGACCGGGGTCAGCGCCGGCATGGCGAAGCGCTGGAAGCTGTTCAGCGCGCCGCCGGCCAGGGCGGTCAGCGACACGAACAACAGGAACGGGAAGGTCAGGCGGAACAGGTCAACCAGCAGGCCCTGCTTGACCGGATCGGTATCAACGCCACTGGAGAAGACCGAGGCCAGCTGCGGCGCGAAGATCAGCGCCAGCGCAGTGACCAGCATCAGCACCCCGCCCAGGGTGCCGGCGGTGCGGGCCATCAGTTCACGCAGCTCGGCGTGGCTGCGGGTCTCCTTCACTTCCGTGAACACGGGCACGAAAGCGGTGGCGAAAGAGCCTTCGGCGAACAAACGCCGCAGGAAATTGGGTACCCTGAAGGCGACCCAGAAAGCATCAGTGATGGCGTTGGTGCCGAACGTGGTGGTCACCACGAAGTCCCGGACAAGTCCGAGAACGCGCGAGACCATGGTCATGCTGCTGAACGACAGCAGGCCCCGCAACAACTTGGGTGAACTCACTCAGCGTCCCTCTTGACAATCGACTTGACGTGCATTTCTTACGCCATCATACTAGCTAGCTTGCTGTTCCCATAACACCGATTTTTTCAGGAAACCACCACCGTGGCCAATATCAAGTCCGCCAAGAAGCGCGCCAAGCAGACCGTCGTGCGCAACGCGCGCAACGTGGCTCAGCGCTCGATGCTGCGCACCGCTGTCAAGAAAGTGATCAAGGCGCTGGACGCCAACGATGCCGCCGGCGCCGAAGCCGCCTTCGCCGTTGCCCAGCCGATCCTGGATCGCTTCAGCGCGCGTGGCCTGATCCACAAGAACAAGGCTGCTCGCCACAAGAGCCGCCTGAACGACCGCATCAAGGCCCTCAAGGCCGCCTGATCCGGCGTTGCCGCCCTGCCCTCCGGGGCCGGGCAGCAGACAAGAACCCGGCCCCGGCCGGGTTTTTTGTTGCCAGCGATCCGGTAGTGCCGGCCGCTGGCCGGCAACCCCGAGGAATGCCGGCCAGCGGCCGGCACTACCGGAAAATGAAAAACCCGGCCGAAGCCGGGTTTTTGCCAACGTCAGTCGACTGACAGTCGACTCTACTGCGCGTTACGGGCTTCCTGCTCTTCTTCCTTCTGGCGATCGAAGAAGGCCATGATCCGGCTCATGATCGGGAAGGTGCCTTCGCGGCCCAGCGCGGAGACCAGGAACCACGGCTCCTTCCAGCCCAGCTCGGCGACGATCTGCTCGGCCGCAGCCTTCGCTTCGTCCTCGAACATCAGGTCAGCCTTGTTCAGCACCAGCCAGCGCGGCTTCTGCAGCAGTTCCGGATCGTGCTTTTCCAGCTCGCGCTCGATGGCGCGCACCTGCTCGACCGGAGAAATGCCTTCCACCCCACCCTCCATCGGCGAGATGTCCACCAGGTGCAGCAGCAGGCGGGTGCGCTGCAGGTGGCGCAGGAACTGCGCACCCAGGCCGGCACCGTCGGCCGCGCCTTCGATCAGGCCCGGGATGTCGGCAATCACGAAGCTGCGGTAGTTTTCCACCTTCACCACACCCAGGTTCGGGTACAGCGTGGTGAACGGGTAATCGGCCACCTTCGGCGTCGCCGCCGAAACGGCACGGATCAGGGTGCTCTTGCCGGCGTTGGGGAAGCCCAGCAGGCCGACGTCGGCCAGCAGCTTCAGCTCCAGCTTCAGCGTGCGCTCCTCACCCGGCTCGCCCGGCAGCGCCTGGCGCGGCGAGCGGTTGGTCGAGCTCTTGAAGTGCATGTTGCCCAGGCCACCGCGGCCGCCCTTGGCCACCAGCAGGCGGTCGCCGTGCTGGGTCAGGTCGCCGATGACTTCATCGGTGGCAACGTTGATCACCACGGTGCCGACCGGCACGGTGATGGTCAGGTCTTCGCCGCCCCTGCCGTAGGCCTGGCGGCCCATGCCGTTCTCGCCCCGCTGCGCCTTGAAGATGCGGTCATGGCGGAAGTCGACCAGGGTGTTCAGGTTTTCGTCGGCGCGGATGTACACGCTGCCGCCCGCACCGCCGTCGCCGCCGTCCGGGCCGCCGAGCGGAATGAACTTCTCGCGACGGAAGCCAATGCAGCCGTTGCCGCCGTTGCCGGCGAACACTTCGATTTCTGCTTCGTCTACCAGTTTCATTGTTTCGATGCCTGCGATGGGCGCGGCCTGCCGGCCGTCACCTTGAATGTTATGCCTGCCGATGGCCGGCAGCCCGGCCTGGCCGGTCTTGCTTCAACTCTAACGAAAAGCCCCGCCGAAGCGGGGCTCTTCATGCAGCACCCCCATGCCGAGGCACGGGCGCCGGCGATGCCTGGATCAGGCGTCGGCCGAGACGATGCTGACGGTGCGACGCTTCTTGGCGCCCTTGACCGAGAACTCCACCTTGCCGTCCACGAGGGCGAACAGGGTGTGGTCACGGCCCAGGCCAACGCCGGTGCCCGGGTGGAACTGGGTGCCGCGCTGACGCACGATGATGTTGCCGGCTTCGATGGCCTGGCCGCCGAAGATCTTGACGCCCAGGTACTTCGGGTTGGAGTCGCGACCGTTGCGCGAGGAGCCTACGCCCTTTTTATGTGCCATGACTGCTTCTCCTGATGCTTAGCCGGCGATGCCGGTGATCTCGATTTCGGTGTAGTACTGACGGTGACCCTGACGCTTCATGTGGTGCTTGCGGCGACGGAACTTGATGATCCGGACCTTGTCAGCACGACCCTGGGACAGGACCTTGGCGGTGACGGCAGCGCCCTTCAGCGCATCGCCCAGCTTCACGCCGTCGCTGTCACCCAGCATCAGGATGTTGTCAAACTTGATCTCGCTGCCGACTTCGACTTCGAGCTTTTCAATGCGGAGCTTTTCGCCCTGCGCCACGCGGTATTGCTTACCGCCGGTGACCAGTACTGCGTACATGACCAGGCCTTCCTCTGTAGTTATTGTGGTCTGAGCTGCCGCCATCGAGGGCGGACAGGAGCGGAATTGTACGCAGATCAGCGGGGGCGGGTCAAGTCAACCCCTGAACGTCGAAGGAGACGGCAGCGGCACGGGGGTCAGATCCCTTTTCACGGCGTGAAAAGGGATCTGACCCCTGGCTGACGGCCTGTCTCACAAGGTGAGACACCGGGCTGGCATTGTCGCCCATTGCCCCCATCTGGTCACCTCGGTAGGCTGACCGATTGCCGTTCCCTGCTGGCCCGGCACCCAGCCAACGCCCCCACAACCGGATCCCCCATGGCGATGGATTTCATCCGCATCCGCGGCGCGCGGACGCACAACCTGAAGAACCTCGACCTCGACCTGCCCCGCGACAAGCTGATCGTGATCACCGGCCTGTCCGGCTCGGGCAAGTCCTCGCTGGCGTTCGACACCATCTATGCAGAAGGCCAGCGCCGCTATGTCGAGTCGTTGTCGGCCTATGCGCGCCAGTTCCTGAGCGTGATGGAAAAGCCGGACCTGGACCACATCGAAGGCCTGTCCCCGGCCATCTCGATCGAGCAGAAGTCGACCTCGCACAACCCGCGTTCGACCGTCGGCACGATCACCGAGATCTACGACTACCTGCGCCTGCTGTACGCCCGCGTCGGCACCCCGCGCTGCCCGGACCACGGCTATCCGCTGGAAGCGCAGACGGTCAGCCAGATGGTCGACCAGGTGCTGACGCTGGACCCGGAACAGCGCTACATGCTGCTGGCGCCGGTCATCCGCGACCGCAAGGGCGAGCATGCGCAGGTGTTCGACCAGCTGCGTGCGCAGGGCTTCGTCCGTGTGCGCGTGGACGGCGAGCTGCATGAAATCGACGCGGTGCCGCCGCTGGCACTGCGCCAGAAGCACACCATCGAGGCGGTGATCGACCGCTTCCGCCCGCGCGAGGACATCAAGCAGCGCCTGGCCGAGAGCTTCGAGACCGCGCTGAAGCTGGGCGACGGCATGGCCTCGGTGCAGAGCCTGGACAACACCGAAACCGCGCCGACGCTGTTCTCCTCCAAGTATTCCTGCCCGGTCTGCGATTACTCGCTGCCGGAGCTGGAACCGCGCCTGTTCTCGTTCAACGCACCGATGGGCGCCTGCCCCGGCTGCGATGGCCTGGGCATGGCCGAGTTCTTCGACCCCTCGCGCGTGGTGGTGCATCCCGAACTGTCGCTGGCCGCCGGTGCGGTGCGCGGCTGGGACCGCCGCAACGCCTACTACTTCCAGCTGATCGCTTCGCTGGCCAAGCACTACCGGTTCGACGTCGACGCGGCGTGGAACTCGCTGCCGGCCAAGGTGCAGCAGGCCGTGCTGTACGGCAGCGGCGACGAAGCGATCACCTTCACCTACTTCACCGAAGCCGGTGGCCGCACCCAGCGCAAGCACCGCTTCGAGGGCATCATTCCCAACCTCGAACGCCGCTACAAGGAAACCGAGTCGCCGGCGGTGCGCGAAGAACTGTCCAAGTACATCAGCGAGCAGCCGTGCCCGGAATGCCACGGCGCGCGCCTGAACAAGGCGGCTCGCAACGTGTTCGTGGCCGACCGCCCGCTGCCGGACCTGGTGGTGCTGCCGATCGACGAGGCGCTGAAGTTCTTCAGCGAACTGAGCCTGCCGGGCTGGCGTGGCGAAATCGCCGCGAAGATCGTCAAGGAAATCGGCGAACGCCTCGGCTTCCTGGTCGATGTGGGCCTGGATTACCTGACCCTGGAGCGCAAGGCCGACACCCTGTCCGGTGGTGAGGCACAGCGCATCCGCCTGGCCAGCCAGATCGGCGCCGGCCTGGTCGGCGTGATGTACGTGCTCGACGAGCCGTCCATCGGCCTGCACCAGCGCGACAACGAACGCCTGCTCGGCACCCTCACCCGCCTGCGCGACCTGGGCAACACGGTGATCGTGGTGGAGCATGACGAGGATGCGATCCGTCTGGCCGACTATGTGCTGGACATCGGCCCGGGCGCGGGCGTTCATGGCGGCGAGATCGTCGGCCAGGGCACCCTGCAGGACATCCTGGAAGCCCCGCGCTCGCTGACCGGCCAGTACCTGTCCGGCAAGCGCGCGATCGAGATTCCGGCGCGCCGGCACAAACCGAACCCGAAGATGACCCTGCACCTGCGCGGGGCCAGCGGCAACAACCTGAAGGGCGTGGACCTGGCGATTCCATCGGGCCTGCTGACCTGCGTGACCGGCGTGTCCGGCTCGGGCAAGTCGACCCTGATCAACGACACCCTGTTCTCGCTGGCCGCCAACGAGATCAACGGTTCCTCGCACCCGATCGCCCCGTACAAGGAGATCGATGGCCTGGACCTGTTCGACAAGGTGGTGGACATCGACCAGTCGCCGATCGGCCGCACCCCGCGTTCCAACCCGGCCACTTACACCGGCCTGTTCACTCCACTGCGCGAACTGTTCGCACAGGTGCCTGAGGCGCGTGCGCGCGGCTATTCGCCGGGCCGCTTCAGCTTCAACGTGCGCGGCGGCCGCTGCGAAGCCTGCCAGGGCGACGGCCTGATCAAGGTCGAGATGCACTTCCTGCCGGACGTGTACGTGCCCTGCGACGTCTGCCATGGCAAGCGCTACAACCGCGAAACGCTGGAGATCCTGTACAAGGGTTTCAACATCAACGACGTGCTGGAAATGACCGTCGAGGATGCGCTGAAGCTGTTCGAGCCGGTGCCGTCAATCGCGCGCAAGCTGGAAACGCTGGTCGACGTCGGCCTGAGCTACATCAAGCTGGGCCAGAGCGCGACCACGCTGTCTGGTGGTGAAGCGCAGCGCGTGAAGCTGTCCAAGGAACTGTCGCGCCGCGATACCGGCCGCACCCTGTACATCCTCGACGAACCGACCACCGGCCTGCACTTCCACGACATCGAAGCGCTGCTGGGCGTGCTGCACAAGCTGCGCGACGAGGGCAACACGGTGGTGGTGATCGAGCACAACCTGGACGTGATCAAGACCGCCGACTGGATCGTCGATCTGGGCCCGGAAGGCGGGCATCGCGGTGGCACCATCCTGGTCACCGGCACGCCAGAAGACGTGGCGGCCTGCCCGCAGTCGTACACCGGCCAGTTCCTGGCCCGCATGCTGCCGTCCACCAGCGCGCGCCCGGAACAGCCAGCCGCCGTGGCCAACAAGCCCGATGCCCGCCCGCCGCGCAAGGTGAAGCCTGAGAAGCCGGCCAAGGTGGCGAAGAAGGCGGTGGCTGCCAAGAGCACCGGCAAGGCCAGCAAGAGCACGACCAAGAAGAAGGACGCCTGATGAGCAGCGAACACAAGATCCTGGCCCGCATCCCGATCAGCGTACGCTGGCGTGACATGGACAGCATGGGCCACGTCAACAACGCCAAGTACATTTCCTACCTGGAGGAAGCGCGCGTGCGCTGGATGCTGGGCGTGGACGGCGTATCGATGACCGACCGCATCGCACCGGTGGTGGCCGCGACCAACGTCAATTACCGGCTGCCGATCGTGTGGCCCAACGACATCGTGGTCGAACTGTTCGTCGAGCGCCTGGGCAACAGCAGCGTGACCATCGGCCACCGCATCGTCGATCAGCAGGACGATTCGAAGCTGTATTCCGATGGCAACGTGGTGGTGGTCTGGATGGATACCCAGACCGGCAAGAGCGCACCGCTGCCGGAGGCGATCCGCAGCGCCTCTACCTGACGCGCCCTGGTGGGTGCCGACCTTGGTCGGCACGCATTGGCTGCAATGAGGTTGCCGGCCAGCGGCCGGCACGACCGACACTGATCAAAGGACTGACATGATCCACCAGACCGAACTGCGCGACCTGCTGCCCGGCATGGTCCCCTTCCCCACCGACGTCTTTCCCGCCGACCAGGCCTGGCTCGGCCAGCACCTGCTGCCGCTGCTGAAGATCGACCTGGGCGTGCTGCGCCCGGAACTGGCTGGCCAGGTGGCAACGATGCTGTGCCCGATCGAGCCGTACGACGGCTGCATCGGCGAGACCACCGAAGAACACCACAACGATTTCACCGGCACCAACTGGATCGCCTTCGAACTGACCGCCGGCAACCAGATGCGCTTCCTCGGCAACGAGGGCTATTTCATCGGCGATGCGGTACAGGACAAGGACGCACAGGAACACATCGCGCAGATGCGCGAGAGCTACGCCAAGGCCCGCGACTACCATGCCACGCACGGCCGTCTCGCCTGCTACTCGCGCTACGGCAAGGGTGAGGCCAGCGAGCGCGATTATCTGGATACGCTGGGTGGCCCCATTGGTTTCGGCAACTGGACCGAGACCGCGGAGATTCCCGCAGCCTTCGAACTGGGCTTCACCGAGGCGGCCGATGACCCCAATGCTGCGGACGATGCCGAAACGGTGATCATCACCCGCGATGGCAACAAATTCTTCGCCGTGGCCGACGTAGCCGGCTACAACTGGTGCGCCACCGGTGCCGACGCGATCGTGATGCTGTACGAGCCGGTCAGCCGCACGGTGCTGTTCTCTTACGACTGGTCGTAAGCCTGTTTGGTAGTGCCGGCCGCTGGCCGGCATTGCCCGTGCTGCCGGCCAGCGGCCGGCACTACCCGACCGTCATTTCGCAGCCTTGCGCACGGTCAGCGTCGCGCTCGCTTCACCCCCCCCTTCCAGCTGCAGCCGCAGCGGCAGCACCTGCCCTTCCTTCAGCGCGCCCTTGCCCTGCATCAGCATCAGGTGCAGGCCGCCGGGCTTGAGCTCGGCACGCGCGCCGGCTGCCAGCGGCAGGCGCTCGATCGCGCGCATCCGGCTGACCCCGTCGACAATCGTGGTCTCGTGCAGCGACACATCACCGAAGCTGCTGCTGGTCGCGCCGGTGATCGCCACCGCCATACTGCAGCGATTGTGGATGACGCCGTAGCCGGCGGTCATCGGCATTGCCGGATTCGGAGGCAACCGCGCCCAGCCCTGCTCCACCGTGACGCACGCCGGTTCGGCGGCCGAGGCCGATGCTGCGGTCGCACACAGGACCCACAGTACGCCAACGAATGGTTTGGTTATCATCGCCCAGGTTCCTTCTTCGCAACGAGACCGCAGCATGACGACGCTCATCGAGGTGATCAACCATGGCCCCATCCGCGAACTGCGCCTGGCACGGCCGCCGGTCAACGCACTGGACACCGAACTGTGCCGGCAGTTGATCCATGCCATCGAGCTGGCCATGGCCGAAGACGCGCATGGCATCGTGCTGTCGGGCAGCGAGCGCGTCTTCACCGGCGGCATGGACGTGCCGCACCTGCTCTCGCATGGCGATGACAAGCACAAGTTGTTGGACACCTGGAACGCCTTCTTTGGCGCCGTGCGCACGTTGGCCGAGAGCCGCATTCCGGTGGTCGCGGCGATCACCGGCCACGCCCCGGCGGGTGGCTGCGTGCTGGCCCTGTGCTGCGACTACCGGGTGATGGCGCGCAGCGCCGATCCGTCGCGGCCGTATGCCATCGGCCTGAACGAGGTGCAGGTCGGCCTGATTGCGCCGGAGGGCATCCAGCGCCTGCTGCGCCGTGCGGTGGGCGTGCACCGCGCCGGTGTGCTGCTGACCACCGGTTCGCTGGTGCCGGCCGAACAGGCGCTGCAGATCGGCCTGGTGGATGAGCTGGCCGAGGGAGACCTGGTGGTGGCACGCGCCATCGCTTGGCTGCAGAACCTGCTCAAGCAGCCGCGCCAGCCGATGCTGCTGACCCGCGCGATTGCCCGTGCCGACCTGCATGAGGCGCTGCACCCGGACCTGATCCAGCTGGACCGCTTCGTCGAGGCCTGGTTCGCCCCGGACGCACAGAACGCCCTGCAGGCACTGGTAGCCCGGCTGGGCAAGTAAACGGTAGTGCCGGCCGCTGGCCGGCAACCAGGCAATCCTTCCGGGACGCCTGTGGCTGCCGGCCAGCGGCCGGCACTACCGATGATGGGCTGGCCTGCACCGGTATAATCGGGGCCTCTTCACTGCTGTGGCCGCCCCCCCTTGAACGACACGCCCGAACCCGTCGTCTCCGAGCTGATCGACCTGCTCACGCTGGAGCGTCTGGAGGACAACCTGTTCCGCGGGCAGAGCCGCGACATCGGCACCAAGTACGTGTTCGGCGGGCAAGTGCTGGGCCAGGCGCTGGCCGCAGCGCAGGCCACGGTCGACAATGGCCGCCACGTGCACTCACTGCACGCCTATTTCCTGCGCGCCGGCAACATCGACCACCCGATCGTCTACGACGTGGACCGTACCCGCGACGGCGGCAGCTTCTCGGTGCGCCGGGTCACCGCGATCCAGCACGGCAAGGTGATCTTCTTCTGCGCGGCCTCGTTCCAGCAGGCCGAGACCGGCGCCGAGCACCAGCACAAGATGCCCGAAGTGCCACAGCCGGAAGACATCGAGCCGAATCGTCCGCTGCCGGCGGAAGTGCTCGAACGCCTGCCGATCAAGGTGCAGCGCTGGCTGTCGCGCGGTGGCCCGTTCGAGTTCCGCCACGTGTACCCGCGCGACGAACTGAACCCACCCAAGCGCCCGCCCTACCACCAGGTGTGGCTGCGCCTGAGCGAACCGGTGGGCGATGCGCCGGAGCTGCACCAGGCGCTGCTGGCTTACGCCTCCGACTTCCACCTGCTGGGCACGGCGACCTTCCCGCACGGTATCAGCTACTACCACCCGCACGTGCAGATGGCCTCGCTCGACCACGCGATCTGGTTCCACCGCCCGTTCCGCGCCGACGACTGGCTGCTGTATTCGCTGGACAGCCCCAGCGCGCAGGATTCGCGCGGCCTGGCCCGCGGCCAGTTCTTCACCCGCAATGGCGTGCTGGTGGCCAGCACCGCGCAGGAAGGCCTGATCCGCGTCGTTCCCGACCAGGCCGCGGCCGCTGCCGTGCCAGCCAAGGAGTAACCCCATGCGCCAGATCTTCAGCAGCCAGCGCGTGGAAACCGTCGAAGGCGTGGCCGAGCTCCTGCGCGAGCATGGCATCGACGTCAAGGTGACCAACGGGCGCTCGTACAAGACCCGCCGCCGCGGTCAGTTCAGCTATACCGACCTGGGCAACGCCAACGCCTATCCGGCGGTGTGGATCGTACGCGCCGACGACCAGCCGCGCGCGCGTGAAATCCTGCGCGAGGCGCGCCTGCTCGACACCACCCGTCGCGACCACCCGACCGCCGAGTTCGCCTTCCGCGACGCGCCGGAACCGGGCAGCGGCGGCCGCAGCTGGGCCTGGCGCATCCGCATCGCCCTGCTGGTGGTGATCGCCGGCGTGGCGTTGGTGATCGGCCTGCGCCATCGCGGTGCCCCGGCACCGGTCGCACCGGCCCCTGCGCCGCAGGCCCAGCCGCAGCAGGTACAGCCGGCACCGCAGGCCGCGCCGGAAGAGGAAGAAGAAGTCCGGGTCCGCATCCAGCCCTCAAAATGACGCACGGGTAGTGCCGGCCGCCGTCCGGCAGCCACAAAAAGGGGACGGAGGGGATTAAGTCGTTTGAGGCACAAACGACTTAATCCCCTCCGTCCCCTTTTTTGTCATGAGGATGCCGGCCAGCGGCCGGCACTACCGCACAGAAAGTCGGTCACATTGGGCGCGCGGCTCCGTCATGGGACACAATCCCAGCAGGAGAGCCGCCGCCATGACGACGTTCGCCGCATCGATCGACCAGACCCTGGAACGCGAACTGCCGGCCGCCGCCAGCGGTTGCCAGCACGCCTATGGCCGCATCGTGCTGGCTTGCCAGAACACGGTCACCGCCATCGCGCTGGCCATCACCCGCGACCGCCAGGCCAGCGAGGACATCGCCCAGGAAGCCTTCGTCAAGGGCTGGCAGCAGCTGCACCAGCTGCGCAGTTCGACCAGCTTCCTGCCCTGGCTTCGGCAGATCACCCGCAACCTGGCCCGCGATTGGCTGCGTGCACAACGTGGCCGGCCGCTGACCGGCGAGGCCGCCGAGGTGGCGATGGGCATGGCCGCCGACCCTTCACCGGGCGCGGCCGACCGCCTGCAGCGGGTGGAAGAAGAGATCGCCGCCGAGGACATCATTTCAGCGTTGCCGGCCGACAGCCGCGAAGTCCTGCTGCTGTACTACCGCGAAGGGCAGCGCTCGCAACAGGTCGCCGATCTGCTCGGGCTCAGCGATGCGGCCGTGCGCAAGCGCCTGTCACGTGCACGTGCCCTGGTGCGCGACGGCCTGCTGCAGCGCTTCGGTGAGTTCGCGCGCAGCAGCGCGCCGAGCGCCGCATTCGCCACGGCGGTGGCTTCGATGGTACTGGTGGCCGCGCCCGGCACGGCCAGCGCAGCGATCCTGCTCGGCACCGGTGTCGGCGTGGGCGGCAGCAAGCTGGGCCTGGGCGGCGTCAGTGCCGCAGGCGGGGCTGCCATGGGTTCACTGACGGCCGCCGCCAGCCAGCTGCACCTGATTCCCGCCAGCGACTGGGCCACCGTTGCCGGTGGCGTCGTCGGCGGCATCATCGGCAGCTATCTGGGTGGCCGCTTCCTGCTGCGCTTCGCAGACACCCAGCAGGAACGAACAGCAGTGCGGCGCTTCGTGCACCTCAATACGTTCACCGCGATGGTCGTCTGCACCAGCCTGCTGATCTCGCAGATGCTGCAGGTGCCAATCTGGCTGCAACTTGCGATTCTCGTCATCGGCCTGGGTACGGTGAACTACCAGTGCCTGGTGCCGCTGCAGCGCGTGATGGCACCCATGATCGCGCGCGATTCAGCGCGGCGCGGCCGCAGCGGAACCAACTGGAAATATGAATCCGTGTACGGGCGCACCGGCATCATCGGGGCGAACGTATTCGTGATCGGCCTGGTGGTATATGCGCTGATGCGCAACGGAAACGTGTAACGGACAACGCCGGCAGTACGCCGGCGTTGTCATCAATCACTGCATTGAACCTCAGCGCTGCGGCTTCGGCGCAGCGCCATCACGCGGACCGCCATGGCGCGGGCCACCGTGCATCGGGCCCTTGGCAGCGTCGAACTCGGCCTTGCTCAGCTGGCCATCCTTGTTGGTGTCGGCGGCAGCGAACCAGGCATCACGATGCTGCTTCATGCGCAGCTCGCGGTCGGCCTTGTCCAGGTAGCCGTCCTTGTTCAGATCAAGCTGGTCGAAGCGCGCGGCCAGGCGCGGATCGGCCTTGGCTTCCTCGCGGCTGATGCGGCCGTCCTTGTTGACGTCCAGCTTGGCCCAGCGCTCACCGCCGTGGCCACGTCGCCCATGCTGCCAGCGCGGCAGCTCATCGCGCGAGAGCTTGCCGTCCTTGTTCTTGTCCAGCTCGTCGAACTTCGCGGCCAGGCGCGGGTTGGCGGCGGCCTCGCTGCGGTCGATGACGCCGTCGCCGTTGGTGTCCAGCCTGGCCGGGCGCGGCGCGGGCGTGGTCGGGGTGTCGGCCGCCAGCGCGATACCGGAAGCGGAGGTGCCCAGCAGCAGGGCCAGCAGCAGGGGGGTACGGATCATGAGGTCACTCCTGGGGATGGGAACAGCGTCGGGGTGATCACTTCACCCTCGGGAGACAACAACGCCCGGGCGCGACGTCGGTTGACGCTACTGCCGATTCCATTCATCCGCCGGACAGTCGCCGCCACTGCGACAACCTGGGGCTATGCTGTGCCCATGGCGATACATGGCGACAGAGACGACGAACTGCGACTTTTCCAGACCGGCGAGCACCCCTGCGGGTACTGGTCGGACCGGGTAGCACGCGACCTGGTGCTGGACCCGAACGACCGCCGCCTCGGCGCGCTCTATCCACTGGCACTGAGCTGGGGCTTCCGCCGCAGTGGCGACCTGGTCTACCGGCCGCACTGCGCGCACTGCCAGGCCTGCGTCGCAGTGCGGATCCCGGTGGCACGCTTCGCTCCGGACCGCAGCCAACGCCGCTGCGCCGCCCGCAATGCCGACCTGGAGGTGCGGATCACCGCCGCCACCGCCCGCGACGACCTGTTCGCGCTGTACCACCGCTACCTCACCCACCGTCACGCCAATGGCGGCATGGACGATCACGGCCCGCACGAGTTCGAGCAGTTCCTGATCGGCAGCTGGTCGCACACACGCTTCATGGAAATGCGCCTGCCCGGCGACGACGGCCAGCCCAGCCAGCTGCTGGGGGTGGCGGTGACCGACGTCACCGAGCACGGCCTGTCGGCGGTCTACACCTTCTTCGACCCGGACCACGCCGCGCGCGGGCTGGGCACCTTCGCAATCCTGCAGCAGATCGAATGGGCGCGCCGCGAGGGGCTGCCGCACGTGTATCTGGGCTACTGGATCCGCGGCCACCAGAAGATGGACTACAAACGTCGCTTCCATCCGCTGGAAGCCTACGATGGCCGCCGCTGGCACGATTTCGACAATGATCTGGACGGGCGCTGACAAACCGCTGACACCGGGCCGGGTGCACAATACGGCCCATGAACATGACCCGCCGCCATCCCCTGATCCTCGCCCTGGCCCTGCTCTGCGGCGCCACCGCCCCTGCCTTCGCCACGTCCCCCGCGATGACCGAAAAGCCGTCCGCAGCGCTGCGCCTGGCCACCTACAACACCTCGCTGTACTCCGACGACGCCGGTGGCCTGATCAAGGAACTGGAAGGCGACAGCGAGCACGCGCGCAAGATCGCCGCGGTGCTGCAGCAGGTGCGCCCGGACCTGGTGCTGCTGAACGAATTCGATTTCGACGACGCCCATCGCGCCGCCGACCTGTTCCAGAAGCGCTACCTGGAAGTGGCCCAGCCCGGCGGCGACAAGCCGCTGCACTTCGCCTACCGCTACCTGGCACCGGTCAACACCGGCGTGCCCAGCGGGCTGGACCTGGACAACAACGGCGTGGTCGGTGGCGAAGGCCGCAGCCGCGGCAACGATGCATGGGGCTACGGCCTGCACCCGGGCCAGTACGGCATGCTGGTGCTGTCGCGCTACCCGATCGATGAAGCCAAGGTGCGCAGCTTCCAGCTGCTGAAGTGGAGCGCGATGCCCGGTGCGATCCGCCCGGTCGATCCGCGTACCGGCAAGAGCTTCTACAACGACCACGTGTGGTCGCAGCTGCGCCTGTCGTCGAAGTCGCATTGGGACGTGCCGGTGAAGACCCCGGCCGGCGTGGTGCATGCGCTGGTCTCGCATCCGACCCCGCCGGTGTTCGACGGTCCGGAGAAGCGCAACGCGGCGCGCAACCACGACGAACTGCGCCTGTGGCAGGAATACCTGTCCAAGGGTGACAAGCCGTGGCTGTGCGACGACAAGGGCCAGTGCGGCGGCCTGGCGCAGGACGCGCGCTTCGTGATCCTCGGCGACCTCAACAACGACCCGGTCGACGGCGACGGTCGCCATGAGGCGATCGTCGAGCTGATCGAGAACGCCCGCGTGCTGCGCTACCCCACCCCGCGCAGCGTCGGCGGCGAGCAGACCAGCCTGGCCTATGCGGCCAAGGGCATCGAGCGCAAGGGCGCACCGTTCCACGCCACCGGCGATTTCGGCCCGAAGTCCGGCACCATGCGCCTGGACTACGTGCTGCCCTCGACCGGTTTCGAATACGTCGGCAGCGGTATCTTCTGGCCGGCCAATGAAAGCCCGGAAGCGAAGATCGCCGACGGCAGCGACCATCATCTGGTGTGGGTGGACGTGCGGTAGAGCAGCGTACCGACCAACGGTCGGTACCCACCGGGTTTCGGTAGGCGACGACCGTTGGTCGTCGCTCCTTTTTCAGGGGCGCAGTTCGACGCCGATGGCGTCGGCGGCATCACGCGCGATGGCGCGTGCTTCGTCGATGGTTTCCGCGCGCGCCAGGGTCACGCCCACGCGGCGGTGGCCATGCACGCTCGGCTTGCCGAACAGGCGCACGGCGGTGTCCGGCACCTGCAGCGCGGCGGCGACGTTGTTGAAGTACGGCACGCCCTCGCCGTGGGCCAGCAGCGCGCACGATGCCGACGGGCCGCTCTGGCGGATCACCGGAATCGGCAGGCCAAGGATGGCGCGCGCATGCAGCGCGAATTCGCTCAGTTCCTGCGATACCAGCGTCACCAGGCCGGTGTCGTGCGGGCGCGGCGACACTTCGCTGAACCACACCTCATCACCCTTCACGAACAGCTCGACGCCGAACAGGCCCCAGCCGCCAAGGTCATCGGTGATCGCGCGCGAAATCTCTTCGGCACGCGCCAGTGCCGCGCTCGACATCGGCTGCGGCTGCCAGCTTTCGCGATAATCACCATCCTTCTGCAGATGGCCGATCGGCGCGCAGAACGAGGTGCCGCCGGCATGGCGCACGGTCAGCAGGGTGATCTCGTAATCGAAATCGATGAAGCCTTCGACGATGCAGCGGCCGGCACCGGCACGGCCACCGGTCTGCGCGTACTCCCAGGCGGGTGCGATGTCCGCCTCGCTGCGCAGGGTGCTCTGGCCCTTGCCCGAGGACGACATCACCGGCTTGACCACGCACGGCAGGCCGATGGCGGCCACGGCAGCACGGTATTCGGCCTCGGTATCGACGAAGCGGTACGGCGAGGTCGGCAGGCCCAGGGTCTCGGCGGCGAGGCGGCGGATGCCTTCGCGGTCCATGGTCAGGCGCGCAGCGCGCGCGGTCGGGATCACCCGCAGGCCCTGTTCCTGTTCCAGCTGGACCAGGGTTTCGGTGTGGATGGCCTCGATCTCCGGCACCACCAGGTGCGGCCGCTCCTGGGCGATCAGCGCACGCAGGGCCATCGCGTCGAGCATGTCGATCACGTGCGAGCGGTGCGCGACCTGCATGGCCGGCGCATCGGCATAGCGATCGGCGGCGATCACCTCCACGCCCAGCCGCTGCAGCTCGATGGCCACCTCCTTGCCGAGTTCGCCCGAGCCCAGCAGCAGCACACGGGTGGCGGAGGGGGACAACGGAGTTCCAAGCTTGGCCATGGCGATTCCAGCAGCGATGTGAAGGCGGGTGGGCATTCTAGCTGGCCGACCGCCCCGGCCACGGCATCCGACGAACGGTAGCCGACAAGTGATATCACTTTGATATCTTCATTCCGAACCCTCAAGGACGTACCGCCATGAAAGAGAAGTCGCTGTCTTCCCTCAACGGCCTCGGCACGCTGGCCGGCGCCCTGCTCGTCGCCCTCGCTGGCGCCGCCCTGTTCGTACTGGGAGTGGCAGCCAAGGCCAGTGCCGGCTCGCCCAACCTGCTGCTGATGCTGCTGGGCGCCCTGCTGGTGGCGCTGGGCGTGTTCATCCTGGCCGGCCTGTACACCATCCAGCCCAACCAGGCCGCCGTGCTGAGCCTGTTCGGCAAGTACGTGGGCACGGTCAAGGACAACGGCCTGCGCTGGAACAACCCCTTCTATGCCAAGCGCCGGGTCAGCCAGCGCGTGCGCAACTTCGAGAGCGGCAAGCTGAAGGTCAACGAGCTGGACGGCAGCCCGATCGAGATCGCTGCGGTGATCGTCTGGCAGGTGGTCGATGCCTCCGAGGCGGTCTACAACGTGGACGACTACGAGAGCTTCGTGCACATCCAGTCGGAATCGGCGTTGCGCGCGATGGCCACCAGCTATCCCTACGACCAGCACGAGGATGGCCAGCTGGCCCTGCGCAGCCACGCCAGCGAGATTTCCCAGCACCTGAAGAACGAGCTGGCCGAGCGTCTGGCCGACGCCGGCGTGCAGGTGATCGACGCACGCATCAGCCACCTGGCCTACGCCGCTGAAATTGCCCAGGCCATGCTGCAGCGTCAGCAGGCCAACGCGGTGATCGCCGCGCGCACGCGCATCGTGGCCGGTGCAGTCGGCATGGTCGAAATGGCCTTGGCCGAACTGCAGAAGAATGGCGTGGTTGAACTGGACGAGGAACGCAAGGCGCACATGGTCAGCAACCTGCTGACCGTGCTGTGCTCGGACCGCGGCACCCAACCGATCGTCAACGCCGGTTCGCTTTACTGAGCCATCCTCGCAACGGGGCGCCCCCACCGCCCCGCCAGGAGTTTTCATGAGTGAGAAGAAAGCCTATCCGCTGCGCATCAATGCCGAGGTCCTGGCAGCGGCACAGCGCTGGGCTGACGACGAGCTGCGCAGCCTCAACGCGCAGATCGAATACGTACTGCGCGACGCCTTGCGCAAGGCAGGACGCCTGCCGAGACCCAAGCCATCGCCGGAGGACAAGGAGTGAGCAAGCGCTGGAGCTACCAGACCATCGAGGTCAAGACGTCCATGATGGGTGTACTCAAGCCCGAGGACGTGCAGGCCGAACTCAGCCGCCAGGGCCAACTGGGCTGGGAACTGGTCAACATCATCATCCCGGCGCCGATGCGCCCGGCGATGCTGGTGTTCAAGAAGGAGGCCTGAACCATGGGCGGCAGCGACCCGAAACCCTTTGACGTGGCCGAGAGCTCGCCGCTGCGCGTGCTCTGGATCGTGCTGCCGCTGCTGGCTGCCTTCGTGGCCTGCCTGTATGCGCAGCTGTACAAGGCACCGGCGAGCGCACCCTGGATCGAAGTAACGCTGTCGCCGCCCTGGTTCCGGATGGGCGGCAGTGCGGCATGGAGCCTGCTGGTGATTGCCCTGCTGGGCATTGGACTGGGCACGGCCTTCTTCCGCCGCCGGGTGGAACTGGCCGGCGATGTGCTGGACGTGCGTTCAACGATGTACCGGCGGCGGGTGCCGGTGGCGCAGTTGCGGCTGGACCAGGCCGAGGTGGTCGACCTGCAGCGTGACCGCCGCTACGGCATCCGTGTCAAAACCAATGGCTATTCAATGCCGGGCTTCTACTCGGGCCACTTTCGCCTGCAGGGAGGCGGCAAGGGCTTCGCCCTGGTCACCGACCGTGCGCGTGTGCTCGCCCTGCCGGTCAGTGATGGCAGCACGCTGCTGCTCAGTGTGGACCGGCCGCAGGCGCTGCTCGATGCGCTGCGCAAGGTGGCCGCGTCGGCGCCACGGCAGTAAGCTGCGGCGATGCAACGACGCGCGCCCCTGCTGATCAATACCGAGGCCATCGAGCTGTGGCCCGCCCACCTGTTGCGCGCACGCAGCAACCTGGATGCACGCCTGCTGTCGCAGGCGCAGTGGGTGCTGCGGCGCAAGCGTGATGGCCGCTATCTGGCGGTGGTACTGGCGCAGGGTGTGCACGCCATGGTGCCGCGCCTGCCGCGCGAACCCGGGGTCGAGGAAGCACTGGCACTGCTGGATGCCGCGGCTGCACGGCCCTTCGGCGCCGGACTGGAAGATCAGTGGCTGCCGCTGGCCGGGTTGCAGCAGCGCCTGCAGCAGCTTGGCCTGGATGCACAGCGCTATGCCGACGACAGCGGCCTGCCGCTGGAATCCGAGCCGTGCCTGCTGCACTTCGCCGGTCGCGACCGCTTTGCACGCCCATTGTGGCTGCGCCGTGGCGCCGCGCAGGGCTGGCGACGGATGCGACTGCACGCGGCACAGGATGGAATTGCGCTGGATGCCATCTCCGGCTTCCGCAGCCATGCCTACCAGTTGGGCATCTTCGAACGGAAGCTGGCGCGCGGCTTGAGCGTGGCCGAGATCCTGAAGGTGAATGCCGCACCGGGTTTCAGCGAACACCACAGCGGCCACGCGCTGGACATCGGCACACCGGGCGACGCGCCGGCTGAAGAATCGTTCGAAGCCACCAACGCGTTCGCGTGGCTGCAGGCGCATGCCGGCGGGCACGGCTTCCATCTGAGTTACCCGCGCGAAAACCCGCACGGCATCGTCTACGAACCGTGGCACTGGTGCTGGAGGCCGGCCAACGGCTGAGCCCCTCGTGGCGGCCGCAGGGCGAAATTCATGGAGCTGTCCGGGCGGATTCCGCGCGCGCCCACCACGAGATGGAACAAGAAGGCAAAGACAGAAGCCGGTCGCTTCGCTCGAAGCCTCTACAACGGATCAGCGCGCGGCTGTTGGGTCCGCCTTCAAGCGAGCCGAGCACCGCAGGTCCGGCGAGGGCGAAGAGGTGCGGGTGTCTGAGCGCAGCGAGTTCCCGCACCGCCCCTCGACGGGCCGAGGAGCGCAGGGGACCGGTGCGCAGCACCGGCTCGCGGCCGGCGGCGCGTTTCTTTTGGTTACTTTTCTTTTCGCGCGAAAAGAAGAGTAACGCCCATGGACGGCGCAGATCGCATCAGCATGGATCGAAGAAACAACCTCGACTCAGTCACCGCCTCAACGCATTGATCGCCAGCAACACCCACCCGGCCATCATGCTGGTGCCCCCGATCGGCGCCATCCGCGTCGGCCACTGCCACAAGGCACCGCCCACCAGGCTGCCGGAAAACAGCAACACGCCCAGCAGCAGCACGTACAGCGCCAGGTGCGCGGTCGCCCCCTGCGCACGCGGGCCAAGCGCCACCAGCACCGCGCCATGCGCGAACGCATACAGTGCCGCCATGTTCAGGTGCTGCTGCGCCAGCGGGTCAGCCACACCGTGCGATGCGTAGGCGGACAGGCCGATCGAGGCCGCCGCCAGCAGCGCACCAAGGCAGGCCAGCAGGGAAGGCTTACGTGCGCGACGTTCCAGGTTGAACATGGGGGCTCCTTGCACAGCGCCCTTTCCGGGCGCCAGATGAAAAAAAACGCGCCGCAATGAGCGGCGCGTTTTCGTGTCCAACACTACATGGGTCAGCCGAGGCTTACTTGACGGCCCAGTAAATGTCGTAGGTACCTTCCGGGGTGAACGACTTGTCGATGCCATCCTTCCAGGTTTCGTACGGACGGTCGATCACTTCGTTGCCGGAGGTCACAGCCCAGGCGCGCAGGCCGTTGCGGGCAACGTCCAGACCCGCCATGTGGCCGGTGTAGGCCGCATGTGCCGAGCGGTGCGGAGCCACGTGCACGTACTTCACCGGAGCGCCACCGTCGATCTTGACGGTCAGGGCTTCAGCGGTGGCACCTTCAGCACCCTTCTTCTTCACCGGCTGGGCGATGTCGAAGGCGTACTTCTCCTGGCCGAAGTCGGTGGTGATGATGCGGAACGGACCGGCGGCTTCAAGGCCATTGGCCTCCATCACGCGCTTGATCCACTCCTGGTTGTCCTTGATGGACTTGGTGATCGTGTCCTGACCGCGGTCCACGTTACCGGCGTTGACGACCAGCAGATCCTCAGCCGGCACATCGACGATGGCCAGATCGGTCAGCGGGGCTTCCGGCGTGCGGTAGTCGACGTTCGGGACGGTAGCCAGCATGTTGGCCATGCGCGACAGGCCCATCTTGATGTCGTCGCCGATCTGGCGGCTGACATACAGGCCTGCATAACGGCCGAACAGGTCGAAGCCGTACTTCACCGAGTAGTCCTGGGTGATCTTCACGTTGCGGCCACCCTTGCCGGTCGGCTCCAGGGTGAAGGTGGTGACCTTGTCGTGACCCTTGGTGGCGTCTTCGATGGCGATCGCAACGCGCTTGTTCTCTTCGGCGTCGGTGATCTTCCAGGAGCCGGTGCCCAGGTCCTTGGAGGTGAAGTCCAGGGTGGCACCCTTGCCGGAGGCCGGGCCGGACAGCTTCAGTTCAACGGCGGGATCGCGCAGTACCAGCGGGTTCCAGTCCTTGAAGCGGCGCAGGCTGCTGACCGTGTCGTACACGATCGTCATCTTGCGGTTGGTCTCGATGCTTTCGGTGATGTGACGCTCGCCCGGCAGACATACGCCAATGATGACGAACAGGCCAGCCACGATCCCCAAGGCGATCAGGAACTCGATAATACGGGTCATTCAGAGAGTCTCCGGGGCCGATCCCACGGCCGGGTTGATTGAAGCGAAGCGCCAATCCTAGCAGGCTTCGCGGGCATTGTTTATCGGGATTGGCGCACCGGTTTCCCTGCCGGCTGCGTATTTGTATGGACAAAGAATTCGAAGGGTAACGCATACCGCTGCCCGGCAAGTAGGGGGGCACCTTGGCCGGAACCCCCTGCCACCACCCAAGTCTTTGTACCGAAACGATTTTCCTCAGACCAGCTGGAGTTCGAACGCCTTCAGTACCGCGCGCGTACGGTCGCGCACACCCAGCTTGGAGAGGATGTTGGACACGTGGTTCTTGATGGTGCCCTCGGCCACGCCCAGCGAGTTGGCGATCTCCTTGTTGGAGAAGCCGCTGGCCATCAGCCGCAGGATCTCGGTCTCGCGGTCGGTCAGCGGGTCCGGGCGGTCCAGGCTGACGAACTCGTTGCGCATGTGCTCCAGGCCCGACAACAGGCGCTGGGTCACCGCCGGCTGTACCAGCGAACCACCCTCGGCCACGGTACGGATGGCACCGACCAGCTGTGCCAGGGTCACATCCTTGAGCAGGTAACCCTTGGCACCGGCCTTGAGGCCAGCCAGCACCAGCTGATCGTCATCGAAGGTGGTGAGGATGATGGTCGGCGGCAGCTGTTCCTGCCGCGACAGCACCTGCAGCGCTTCCAGTCCGGACATCACCGGCATGCGCATGTCCATCAGGACCACGTCGGGGCGCACCTGCGGGATCAGCTCGACCGCCTGCCGGCCATCGCCGGCCTCGGCCACCACCTCGATGCCATCGTCGAGCGCCAGCAGGGAGCGGATTCCCTGCCGCACCAGGGTTTGGTCATCGACCAGGCAGACGCGAATCATCAACGTACTCCTTCAGGAACCTTGGTAAGGGCGGCCACCAGCACCGTTGCCGGCACCGTTGCCCGCAGGCGGAAGCCTTCACCGGGACGGGTCTCGATCTGCAGCTGGCCACCACATTGTTGCAGGCGCTCGCGCATGCCGCGCAAGCCATTGCCCACATTGACCATGTCCGCGCCGACACCGTCGTCGCGGGCCTCCACCACCACCCGGTCCGGGGCTTCACGGTACACCTTGATCCACAGGTGGCGCGCACCGGCGTGGCGCACGGCGTTGGTGATGATCTCCTGCGTGCAGCGCAGCAGGACGTGGGCCCGCTGGGGGTCCTCCACGTTCAGCGGATCCTCGATCTCCAGCTGGATGTCCAGCGAGGGCACGTTCTCGGTCAGCGGGCGCAGCGCCGCGGCCAGGTCGATCGCGCCGGTCTCGCGCAGCTGGCTGACCACCTCGCGCACGTTGCCCAGCAGCAGTTTGGCCAAGGTGTGGGAGCGCTTCACGTGCTCCAGCGCCTGCCCTTCGGCCAGGTGCCCGGCCACTTCCAGGTTCAGGGTCAGCGCGGTCAGCTGGTGGCCCAGCAGGTCATGCAGCTCGCGCGAGATGCGGGTGCGCTCATTGACGCGGGCACTCTCGGCAAGCAAGGCGCGGGTGGCACGCAGCTCTGAATTGAGCCGGCGCTGTTCGTCGCGCGCCTCGGTCTGCTGCCGGGCAACCAGGCTGGTCACGAAGATGAACATGGAAAAGCCGCCGTACAGCAGCGACTGCATCACCGCTTCGAACAACGGGAAGCGCAGCAGCAAGTAGTAGACCGGGGCCACCGCCAGTTGGCTGACCAGCAGCCACAGCACGCCCAGCCGCACCGACAGCATCCACGGGATGACCCCGGCGGCCACCATCATCAGGATGCTGCCCAAGCCCGAGCCGCTGAGGAAGCTGACGCCCAGCGCCGAAATCGTCAGCAGCAGCAGCAGGCCGCGGTCCAGCCAGCTGGTGGGGCTGTCGCTGCGCAGGATGCGGGTCAGCCAGTAATAGGAGGTGCCGAAGGACAGGTAAGCGACGAACAGCAGGACCGCCCAGCCGCCCATGTCACCGCGGCTGTGCAGGTTCTCGAACTGCGAGTACGCCAGGGGCAGACCGACCATGACCCAGGTGAACAGGCCGGCCAGGCGAAGGACGCGGGTATGGCTGAGGACTCCCAACATGCCAGCACTCTACGGGCCCGGCCTGCACATCGCACCCCACGGAAGTCATGCCTGCCCGGTCGCCTGTTCATGCCGCAGCCCACCCCGGGCATGCAATAATCGTGCGCAGGGTCCCTTGATGGACCAACCGCGTTACCCCACGGAGTCACAATGTCGATTGTCATCCGCGACGTGCGCGAGCACGAGCTCGATTCCGTCCTGGCTTTGAACAACAACGCTGGCCTGGCCATCCTTCCCCTGGATGCGGCCCGCCTGCGCCTGTTCTATGAAACCGCTGAGTATTTCCGCGTCGCCGAGCGCGACGGCAACCTGGCCGGCTTCCTGATCGGCTTCGGCAGCGACAGCCAGCACGACAGCAGCAACTTCGCCTGGTTCAAGCAGCAGCTGGACACCCCCTTCTTCTACATCGACCGCATCGTGGTCGCCAGCCGCCGCCGCGGCGGTGGCGTCGGCCGTGCGTTCTATGCCGACGCGCAGAGCTTTGCCGAGCTGCGCTACCCGCAGATGACCTGCGAAGTCTTCCTCGACCACGGCGCCGATGCCGCCCTGCTCTTCCACGGCAGCTTCGGCTTCCGCGAGCTGGGCCAGAACACCATGGCCCAGGTCGATGTGCGTGCCAGCATGCTGGCCAAGGAACTGTGCAGCTACCCGTGGGTCCAGGAGACCTACGGCGGCAAGCTGCCGGATGTGGCATGGACACGCGCCCGGCAGCTGCCGGCGCAGGCACAGCGGCCGACGGGGACCTGAGCGTGGCGGTGAATTTCGATTACGAACAGGCCGGTGAACTGAAGATCGGCCAGGTGGGCATCGCCAACCTTCGCATCCGTACCCTTGATGTCGAACGCCTCGTGCAGGAAATGCGCGAGCGCGTGACCCGTGCGCCGAAGCTGTTCGGCCGCGCGGCGGTGATCCTCGATTTCGGCGGCCTGAGCCAGGTTCCGGACGTGGCCACCGCGCAGGCGCTGGTCGATGGCCTGCGCAGCGCCGGCGTGCTGCCGGTGGCGCTGGCTTATGGCACCAGCGCGGTCGACCTGCTCTCGCAGCAGCTTGGCCTGCCGCTGCTGGCCAAGTTCCGCGCCCAGTACGAACGTGCCGAGGCCGAAGCGGCTCCGCCGCCGCCCGCACCGGAACCGCGCCGCGCCGCGCGCGCCGAACCGAAGCCAGCCCCGGCCGCACCGGTGGCCAAGATCGCCGATGCAGCCGCGCCGCAGCCAGGCCGCATGCAGCTGGGCAACGTGCGTTCGGGCCAGCAGCTGTACGCGGAGAACTGCGACCTGACCGTGATGGCCACCGTCGGCGCCGGCGCCGAGGTCATCGCCGATGGCAGCATCCATATCTACGGCACCCTGCGCGGCCGCGCGCTGGCAGGGGCCCAGGGCAACACCGCGGCACGCATCTTCTGCCGTGATTTCCATGCGGAACTGGTGGCCATTGCAGGCCACTACAAGGTACTGGACGATGTTCCGGACAACCTGCGCGGCAAGGCCGTGCAGGTGTGGCTGGAACAGGACCAGATCAAGATCGCTGCGCTGGACTGACGCAGCCCCAAACTAATGCAGAACCAGGAGAAGTCCTTTGGCTGAAATCATCGTAGTCACCTCCGGCAAGGGCGGCGTGGGCAAGACCACTTCCAGCGCGAGCCTGGCCTGTGGCCTGGCGCGGCGCGGCAAGAAGGTGGCGGTGATCGACTTCGACGTCGGCCTGCGCAACCTCGACCTGATCATGGGGTGCGAACGCCGCGTGGTGTACGACTTCGTCAACGTCGTGCATGGCGAAGCCACCCTCAAGCAGGCCCTGATCAAGGACAAGCGCTTCGACAACCTGTATGTGTTGGCCGCCTCGCAGACCCGCGACAAGGACGCACTGACCCAGGAAGGCGTGGGCAAGGTCCTGAAGGACCTGGCCGCCGATGGCTTCGATTACATCATCTGCGACTCGCCGGCCGGCATCGAGAAGGGAGCGTTCCTGGCGATGTACTTCGCCGACCGCGCCGTGGTGGTGGTGAACCCGGAAGTGTCCTCGGTGCGCGACTCCGACCGCATCATCGGCCTGCTGGACTCGAAGACCCACAAGGCCGAATCCGGCCAGAACGTGCCTGCCTTCCTGCTGCTGACCCGCTACACCCCGCTGCGCGTGGAAACCGGCGAGATGCTCAGCATCGCCGACGTCGAGGAAGTGCTGGGGCTGAAGGCCATCGGCGTGATCCCCGAATCGGGCGACGTGCTCAATGCGTCCAATAAGGGCGAACCGGTGATCCTGGATGTCGAATCCGCTGCCGGCCAGGCGTATGACGACGCCGTCGCGCGCATCCTCGGCGAAGATCGCCCGATGCGCTTCACCAGCGTCGAGAAGAAGGGCTTCTTCAGCAAGCTGTTCGGAGGGTAAGCATGGGCCTGTTCGATTTCCTCAAAGCGAAGAAGACCACCGCCGAAACCGCAAAGAACCGCCTGCAGATCATCATCGCGCAGGAACGCAGCCACCGCGGTGGCCCGGACTACCTGCCGCTGCTGCAGCGCGAGCTGCTGGAAGTGATCAAGAAGTACGTGAACATCGACGTCGATGCGGTGAAGGTCGACCTGGTGAAGGATGGCCAGCACGATGTGCTGGACATCTCCGTGGCGCTGCCTGAAGGCCCGGACAAACCCTGATGCCCCGCCCCGCCCGTGCCTGCATGGGCGGGGCCGCGTGACCTGCATGACCGATACGACAACCGCCGTGGACATCACCTGCGTGGGCGACATCGCCTTCGCCGACGCGCAATGCCTGCTCGCCGCGCATGGCCTTCGCCTGCACCACGTGGCCGCAGGCGAACCGATTCCCGGCAGCTACTGGGGCGAGCCCGAGGCGGGCATCATCGCCAGCAATGTCTATGTGCGCGATGACACCCCGGTGCATTCGATGCTGCATGAAGCCTGCCACCTGATCGTATTGCCGCCGGAGCGGCGCGCGCAGGTGCACACCGACGCCACCGATTCGGTGGCGGAGGAAGATGCCACCTGCTACCTGCAGATCGTGCTGGCCGGGCGTTTGCCTGGTGTCGGCAGTGCGCGGTTGATGGCCGATATGGATGCCTGGGGGTACACGTATCGGCTGGGGTCGACACAGGCGTGGTTTGAGCAGGACGCCGAAGACGCGAAGGCGTGGCTGGTCGAACGCGGGTTGCCGGTGGCGTAAGGCCGCGGGCGCGGTTGGCCACGGGCGCGTGGCGACGCGCCGGACCTTGCGGCGCCCCTCTTTTCACTCGGCGCGGTTCGAGCAGGACGCCGAAGACGCGAAGGCGTGGTTGATCGAGCGCGGGTTGCCGGTGGCGTAACGCATCGGTAGTGCCGGCCGCTGGCCGGCAACCTCATGAACCCGTGAAGCATTACCTGGTTGCCGGCCAGCGGCCGGCACTACCCCATCAGCCCTGCCCTGCCAGCGCGCGCAGGGTGATGCCGACGATGTAAGCCAGGTACGTGCCGGTGGCGTAGCCCATCGTGCCCAGCAGCACGCCCACCGGCGCCAGTGCCGGATGGAACGCCGCGGCCACCACCGGCGCCGAGGCCGGTCCACCGATGTTCGACTGCGAACCGATGGCGAAATAGAAGAACGGCACCTTCAGCAGCTTGCCCAGGCACCACAGCAGCACGATGTGCACGGCAATCCAGATCAGGCCGAGCAGGAACAGCCACGGGCGGTCCAGCAGCGCCAGCAGATCCATCTGCATGCCGATGCAGGCGATCAGGAAGTACAGCAGCAGCGAGCCCAGGCGCGATGCGCCCGCGCCTTCCAGCGTGCGCGCACGGGTGAAGCTCAGGCTCAGGCCCAGCGTGGTCGACAGCACCACCACCCACACGAACGGCGCGTCCAGGCTGAACTGCGAGGCCCAGCTGACGTTGGCCTTGAACCAGGCTGCGAGCGGCGCGCCGATGGCGTGCGAGAGGCCCACGCCGCCGAAGGCCACCGCCACGATCAGCATCAGGTCGGTGAGGCTGGGAATGCGCTCGTGTTCGGCCTGGAAGCGCGCGATGCGCTCCTTCAGTTCATCGATGGCCGAAGTATCGGCGCCACTGCGCGCGTCGATCTTCGCTGCCCGCCCCGCCAGGAAGATCAGTGCCGCCATCCACACGTAGCCGACACCGACATCGACCACCGCGAACTGGCCGAACGTGGTCGCATTGACGTCGAATACTTCGCGCATTGCCAGCATGTTGGCACCGCCACCGATCCAGCTGCCTGCCAATGCGGCCATGCCGGCCCAGGTGTCACCGGCCACGGTTTCCGGATGCAGCGCGCGCATCGCCAGGAACGCCACCACCGCACCGAGCATGATGCTGGCCGAGGCGCCCAGGTACATCAGCACCAGCTTCGGGCCCAGCCGCAGGATGCCCTTGATGTCCACCGCCAGGGTCAGCAGGATCAGCGCTGCCGGCAGCAGGATGTCGCGTGCGATCGGGTTGTAGAGCTTGGTGTTCTGCCCATCGATCAGGCCGACGGTGTTGTAGATGCCGGGAATCAGGTAGCACAGCAGCAGCGCCGGCACGAACGTGTAGAAGCGCTTCCACAGGCCCTGCTCGCGCGAGGCGGTCCAGAACACGGCGCCAAGGGTGGCGGCGATCAAACCGAAGACGACGATGTCGTTCTGGATCATGCAGGTGCTCTGGGTAGAGCCGGCCGCTGGCCGGCTGCTGTTGGCGGCGGATCATGAAGGTGTGCCGACCAACGGTCGGCCCCCACCGGTAAAGCAGATGGCGAAACAAAAGCGCCGCCCCGAAGGGCGGCGCTGCAGTCATCAGTTGCCGATGTGCTGCTTCAGCCAGGCATTGACGGTGTCATGCCACAGGATGCTGTTGTTCGGCTTCAGCACCCAGTGGTTTTCATCCGGGAAGTACAGGAACTTCGATTCGATGCCTTGGCGCTGGGCAGCGGTGAACGCGGCCAGGCCCTGCTCGACCGGAATGCGGAAGTCCTGCTGGCCGTGGATGACCAGGATCGGCTTCTTCCAGTCCGCCACGTGGTTGACCGGGTTGAACTTTTCGTAGTTCGCGGCCTTCTGGTACGGCGTGCCGCCCTGCTCCCACTCGGTGAACCACAGCTCTTCGGTGGCGTAGCCCATCATGCGCTGGTCGAACACGCCGTCGTGGTTGACCAGGCACTTGAACGGGCTGTTCCAGTTGCCGGCGATCCAGTTGACCATGAAGCCGCCGTAGCTGGCGCCCAGCGCACAGGCCTTGTCACCGTTGAGGAAGGAGTACTTCTTCAGCACCGCGTCCCAGCCCTTCTGCAGGTCTTCCAGCGGGCGGTCGCCCCAGTGCTGGCTGATCGCATCGGTGAAGGCCTGGCCGTAGCCGGTGGAACCGTGGAAGTCGATCATCACCACGGCGTAGCCCTGGCCCGCGTAGGTCTGCGGATTCCAACGGTAGCTCCAGCCATTGCCGAAGCTGCCCTGCGGGCCACCGTGGATCAGGAACGCGACCGGGTAGGACTTGCCTTCCTGGTAGTTGTGCGGCTTGACCACATAGCCATGCACGGTGTCGTTGTTCCAGCCCTTGAACTCGAACTGCTCGTAGTCGCCGAAGCTGACGTCCTTCAGCACCTCACCAGCGGCCGGGGTCAGCGCGCGCAGTTCGCCGATGGCCTCGCCCGCAGCCGGCAGCAGGCCGACCAGCACCTGGTCGTTGCTCTTCAGGCTGTTGCGGGTGATCGCCACGCTGTTGCCGGCCACATCCACCGAGGTCACGCTGCCGTCGCCGATCAGCTTGGTGGCCTTGCCGCTGGCCACGTCGATCTGGAACAGCGGGTGTTCGCCAAGGTCATCGGCCGTGGTGTAGATGCTGGCACCATCGGCGGACAGGGTGATGCCGCCCGCCGAGCGATCCCACTGCGGCGCGATTTCGCGGGTCTTGCCGCTGGCCAGGTCCATCGCCATCAGGCCGAAGCGGTCGGCCTCGAAGCCCGGGCGCTTCATCGCACGGTAGAACAGGGTCTTGCCGTCGGCGCTGAACACCGGGCCGGCATCCCAGGCCGGGTTGGAGGCGGTCAGGTTGACTGGCGCCTGCTTGCCGGCGGCGTCGAAGCGGTACAGGTCGAAGTTGGTCGACCACGGCTCCTGCTTGCCGGCCACGCGGATGCTGGCCACCACGCTGGCGCCGTCCGGCGACCACGCGAAGTCATCATTGCCGCCGAACGGCTTGGACGGCGCATCACCATCGATGGTCGCGCTCAGCGCCGACGCGCCCTTGACCGCACCGGCCTTGGCCGTCGGCAGCGGAGCGACGAACAGGGTGTTGCGGCGACCGTCGTTCCAGGTGTCCCAGTGGCGCACGAACAGCGAATCCCACACCTGGCCGCTGGCCTTGGCGTCCTTCTTTTCCTTCAGCTTCTTCTCGGTGCAGGCCAGGTCCGAGGCACAGTCCTGGAACACGCCGGCGCTGAACAGCACGCGGTCGTCCTGCGGCGACACGTGGTAGCTGTCCACGTCGACCGGGAAATCGGTCAGCTGGCGCGGAGCACCGCCGCTGATCGGCTGCGCGTACAGCTGCTGGCTGCCGTTCCTGGCACTGAGGAAATACACGGTCTGGCCATCGGCCGACAGCGAAGCGGAATTGACGTTCCAGCCGGCCGGGGTGATCTGCTTCGGCGGCGCCGCATCGCGGGTACGCAGGTTGCGCGCGAACAGCGCGGTGGAGGCCTTCAGGTTGGCATCGACGCTGCGCTTGGCGAACACCACGGTGCCACCGTCAGCGGTCAGCACCGGCGCGGAGACGCGGTCCATGGCCACCATGTCGCGGACTTCCAGGCCACGGGCAGCGGCGACGCTGGGCAGGGCGGCCAGCAGGCTCAGTGGCAGCAGGGCATGACGCAGTTTCATCGGGGTCTCCGCAGGACGGCAAAAAACCGATGGTAGGCCCGTGCGGCCGGGGCTGCCAAGGCCATCGGTCATGGCTGCCTGCGGGGTTGGCCCCGTCGCCAGAAACAGCAAACCGCGCCGTAGCGCGGTCTGCGGTAGTGCCGGCCGCTGGCCGGCAACCAGGGGTATCACGGGATTCCGGGATTGCCGGCCAGCGGCCGGCACTACCCGTTGAACCCAGGGGCAGAGCCCCCTTACGCCTTGGCGTACTTGCCGGTGCGGTAGATCAGCCAGCCGACCAGGAACAGCACGGCCAGGCCGATCCACTGCGCGCCCGGCAGGTGGAACGGCACGGCCAGCACGTCGGCGCGGCTGCTGACCACGATCGGAATCGCGATGGCGATGCCCATCAGCGCTTCGCCGGTGATCAGGCCCGCGGCGAACAGCACGCCCGGCTTGTGCACGCGGTCGCGGCCTTCTTCGTCATCGGCGCGCACCTTGTGGAAGCGCTCGACCAGGTGGGCGATCAGGCCGCCGAGGAAGATCGGCACCATCAGCTCCAGCGGCAGGTAGATGCCGATGGCGGCGGCCAGCACCGGCACGCGGAAGCGGGCGTTGCGCGCCTTCAGCCAGCTGTCGAAGGCGATGATGGCGGCACCGACCACGGCACCGATGCCGATGAAGGTCCACGGCAGTTCACCACCGAACAGGCCCTTGGCCACCGAGGCCATCAGGTTGGCCTGCGGTGCGGCCAGCGCGTTCGGGTGCAGCTCGGACTTCACGCCGATGCCGTAGGCGGTGGCCAGCAGGTTCAGCACCGGCGCCATGATCAGCGCACACGAGAAGGCACCGATGCCCAGCATCAGCTGCTGCTTCCACGGGGTGGCGCCGACGATGTAGCCGGCCTTGAGGTCCTGCAGGTTGTCACCACCGACCGCAGCGGCGCAGCACACCACCGCACCGATCATGATGGCGGCCACGGCGCCCAGCGGCGCGCCGCCGGCACCGACCGGCTTCAGGCCGTCGGCGCCCAGCAGCACGACCAGCACGGCCGAGGCGAACAGGATGGTGGAGATGGTGATGCCCGAGACCGGGTTGTTGGACGAACCGATCAGGCCGGCCAGGTAGGCCGAGACCGACACGAACAGGAAGCCGGCGACGATCATGATGAGGGTCATCGGGATCGACACGTGCCACTGGCCGACGATGGCCTGGTACAGGGCCAGCAGCGGCAGCACGAAGACCACCAGGGCCACCAGCATCCACTTCATCGGCAGGTCGCGCTCGGTGTGCGCCAGCACCGGGCCACCGCTCTTGCGGGCGGCGGCAAAGCCGCTCTTGACGCCGTTGAGCAGCGACTTGCGCAGCGAGATCAGCGTCCAGATGCCACCGATCAGCATCGCGCCGACACCCAGGTAGCGCATCTTCGCGCCCCAGATGGCGAACGCCGCCTCGGTGGACGAAGCCGCGGCAACCGACGCGGCCAGTGCCGGATCGGTGTTCATGAAGAACGCCTGGTAGATCGGAATGGCGATGTGCCAGGTCAGGATCGAACCGGACACCACCACGATGCCGACGTTGAGGCCGACGATGTAGCCCACGCCCAGCAGTGCCGGCGACAGGTTGGTACCGATGAAGGCGGTGACCTTGGAGCTGCCGACGTAGGCCGAGGTGGCCCAGGCATCCGGGATCAGGCGCATGCCGCTTTCCGCGGCCAGCTTGACGAAGGCACCGATCACCGCCGACAGGCCGAGGATCTTCAGGCCCGGGCCCGGATTCTCACCGGCCTTGAGCACTTCGGCCGCAGCCTTGCCTTCCGGGAACGGAAGCGGGTCTTCGACGATCATCGAACGACGCAGCGGCACCGAGAACAACACGCCCAGCAGGCCGCCGAGGCCGGCGATGCCGAGCACCCACCAGTACTTGAAGTCCGGCCAGTAGCCCATGATCACCAGCGCCGGGATGGTGAAGATCACACCGGCGGCGATCGACGAACCGGCCGAAGCGCCGGTCTGCACGATGTTGTTTTCAAGGATGGAGCCACCGCCCAGCAGGCGCAGCACGCCCATGGAAATCACCGCGGCGGGAATGGCGGTGGCGATGGTCAGGCCTGCGAACAGACCGAGGTAGGCGTTTGCGGCCGACAGCACCACCGCCAGCACGATGGCCAGGGCCACTGCGCGGAAGGTGAGCTGCTTGGGCGCAGCGTCGTGGTTCATGGAAGCCCCTGCTGGCAAAAAATCCCTTGCACGCTAGCGTTCAGGAGGCAGCAAGTCCAGTGCGGTTCGGGAGGGTTGCGGCCAGGTCGGCAGTGAGATAGTCGCTTCTGGCCAAACTCGGCCAACGCATCAAGCGCAGGGGGCACATCCCGGACGGCTGCCGGGCCTCGCGGTCTCTTTGTCCTGCAGGGGCCCGGCCAACCAGTACTGCAGCATCCCAGCCATCATCGTTTGAAGTGCCTCAACGCCCCGTGCATCGTGTTCATGATCTGAACCGATGACGCTGAGCCGCCCGATGAACAACCCACTGCGGATCCGCCCGATCAAATCACCGGTCGTGGCTGTCGTGGCCCTGATCTGCCTGATGCCGCTTTGCGATTACGCATCTGCCTGGAGCCGCATTGGCGCAGTCGAGATCACCGACCACGCCGGTAAACCTTGTTTCGGACTACCCAGGAAAGAGCGCAAGCGTATCGGTAAAACTCCGGAGGTGTTTGGTGTGGAGGTGCATGACGCAATTACTCCACCGCTGCGGCGGCAATGGTCGTTCTACTTTGCCCATCCCGCATCGATCCCACTTCCACCCGGAGCCTGCGTGGTCTACGGAGAAGTGCCAGCCAACGCCATTTCAAGGCAGACGGCGATGCCGCTGCAGCCCGGACGCCTGTACGACGTTTCGCTGTCGGCCACCAGGACCGGCGCCACGCAACACCACAGCGCCCGATTCTGCTTGAAGGCCAACCCCGACGGGAGCCTGCGAGCGATCCAGGTCCACTACGACGAGGCGCTGGGCTGGAGCCCCTCGGTTTGCCTGCCCTGAGCCGACGCGCGCGCTCGTCGGAACCGCCCAGCACACGCTGGAAAGACGTATTTGTAATGTTATATCCTGTCACGCCGACCGAACCTCGTACGTGGCTCCTTCCCCCACTACCCGCCTGGCCTCCATCGACCAGCTGCGCGGCACCGTGATGCTGTTGATGTTGCTCGACCACGTGCGCGAGACCTTCTTCCTGCAGCACCAGGTGAGCGACCCGATGGACGCGGCGACGGTCTCCCCCGCGCTGTTCGCCTGCCGTCTGCTGGCCCACCTGTGCGCACCCGTGTTCGTCCTGTTGACCGGCCTGTCGGCCTGGCTGTACGGCCAGCGCCAGGCGGATCCGCGCCGGGCCACGGCCGCGTTCCTGCTCAAGCGCGGGCTGTTCCTGGTCGTGCTGGAACTGACCCTGGTGAATTTCGCCTGGACCTTCCAGCTGCCGCCGGAAACCCTGTACCTGCAGGTGATCTGGGCCATCGGGCTGAGCATGATCGCGCTGGCCGGGCTGCTTTGGCTGCCACGCCCGGCCCTGCTGGTGCTGGCAATCGCGGTGGTCGCCGGGCACAACCTGTTCGACGGATTACGGGTGCAAGGCAATGGCCTGCTGGCGGTGCTGTGGAAAGTGCTGCACCAGCGCGACTGGATCGAGGCCGGCGCGCTGCGCCTGCGCACCTCCTATCCGGTGCTGCCGTGGATCGGGGTGATCGCCCTGGGTTATCTGATGGGGCCCTGGTTCGCCCGCGAGCGCGCGCCGGCGCAGCGTCAGCACTGGCTGCTGTGGGCAGGCGTCGGCGCGCTGGCCCTGTTCGCCTTACTGCGGTTCGCCAACGAGTACGGGGATGCCCCTTGGCAATACCAGACCACAGCACTGCGCACCTGGCTGAGCATCCTCAACATCACCAAGTACCCGCCGTCTCTGCAGTTCCTGCTGTTGACCCTGGGCGTGGGGCTGTTGCTGCTGCGCCTGTACGAATGGCCGCCACTGGCGCGTGCGCTGCGCCCGCTGGCCGATATCGGCGCCGCGCCGATGTTCTTCTACCTGCTGCACCTGTATGTGCTGAAGGCGCTGTACCTGGGCGCGCTGGCGGCCTGGGGGCCGACCCATGGCGAGTTGTATGCCCTGGATTCGGTCAGCGGCCTGCTGCTGGTGGCCTGTGCGCTGGCGGTGGTGCTGTACTCGCCGACCTGGGCATTCGCACGGTTCAAGGCGCGAAGGCGTGACCTGGCGTGGTTGCGGTACCTGTGATCGCCCAGGCCAGTCCGGCAATCCACGCATGGCGTGGATCTACTGAAAGCGGATCGGGCCACAGGCCTATAATTCCGCGATGAATTCCACCGCTATCGCTTCCGACGACTTCCTGGGCCACCCCAAGGGCGTCTACGTCTGCTTCTTCACCGAAATGTGGGAGCGCTTCTCCTTCTACGGCATGAAGGCGCTGTTGCTGCTGTACCTGACCAAGTACCACCTGTTCGGCGACAAGGCCGGCCTGGACCTGCTCGGCGCCTACGGTGGCCTGGTGTACTGCATCCCTGTATTCGGCGGCATGCTGGCCGACCGCTGGCTGGGCATGCGCCGGGCCGTGCTGTTCGGCGGCATCCTGCTGGTACTCGGCCACCTCGGTATGGCCTTCGAAGGCCACGCTGCGTACCGGGTGAACGGCGAAGTGGTGCGCGACACCTCGGCACTGGCGGTGACCTACCTGTCGCTGGCGCTGATCATCATGGGCGTCGGCTTCCTCAAGCCGAACATCTCCACCATTGTCGGCAAGCTGTACGCCAAGGACGATCCGCGCCGCGATTCGGGTTTCTCGCTGTTCTACGCCGGCATCAACCTGGGCGCGCTGTTCTCATCGCTGGTGTGCGGCTTCCTCGGCGAGGCCTACGGCTGGAAGTACGGTTTCGGTGCGGCCGGCATCGGCATGCTGGCCGGCCTGGCCATGTTCCTGTGGGGCCAGAAGTACCTGCAGGGCCACGCCGAGCCGCCGCAACCGGCGGCGTTGAAGCACAAGGTGCTGGGCCTGCCGCGCGAATGGCTCATCTATCTGTGCGCGGTGCTCGGTGTGTTGCCGGTGGCGTGGCTGATGTGGGCGGCCGGCAACGGCGCGTTCGCGCTGGGCGGTGAAATCAGCCTGGCACTGATGTTGATGGTGGTGGTGCTGGGCGGCGTGCTGGTCTGGTTCGCCTGGTTCACCGGCAGCAAGTGCACGCCGGTACAGCGCCAGCAGATGATCGCGCTGATGGTGCTGATCTTCATGGCGCTGGTGTTCTTCACCATGTACGAGCAGTCCTACGGCTCGTGGGTGACCTTCACCGACCGGCTGCTGACCAAGGACATCGTGCCCTCGCTGGTGATCACCGGCGGTACGCCGCTGCCGTGGTCGATCCTCTCACTGCTGCTGGCACCGCTGGGCTTCGTGGTCAGCGCGCGGTTGTCCGAGCGTCGTCCGGGTTCGGCTGCGCCGCGCACGTTCTTCGCCGCCATCGTCGTGCTGATGCTGGTGCTGCTGGTGCGCGACTGCCTGGTGATTCCGCAGACCGCCGGCTCGCTCACCTATCTCGGCGGCCTGTTCCTGGTGCTGCTGGCACCGGCCTTCGCCGCGCTGTGGACGTGGATGGACCGCCGCGGCTGGGAACCGGGCAAGCCGGTCAAATCAGCCTGGGGCCTGGTGATCGGCGCACTGTCGTTCGTGCCGCTGGCACTGGCCGCGCAGCAGGTTGGCGCCACCGGCGAGATGGCCAGCGTGTGGTGGCTGGTGCTGGCCTACTTCCTGCTGGCCAGTGGCGAGATGTGCCTGTCGCCGGTCGGCCTGTCGGCGGTGACCCAGTTGGCCGTGCCGCGGGTGATGAGCCTGATGATGGGCACCTGGTTCCTGGCCACCGCCTTCTCGGAGACGCTGGCCGCGCTGTTCGGCAAGCTGGCCGCGATCGAGGTGCCGGAAGGCGAATCGCTGGACATGGTGGCCGCCGCCGGTGCCTATGCGCACCTGTTCTGGCTGCTGATGTGGATCGGCCTGGGCTGTGCGCTGGCCGCTTTCATTGCCGCGCCACTGTTGAAGAAGATGATGCACGGGGTGAAGTAAGCCCACGCACAGGCAGGAACCGGGGCGGCGGTTGGATCATCCGCCGCCCTTTGCGTTACGGCGCCCTGCCCTTGCCGTCCGCAGCCGCAGTCGTGGCGGTCTTGCCACCCAGGCTGCGCGACAGGAAGGCCAGCAGCTTGCCGTAGTACTCGCTGCGATGGGCCTGGGTATAGAAGCCGTGCCCTTCGGTCTTGTAGTACAGGCTTTCCACCGGCGTACCGGCACGCTTGAGCGCCGCTTCCATGCGCTCGGTGTGCTGGACCGGGGCGCGCTTGTCCTGGCCACCGGCCGCCAGGAACACCGGCACCTTGATCCGCTCGGCCAGGTTGACCGGCGAGACCGCGCCCAGCGTGGCCGGATCACCCAGCCACTCGCGCAGGTAGCTCATTCCGGAATCGCGGTCCTGGATATCGCCGCCAGTAAACATCAGCGGCAGGTCGTAGACGCCCACATAGCCGGCCGCGCACTGGTACAGCCCCGGTTCGCGCGCGGCGCCCATCATCGCCGAGTAGGCACCGTAGCTGGCACCGTAGATGCAGATGCGCCGGGCATCGGCGATGCCTTCGCTGATCGCCCAGCGCGTGGCGTCGGTCACGTCGTCCTGCATCGCGCGCCCCCACTGTTTCAGTGCTGCCCGGCTGTGGGCACGGCCGTAGTTGCCCGAGCCGCGGAAATTGATCTGCAGCACGGCGTAGCCGGCAGCGGCCAGCAACTGGTTCTCGTGATCGAAACTGCCGTTGTCGAATATCCCGATCGGCCCACCATGCGGCACCACCACCATCGGCAGGTCACGGCCAGTGCTGCCATGCGGGACTGTCAGGAATCCATGGAGCTCCAGCCCGTCACGCGCCTTCAGCAGGACCGGCCGCACCGACGCAGTGCTCTCCGGGTCAATCCATTCGCTGCGCGCCATCAGGAAGCGTGCCTGGTTGCGGTCGCGGTCGTAGAGGTAGAACTCGCCCGGATTGGAACCGGACCCGGTTTCCACCAGCAGCCGGCGACCGTCGCGGGTACTGGAGGTGATGAATACTGCACGCCCGGGAAAGGCCGCCTCCAGGCTGCGGTACAACCGTGCCTCGTCCGAGCTTTCGTCGAAGAACCGGGTATGCGGCGTGTTTCCCAGGAACAGCGCACCGACCGGCACGGTGCTGCCCGGGCTGCGGATCAGTCGTGCCGGATCGACAACCTCATCGCGCAGCACGACCTTGCGCTCCTGCGTGGCCGGGTTCCAGCTGACGATGGCATCGGGGCCGCTGGGCTGCTCGCTGAGCAGGTAGGCCAGCTGGCCGTCGGCGGAAAAGCCCAGCGCCGCCTCGCTGCGACCACTCCGTTTCTCATCGTTGACCAGCGCCCAGTCGCCACCGTTGCGGTGGTAGAGCCGATGGACGTTGTCAGTACCGGCGCCCTGTACGAAACGTACGTCGCCGCGGGCATCCACCACATAGGAGGCACCCGGCATCGGCGCGCGGGCCAGCAGCCGCTGCTTGCCGCTTGCCAGTTCCAGCTGGGCCGCATAACCGTTGGCATCCAGCCGCGATCCGCCTACTGCGATGACCACATGGGCATCATCGCCAGGCAGGGCGTCACTGAGGAACGCCGCGGCCGACGTCCGGTACTTGGGCCGCACGCGCAGGCCAAGGTCGCGGTAGCCCACCAGTAGTTCCGGTCGTCCGGTGCGTGCATCCAGTGTCAGCAGCTCGCCGGTGGCCCACGGCGCGTCGCGGGTACCGAACTTCTGCGCCAGACCGAACATCACCTGATCGTTGTTGACCCAGTGCAGGCCGAAGACATGCGAATTGAGTGGTGGGCGCAGGTTGCCCACCGGCGTGTTGTCGTCCGTACGAAGGATGATCACAGCGGTGAAGCCGTCCGCAGGCACGGTCGCGGCCAGATAATCGCCCCCGGGAGACAGCATGACATCGCCGAACTTGTCCGCTCGCACATAGGCGCCCAGATCGATCGCAGCAGCGGTTCCACACCACAATCCCGCCACGATGATGGCGGCCAGCCAGCGCTTGTGCATCCTTCTCTCCCCCTGCCTGGACCCCTTGTCCCGGCTGGCCGATTCTAGGCAGGCCAGTGCCCGGCCCGCCAGTGGCGTACAAAAAACGACGGCACCGTTGCCGGTGCCGTCGTTACCACTACCTTGGAGAGAGAGTCAGGACGTGGGTTCGGGGGGCGTGCGCCGGGTCAGTGGACCCCGCGCACCGCCAATGTGAGGGCCAGGATGCTGAGGATCACCGCGATGGTGCCGTCGAGCACGCGCCAGGTGCTGGGCTTGGTGAACAGCGGCGCCAGCAGGCGCGCGCCCAGGCCCTGCGCGGTCAGCCACAGGCAACTGGCGGTGACCACACCGGCAGCGAAGGCCATGCGGGCGTTGCCGAAGTTCTCGGCGATCGAACCGATCACCATCATGTCCAGCCAGAAGTGCGGGTTGATCAGCGAGAAACCGACTGCGGCCATCAGCACCGCGCGGCGGCTGCCGTCGTCGCTGTCAGCCTCGCCCATGCCGCCGCCACCGGCGATCGCGCGGCGCGCCGACTTCATCGCGTACCAGGCCAGGAACGCCACGCCGGTCCACAGCACGGCGGTGGTCAGCCACGGCAGCGCCGAAGTGAGCGTGCGCAGGCCGGCCACGCTGGCAAAGATGAAGATCGCATCGATGGCCGCACAGGTGGCGACCACCGGCACGATGTGCTTGCGCAGGATGCCCTGGCGCAGGATGAAGGCGCTCTGGGCGCCGACCACGGCGAACAGGCCGATGCCGGTAGCTGCACCAGAGAACCAGGCACCGAGGCCGGTGCTGGCGGAGATGACCGAGAACATGGGATTCACTGCCTTTACTTGCTTGGGGGGACGGTGCCTCGCGAAGGCGGACAGCACCGGAACGAGCGCCATTGTCGCGCCGCAACATGAAAAAGACGAGCTAAACTTCCTAAACCAACATTAGCGGAACTTAATTCGATGCGTATCGACCATGCCCAGCTGCGTGCCCTGGCCGCAGTGATCCGCGAAGGCAGCTTCGACCGCGCCGCGCAGTCGCTGAATGTCACCCCGTCCGCCATCTCGCAGCGGGTCAAGGCGCTGGAGGACCGGATCGGCCGGCTGCTGGTCAAGCGCGGCACCCCGGCCACCGCCACCGCCGAGGGGCAGTTGCTGGTGCAGCTGGCCGAGCAGACCGCCCTGCTCGAGCACGATGCGCTGCACCGGATGGGCCTGGCCGATGAGGACCTGCCACAGGCCAGCATCCCGGTGGCGGTGAACCACGACAGCCTGGAAACCTGGTTCCCGCAGGCGGCCTACCAGTTCGCGCAGACCACCGGCACTACGCTGGACCTGCGCGTGGAGGACCAGGACCACACCGTGGAGCTGCTGCGCCAGGGCACGGTGCTGGGCGCGGTGACCACCCTGGACGAGCCGGTGCAGGGCTGCCAGATCCATGCGCTGGGCAGCATCCGCTACGCCGCCACCTGTACCCCCGAGTTCCGCGAGCGTCATTTCGCCAAGGGCGTGACCGCGCAGGCGCTGGCGCAGGCCCCGGTGCTGGTGTTCAACCGCAAGGACGACATGCAGTCGCGCTTCGCCCGGCGCATGGCCGGCGACGACCTGCCCAGCACCGCGCCGACCTGGTGGATTCCGTCCACGCGCGCCTTCGTGCAGGCCAACCTTGGCGGCATGGGCTGGACGATGAATCCGTTGCCGCTGGTCAAGCGGCACCTGGACGCGGGCCGCCTGGTCTACGTGCGCCAGCGCGCGTGGGAAGACGTGCCGCTGTACTGGCAGCATTGGAAGGGCGACGTGCAGACCATGGCCTTGCTGACCCGCGCGGTGCTGGAGGCCTCCTCGGCACTGATCCGGCGCAAGCGCTGAGCTGGCCTCCCAGGGGATGTAGATCTTGGTCGGCACCCGCTTTCGGCTCACGCGGCCAAAATTCGAGGCAATTGCGACACCGAATAGCTCAATTGCCAGCCGACAGATGTACTTGTTTTACGTAGGCTGGAAAGCTTGCCAATTGTGAGTCAAACCGAATGGAACTTCCTGACGAAATCTATGAGCGGGTCACTGACCTCTCAGAGCAGGGAAACGTCCTCATGGATGCCGATGACCATGCTGGCGCGACTCGGTGTTGGCTGCAGGCTTTAGAAGCGTTGCCAGCTCCTGCCAAGGATTGGGAGGCCTACACGTGGCTCTGTGCTTCACTTGGAGACGCGAGCTTTCTTTCTGGTGACGTAGTGACCGCCCTGAAGTACTTCATGGATGCATTGAATGGTCCGGACGGGCATACCAATCCCTTCATCCTGTATCGCGTTGGCCAATGCAACGAACTTCTGGGGCAGCGGGATCGGGCCCTTGAGTACCTGCTCAGGGCGTATGCATTGGATGGCGAGGACATATTCGACGCTGACGATGAAGGTGGAAGGTACCTTGCCTTGCTGCGACAGGAGGGCCTCACTGCGACCTGATACCACCAGGGCAGCCAAGCGTTCGGAATGCATCGCTTGGTAGTCAGGAGTTGTCGAGCCCGGGCCATGGAGAAGTCGGGTCGAAAGCGACTTAATCCCCTCCGTCCCTTTTTTACTCCATCCAATCTCCACGCAACCTCCACACCGGGTCCATGCGTGATGCGGATACTGGTCGGCCGATCACCGCAAGGATGCCCTGCATGCCTGTATTCGTCCGCGATGCGCGCCCCGAAGATGCCGCCGCCTGCATCGACCTGCGCGGGCGCACCCGCGAAAACGCCTTCAGCGCCGCGCAGTTGGCAGAGCTGGGCATCACCGAGGACAGCTGGGCGGCCGGCATCGCCCAGGGCGATTCGATCGGCCGCGTCGCCTGGGAGGGCGAGCGCATGGCCGGCTACTGCTTCGCCGACCGCGACAGCGGCGAGGTGCTGGTGCTGGCCCTGCTGCCCGAGTATGAAGGCCGCGGCCTCGGTCGCCAGCTACTGCAGGACGTGGTCAGCCTGACCCGCGATGCCGGCCACCAACGCCTGTTCCTGGCCTGTTCGGCCGACCCACGCTCGCGCTCGCATGGCTTCTACCGGCGCCTGGGCTGGCGCCCGACCGGCGAGATTGATGAGGCCGGCGACGAGATTCTTGAGCTGGTCTGAGTGAAGCTGTCGCCAGGGATGGCCTGACGCTGGCAAGGCTTCGTTCGCCGGGCATCACCCGGCGCTAGCGGGTGAGGATGGCGCGAAACGCCGGATGCTGCGTTGCATCAAAAACAGACCGGATCCGGTTAGAATCGCATATGGATGCTGCAAGGCGTTGTTTCTTCACGCCCTTTCCCTGCCCCACGCGCATCCTGACCCCTTCCCCTCCGCCAACGATCCCGCCCCCATGAAGAAATTTGGCAAGGCTCTTCTCGCCCTGCTCGTGCTGCTGTTGCTGGCCGCCGCGCTGTTCCTGTACTGGCCGCTGACCCAGCGCTCGGTGCCCGCCGCCAGCAACGACAAGCCCGTCGACGTTGTGCTGGTCGGCGCCGGCATCATGAGCATCACCCTGGCCACCTACCTGCAGGAACTGCAGCCGGACTGGAACATCCAGGTCTACGAACGCCTCGACGGCGTCGCCGGTGAAAGCTCCGACGGCTGGAACAACGCCGGCACCGGCCACTCGGCCTTCGCCGAACTGAACTACACCCCGGAACTGCCCGACGGCAGCATCGAAACCAAGCGCGCAGTCGGCATCGCCGAATCGTTCGAGGTCTCGCGCCAGTTCTGGTCGCACCAGGTGAAGGAAGGCCGGCTGAGCCAGCCCAGCGACTTCATCAACCCGACCCCGCACATGAGCTTCGTCTGGGGCGATGACAACATCGCCTACCTGCACAAGCGCCAGCAGGCCCTGGTGAAGAATCCGCTGTTCTACGGCATGCAGTACTCGGAGGATCCGGCTCAGATCAAGCAGTGGGCCCCGCTGCTGATGGAAGGCCGTGACCCGAAGCAGAAGGTTGCCGCGACCTGGATGCCGCTGGGCACCGACGTCAACTTCGGCGTGATCACCCGCCAGCTGACCGCCGGCCTGCAGCGCAGCCCGAACTTCAGCCTGCACCTCAACCACGAAGTGAGCGCGCTGCGGCAGAACGCCGACAAGAGCTGGAACGTGACGGTGAAGGACCTCAAGGCCGGCACCGAGTCCACCACCCACGCCCGCTTCGTGTTCATCGGTGCCGGTGGCGCTGCACTGAAGCTGCTGCAGATGTCCGGCATTCCGGAATCGAAGGACTACGCCGGCTTCCCGGTCGGTGGCCAGTTCCTCGCCTTCCAGGGCCAGGACGTGACCTCGCGCCACGGCGTGAAGGCCTACGGCATGGCCGAGACCGGCTCGCCGCCGATGTCGGTGCCGCACCTGGATGCGCGCAAGCTGGACGGCAAGCCGGTGGTCCTGTTCGGGCCGTTCGCGCTGTACAGCACCAAGTTCCTCAAGCACGGTTCGTGGTGGGACCTGTACTCGTCGGTGAACCACAACAACGTCGGCCCGATGCTGGAAGTGGGCAAGGACAACCTGGACCTGGTGCAGTACCTGATGGGCCAGGCGCGCCTGAACGATGCCGACCGCCAGGCCGAGCTGGTCAAGTACTTCCCCACTGCCAAGCCGGGTGACTGGAAGCTGGTCACCGCCGGCCAGCGCGTGCAGATCATCAAGCGTGATCCGCTGAAGGGCCCGGTGCTGCAGTTCGGTACCGAGATCGTGACCGACAAGGACCACACCATCGCCGCCCTGCTCGGCGCTTCGCCGGGTGCGTCGACCTCGCCGCCGATCATGCTGGACCTGATGGCCAAGGCCTTCCCGGACCAGATGAAGGCCGGCTGGGAAGCCCGCCTGCGCGAGATCGTGCCGTCGTACGGGCGCAAGCTCAACGACAGCGCCGCGCTGGTCAACGAGATCCGTACGCTGACCAGCCAGACCCTGCATCTGCCGTATCTGGAGGTGCCGGTGGATGCGAACGCGGCATCGCCTGCTGCGGCTGCAGTGCCGGCAGCGGCCAAGGAAAAGCGCAACGCCAACGAGGAACTGCAGGCGCTGTAAGCCCGCAGTTTGCTTTCGATGCAGACGGACGGCCACCTTCGGGTGGCCGTCTGTTTTTGTGCGAGGTGGGTCGGATCCCTCCCGCACGGAAGGGCTCTGACCTGCGCTTGGGATCCGATGATGGGGTCAGAGCCCATTGCCTGCGGCAACAGGATCCGACCCCGGCCCGCCACTGCTCTGCGCCGGAGAGCCCCTGCAAATGACGCGAATTGTAATGTTGTTAAGAATTATTTACATTTGCGTCCTGTGCAGTGATCGCACCTCCCCAGATGGACCTGACCGTGCCCGAAGCCGCCGCCCGGGTGCTGGACGACTGTTGCCGCCCTTCCCCGCTTCCGAGCCTCGAGCCCACCATGTCCCTGATCCTCCGTAACCGCCTGCCCCGCCGCGCGTTGCTGCCGGCTGCCCTGCTTTCGTCGCTGACCCTGCTGGCCGCGCCCAGCGCGTTCGCCGCCGCCGATGGCACTGCCGATGCCAAGACCCTGGACCGGGTCAGCGTCCGCGCCGAACAGTCCGCACCACCGTCGAGCACCACGCGCCTGCCGATCACCCTGCAGGAGACCCCGCAGTCCGCCACCGCCATCAGCCTGCAGCGCCTGCAGGACGAATCACTGTTCAGCATCAACGATGTGATGCGCAACGTAACCGGCGTGAGCGTGTCCTTCTATGACACGCAGCGCCCGCTGTACTACGCGCGCGGCTTCGCCATCACCGACTTCCAGGTCGATGGCATTCCCACCTACAGCGGCTCCACCAACCAGGAGTACGACACCGCCTTCTACGACCGTATCGAAGTGATCCGCGGCGCCAACGGCCTGCTCAGCGGCGCCGGCGTGCCGTCGGCCACGGTCAACCTGCTGCGCAAGCGCCCGGGCAAGGAATTCGATGCGTCGTTCGCGGTCAGCGCCGGCAGCTGGGACTACCGTCGCATGGAGGCCGACGTGACCGCGCCGCTGACCGCCGACGGCCGCTTCCGCAGCCGCGTGGTCGCCGCCTACACCGAACGTGGCCTGTATTACGACCGCTACGACGAGAACAAGATGGCCGGCATGGCGGTGCTGGAAGGCGACGTCACCGACAGCACCACGATCACCCTCGGTTACCAGAGCCAGGACAACAACCCCACCGGCTCGACCTGGGGCACCGTGCCGTTCTTCGACAACCAGGGCCATTTCGCGCACCTGCCGCGCTCGACCAACCTGTCGCCGAAATGGAGCTACTGGAAGCGCGAGAGCAACACCGCCTTCGCCAACCTGGAACAGCGTTTCGGCGACAACTGGCTGTTGAAGATCAACACCGCCTATACCCGTGGCAACGTGCAGAACGTGCGCCTGTACGGCACCGGGGAGCCGGACCCGGTGACCGGCTCGGGCATCTTCCTGCGTGCAGCCGCCGGTGATTCGAAGGACACCCGCCGCAACGTCGACGCCTACCTGACCGGCAGTTTCGATCTGTTCGGCCGCGACCACGACGTGACGCTCGGCGCACAGTGGTCGGACCTGGAAGGCACGACGAATACCCTGGCACTGAACTTCCCGAGCGACTGGGCAACGTGTGTCAGCGCCACGGGTGCACGCGAGCGCTGCTACTACATTCCCAACGTGTACAACTGGAACGGCGACATCTCCGAGGTGACCTACCGCCGCACCGGCGCGCGCCGCGTGGCCAAGACCACGCAGAGTGGCGTCTACCTGGCCACCCGCCTGCGCCTGGCCGATCCGCTGTCGCTGATTGCCGGCGCACGCCTGAGCCGCTGGGAAACCCTCACCCGCTCCTACAACGCCGCTGGCACCTACACCGGCACCAGCGGCGCGTACAAGGTGAGCGATGAAGTCACTCCCTACGTGGGCCTGGTCTACGACATCACCCCGAACGTGTCGGCCTATGCCAGTTACACCGAGATCTTCAACCCGCAGAACTTCAAGGACCGCAACGAGAACCTGCTGGCACCGGTGCAGGGTTCGAACCTGGAAGCGGGCATCAAGACCCAGTGGCTGGACGGCCGCCTGACCGCCAACGCCGCCGTGTTCGAGGCCAAGCAGGACAACTACGCCGTGCGCGACATGGGCGTGCCGGAAGGTTCGCTGAGCGATGGCACCTCCGCCTACATCGGCGTCAACGGCACCAAGGCACGCGGCTGGGAAGTGGACGTCAACGGCGAGATCCTGCCGGGCTGGACGGTCAATGCCGGCTACACCCACGTCAAGGTCACCCGCGCGGCTACCGACCTGCTGTACGCCAACCCGCCGAAGGATCTGTTGCAGCTCAACACGCAGCTGCAGCTGCGCGGTGCGCTGGAACGCCTGAGCGTTGGCGGTGGCGTGCAGTGGCAGAGCAAGGTGCAGGGCTACAACATCGCCTATCCGCTGGGCGGCACGGTGACGGTGAACCAGCCGGCCTACATGCTGGTGCAGTTCAATGCCAACTACCGCATCAGCGACAGCTGGACCGCAACGCTGAGCGTGCGCAACGCACTGGACAAGACCTACTGGGCGAATCTGGACTACAACAACTACGGCGAACCGCGCTTCGTGTCGGCCAGCCTGCGCTGGAAGTTCTGAGCAACCCGCGAACCGGTGGGTGCCTGGTGGGTGCCGACCGTTGGTCGGCACGCCCTCCGCCGCGACCCACGGTCGTGGCCTACCTGAATGGGCCCGCCTCCGCGCGGGCCCTTCCTTTTGCTGCACTGCAGGTTGCGGCGCCCTTCGTAATTATTTCGTAATTACATCGACACCAATCGGAAGCCGGTCGATGAACCCGAGCTGGGATACGTTGGAACGCAGCCGCCAGGCCCGCCTGGAACGTGCCGCGCCGTGGGCCCGGGGACGCGAGGTCGCCGCCGGCGACGTAGGCGAGCTGCTGCACGCACTGCTGGAGCCAGGCGACAAGGTCTGCCTGGAGGGCAACAACCAGAAGCAGGCCGATTTCCTCGCCCAGGCCCTGGCCGATCTTGACCCGGCCCGCGTGCACGACCTGCACATGGTGCAGTCGGTGCTGTCGCTGCCGTCGCACCTGGATGTATTCGAGCGTGGCATCGCTTCGAAACTGGACTTCTCGTTCTCCGGCCCGCAGTCGGTGCGGTTGGCCAACCTGGTGGCTGAAGGGCGCATCCAGATCGGTGCCATCCACACCTACCTGGAACTGTTCGGCCGCTACTTCATCGACCTGACCCCGCGCGTGGCCCTGGTCGCCGCGCAGGCCGCAGATCGGCACGGCAACCTGTACACCGGGCCGAACACCGAAGACACGCCGGTGATCGTCGAAGCCACCGCCTTCGGTGGCGGCATCGTCATCGCCCAGGTCAACGAGATCGTCGACACCCTCCCCCGCGTCGACATTCCCGCTGACTGGGTCAACTTCGTGGTGCAGGCGCCGAAGCCGAACCATATCGAACCGCTGTTCACCCGCGACCCGGCGCAGATCTCCGAGATCCAGGTGATGATGGCGATGATGGCGATCAAGGGCATCTACGCCGAGTACGGCGTGAACCGCCTCAACCATGGCATCGGCTTCGACACGGCGGCCATCGAACTGCTGCTCCCCACCTACGCCGAATCGCTCGGCCTGAAGGAAAAGATCTGCCAGCACTGGGCGTTGAACCCCCACCCGGCACTGATTCCGGCAATCGAATCGGGCTTCGTCAGATCGGTGCATTCGTTCGGTTCGGAACTGGGCATGGAGAAGTACATCGCCGCGCGAGGCGATGTGTTCTTCACCGGCGCCGATGGCTCGATGCGTTCCAACCGCGCCTTCTCGCAGACCGCCGGCCTGTATGCCTGCGACATGTTCATCGGTTCCACATTGCAGATCGACCTGCAGGGCAACAGCTCCACCGCCACCCGCGACCGCATCGCCGGCTTCGGTGGCGCACCGAACATGGGTTCCGATGCACGTGGCCGGCGCCATGCCAGCGAGGCCTGGATCAAGGCCGGCCAGCAGGCCGCGCGCCCGGGTGAGATGCCGCGTGGGCGCAAGCTGGTGGTGCAGATGGTGGAAACCTTCCGCGAGCACATGGCGCCGGCCTTCGTCGAGCGCCTCGACGCCTGGGACCTGGCCGAACGCGCGAACATGCCGCTGCCGCCGGTGATGATCTACGGCGACGACGTCAGCCATGTGCTGACCGAGGAAGGCATTGCCAACCTGCTGCTGTGCCGCACCCCTGAGGAGCGCGAACAGGCGATCCGTGGCGTGGCCGGCTATACCGCCGTGGGCATGGGGCGCGACCGCGCGATGGTGGAGAACCTGCGCGACCGCGGCGTGATCCGCCGTCCCGATGACCTCGGCATCTCCGTGCGCGATGCCAGCCGTGACCTGCTGGCGGCGCGTTCGGTGAAGGACCTGGTGCGCTGGTCCGGCGGTCTGTACGACCCGCCCAAGCGCTTCCGCAACTGGTAAGGGGCTGAGCATGGAAACCCTCGACTATCGATTCGAAGGGCACACTGCGGTGCAGTTTCCGCGCGATGCGGTGCTGGTCGGCGTGCTGGCCTCGGGCAACCTGGAAATCCTGCTGGAGCCGGCCGCACTGGACGGCGCGATGACGGTGCGCATCATCACCGCCGCGAAGGGCTTCGGCAGCGTGTGGCAAGCGGTGATCAGCGACTTCGCACAGCGTCATCCGCTGCGCGATGTAAGCATCTCGATCAACGATGCCGGTGCGACCCCGGCGGTAGTCAGCCTGCGCCTGGACCAGGCCGTGGAAACCCTGCGTGCTGGAGATCCACGATGAACCGGACGCAGCGCTACAGCTACTACGAAGCCGATGCGCGCGAGCGTATCGCCAGCCTGGTCGATGCCGGTTCCTTCAGGGAATTCCTCGGCCCGGCGCGGCGGATGATAAGCCCGCACCTGGCACAGCTCGACCAGCCCGCGGCGTTCGACGACGGCATCGTTGTCGGCGAAGCCGCGCTGCGTGGCCGACGCGTGCTGCTGGCCGCGCAGCAGGGTGAATTCATGGGCGGCGGCGTGGGCGAAGTGCACGGTGCCAAACTGACCGGGCTGCTGCGCCGCGCAGCCGAAACACATCCCGAAGGCGTGCTTCTGCTGCTGGACACCGGTGGTGTGCGCCTGCACGAAACCAATGCAGGGCTCATCGCCATTTCCGAGATCATGCGCGCCACCCTGGACGCGCGTGCAGCGGGTGTGCCGGTGATCGCGCTGATCGGCAGCGGCAACGGCGCCTTCGGCGGCATGGGCATCGTCGCCCGCTGCTGCAGCACGGTCATCATGTCCGAAGAGGGGCGCCTGTCGCTGTCCGGCCCGGAAGTGATCGAAACCGTGCGCGGCGTGGAAGAGTTCGATTCCCGCGATCGCGCGCTGGTCTGGCGCGTAACGGGAGGCAAGCACCGCTACCTGATCGACCAGGCACAGGTGCTGGTGCCCGATGCCATCGAGGCCTTCGCGCAGGCGGCCAGCAACGCGCTGCAGCCCGATACCAGCAGCACCGATCCAGACACTGCACTGGCCGCGCTGCAGGAACGCCATGCGGCGCTGAAGGCGCGCGTGCAGGCCTGGGGCGATTGCCGGGATGGCCTGGAGATCTGGGCCCGTCAGGGCATCACAGCCCCCGAGCGACTACCGCTGCTCGACACCGATGAGTTCCTCATCGCCACCGCCGACCGGAGCCTGCCATGAGCATGCCGCTGCAGACCCTGCTCGATGCCCTGTTCCCGCATGGGCATGCCATTGCGGTGAACGATTCGGTGCTGACCGGCAGCGCTGCCACCGAGGATGGCGAGGTGACCGTGATCGGCACCGCCGACAAACTCGAAGTCGGCGTGGACCACGCACTGGCACTGGCCGAAACCGTGCTTGCCAGCACCGGCGCACATCCACAGCGGCCGATCGTGATGCTGGTGGATACCGCGGGCCAGCGCCTGGCGCGGCGCGACGAACTGTTGGGCATCAATGGTTACTTTGCGCATCTCGCGCAGACGCTCGATCTGGCACGCCGCCGTGGTGCGCGCCTGATCACCCTGGTCTACGGAGAATCCGTCAGTGGCGGCTTCCTCTCATTCGGCCTGATGGCCGACCACATCCACGCCCTGCCCGATGCACAGGTGCGGGTGATGGACCTGCGCGCAATGGCGCGGGTGACCAAGCAACCGCTGGAGAAGCTGCAGGCGCTCAGCCAGAGCTCGCCGGTGTTCGCACCGGGCGTGGAAAACTACGTGGCGATGGGCGCGGTGGATTCGTTGTGGGAGGGCGATCTTTCCCAGCACCTGCTGCAGGCCCTGCGCACGCCCGCCGAAGGCGACCTGCGTGCCGCACGCGGCGCACAGCGTGGCGGCCGCGCCCTGGCGGCAGGGGTTTCGACTGCGGTGGCCCACGGCGATGCCTGAGCGGCCTGCCCGCCACACGCTGGCCTGGCTGTCGGCCGATGCCGACTGGCGGGCTGACGTGACTGCACACGAACCGCGCCTGGCAGCATGGTTCGCACAGGGCCTGCCAGGCATGGTGGCACGCAGTGCGGCGGATGATCCCGACCCGCGGCTGCGCCTGGGGGTGCCGCTGCCGCCAGGCGAAGGCAAGCAACGGCTGGCGCTGCGCGTGGCCCTGCAGGACATCCAGCACCTGCAGCCTCCCCCTGCCCTGGATGAGATTCTCGCCGGCGGCGTTCCGGCTGATTGGCAGGCGGCACTGCAGGCAATGCTGCGGCTTGCACCGGCCCGCGTGTTCGGCGCCTTCGCCTGGCAGCACCTCAGCGGCCTGCCCTATGTGCATGCACGCTCGGACATCGACCTGCTGTGGCAGGTGGGTGACGCACGCCAGGCCGACCTGCTGGTCGAGCGCCTGCAGCACTGGGAAAGCGCCTTCGGGCATCGGGTCGATGGCGAACTGTGCCTGGTGGATGGTGGCGCGGTGAACTGGCGCGAATACGCCGGGCGCAGCCGCGAGGTACTGGTCAAGCGCCTCGATGGTGCCGCACTGGAACTACGTGATGCGTTGTTCGCCTCCACCGGGGTGAGCGCGTGAACGCCCTCGTGCAACCGGCGGCCAGGCCAGCTGCCGTGGACAGCGCGCGTCTGGGGCGCCTCGCCATCGCCAGCCTGCACGCCGAACTGGCCCTTGCACCCAAGCCAGGGTTGGTCACGCCATTCGACAGCGGCAGCCACCACGACATGGACGCAGGCACGTTCCTGCGCAGCCTGTTCACGCTGCGCCACTACTTCGTCGCCGTGGCCGACGCCGGTGCCAGCGCGGCGCCGTTCCAGACGTTGCGCCGGCACGGCATCGCTGCGGAGATATCGATGCTGCACGCCACTGCGGGCATCAACACTCATCGCGGCGCGATCTTCAGCCTTGGCCTGCTGGTGGCGGCTTCCGCTGCCTGTCGGGGCCGCGCGGGCGGTGCCATCGCAGCCGAGCAGGTCTGCCAGGAAGTGCGCCGATGGGCTGCCGAGCTCGCCGGCGCACCACTTGATGCGAACAGCCCTGGCCAGCGCGCGCGCGCACGGCACGGCGTGCAGGGTGTGCGCGAACATGCGGCCGCCGGCTACCCACTGCTGCGCGAGGTGGCACTGCCTACACTGCGCCACGCGCTGGCCAGCGACCTGCCACGCGAGGCCGCGATGTGCCAGACCCTGGTGCAGCTGATCGCGTGCGTGGATGACCTCAACCTGCTGCACCGTGGCGGCGCCAACGGCCTGCGCTGGGCCCAGCAACAGGCGCGAGGCTTCCTCGATGCCGGTGGCGCCTTCGTACCCGGCTGGCAGGCACGCCTGCACAGCATCGGTGATGGATTCGTCGCACGCCGGCTGAGCCCCGGCGGCAGTGCCGACCTGCTGGCCTGTGCCTGGTTCCTGCTGCAGCAGGAGGTCGCATGAGCCTTGCCCTTCTCTGCTCCGGCCAAGGTGCGCAGCATGCGGCGATGTTCGACCGCGTACGCGATCTGCCCGCCGTGCGCGACGTACTGGAGACCGCCAGCGCAGTGCTTGGACGCGACGTGTTCGCGGCAGCTGCTGACGAATCGCGCTTCGACAATGCTCTGGCGCAGCCCTTGCTGTGTGCAGCCAGCCTCACGCACTGGCAGGGACTTCGCGAAGCGGTGCCTGCACCGGTGCTGGTGGCCGGCTACAGCATTGGCGAGCTCGCCGCGCACGCCATCGCCGGCAGCTTCGATGCCACCACCTGCCTGGCGCTGGCTGCGCAACGTGCGCAGTTGATGGACGGCGCCAGCCCCGCCGATGCAGGCCTGCAGGCGGTGCTCGGGCTGGAACGCCATGTACTGCAGCCGCTGTGCGATCTGCACGGCGCGCACGTGGCCATCGCCAACGGGCAGGACCATTTCATCGTGGGCGGCACGCACGCCTCGTTGCAGCGGCTGGCCGATGCAGCGCGGGCGCAGGGCGCGGACATCCGTCTGCTGCCGGTGCGCGTGCCCGCACACACACCATTGCTGGCGACGGCGGTCGCACCGTTCGCTGCCGCACTCGATGCATCGCCACTGCAGGCCCCACGCCTGCCGCTGCTGGCCGGCATCGATGCGCGACCGGTGCGGGACCGCGCAACGGCAGTCCACACGCTGTCGTTGCAACTGGCGCAGACCATCGAATGGGCGCAGGTGATGCGCCAGGCCTTCGAGCGCGGCGCGCGCGTGTTCCTGCAGCTGGGCCCGGGCAACGCGCTGGCGCGCATGGTCGCGCCGGCCTATCCGTGCTGCGAGGTGCGCGCGGTGGAAGAGTTCCAGAGCCTTGAAGGCGCGGCGGCCTGGGTCCGCAGCGCGCTGGAGCGGCTGCAGTAACGGGTTCGAGCAGTACGTATCACGCAACACGCCGTACGTCGCCTTACCCCGGGATGGCGGGTCTCCATCCGTGCTGTACGTGAGTCACGTGTCTGGGAGGGCGCATGAGTCCACAAATCGCAACGATCATCGGTCTGGTGATCATGTTCATTGTTGCCACGGCGATGCCGATCAACATGGGCGCCGTCGCCTTCGCGCTGGCCTTCATCATCGGCGGGCTGTGGGTCGACATGGGCGGCAAGGAGGTCCTGGCCGGCTTTCCCGGCGATCTGTTCCTGACCCTGGTCGGCATCACCTACCTGTTCGCCATCGCGCAGAAGAACGGCACCATCGACCTGCTGGTGCACTGGGCAGTAAAAGCCGTGCGCGGCCATATCGTGGCCATTCCGTGGGTGATGTTCGTGATCACCGCGGTCCTCACCGCGTTCGGTGCGCTGGGCCCGGCGGCGGTCGCGATCATCGGTCCGGTCGCGCTGCGCTTTGCCAAGCAGTACAACATCAATCCACTGATGATGGGCCTGCTGGTCATCCATGGCGCGCAGGCCGGTGGCTTCTCGCCGATCAGCGTGTACGGCAGCATCACCAACGGCGTGGTGCAGAAAGCCGGGCTGGAAGTGACCGAGATGGCGGTATTCCTGACCAGCCTGGGCTTCAACTTCATGATGGCGACGATCTGCTTCTTCGCGTTCGGCGGCATCGCCCTGCTGCGGCGTGGCTCGATCACCGCGGCCGGAACGCTCGGCAATGCCGAGCTGGCGATGGCCGGTGGCCCACAGGCCTCGTCGCGCCAATTCGCCATCGAAGGCCATGGCGCGCTGGTCGCAGCCGGCGGCGGCACGCTCAGCAATGATCCGGCAGCACTGGATGCGGTGAGCCTGACCCGCGAGCGGCTGTTCACCCTGATCGGCCTGCTCGGCCTGGGCGTGGCCGCGCTGATCTACAACCTCAACGTCGGCCTGGTCTCGATCACCGTGGCTGTCGCGCTGGCACTGCTGTCGCCACAAAGCCAGAAGGGCGCGGTGGATGGCATCAGCTGGTCCACCGTGCTGCTGATCTGCGGTGTGGTGACCTACATCGGCGTGCTGGAACATGCCGGCGCGGTGGACTTCATCGGCAATGGCGTGTCCGACATCGGCATTCCGCTGCTCGGCGCGCTGCTGGTCTGCTACGTCGGCGGCATTGTCTCCGCATTCGCCTCGTCGGCTGCGGTGCTGGGCGCCACGATTCCGCTGGCGGTGCCGTTCCTGATGCAGGGTCACCTCAGCGCCGCCGGCGTGATCTGCGCGCTGGCGGTGTCGTCCACCATCGTCGATGTCAGCCCGTTCTCCACCAATGGCGCACTGGTGGTGGCTTCGGCAGCCAAGGAGGAACGCGAGACCCTGTTCCGCCGCTTCCTGGTCTACAGCGGACTGGTGGTGGCCCTGGGGCCGCTGCTGGCCTGGCTGGTATTCGTGGTACCGGGCTGGATGTAACCACCCAACGGTAGTGCCGGCCGCTGCCCGGCAATCCCATGAAGCCATCCAGCGATCATGGGTTGCCGGCCAGCGGCCGGCACTACCTGGCGGTACACTTCCTCCATGGCCATTGCCCCTGCCCCGCGGTCACCGAAGAAGCGCGCACCTCTGTACGAAGAGGTGGCCGAACACGTGCGCGAACGCATCTACGATTACCGCCTGCCGCCGGGTGAGTGGATCGACGAGCCCGCACTGTGCGAAGAACTGGGGATCAGCCGTACGCCGCTGCGCGAGGCGCTGAAGCTGCTGGCTGCCGAAGGCCTGGTGCAGATCGATGCCGGTCGTGGCTGCCGGGTCACCCGGTTGACGCTGGAAGACCTCAACCAGCTGTTCCCGGTGATGGCGATGCTGGAAGGTCGCTGCGCGCACGAGGCGGTCAGGCACATCGACGATGCCGGCGTGCAGCAGCTGGAAGACCTGCATGCGGCGATGGAAACCGCGGCGGCCGAGGGCAACATCGCCGAGTACTACCGCAACAACTACCTGATCCACGAAACCGTGCAGCACTACGCCGGCAACCCGTGGCTGATCCGCATCACCCACGATCTGCATCGCATCCTGAAGATGCATCGCGGCCGCCAGCTGCTGACACCGGGGCGCACCGCGCAGTCGCTGGCCGAACATCGCGAGCTGATGGAGTGCTTCCGACGCCGCGACGCGCAGGCTGCCGAACGCACCATGGAGCGCCATCTGCTCAGCCAGGGCCAGGCTCTGGCCGCCTATGTGGCAGCAGGCGGGCTGTTGAACGTGCCGGCGCCCTTGCCGACCGAAGGCGGCGGTTGAGCGGATGAGGTTGCCGGCCAGCGGCCGGCACTACCAGGACGTGACCTTGGCCGGCACCCTGGAACGTCTCATCAATCGCCGCCACCGCAGCTGCCGCCGTCACCACCCCCACCGCTGTCGCCGCTTCCGCAGTCGGAGCTGCTGTAGCTGTGATGGCTGTGGTTGTCACTGGAATAGCCAACGGAGGTGTCATGGCTTCCGCCGCCATCCCCCCGGCTGCCCGAGCCATCGGCCGTGGCCACCGCCATGCACAGGATGGCGCCGACCAGCGGCAGCAGCCAGACCAGCAGCAACTGCACCGTCCGGCCGCCTGCCGAGAGGCCATCGCGCCTGACGATCACCACGGTAGCCACCACGTTCAGGCCCAGCACCAGCAGGACCAGCAGAAGGGCAACGATCAGCATTCGGCGGTTCCGTGCCTGGACTGGGGGCATTATGGCCTGCCTCCCCGGCAATGGCCCTGCCTGTCATGAAGATGGGACAATGTAGGGCGCGCCGGCCTGCTTCCGGGCCGCCGGCGCCCCCCGCACCACACGGAAGAAGAAGAACAACAACATGCTGAAAGTCATTTTCGATACCGACCCGGGCGTCGACGACGCCCTGGCCCTGCTGTACCTGCACAAGCACGCCCAGATCGACCTGATCGGTGTCACCACCACCTTCGGCAATGCCTCGGTGGAGTCGACCACGCACAATGCGCTGTACCTGAAGCAGGCCTGGGGCTTTGCCGCCCCGGTCGCACGCGGTGCCGGCGGCCCGCTGCAGCCGGAAGCCACCCCGGAAGCCTGGCCGGTGCACATCCATGGCCACAACGGCCTGGGCAACCACCCGGTGCCGGCCAGCCTGGACGTGGCGGCCGATGCGCGCCCGGCCCACCAGCTGATCATCGACCTGGTCCGCGCCCATCCGGGCGAGGTGACCCTGGTCGCGGTCGGCCGCATGACCAACCTGGCCCTGGCCCTGCAGCAGGCGCCGGACATCGCCGGCCTGGTGCGCGGCGTGGTGATCATGGGCGGCGCCTTCCACGTCAACGGCAACATCACCCCGGCCGCCGAGGCCAACATCTGGGGCGACGCCGAAGCAGCCGACGTGGTGTTCACCGCCAGCTGGCCGGTCACCGCCATCGGCCTGGACGTGACCACCCGCGTGGAAATGGACCGTGACGGCCTGGACAAGCTGGCTGCGATCGGTGGTGCCGATGCCGAACTGGTGCGTGCGCTGTCGCAGGATTACGTGGACTTCTACCTGCAGGCCGGCCACAAGGGCATGGTCGTGCACGACTGCTGCGCCTGCATCGCGCTGACCCGTCCGGAGCTGTTCCAGTTCGAGCGCGCCAGCGTGCGCGTGGCCACCGACGGCGTCGCCCGCGGCATGACCATTCCCAAGCCGGAAGGCCTGGCGTTCGGCCCCAGCGTGTGGGACGGCCACGTGGTGCAGTCGATTGCCATCGGCGTCGATGCGGCCGCCGTGCTGGCCGACATCGAGCAGACCCTGAAGGTCTGACCCGCTAGCGCTTGGCCCTGCCCGGGACCGTCTCGGGCAGGGTCCACAGCACCGGCAGCACCAGCACCGCCACCAGTGCGATCATCGCGCCCGGCGCCGCCGCCCAGCCGCTGCGTTCCACCCACCATTGCGCCAGCCAGGGCGTTGCACCGCCGAACACGGCCGTGGCCATGGTCACCCCCAGTGCCAGCCCGCTGACCCGCCCTTCGCCGGGGAACTGCTCGGCCGTGGCCGGGGCCGCCACCGCGCTCACGCCACCGGCCACGCAGGCCAGCAACACCGCGGCCAGCGCGATGCCCAGCGGCGTCGCCTGCGCCATCCACGCGAACAAGGACAGCGGCAGCAGCGCTGCCAGCACGGTCAGGCCCAACAGCACCGGCCGTCGTCCGACACGGTCGGACAATGCGCCGCACAGGGGCGTGATCGCGATCACCGCCACTGCCGCAATCGTCGACAGCCACAGCGCATCGCCCTCATCGTGGCCCCGCGCATGCAGGAATGCGGGCACATAGGTGATGCCGACGTAGTAAGTAATCGAGCCCAGCGCCGAGATCGCGAACGTGCGCGCCACCGCCAGCGGATGGTTGCGCAGCACATGCTTCAGCGGCGTCGCGGGAATGCTGCCCTCGCGGCGCTGCCGCTCGAACTCCGGCGACTCGTGCATGCCCGAGCGTGCGACCAGGATCACCAGTGCCAGCGCCGCGCCGACGAAGAACGGAATACGCCAGCCCCAGCTGTCCAGCTGCGCGGGCGCGAGCAGCGCCACGGTAACCGCAGAGATCGCCACCGCCAGCAGCGCACCCACCTCGCTGGCGGCCGAAGCCAACGAGGTCACCAGGCCGCGTCGCCGCGCCGGTGCGCTTTCCAGCAGGTACGCCACCACGCCGGTGTACTCGCCGCCCACCGAAAACGCCATCACGCAGCGCAGTAACAGCAGCAGTACGCCCGCCGTGGTGCCTGCGGTGGCCGCGGTTGGCAGCAGCGCGGTGGCCAGCATTGCCGCCGCCATCAACGCCATCGAAGCCAGCAGCATCCAGCGCCGGCCCAGGCGGTCGCCAAGGTGGCCGAAGCACAGCGCGCCGAGCGGGCGCATCAGGTAGGACACCGCGAAGCCGGCCAGCGTGACCAGCAGCGCCTGTTCGCCGCCGCCGAAGAACACCCGCGACAGCACCGTGGCGAAATAGAGGTACAGGGTGAAGTCGTACCACTCCACTACCGTGGACAGGCCCGCCACCCACATCGAGCGCTGCCGCGCCGCGGTCATTGCGTATTCGCCTTCAACAGCCTCGATCCCGGTTGCGCAGGTTCCGCGCAGCGTGGCATGGACGGGGTGAAATACCGGTCATCGGCTGTCCGCTGCCTGCATGTACTGGGTTTCATGGCCGGTGAAGCGCTCACCGTCAAAGCCGAAGCAGAAGCGCCCCTCCTCGAACACGCGGTAGACCAGCAGCGCACCATCGAGGCAGAACTGCTGCTGGTCCACGCTCGTCTCCAGTGTCCCGTAGCCGGTGGCCTCTCCGCCCTTCCCCGCCGGGCCGGTGAAGGCATCGAACGGCAGTGGCGTCGCCCTGCCCGTGCGGGTATCGACCAGCACCAGCGTGCGCTGGAAGTACTCGGGTCGATCATCGACCTGCACCAGCAGGTAGTGCTTGTTGAAATTGGGTTTCTGATGCTGGAGGGCATCTTCGATGGCTCCGCGGTGCCGCGCATCGCAGAAGTCGACCGGGCTGTAGCGGTAGCTGCAACCGTCGTGGTCGTAGGGCAGGTTCATGCCCGAGTAGCTGACGCCTGCCTGGCTGCCCAGATCGTCTCCCGGTTCCGGCGTGCTGCACAGCAGCCATGAGCGCTGCGCATCCTCGGGATCGGCCAGCAGCTTCGGCTCACGGCCTGCCTCGTACGCCGCGCCACCCGGGAATTCCTGCCCGAAGCGCTGGCGGACGATGGGACGTGCCTTCTCCAGCGGCAGGCCGATCTTCGCGCCACGGAACGAGACGAAGGTCATCGTCGGCAGGATCACCTCCTCCACCGGCAGCCCCTTCCATTGCCCCTGCACGCAGAACGTGGCGATCTCGTTCTCCCCGTCCTCCTTGCAGGGCTTCGGCGCGTTCGTCGCCAACCAGGGATGGGCCGGGCGCCTGGTCTGCTGATCGATGTACCAGCCGTCCAGCGCGCAGGTCGGCAGGGCATCGAGCAGCGGAGAGAGGTCTGTTGCGGTGGCCGGGGCGGCAAGTGGTGCGCCCGCTGCGGGTGCCCCGGTCGGCGCATCCGTTGTGCGCTGGCAGGCCGCCAGCGCGAGTAGACCGACCAGCAGCGCGACGTGGCGCGGGCGCCGGATTGAATGCTGCGTTCCCTGCATTGCGTGTTTCCTGGTTTCGACACTCCCTGCAGATGATCGCCGATCCCGAAGCCGTGCAGGAACGTCGCAGATCCCACATCGGGGTCAGAGCCCTTCGCTCCCGCAAAGGGATCCGACCCCGCCCGTTACCCCGGCAGCTGCAGTTCCGCCCGCAGGCCGCCGCCCTCGCGGTTGTGCAACCTCAGCGAGCCGCCCAGCGACTGTGCCAGCTGCACCGCGATGGCCAGGCCCAGGCCAGTGCCGCCTGTATCGCGGTTGCGCGAGCTTTCCAGCCGATGGAACGGCGCCAGCACTGCCTGCAGCTGGCCCTCGGGAATGCCAGGGCCACGGTCGGAAATGCTGATCCACACTCTGCCGGCGTCATCACGGCCCGCCTCGATCTCGGCGGCACCGGCGTAACGCAACGCGTTGTCGACCAGATTGCCGACCACCCGGCGCAGCGGCTGCGGCCAGGTCTGCACGACCAGTCCAGCGGGCGCACCACCGCTGACCGGCTTGCCCATGTCCTCGTAATCGCCCACCACACTGGCCAGGAACGCGCCCAGGTCCATCGACACCGGTGCGCCACTGGCGACGTGGCTGCTGCGCGCATAGGCCACGCCCTCACGCACCAGTTGACCCAGGTGGTCGAGGTCGTCCAGCAACCGCTGCTGGGTGCTGTCTTCAGGCAGGGTCTCCACCCGAAGCTTCATGCGCGTGATGGGGGTCTGCAGGTCATGCGAGATCGCGGCCAGGATCTGCAGACGCTCAGTGACATGGCCGCGAATGCGTGCCTGCAGTGCGTTGAGCGCGGCCGCCGCGCCGCCCACTTCCGCCGGGCCATCTTCAGGCAGTTCGGGCCCGTCCTTGCCCGGCTGCAGATGCTCCACCGCATGCGACAGCTGCTGCAGCGGGCGCATGGCCAGGCGCACCGCCAGCCACGCGCACACCAGCAGCAGCGCCAGCTGCACCAGCAACACGGCGGGCAGCCAGCGCGCCAGCGGCAGGCCCGACGGGGTGACTTCGATGGTCAAGGGGGTGCCGTCGTGCAGGCGCAGTTCCACCTCGAACCGCTCCGGCAGGCGAGCCACCTGGCGCGCCTGCAACGGATAGCGGTGCTGCAGGCTGTCGTCGATGATCGCGGTGACCTGGCGTGCACGATCGGTCTGCAGCCCGGGTCCTGCGGCGGCCGGGCGCAGCAGGTAACGGTAGGTGCGCCGCTCCAGCCGCGGCACCCAGGCCGCGCGCTGGCCTGCGGGCAGGTGCTCCAGCAGCGCGACACTCACGGCCACGTCTTCATCGAGGTTGCGCAGCATCATGCTGCGGGTGGACTGGTAGCGTTCGAAGAACAGCAGGCCGAAGGACAGTGCGTGGGCCAGGGTCAGTCCGCCCAGCAGCACCAGCAGCAGCCGCGCCGACAGCGTGCGCGGCCAGCGTGGGCGGTGTGCGGTGGTGTTCATTCGTCCGGCCCCAGCAACTGCACCGGCACGCTGAACACATAGCCTTCGCTGCGCACGGTCTTGATGTAGGTCGGCTCGCGTGCGTCGTCACCCAGGCGCTGCCGCACGCGGCTGACCAGCAGATCGATCGAGCGGTCGAACAGTTCGGCATCGCGGCCCTGGGTGAGGCTGAGCAGCTGGTCACGGCTGAGCACCCGATTGGCGTGATCGAGGAACACGCGCAACAGGCGGAACTCGGCGCCACTGAGCGGATGCGCGGTGTCCTGCGCATCCAGCAGATGGCGTGCGGTGGTGTCCAGGCGCCACTCGCCGAAGGCCAGCTGGCGACCTGCTTCGCTCACCTGCAGATTCGGCGGCAGCATCTGCGTGCGGCGGATCACCGCATTGATGCGTGCCAGCAGTTCGCGCGAAGAGAAGGGCTTGGTCACATAGTCATCAGCGCCCATTTCCAGGCCGATGATGCGGTCGGTCTCGTCGTCGCGGGCGGTCAGCAGCACCACCGGCACCGCACGATGCTTGCCGGCGCGCAGGTTGCGGCACAGGCTCAGGCCGTCCTCGCCCGGCATCATCACGTCCAGCACCACCAGATCCACGGCATGGGTATCCATCAGCGCGCGCATGGCCCGGCCACCGTCGGCCTGGCTCACGCGCAGGCCGTTGCGCTGCAGGTAATCGGCCAGCATCTGGCGGATCTCGCTGTCATCGTCGACGACCAGCATATGCGGTACGTGGTTCATTGCGTTCTCGATGAAGACGGAGGTCAGGGCCGCGCTGCGGGGCCATGGTAGCGCGGCTCAGGGGTTGGCCAGCAGGCGCTGGATCTCGCTTTCGGTACGTGCGTAGTCGCCCTCGCCGTAATGGCGGTAGACCACCCGCCCCTGACGGTCGAGCAGGTACAGCGCGGGCCAGAAGCGGTTGCGCCAGGCGTTCCAGATCCGGTACTGGTTGTCCTGCACCACCGGCCAGGTGATGTCCAACCGTGCGATGGCCTTGCGCACGTTGCCGGGCAACCCTTCATAGGCGAACTCCGGCGTATGCACGCCGATCACCCTCAGGCCCTGCGACGCATAGCGTGCATGCCACTGGTGGACATGCGGCGCCACGTTGAGGCAGTTGCGGCAGGTGTAGGTCCAGAACTCGACCAGCACCACCTGCCCCCGCAACTGCTTCAGTGTGAGCGGTGGGCTGTTGTGCCAGGGCCCGCCACCGTCAAACCCCGCCATCGGTTCTGCATCGAGCGGTTGCGCGCCGGCATCCGCGCCGGGCCAGGCCATCAACAGCGCAGCCCCACCCAGCACGCCCATCAGCAACGGCAGCACGTACGCACGCAGGCCGGCCATCGCTCAGCCCCCCTGCTCGGCCAGCGGCAGTTCCGCCGGCTTCACCCCCGCCGCTTCCAGGATGCTGTCGGCCACCTGCGCCGGATGCGAAAGCAGCGACACATGGCTGCTGCCGATCGATTGCAGCTGCGCGCCAATGCGCTTTGCGGTGGCGGCCTGCAGCTGCGGCGACAGCATGCGATCGTCACGGCTGAGCACGTACCAGCTCGGCTTGCTGCGCCACGCCGCAACGTTCACTACTTCGCCCAGCGCGCTGGCCTTCAACGGGACCTGCGTGCTGTACAGCAGTGCGGCCGACTTCTTCATCACGTCCGGCGCGAAGTCCTGGGCGACAGCGTCAGCCGGCAAGGTCAGGTAGCCGTCCCTTTCCTGCAGGCGGGCCAGGCCCGGACCGACCGGGAAGCCTTCGCCCTGTTGCGCCGAAGACTGCCCCGCATCCGGTGCGAAGGCCGCCACGTACACCAGCGCCTGCACCTTCGGGTCATTGCCCGCTTCGGTGATGACCGTGCCACCCCAGCTGTGGCCGACCAGCACCACCTTGCCGGGCGCGGCGGCAATCGCGCGGCGGGTGGCGGCGACGTCGTCGGCCAACGAGGTGAGCGGATTCTGCACGGCCACCGCCGGCAGCTTCCAGTCATGCAGGGTGCTGATGACCTTGCTCCAGCTGGAGCCATCAGCGAACGCGCCGTGCACCAGGATGACGGTGGGCGGTGCAGCGGTATCGGCCTGGGCAGCGAAGACAGGGGCGGCGGCGGCAAGGGCGAGAGCGGCGGCCAGCAAGGAGGTACGGATCATGTGGGGCACTCCGGAGTTGGGAGTGGCCATTTCCGCCTGCCGGTGTATCGGCGCTGTTTCTCCGCAGCGCGGAGTTGTACCGGACTGTAGGGCGCAGGCGGGTTTCTACAGTGGGATACATTCGCGCGCCGGTCCTGGCCGGGCGCTACCGGGTGGGTATCGCTCCCCGCACGCGCGCGCGCAACGCCCCGATGTGCATCCACGCATCGTCTTTGTATCGGACTGTACGAAACCCCGGCCGCGGCCACAGTCGCTGACAAAACCCCGGGCAACGGCACACGTTGCCGATACCTGCGCCGCCTGGAATGGCTTCCATCGACCACTGGCCCGCAGGACACCACCATGATCAGCACCGCTTCTTCCGTGTATACCCCCCGCCTGGACGCCGTCGGCCGCTGGCTCTCGCCATTGGCGTTGCGCACCCTGCTGGCCTGGGAGTTCTTTGAATCCGGCCGCGAGAAGCTGGGCGGCCAGAACTGGTTCGACGACCTGGAAGGCCGCTTCCCGTTCCCGTTCTCCGCCCTGCCCGCATCGCTGAACTGGCAGCTGGCGACCTGGCTGGAACTGGTGGGCGCGGTGATGCTGCTGCTCGGCCTGGCCACGCGCTCGGTGGCCTACGTCTTCTGGATCCTCACCATCGTTGCCATCGCCGCCGTGCACTGGCCCGACCAATGGAACGGCCTGGGTGAACTCTGGCAGGGCTACGCGATCACCGACCAGGGCTACGGCAACTTCAAGCTGCCGCTGCTGTTCCTGGCCATGCTGCTGCCGTTGATCCTCAACGGCGGTGGCGCACTCAGCGTGGACCGGCTGCTGGCCGGCCCCGGCCGCGCCACGGCAGGCAATGACGGCCTGGGCTGGGGCGTCAGCCTGATCGCCCTGCTGCTGCCGGTTGCCGCGCTGTTGCCCGGCATCGGCTTCGGTGGCGCGCTGCTCGGTGGCGTGCTGCTGCTGGGCTATCTGCTGCGTCGTCGCCGCGCGGCCTGAGCCGATTCCCCTGTTCCCGCGCCTTTCGCTTTCCGTCGCCTCCTCGGCGGCGTCCATCCCGCACGCCCCGCGTGCTTTCCCAAGGAGTCATCACCATGTACATCTCGACCAGGAACACCCCCTCCTCCCGCCTGCCGCGCATCGGTGCCATCGGCATTGCCCTGGCCGGTGGCCTGCTGCTGGCCGGCCAGGCCGCGGCGATCCAACCGCTGGCGATCAGCGCGGTGGCCATGAGCGCCGCCGCCGAAGGCAAGTGCGGTGAAGGCAAGTGCGGGGCCAACAAGGCCACCACCGGCAAGCCCGCCGGCAAGGCCAAGGTGGCCGAAGGCCAGTGTGGCGAAGGCAAGTGCGGCGACGCCTCGTTTGCCCGCACTGACCGCGACCACGACGGCAAGGTCTCGCGTGCCGAGTTCAACGCTGTGGCCGCCAAGCGCGCCGCCGAGTTCGACCGCATCGACACCGACCACGACGGTTACATCAGCGAGCAGGAAGCGCACGACTACCTGCGCAGCGTCTACACCGCCAACGGCAAGCCGATGCCGAAGGGCCTGTTCTCCCGCGTTGCCGATTGATCGACGTTCACCCGGCGCCGCCTTCAAGGCGGCGCCCTCCCTCTGGAGCATCCACCATGTCCCTGCCCCTGCCCGCCCATGCCGCCGGTCTTGGCCTGCGCCGTGGGCTGATCGACGAACTGCTGGCCATGCCGGCCGGTGCCATCGACTTCCTCGAAGTCTCCCCTGACAACTGGATCGGCGTCGGCGGTGCACACGGCGCCGCGCTGCGCCAGCTCAGCGAGCGCCATCCCCTGACCTGCCACGGCCTGTCGCTGTCGCTGGGAGGTCCTGATCCGCTGGACCGCACCCTGCTGGCAGAGACCCGTGCCTTCCTCGACCTGCACCAGGTGCAGCTGTACAGCGAACACCTGAGCTACTGCGCCGCCGGCGGCCATGTCTACGACCTGCTGCCGCTGCCGTTCACCGCCGAGGCCGTTCACCATGTCGCCGGTCGCATCGCCCAGGTGCAGGACATGCTGGGCCGACGCATCGCCGTGGAGAACATCTCCTACTACGCCGTTGCCGGCGCGGACATGAGCGAGACCGACTTCATCAACGCCGTGCTCGCCGAAGCCGACTGCGACCTGCTGCTGGACGTCAACAACGTCTTCGTCAACGCCTGCAACAACGGCTACGACGCCTTCGAATTCCTGGCCCGCGTGCCGGCCCACCGCGTCGCCTCGCTGCACGTAGCGGGCCACTTCGATGAAGACGATGGCTTCAAGATCGATACCCATGGTGCGCCGGTGAAAGGCGTGGTCTGGGCACTGTTGCGCGAGGCCTATGCGCGGGTGGGCGTGCGCCCCACGCTGCTCGAACGCGACTTCAACTTCCCCCCGCTTGCCGAATTGCTGGCCGAGGTCGGGCAGATCCGCCAGGCGCAGGCCGAGGCACGTTGGCCCGAGGTGACCCATGGCTGAGTCGCTGGCGACCCTGCAACGGCGCTGGGCCGATCATGTGCGCGACCCTGCAAAGACCGCACCCGATGGCATCGAGGCGCGGCGGATGGCGGTCTACCGCCGCCTGTGCATCGACAGCTTGGACAGCCTGCTGGCCGGCAGCCTGCCGCGGTTGAAGTCGCAGCTGGGCGATGCCTGCTGGCGCAACACCGTCGAGCACTACTACGCGAGGCACGCCTGCCGCACGCCGTTGTTCCCGCAGATCGCCGGCGAGTTCGCGGCCTGGCTGGCGGTGCAGGACACGCTGGCGCTGCCGGGCTGGGCAGCGGAACTGGCGCACTACGAGAGCACGCAGCAGTCGCTGCACATTGAAGCGCGTGACGGCGGGCGGCCGCTGCAGCGCGCTCCCGTAGGCAATGATGTGCTGGCGGTTTCGCCATTGGTGCGGGTGCTTGGCTACCAGTGGCCAGTACATGAGGACGGGGCGCTGGAGCCGGTGTTGAGCACGGCTCCCACGCTGCTGGTGATCCAGCGCCTCGCCGATTTCAGCCTGCAGACCGAGGAACTGTCACCGCTGGCCTACGCGCTGCTGTCGGTGTTCGGTGACGACAGCGCGTCGGTGGATGAAGCACTGCAGCTGCTGTCCGAAACACATGGCGTGGCAGCGGACGCATTGCGCATGGCCTGCGTGCCTGTTCTGGGCGAGCTGTGCGCGGCGGGCGTGCTGGTTGCATTGCCCGCTTTCTGAGGTTGCCGGCCAGCGGCCGGCACTACCCGTTCCTTGGCCGGCCAGCGGCCGGCACTACCCCTTCCTTGACCGGCCAGCGGCCGGCACTACCCGTTCCTTGGCCGGCCAGCGGCCGGCACTACCGTCCCCCTACTTCGAGGTCTCATCATGGCTCCTTCCAACACGTCCTTCCTGCATGGCTGGCGCCTGTTCGTGGCCGTAGCGGTGGTCCTGATCGCCTTCGCGCTGGCGGCCTTCGCCCTGTATCCCGATGCAGCCGAAGGCAGCCGAGCCGCGATCCGGGTCACTGCGCGCACATCGTTCCTGCTGTTCCTGGCAGCGTTCACGGCATCGTCGTTCGCCAGCCTTCTGCCAGGCCCGTTCACCCGCTTCCTGCTGCGCGAACGGCGCATCATCGGCCTGTCCTTCGCGTTCTCGCACCTGTTGCATGCAGTCGCGATCACCAGTTTCGGCGTCCTCAACCCGGCGTTCTGGCCAGCACGATCCGCGCTGGCCAACCTCCCGGGCACGGTGGGCTACATTGCCATCCTGGCGCTGGCCATCACCTCGCACCGGGGGCTCGCCCGGCGCATGGGACCCACCGCCTGGCGTCGCCTGCACGTCACCGGCATGTGGATCATCGCGGCGGTGTTTACCTACTCGTACTTCAAGCGCGTTCCGGGCAACTTCTGGTATGCGGTGCCGTCGGCGCTGCTGTTCACCGCCTTCGTGGTGCGCTGGATTGCCAAGCGGGCGCAGGCGCTGCGCCGAAGTGCGCATGTGCGGCCGCCGCTGCGGGCGGCCTGAGGGGCTGGGGCCAGATGCCTTTACCTGCGGGAATGGGATCTGACCCCCACTTCAGGTCAAGGCGCGCGGCGCAGCGTGATCAGGGTGATCTCCGACGGCACACCGATGCGCGCCGGGAAACCTGCGCAGAGGCCCGCACCGTTGCTCACGTACAGTGTCATCCCGTCCACGTCGTAGCGGCCGGAGACATAGCCGCCGTTGGCTCGTTTCACCAGCTGGTCCATACCAAAGATCTGCCCGCCGTGGGTATGCCCGGACAATTGCAGCTTCACACCGCGCGCGGCAGCTTCACGCGCATTGCGCGGGCGGTGATCGAGCAGGATCACCGGTGCAGAGGGATCGGCGCCGGCCAGCGCGGTTTCCAGATCCGGCAGCGGCAGGCCATAGCGTGCCGCCACCGGATCGGTGACGCCGGCGATGGTCAGCGCAGCATCGCCGCGCCGCACCTGCAGGTGGCTGTTCTCCAGCACCTGCATGTGCAGCGCGCGGAACGCCTGCATCCACGCCTGGTACTGCGCGTAGTACTCGTGGTTGCCGGTGATGGCGACGACGCCGTCCGGCGCCCGCAGGTCCGCGAGTGGACGCGCGTCGTCACGGCGGGCCTCGACACTGCCATCGATCAGATCACCAGTGATCACGATCAGGTCCGGCTTCAGCGCGTTGCTCTCGTCCACCACCCTGCGCACCCAGTCGCCGGTCAGCAGGCGGCTGGCGTGGATGTCGGTCAGCTGCAGTACGCGATAACCGTCGAACGCGACCGGCAGATCCTTGATCGCCACGTCGATCTGCCGAGGCTGGGGCACGGCCATGCCCTGGCTGATGCCATAGCCACTCACAAGCAGGGCCAGCAGGCCGGCCAACGGCCGCAGCTTCGAGGCGCGCAGGACCGATACGATGCGCGGCCAACGCAGCAGGCGCGAAAGCAGCAGGCCGGCATCCAGTACCAGCATCATCAAGGCGAGCAGCAGTACCGCCGTGGAGCCGGTGGCCAGAACGGCGATGGCCAGCTTCGGGATCTCTGGCGAGGCCATCGTGCCCCAGAAGGTGGCGACGATGCGCAGCTGCACGGCCACGCCCACCAGCAGCAACGACAGCACGACCTTCATCCAGATGGGCATGCGCAGCGGCCAGAACAGGCGCCAGGCCACATACAGGCCCATCAACAAACCGATCGTACTCAGCACTGCAACCATCCATGACAGAAAGCGGGCCCGCCATGGTGACGGCTGCGGGTCGTGTTGTGTAGAGCCGGGCCCATGCTCGGCTGCTCAGGAAGCCGTCGAGCATGGCTCGACGCTACAGAACCCCGATCGCGCATGGCTCGACGCTACGGACGCGCCAGGCGCTCCACCCGCAGGCGGGCGATGCGACGCTTCTCCATCGCCAGTACGGTGATGCGAACATCCGCAATCTCCACCGCGTCACCGATGTCCGGCAGGCGCCCCAGACGCTCCAGCACCAGGCCGGAGATGGTCATGTAGTCGGCACTCCGCGGCAGCGATACGCCGGCCAGCCGCTGCAGGTCGTCCAGAGTCAGCGCACCATCGGCCTCCCATTGGTCCTCGCCCTGCGCGACCACGCCATAGCGCTCGTCCTGGGTATCGACCAGGTCACCGGCAATGGCCGCCAGCAGGTCGTTGGCGGTCACCAGGCCTTCCACGCTGCCGTACTCGTCCACCGCCACCGCCAACGGCACCGGGTGCTGGCGGATCAGTTCCAGCGCCTGCAGCGCGCTGGCACTGGACAGCACGTACTGCGGCTCGCGCAGGTTGCCTTCCAGCTGCAGCGGCCTGCCCTGCAGCAGGTCGGCCAGCAGGTCGCGGCTCTGCACCACGCCACGCAGGCTGTCCAGGTCGCCATCACCCACCAGCAGGCGGGTGTGCGGCGACGCCACCAGGCGTGCCACCACATCCTCCTGCCCACGGGCCAGGTCGATCCACTGCACGTCGGCACGCACCGTCATCACGCTCGACACCGGGCGATCGGCCAGCCCCAGCACGCTGCGGATCATCTCGTGCTCCGCCGGCTGCAGGCGCTCTTCGGCATCGACGTGTTCGTCCGCGTTTTCGTCGTCGTGGCCATTGGCCGGGCGCGCGCCCAGCATGCGCAGCACGGCGTCGGCGGTGCGCTGGCGGAACGGCTGGCGGCGCTCGTTGCGCTCACGGTTGAAACGCACCCACTGGTTGAACGCCTCGACCAGGATCGAGAAGGCAATCGCCGCGTACAGGTAACCCTTCGGAATCTTGTAGCCCAGGCCCTCGGCCACCAGGCTGAAACCGATCATCAGCAGGAAGCCCAGGCACAGCACCACCACCGTGGGATGCTTGTTGACGAAGCGCGTCAGCGGCTTGCTGGCCAACAGCATCAGCGCCATCGCGATGGTCACGGCGGCATACATCACGCCAAGGTTGTCGACCATGCCCACCGCGGTGATCACCGAGTCCAGCGAGAACACCGCGTCGAGCACCACGATCTGTGCCACCACCATTGCGAAGCTGGCGTAGACCTTCTTGCCATCCTCGTGGTGTTCGCGGCCTTCCAGCCGTTCGTGCAGCTCCATGGTGCCCTTGAACAGCAGGAACAGGCCACCGCCCAACAGGATCAGGTCACGCCCGGAGAAGCTGTGGTCGAACAGCGTCAGCAGCGGCTCGGTCAGTTTCATGATCCACGCCAACGCCGCCAGCAGCACCAGCCGCATCAGCAAGGCCAGCGCCAGGCCGATTACCCGCGCGCGGTCACGCTGGTGCGGCGGTAGCTTGTCGGCAAGGATCGCGATGAACACCAGGTTGTCGATGCCGAGAACGATCTCCAGCACGACCAGGGTTGCAAGGCCCATCCAGATCGAGGGGTCAGCCAACCATTCCATTTCAGGTCCGTTTCGTCAGTAGGTAAGGGGAAAGAGCGACCGCTCAGTCAGCGTCCTGTGCCCGCGCCGGGTCGTGCCCGAGCAGGTCGCCGGGCGTGCACTGCAGCTCGCGGCAGATCGCATCAAGGGTGGAAAAGCGGATGGCGCGCGCCTTGCCGGTCTTCAGGATCGACAGATTGGCCAGGGTGATGTCGATGCGCCCGGCCAGCTCGGACAAGGTCATGCCCCGTGCCTGCAGCATGCGGTCCAGGGTGATGACGATCGCCATCAGATGACACCGTCGAGGTCGTCGCGCATCGCTGCGCCCACGGCGAAGACGCGCGCCAGCACGAACAGCATCAGCACGGCCACCAGGCCAGTGATCGACATGCCACCGCCGACCTCCATCCAGGTGAAATCCGGGCCCATCCAGGCCGAATAGGCACCGATCAGGATCGACAGCAGTTCCATTGCCAGCATCAGCCAGGCCATGCGCTGCAGCCGCCGTGCATTGGCGTGGGTGAACGGCCGCTCGCGCGCCGCCGACTTCAGCAGCCTCAGCAGATGGCGCAGGAACAGCAGGCACAGCACCAGCAGCGCGATGATCGCGCCCAGGCCCAGGCAGAAGTGCAGGAACAGATCATTGCCGTGCGCGGCAGCGGCCTCGGCGTCATGCACGCTGTCGAGCAGCCAGCGACGGTCGTGGGCGACCAGCGGCACCGCCAGCAGTGCGGCCAGGATGCCCAGCCAGCACATCGCCCGGACGGCCTGTACGGCGGCCTGGGCCAGGGCAAACAGGCCTCGCGCGGGTCTGGCGCGGGCGGGACGAGCGGTCAAGCGGCCTCCGGTGTTGGGGTGGACGCGCCGCCCCGGGATGGATTTATCGATAAACGATATATCACACGCCCCGTGAAAGGCTGAACCGCAGGCGTGGCTCCTGTCAGGGCCCGGGCGCGCCCCGCTCCAGCATCGCTTCACCCGGCGTCGCAGAGGCCATCGCCTGCACGCCGGCATCGGCGGCCTGCCGCGTGACCAGGCGGAAGCGCACCTGCAGCTTGCCCTGCCCCGGGGTGGCCCAGCCGTACTGGATGGCCACCTGATCGGCCGAGAGCGGCCCACGTCCCGGCAGCGAGCGCACCTGCAACGGCATCGGCGCGGCCTGCACCAACCGGGCGAATCCCTTCTGCACGACCGCCGCGTCGGCCTTCTCGGCGTAGACCGTGCACGTGCCATCGTCAGCCCAGCTCACCGCATAACGGCCACTGGCCAGGGGCACCATCCAGGCCACGCCCGATTGCCCCTGCAACAGCGTGGCGGCTTCGGCGGGCTGCAGCGGCGACAGCCCATTGGATTCCATCAGCGACTGCAACCGCGCCGGGGCCCCGATGTGCTGCATGCAGGCGGTATCGAACAACTCGCTGAAGGGATCCTGCGCCGGAGCCTTGGCCTTGGGCGTGCGCGCGGGTTGCGCCGCCGCCAGGGTGGGCAGCAGGGCCAAAGCCAGCCAGAACGCAGGACGCATCGGGATTCCACGCTACGAAGAACAGCAGGGAGGATGGCAAAGCCCGGGCGCGCCGCGCAATGGGTCATGGCTTGACAGCCGCCACCGGCGGGAGGAGTATCAGTTAATGAATTAGTTAATTAGCTCGCCATGGACCGCATCTTCGAAGCCCTTGCCTCCACCGCCCGCCGGCAGATCCTGGCCTATCTCAGCGCCGGCGAACTCAGCGCGGGCGAGCTGGCCGAGCGCTTCGACTTCAGCAAGCCGGCGTTGTCCAGCCACCTGCGCATCCTCGAGGAAGCCGGACTGATCGAACGCGAGAAACGCGGCCAGTTCGTGTACTTCAGGCAGGTACCCGACCGTTTGGCCAACACGTTGTTCTCGTGGGCGGCCGAAGTCTGCCCTGTCGGCGGCCCGCTCAAGCGTGAAGCCCGCGCCCGCCGCAAGTCCCCCGCCCGCTGATCCGCCCCGCCAAGGAGCATGACGATGCCTGGTTCGACCCGCGATCGCCGTTCGTTTCCAGCAGTGCAGCTTCCGGCACAGGACGGCGGCAGTCCGACCGAAGTCACCCTGATCGCGCAGCTCGGCATCGGTGCCGGTGACGCGCTGGTGAGTGACGCCGGCCAGCGTCAGCGCCACCACCCGGCGTTCATCGATGCGTTGGATGAACCTTCGGCGCGACTGGGTGGCATGCACCTGCAGCACGGGGATGCCTCCTCGCTGTACAGCTTCACCGTCGGTGCCGGTGGCCACCCGTTTCATCGCCATGCAGGCCCGCGCATGTTCACCGCCATCGCCGGCAGCGCGGGAGCCGAGCTGCGTTTCGCCACCGCCTCCGACACGCAGCTGGCAGCAGATCCCGGTGCCTTCGCGCGCACGCTTCGGCGCATCCGCATCCCACCGGACTGCCTGTTTACCGTGCGCTTCGGCGGCGGCACCTGGCACCAGTTCGCGTCGAACCATCCTGCACATCCCGCGCTGTTCGCGTTGTCCTGCCACAGCAATGAACTGGCCGGCGCGATGAGCGAGCAGGCGCGTGCACAGGTGCAACGCAATGCCGCCGATATCCCCAGCCTGACCGAGGTGCTTCCGAAATCGCACTGGCCTTCGGGCACTTCGCTTGCGGCGGCACCGCTGTTGCAACTGTCGCTGCAGGCGGCGCCTCCCAGCCTGTGCGCACACCTCTGCGCGCGTACCCGTGCCCTGCTCGGCCCGCTGCGCCGCATCCCCATGCGGCCGCTGCACGGGTTCGTCGAACGTGCCACACCGGCCTATCCCATCCGTTCGCGGCCCGCCGCCACCGATGGCCTGCTGCCCACAGCGCTGCCGCACAGCCACTACCAGGACCTGACCACCCTGTGCCTGGAACCCTCGCAGGTGGTCCACCGCTCCGCGTCGGCACTGCTGGCCGATGTACTGGACGGCTTCCTGCGCAATCCGCCCAGCGGCGTAGGCCATCTGATGGCGCTGCGAAACCGACTGGTGGCGCCGTTGCGGTTGCGCACGTCGCCGCTGGGATGCCCGGTGTCGTCACTGCTGTCCACCGATCGCAGCCGGTTGTTCGCTGGTCGATTTCCGGTGCTGGATTCGCACATCGATACGCAGGACAACGACGCCGAGGTCCTGCTCGGCGCCGACGATCGGCACCTGCGTTTCCGCAGCAGCGTGCGCGTGCAGCGGCGTAGCGATGGACATGTCGAGATCAGCCTGGGCTCTCGCGTGCAGACCTTCAATGCGTTCGGCGGCATGTACATGGCACTGATCGACGCCGGGCACCGGCACTATGTCGCGCCGGCACTGCTGCGGCGTGCGGTGGAACACGCCTTGGCACCGGAGCTGGCCAATGTTGGGGATCCGGCAGCACACCCTGCGAACTGCTGACCCTGGAACACGATGCGCCGGGCCCTGCACGGTTCCGCTCAGATAACGATTTCGCCCTCGTCCTCGCCATCCCAGTAGTGGATGCGGCTGGCGCGCACGTGAATCAGCACCAGTCCCGGTGTATCCACGCCCTGTTCGAACCATCGCTCCAGGTCCTTCACCCAGTGCTGGCTCATCGTGGCCCGGTCGCGCACCAGCGCTGCCCTTCCCTGCACGTGCACGAACAACGGTGGCTTGCCCAGCAGCGACTTGCTGCCGGAAAAACCCAACGCGACGGCGGGGTCAGCTTCAATCTCGCGCACCATGTCGGTGTCTTCGGTGGTGAAAAACCAGCTGTCACCGTCATAGTCCACGTCGCCGTTGTTGCTCATCGGACGACCGGCAATCTCTCCGCCGGCGTGGGTCTGCAGCATCGTGAAATCGATGCCGGCCATTTTCCTGGACAGTTCAGGCAGGGTGAGCTGGCTCATGTCGTCGTCCCTCGTCGGATGGAATCCCAGCGTCTGCGCAGAGCGGTGACCGAAGCGTGGATGGGCAGTTGCGACCTCTTCACAGAAAACGCGATAGGGCGCATGGCACGTGTGTGACGCATTCCTCACCACCACACCCGCGTTAAAGGCGGATGGAGGAACGGTCCTCCACGCCGCGACACGCCTCTAACAGGGCATTGCCCGAGAATCGCGCAACCTCGCGATGCATCCGGCATGGCCGCCGGCATCACCGAGGCTCCCCTCCGCAACCGCATGGCCCCCACATGGACCTGTTCGCCTGGCTCGCGTTCGGCTGCTACCTGTTGGCGTTCTTCATTGTCTCGCTGTTTGCTGCGGCCTACCTGAAACGCTCCGACTTCATGCCCTACCACGGCCAGGCCGTGGGCCTGCCATGGAAGGAGGTCGAACCGCGCATGCAGTTGCTGCTGATGGCACTCATCCGCGTGGTCGGCGCCGGTTGGATCGCACTGGCCGGCGCCGGCGTGATGCTGGCCTGGCTGATCTTCTTCGGCGGACACTTCGCGCTGCCGCAACTGCTGGCCTTCCAGCTGTTCTGCCTGGTCGCCACCGTGCCGCCGGTACTGGTCGCTTCCGGCGTGCGGCGACGCACCGGTGCGCGTACACCGGTGCCCGCCGGCGCCGCGGTGGTGCTGCTGTCGGTCATCGGATTCGTGCTGGCCCTGTTGGCACTGTCCTGATGCGTGCTCCCTCCTATCCCTCCATCGAGGCTCCCATGAATCCCGAATCGATCTTCTACAGCGTGGTCAACGGTGATCTGCCGCCCTCCCAGGCGGGCACCCTGCTCGGCTGGCGATTCGTCGAATACGACGACGCACTGCGCCGCATCCATGTCGAGTTCGACGCCGGGCCGATGCTGACCAACCCGATGGGCAACGTGCAGGGAGGCTTCCTGTCGGCGATGCTGGATGACTGCATGGGGCCGGCGATCTACGCCACACTGCCCGCCAACCGCATCGCGGTCATGGTGGAATCCAAGACCAGTTTCGTCAGTCCGGCACGACCCGGGCGCATCATCGGTTGGGGCGAAGTCGAGCACAGCAAGGGGAGCATCGCCTTCACGCGTGGCTGGCTGACTGACCCGGCAGGCAACGTACTGGCCACCGCCACCGCCACCTTCCGGGTGGGTGCGCTGCGCTGGCGTGGCTTATCGGTACCACGCCCGATCGCGCGCCGGATGATCGCGCGGACGCTGCGGCGGGTGCATGCACGCATCGGCTGAGGCGTACCCTCAGCGCGTGATGCGGCCGCCACCCGCCACCCGTACCCGATCACGCCCCTGCGCCTTGGCCCGGTACATGGCCGCATCGGCGGCACGCAGCAGGGTGCGCCAGCCCAGCGCGTCGGTGCCGCCCTCGGCCACGCCGAAACTGGCGGTCACCCGCAGCACGGTGCCGCCGGCCAGCGCGATGTCCATCTGCTGCAGGGCCAATCGCAACGACTCGGCCAGCTGCCGGCCACCGGCCAGATCACCGTCGGCCAGCAGCACCAGGAATTCCTCGCCGCCATAACGGGCGATGCTGTCGCTGCGGCGCAGCTGATGCCGCAACAACTGCGCCACCCGCACCAGCACTTCGTCGCCGGCATCATGACCATGGCCATCGTTGATCGCCTTGAAGCGATCCACGTCCAGCAGGATCACCACGGCGCTTGCATCGCCCCCCGCGTGTCTCTGCTGCACCACCTCATCCAGCGCGCGCCGGTTCAACAATCCGGTCAGCTCGTCGGTGCCAGCGAGCTGGCGCAGCTCGCTGGTCAGTGCCGAGCGCTCGCGCGATTTCTCACGCAGTACTTCGATGGCGTCGAACAAGCGCTGCATCTCGGCCAGCGGGTGGGTGACATGCTGCTCCGGACCGGGTGCATCCGAGGCAAGCTGGATCACCTGCGCCTGCGCCTGCAGCAACGGCTGCAGGATCTGCCGGTGGGCAATGCGCAATGCCACGCCCAGCACCACCAGTGTGCCCAGCGCGGTCGCCACCAGCACGGCCAGGCGCATGGCCTCGCGATTGCGGGTGCGTTCAAAGCGGGCGATGGACACGCTCAGGTAGCCATCACGCAGCGCCTCAAGCGACTGCAGGGTCGGCACGTAGCGCGTGGTGAATTCGGCGGCGGTCCATGGCGGCGGCAGGCCTCGGCGGCCATCTTCGATCAACTGCTCGATCATCGGCAGCGATTCGCCGAAGAACTGCCGACGCGCCATGTCCCAGTGCCATGACAATTCCGGGTCACTGCGGAACACCGACTCGTGGCTGCCCGCCAACCGCCACAGCTCCAACAGGCGACCCTCGGTCTGCAGTGCAGCGCGTACCTGTTCCTCCCGCCATGCCCCTGGCACCGCCACCGGCGCCATCACATTCGAGGCCAGGCGGCCACCATGCTCGCGAAGATCGATCAGCACCTGGCCCTGCATCGCCGGAATCGCTGCTTCACGGTCGGCGCTGACCAGCACGTTGATCTGTGCCGAGGTCAGCAGGTGCAGGCGATCGACCACGGCGAACATGCCACTGATCGCACGCTCCACCTCCTCCACGCGGCGTGCGTCATGGGGTTGCGCCACGACCCGGTCGACCGCAGCCCGCGCCGATTGCAGGCGACGTTGCGCGTCGGCCAGCAGCCCATGCTCGTTGACCACTCCCGGATCAGCCTTGAACACGGTGTCCAGCTGCAGCAGGGCAGCGTCGACCCGCTTGCGCGCGGCCGCCAGCTGCGCGGCCAGCCGTGCCTGCTCGGCCGCATCGGCCGGGTCGGCCCCCAGCAGGCTGTTGGCGGGGCCGCGTTCGGCCGACACCAGGTTGGCCAGGTCGAAGGTCTGCCGCAGCTGGCGCAGGCTGGCCAGGTTGTCCTCGGCGGCCGTGAAGCGCAGCGTGCCCTGCACCAGTGCGATGGCCATCAGCGGCAGCGTACAGACTACGAACAGCCCAGCCAGGATCCAGACCCAGGTCCGCAGTCCGATGGGCGACGCCTTGCGGGCCATGCACATTTCCCCTGTAGTACCGAACACTGTAACGGCCGGCTACACAGGCGCCAAGCCACTCGCGGGCCAACCGTGGCGGTGGGTATACCCTGCCGACCGCGAACGCACCGACAAGGCCGCGCGGACATTCGAACCGGGACAAATACGTCATGCCCAGCCGCGTCAGATCCAGCGCTGGTCGACCAGTTCGCGCTTCACGTAGGCATAGAACACCGGCGCGGCGACCAGGCCCGGCAGGCCGAACGCCGCCTCCATCACCAGCATGGCCAGCAGCAGCTCCCAGGCACGCGCCTGGATCTCGCCACCGACGATGCGCGCATTGAGGAAGTACTCCAGCTTGTGGATCACGATCAGGTACAACAGCGCGGCCACGGCCACATAGAACGAGACCGACAACGCGACGATGCTGATGATGGTGTTGGAGATGATGTTGCCCACCACCGGCAGCAGGCCGGCGATGAAGGTGATCAGCACCAGCGTCTTGGAAAGGGGCAGGTGCACGCCGAACAACGGCAGCACGCCCAGCAGGAAGATGGCGGTGAAAAGGGTGTTGAGCAGGGAGATCTTCACCTGCGCGAACACCACCTGGCGGAACGCGGTGGCCAGGCGGCTGGTGCGCCCGATCAGCTCCTGCGCCAGCGGCCCCATCGTCGGCAGCGGCAGTTCGTCATACAGCGCGATCATCGCGCCCAGCACCATGCCGATCAGTACGCGTACACCCACCTGCACCACCGAGGTACCGGCCACGCCCAGCTGGCGCTGGTGCTCGGCGGCCCAGTCATTCAGCGCCGCACGCAGCGCCGGCATGTCCTCGGGGATATACGGCTGCAGCAGCGCCGGTACCTGGTGGCGCGACGAATTGAGGATATCCATCAGCCGTGCCAGCAGCGCGTCCGGCCCACCGGTCTCGTTGCGGAAGAACGACGCCACGCCGATGCCGGCCAGCACCAGCGCGCTGATGATGATTGCCGACAACACGATCACCGCGATCGCCCGCGCCCGTCCCGGCGGCAGCTTGCCTTCCACGGTGGACGCCAGCACATGGGTCAGCTGGAACACCAGCAGGCCCGACAGCAGCGTCACCACCAGGCCGAGCTTCAGCGCCAGCCACATGCCCAACAGCATCATCAGCCAGGCCGCGATCCTCGCAACGGGGGGCTTGGGCTGGGCAACGAGGGCGTCTTGCATGGGCGGCGCGTCCGGGCGGGGTGGCCCATGGTAGAGGATTGGCGTGCCGATTCCGCGTGCAGGATGAACGGGCGTTTCGGCCTCGTTCGGCGGCAGCCGTGCCGCACTCACTCGCCGTAGCTGGCTGTGTTCTTGCCCTGCCGCTTGGCGTGGTAGAGCGCGCGGTCGGCCAGTGCCAACCAGTCCTCGACACTACCGCCACGCGGCGTCGCGGCAATGCCGATACTCACGCTGAACTCCACGCCCGGCGTGGCCTGCCGCGCGGCCTCCAGCAGGTGCAGGCGCACCCGCTCGGCCACGTGCATCGCATCGACGGGCGCGCAGTCGCGCAGCAGCACTACGAACTCATCGCCCCCCAGCCGCGCGGGCGTATCACCGGGCCGGGCAAAGGTGCGCAATGTCGCCGCGATATGCCGCAGCACCTCGTCACCGGCGCGGTGGCCATGCGAGTCATTGATGCGCTTGAAATCATCCACATCGAGCATCAGCAGGCAGGCAAAGCCGCCCTGGCCCTGGGCCCGGTCCAGCGCCTGCTGCGCACGCAGGATCAGGAAGCCACGGTTGGCCAGCTCGACCAGCGGGTCCATCCGGCTGAGCCGCTGCAGCTGACGGTTCTGCGATTTGACCCGGCGCGCCAGCTGCCAGCTGAGAATGCTGAGGCCGATGCCATACACGAACAGGAACGGGACACTCAGCACGATCGTGCGCTGCGAGGCGACCGGCTGGTAAGGGAAGCCGAGCAACCACCAGGTGAGTGCGAAGCCCAGCAGCAGGGCCAGCGTGGCGCGCATCGCCAGGCGCACGCCACCGGCGGCGATCTTGTCGGCCACCAGCAGCGCGGCGAACAGTGCGCTGGGCACCGCGCTCAACGCCATGAAGGCGATCCAGCCACCGCCGAAGAAGGAGTCGGCCACCATGCAACGGAACTGGACGACCGCCGGCTGGCGGGAGCGCTGGGTCAGCAGCAATGCCAGTGCCGGCCACGCCAGCGCGTTGAGCAGCAGCAGGACCCACGCCAGCCCGCCATCCTGGCGTTCAAGCATGATCGAGGCGATGGGGATCGCTCCCAGTCCATTGCCGACGAAACGCATCCAGCCGATGCGACGTGCCGCGCCAATGCCTTCGACCGCGCCTTCCGCCGAATCGGTGAAGAATGGCATTGCCGCCCCCCTTGCGCGATCGCACCTGCTGCTACGGCCCTTGCCGGGCTGCCTGCGATGAGTCTGACAGCTTTGCGTCAATTCGGGATCAAGGTTGCACGATATCGCGCGGGCCGGCTGCCACGCTCCCGCGGCCCCACCCCGTGGTCACCCGCGTCGGGGCGCAGCCGTCGATCCCCGCACCATCAGGCTGAAATCCAGCGTCTGTTGAAGCGGGACATCCACCTGTTCGATGATGGCGAGCAGCAGGTTGACCGCGCGCGCGCCGATTTCCCGCATCGGCTGCCGGATGGTCGTCAGCGGCGGCGTGAGGTAGCGGGAAGACGCCAGATCATCAAAGCCGACGATGGACAGGTCTTCCGGCACGCGGATGCCCAGCTCCCGGCAGGCCGCCAGGGTGCCCAGCGCCATCTGGTCGCTGAAGCAGAAGATCGCGGTTGGTGCGGACGTGCCGTCCAGCAGCGCCATGGCAGCCGCATGGCCGGATTCCACTGAAAAATCCCCGGGCACGATGCTCAGCTGGCGCAGGCGGCCGCGCGCCTTGCCGGCCGCCCGCACCCCTTCCAGGCGCTGCTGGTGCAGGGGATTGTCCGGCGGCCCACCGACCACGGCGATCCGTTCATGGCCCAGTGCGTACAAGTGCTCCATGACGGCACGTGCGGCGGCGGCATTGTCGATGTGAACACTGGGCAGGCCGAGCGCGGGATCGAACTCGCAGCCGTTGACCACCGGCGCGGCAGCCCCCCTCTGCTGGACAATCTCGCGCGCCGTCGGTGGCAGGCGATGGCCAAGCACGATCATGCCGTCGGCCTCGTTGCGCCGGAGCATCTGCGCGTAGCGCTCCTCGCGGTCGGGTTGGTCCTGCGTATCGCCCAGCAGCACCGCATAGCCGACAGCCTGCGCGGCGTCTTCCGCGCCCTGCAGGATCTGCGCGAAGAACGGGTTGGCGATATCCGGCACCGTGACCAGGATCTTGCCGCTGCGCTGGGTCTTGAGCGTGCGGGCGACCGTGTTGGGCACGTAGCCCAACGCCGCGGCGGCCTGCTCGATGCGCGTGCGCGTGGCCGGCAGCACTTTGTCCGGCCGCGAAAGTGCACGCGACACGGTGCCGGCGGAGACGCCGACGTGCTTTGCGATGTCGTAGATGGTGGCCATGGCGTTAGTTCTCCCGCCCGCTGTGCACTGCACAACAGGTCCTGCGTAAGCCCCTGCTAGGATAATGCAATCGATTGCATCGAGGGCGAATCACGTTGAAGACGCTCAAGGGTCCAGCGCTGTTCCTGGCGCAGTTCATCGGCGACACGGCTCCTTTTGATCGGCTGGACACGCTGGCCGGATGGGCCGCGGGTCTGGGCTATTCTGGCGTACAAGTCCCCACCACGGCGCCCCACCTGTTCGATCTGGCCGAGGCGGCACGCAGCCAGGCGTACTGCGACGACGTCGCCGGCATGCTGGCCGGTCATGGCGTGCAGATCACCGAGCTGTCCACCCATCTGCAGGGGCAGCTGGTCGCGGTCCATCCGGCCTACGACAGCTTGTTCGACGGATTCGCACCCGCGGACAAGCGTGGCGATCCCGCCGCCCGCCAGGCCTGGGCGGTGGAGCAGCTTCTGTTGGCCGCCAAAGCCAGCCAGCGGCTGGGGCTGACCGCGCATGCCACGTTCTCCGGCGCATTGGCCTGGCCCTATTTCTATCCCTGGCCGCAGCGCCCACCGGGACTGGTGGAAGAAGCCTTCGCCGAACTCGGCCGCCGCTGGCGCCCGATCCTCGATGCCTTCGATGCCTGCGGCGTGGATCTCTGCTTCGAGATCCACCCGGGTGAGGACCTGCACGATGGCGCGACTTTCGAACGCTTCCTCGATGTGGTGGATCATCACCCCCGCGCCAAGATCCTGTACGACCCCAGCCACCTGCTGCTGCAGCAGATGGACTACCTGGGTTTCATCGACCGCTACCACGCGCGCATCGGCATCTTCCACGTCAAGGACGCGGAGTATCGCCCCAGCGCAAGCAGCGGCGTGTATGGCGGCTACCAGGACTGGATCGAGCGTCCGGGCCGCTTCCGTTCGCTCGGTGATGGCCAGATCGACTTCAAGCCGATCTTCTCGAAGTTCGCCCAGTACGACTTCCCCGGCTGGGCGGTACTGGAATGGGAGTGCTGCCTGAAGCACCCCGAGGACGGCGCACGCGAAGGTGCCGCCTTCATCCGCGACCACATCATCCGCGTGACCGAACGCGCCTTCGACGACTTTGCCGACAGTGGCACGGACGCCGCATCACTGCACCGCATGCTGGGAATCTGAGCCAAGACCGCCCCGGGAGGGCAAGCCATGACGCACGCCATGTCGCGCCTGGGCGCGATGATGTTTCTGCAGTTCTTCATCTGGGGGGCGTGGTTCGTCACCCTCGGAACCTACCTGGTGCAGGGCCCGCTGCAGGCCAGCGCGAGCCAGGTGGCCACCGCCTTCCTCAGCCAGTCCATCGGCGCCATCGTGGCGCCGTTCCTGGTCGGGCTGATCGCCGACCGCTACTTCGCGGCGCAGCGCATCCTTGCGGTGCTGCACCTGGCCGGCGCGGTGCTGATGTGGCTGGCGTCCACGGCATCCAGCTTCAGCGTGTTCTCGGCCTGCGTGATGGGCTACATGCTGCTGTTCATGCCGACATTGGCACTGGCCAACAGCGTGGCGATGCGGCACATGCAGTCGCCCGAGAAACAGTTCCCGCTGGTACGCGTGGCCGGCAGCATCGGCTGGATCGTCGCAGGCGTGCTGATCGGCTGGCTGGGCTGGGAACAGGCGCACCGGCTTGAACTCACCTTCCGCATGGCCGCGCTGGCATCGCTGGTGCTGGGCCTGTATGCATTCACCCTGCCGCACACGCCACCGCTGGCGCAGCAGCGCGATGCCGGACTGGGGCAGATCCTGGGGCTGGATTCGTTGCGACTGCTGAAGTCGCGTGCCTACCTGGTGTTTTTCCTGGCGTCCATCGCCATCTGCATCCCGCTGTCGTTCTACTACAACTTCACCAATCCGTATCTCAACGACCTGGGCGTGCGCGGCGCAGCAGGCCTGCAGTCGCTGGGCCAGGTCTCCGAAGTGCTGCTCATGCTGGCCATGCCGTTCCTGTTCGTGCGGCTGGGGGTGAAGACCATGCTGGCGGTCGGCATGGCCGCCTGGGTGGTGCGCTACGCCATGTTCGCCTTCGGCGATGCGGGCAGCGGCTTCTCGCTGCTGGTGATCGGCATCGTGCTGCACGGCATCTGCTACGACTTCTTCTTCGTCACCGGCCAGATCTACACCGATGCGCATGCCGGCCCCGCCGCGCGCAGCAGCGCGCAGGGCTTCATCACCCTGGCTACCTACGGCGTGGGAATGCTGATCGGCACCTTCCTGTCCGGCGCGGTGGTGGAGCACTTCACCACCGAGGCCGGCCCCGACTGGCAGCAGATCTGGCTGTTCCCGGCCGGCGTTGCACTGGTGGTGTTGATCGCCTTCCTGCTGCTGTTCCGCGACCGGCCGGCGGCCACGGCCGCGCCCTCCACACCCTGAGGATCCCCATCGATGCCCAAGCTTGGAATCGCCATCGTCGGCGCTGGCATGATCGGTGCAGTGCATCGTCGTGCCGCACTGCTGGCCGGTGCCGAGGTGCGCGGCGTAGCCGCCTCGTCACCGCAGCGCGCGCATGAGGCCGCGCAGTCCTGGAATGTCCCGCGCGCCTACCGGGATATCGAGGAGGTGATCGCCGATCCGCAGGTACAGGTCGTGCACGTATGCACGCCCAACCATCTGCACCGCGCCATGGCACAGGCTGCGCTGGACGCCGGCAAGCACGTGATCTGCGAGAAACCGCTGGCGACGACACTGGACGATGCACAGGCGCTGGCGGCGCTGGCCGCATCGACCGGATTGGTTGCCACGGTGCCCTTCGTCTACCGCTACCACCCAGTGGTGCGCGAGGCGCGCGCACGCATCGCCCAGGGCGATCTGGGGCCGTTGCACCTGATCCACGGCAGCTACCTGCAGGACTGGCTGCTGGACCCGGCCAGCAACAACTGGCGCGTGGACCCGGCGTTGGGCGGCGCATCGCGCGTGTTTGCCGACATCGGTTCGCACTGGTGCGACCTGGTGGAATGGGTCAGCGGCGAACGCTTCGTCGAGGTCAGCGCGGCGCTCTCTACGGTCATCGCCGAGCGCGGCGCCGTCAGCGGACAGAGCTTCAGCACGCCAACCGCAGCCAGCGCAATGCAGGCGGTAACGAGCGAGGACGTGGCTGCGGCGATGTTCAGGACCGGTGCCGGCACGCTGGCGTCATTGACGGTCAGCCAGGTCTCCGCCGGGCGCCACAACCGCCTCTGGTTCGAGATCGATGGCGCCAAGGCCAGCGTGGCCTTCAATCAGGAGGATGCCGAACGACTCTGGATCGGCCTGCCCGACCAGCGTGAGGAAATTTTCGTGCGCGGTCCGGGCGCCGGCAGTGCCGATCAACGCCGCCTTTCCGTGCTGCCGGCCGGGCATGCACAGGGCTACGCCCAGTGCTTCGAAGCGTTTGTCGCCGACACCTATCGCGCCATCGAAGGCGATCAGCCGCAGGGGCTGCCCACCTTCGAAGACGGCCTGCGCTCGGCGCAGATCGTTGATCGTGTCATTGCATCGGCCAGGTCACGCGCCTGGACCACCATCGGTTGAATCCCGGGAGGATCTGTTGATGAAAGCTCTTTTCCGTAGAAGTGCAAGCCTCATCCTGCTGTTCGCTGCCCTGCCCACCTTCGCAGACGAAGCCGCCAGCGCGCAGAAACCGATCGCGGTGCAGATGTACACCCTGCGCAACGCCGGGTCGCTCGAGCAGCAGTTGAAGATCGTCCACGACGCCGGCGTGCACGCGGTGGAGACGGTCGGCACGCAGAACGCCAGCGCTGCAGAGCTCAAGCGGCTGCTGGACCGGTACTCGATCAAGGCGATTTCATCGCATGTGCCGCTGGCCGAGCTGCGCAGCAATCTGGATGGGGTGGTGACCTTCAACCGCTCAATCGGCAACAGCACGCTGGTCGTGCCTTACCTGGACAAGAAGGACCGCCCAACCGATGCCGCGGGCTGGACTGCGTTGGGCCAGGAACTGGGCCGGATCGCAAAGCAGGTGCGCGGCAAGGGCATGCGCCTGGCCTATCACAACCACGACTTCGAACTGGCCGACTTCGATGGCAAGACCGGACTGGAGCTGCTGTTCGCCGCCGCCGGTCCAGACCTGCAGACCGAGCTGGACCTGGCCTGGGTCGCGCGTGCGGGCCTGGACCCTGCGGTGATGCTTGAGAAATTCCGCGGCCACGTATTCGCGGTGCACGCCAAGGACAATGCGCCCAAGGGCCAGGCCCAGGACGAAGACGGATTCGCTGCCGTCGGCCAGGGCGTGCTGGACTGGAACGCGATCCTGCCTGCTGCAGCAGCCGCCGGCGTCCACTGGTACATCATCGAGCACGACCAGCCACGCGATCCGGCCAAGGTCATCCAGACCGGCGCGGACTATCTGCGTGAACACCTGACCACGAATGCGCCTGCCCATGCGCGGCGCTGACGCATCAAGGAGCCCCACATGAAAATGATCCTGGCAACGGCGGTGGCCCTGGGCGGCATGAGCGTTGCGACAGCTGCCTGGTGCAAGGACGACCCTGCGGCCGGCGCGAAGCTCTACACCGCGAACTGCACGGCCTGCCATGGTGCGGATCGTGCAGGCATGCCGGGCGCGTTTCCTGCGCTCACCGACATCAGCAAGCGGCTGCAGCCCACGCAGATCAAGGACAAGATCAGGAAGGGCGGCGGCTTGATGCCGCCCTTCCCGCAGCTGTCACAACAGGAAATCGATGACATCGCCAGCTACCTGGCGAAGTAAGCGGCCGGCGACCACGCCGGCCGTGTGCGGCTACAGTTCGCGCACCCAGATGTTGCGGTAGCTGACCTTGGAGTCATGCTCCTGCAGATACAGCGGCGCGCACGCGTGAGGCGCGTACGACGGTGCACCGATGTACTCCGTCTTCCCCGCCAGCACGGTGTCATCCTGCACCAGCACGCCGTTATGCAACACGGTGATCCGCGCGGGCGACGTCAGGCCACCGCCCTGCGAGAAGCGCGGGGCCTTCCAGATGATGTCGTAGACCTGCCACTGGCCCGGTGCGCGCGAGGCGTTCACCCGTGGTATGGCCTGCTTGTAGATCGAACCCGCCTGGCCATTGGCATATGTCGGGTTGTTGTAACTGTCGAGCACCTGCAGCTCATACAGTTCCTGCAGGAAGATGCCGCTGTTGCCCCGGTTCTGGCCGTCGAAGCCTTTCGTCTCGGTGGGGGTACGCCATTCGACATGCAGCTGGACGTCACAGAAGCGTTGCTTGGTGCGGATGCCCTTGCTGCCCGGAACGACGGTCATGGCGCCATCAGCAAGCGTCCAGGGCACGCGCCCGCCCTGCTCCGATTCCCACGCGGAGACATCCTTGCCATCGAACAGCACGATGGCGTCGGACGGCGCCTTGCCCGCGGGCGTTGCCACGACCGCAGGCACCGGCGTCCACACCTCGGTCTTCTTCGGATCGCGCGCGGCATCGGCACCGTTCTGCGCGAACGCAGGTACTGCGGCCAGCAGGCCGGTGGCAATCAACAGAGAGCGGATCATCAGGGTCTCGTCCATCAGCTGGTCCCCCACGCCGGCGTACCGGGGACATAGGCCAAGTCGCCGTCGTAGCGACCCGGCACGGCGACGTACTGCAGCACCCCTGTTGCGCCGACCTTGGAGGTGAAGAAGCCGAAGATGGCCAGCTGCTTGATCATCGTGAAGTAATGCGGCATCGCCTCGCCCTCTTCCGGTGTGCCGGTCTCGGTCACGTCGGCATGGCGTGCTTTGGCTTCAGCGTCCAGCGTTCGCAGCAACCCGGTGCGGGCTTCCGGCGTGAGCGACACGAAGCGGCCGCCGGCGCGTTTGTCGATGTCGGCCAGGCCGGCGCGGAACGTCGCCTGCTGCCGGGCGGTGTAGCAGTCGCTGACGAACGTCGCCATGAACAGCCCGGCACCCGCATCCTTCGCGCCGGGTGTCCGGGTCCGCGGCAGGATGGTCTCGGCGATCTCGTCCAGCGTGCCGACATCGGCATCGGAGAAATGGATCTTCGCGGCGCCCGCCGGTGCCTGCCCCTGCACAAGCGCGGGCAACCCGACCATGGCCGCGCCGGTGGCGGCGACGATCATCTTCAACAGTTCGCGGCGATCCATCAGAGGTTCCCTGCTTTCAGTTCGCGTACCGCGTGGTCGGCCGCGCGCGCGGTCAGCGCCATGTAGGTCAGCGAGGGATTCACGCAGGCGCTGGAGGTCATGCAGGCACCGTCGGTCACATAGACGTTGGGAGCATCCCAGACCTGGTTGTGCTGGTTCAGTACCGAGCTCTTGCGATCACGTCCCATGCGCGCGGTCCCCATCTCGTGGATGCCCTTGCCCGGGGCATAGTCGTTGTCGTGCATCTTCACGTCCTTGACGCCGGCCGCCTCCAGCATCTCGGCAGCATCGGCGGCCATGTCCTTGCGCATCGCCAGTTCGTTGGCGCGCATGGCAACGTCCATCGCCAGCACCGGCAACCCCCACTTGTCCTTGCGGTCGTGGTCCAGGCGGATCGTGTTGTCGTGGTGCGGCAGCATCTCACCGAACCCGGTCATGCCGATGCGCCAGTCACCGGGCACGATCAGCGCCTCCTTCAGGTCGGCACCGATGTTCAGCTCGGCAATCTCGCGTGACCAACCGGTGCGGCTGGCACCGCCCTGATAGCCGAATCCACGCAGGTAGCCACGTTTGTCCGTGGCGACGTTGCGGAACCGCGGGATGTAGAAGCCGCAGGGACGGCGGCCGAAGTAGTACTTGTCTTCGTAGCCCTCGACCCGGCCCGAGGCTCCCGCACCGAAATGATGGTCCATCACGTTGTGCCCAAGCTCGCCGGACGAGGAGCCCAGTCCGCCGTCCCATACATCGGTGGCCGAGTTCATCAGCAGCCACGTCGAGTTGAACGACGATGCGTTGAGGAAAATCACCTTGGCCGTGTACTGATAGGTCTGGCCGGTTTCGGCGTCGATGACCTCCACGCCGCGCGCGCGCTTGCGGTCCTTGTCGTAGAGCACTTCCTTGACGATGGAGAACGGCCGCAAGGTCAGGTTGCCGGTCTTCATCGCCGCTGGCAGTGTCGCCGCCTGGGTCGAGAAGTAGGCACCGAAGGGACAGCCCAGGATGCACTTGTTGCGGTACTGGCAATTGACGCGCCCCTGCTCGGGCATCGGCTTGGTGATATTGGCAGTGCGCGAGTGGATCATATGGCGCGTTCCGCCGAAGGCCTTCTTGATACGCGCGGCCACATCCTTCTCGACGATGTTCAAGGGAATCGGCGGCAGGAACTCGCCGTCCGGCAGCACGTCCAGTCCTTCGCGCGTGCCGGCGATGCCGGCGAACTTCTCCACATGGTCGTACCACGGCGCGATGTCGGCGTAGCGGATCGGCCAGTCAGCGGCGATACCGTCCTTGAGATTCGCCTCGAAATCCAGATCGGAGAAACGATAGCTCTGCCGCCCCCACAGCAGCGAGCGGCCGCCGACGTGGTAGCCACGGAACCAGTCGAAACGTTTGGTCTCGATGTAGGGTGAGTCCTGTTCGTTGGCCCACATTCCTTCCAGATTCTCGGCCAGGCCGTAGTCGCGCATCAGCACCGGGAAGTCCGCTTTCATCGCCTGCGTGGGCCGGTTGCGGTGCGGGAAATCCCACGCCTCCTTCATCGCATTGACGTAGTCCTTGACGTGCTCGATGTTGCGTCCGCGTTCCAGCATCAGGACCCTCAGGCCCTTTTCGGTCAGCTCCTTCGCCGCCCAACCGCCACTGATTCCCGAGCCAACAACAATGGCGTCGTAGTGATCATCTGCCATGGGTTTCTCACCTGGGTGGATATCGTTTCAGACGTCGCAGAGGCGGATCGCCTCGCGCAATGAGGCAACGGGATCGGGCGCTGCAGGCGTGAACTCCTGCGCCAGATACCCCTTGAAACCGGTGTCGCGGATCGCGCGACAGATGGCCGGATAGTGGAGCTCCTGCTGGTCTCCGATCTCGTTCCGGCCGGGCACGCCTGCGGTGTGGTAGTGCTTGAAGCAGGCGTGATGCTTGCCGATGGTGGCGATGATGTCGCCTTCCATGATCTGCATGTGGTAGATGTCGTAGAGCAGGCCGAAGTTGTCCGAGCCGAGCCGCTGGCACAGCTCCACGCCCCAGGCGGAGTGATCGCACAGGTAGTCGTGGTGATCGACCCTGGAGTTCAGCAGCTCCATCACCAGCACCACGCCGCGCTTCTCGGCATGCCCGAGGATGCGCTTGAGGCCAGCCTCGGCGTTGGCCATGCCGTCATGCGGGTCCATGCCGTTGCGGTTGCCGGAGAAGCAGATGAGATTGCGGTAGCCGGCATCGGCGACCAGATCGATGTGCCGCGTGTAGCGCTCCACCAGCTGGTCGTGGAACTCACGGCCGGCAAAACCCTTGGTCAGGCCGAGCTCCGCACCGTTGCACATCGAGCTGTAGATGCCATTCGCCTTCAGCGTGGGCCAGTCCTCCGGGCCGACCAGGTCGATCGCGGCAAAACCAATGTCCTTCACCGTCGCGCAAAGCTGGGCGACGGACAGCTGCGGGAAGGTCCAGCGGGCCACGGAGTGCTTCAGGTTGCCCTTGAGCGGCGCCGTGGCGGCGAATGCGGGCAGCGCTCCCGCAGTACCCAGAGCTACGCCTCCAGCAACCGTCATGCGCAACGCATCGCGCCGCGTGAGCCCCCTCGAAGGAGCCGGTCTGATCGAATGGATGGACATCCACCTGCCGGCCTCCCAACCGGTATCAAACGCAACGATTCACAGCAATGCAATCGATTGCACCATAGGGGAGGAAATTGTCTGTTTGCAAGTCGCGGTGCACGAAAACTGATGCTGCGAAGCACAACTCCGCAGGAATCGCAGACAAAGAAAAGCCCCGCATGAGCGGGGCTTTCTTTTCTGCTGCGAACGAGCGTTCGATCAGAACGGAATATCGTCGTCAGCGAAGTCGTCCATCGGCGGCGCCTGCTGCGGCTGCGGGCGCTGGTTGCCACCCTGGTTGCCGTAACCGCCGCCCTGGTTGCCGCCCTGGTTGCCATAGCCACCGCCCTGGCCACCACGCTGGCCGCCGCCACCGCCGCCGTACTCCTGGCGCGGAGCCTGCTGGCGCTGCGGGCGCTCGCCGCCGTAGTTGCCACCACCGCCGCCACCGCCGCCACCGCCGCCTTCACCGCGGCCGCCCAGCATCTGCATTTCATCGGCGACGATGTCAGTGGAGTACTTCTCCACGCCGTCCTGGCCGGTGTACTTGTCGTAGCGCAGGCTGCCTTCGACGTAGACCGAGCTGCCCTTGCGCAGGTACTCGCCGGCGATCTCACCGAGCTTGCCGAAGAACACCACACGGTGCCATTCGGTACGTTCCTGCTGGTTGCCATCCTTGTCCTTGCGGACGCTGGTGGTGGCCAGGCTGATGCGGGTGATCGCCATGCCGCTCTGGGTGTACTTCACGTCCGGGTCGTTGCCGAGGTTGCCGACCAGGATGACTTTGTTGATGCCGCGCGCCATAGGTAAGTGATTCCATTGTCCGGGGGCTGGTGCCTGTCATAGCACACAGCCGGAGTTGCCGATACCCGGCCGCCCATCGGTGGGCACTGCCAGAAACCCGGCATTCTATCATCGAGCCCCGGCCCACCGGGCTTGCCTCTACTCCCCCGACCGCCAGCGTGGCGACCGGGGCGGACGTTTAGCTCTCCCGGATCAAGCCGCCTGCGACGGCACGCCGCCCAGGGTCACTTTGTCACGCCGGCCGGTGGCCGGATCGGTCCGGTGCATGGACAGGCTGCGCCCCGCGAACGGCCCGGTCAGCAGATCGCCCAGCATGGCCTCGGCCAGGCCGTTGCCGGGCTGGGCGAAGGGGGTGATGAACTCGATCAGCCACAGGCGATCGCCACTGTTCCAGTCGTCCAGTTCCAGCCGCTCGCCGGCTTCCAGCTTGCGCTCGGCCTCCTCTGACAAATTGGCCCAGATTGCAACGCCAAGCGGCAACTGTTCCAGTGCCTGCTGGGCCACCCCGGCGAACGCCGCACCGGCCTCCTGCATGCCCGGCAACGGCGGCAGGGTGCCGAAACGGAACACCCGGAACTGCTCCTTCAGCAGCGGCGGCATGAATGACCATTCAAGGTCCTTCAACTGCATCTCACGGTGCAGCGGCGACTGCGAAAGCAGCCAGACGATCTGGCCGAGGGCCTCGGCAACGGTGCGCGGCGCCCCGTCGGAGGCGGCGGTGGCGGTCGTGGACGTGATCATGAACGGGAAATCCTATAGTCGGGAATGGCGGTCAACAGTTCCATGGTGGCCGGATCGCGCGCCGCCGTGCTGATGCCCTGGGCATAGGGCTGAGCGTCGAACGTGGACATCGCTTCGATCATCTGGAACCGTTTCTTCTGTGCCAGCGCCAGATTGTCATGCAAGGCTGAGCGCTGTGTTGCCGGGCCGGACGGAATGCTTTCGTCGATGGGGGCACGCTGTTCCGACCGAGCCGATTGCTGCATCCGCTCGGCGGCGGTGGGCTCAACGCCACCGAAACGATCCCCCAGTTCCGTCACGGCTTGCGCCACCGGGGCCTGCGGCAGTTCAGTTGCAGGCGTGAAGCGTGGATCCCCGCCTCGGCGGTTGACCCGGCCGGAGGTGGCATCACCGCTACCCAGGTCACGTCCGCCCTTGCCGGCGCCAGCATTCAGGTTCAGGCCGTCACCGTCGCCCCCCTCATCGCGCTCGCCGAAAGCGAAGAACATGTCCGACAGGGCCGCTTGGGTGCCATCGGTACGGGTGTACTGACCGTTGGCATAGGTGGTGTTGTCCGGCGCCGCACCGGGCATCTGCCCGGTACGGCGCGCATCGAGGTTGATCGACGCCACGCCGGCCTGCTGCAACGTCAACAGCTCACCCGCCTGGCTGATGCCATCGCGGTTGGCGTCACGCCAGACCTGGAACTCTCCGAAGCGGGCGTCATTGGCATCCAGACGCCGATCACCATTGCTGTCATAGGCAGCCAGACCTTCAAGGTCGGAATGGGCCCCCTCCAGATCCATCGTGAACGAGATTTCGGCGCCGGAATCGATCGTGCCGTTGCGGTTGCGGTCGAGCACCAGCAGGCCGTCATGCGGGCCGACCCAACCGGTCAAGTCACGCACGCCATCACCGTCCATGTCGAACCGCGTGGCGCTCTGTGCCCAACCCACGGTCTCCACGCCGTCGCCATCCAGGTCAAGCACGACCGGGCCCAGGCGTGCGCCGAACTCGTTGACGACAAACTTCAGCGGATCACTCCAGAGGCCAGCGCTGTCCACGCTCTGGATGACGATTTCATAGTAGGTGTCGTAGTAGGTCTCCTGGTAGTAGCCCGCGCCGCTTCCGCGAGGATCGCCCCAGTTTCCGTCATTCACCTGACGCCGGTTTCCACGATTCACGATCCGCGTGGCAAGCGTGCCGTTGTAGTAGTAACCGTTCAGGAAACCATCACCGGAAATGGCCTTCGACGTGGTCCCATAGTCAAAGAACGATGTCTCGTTGGTATAGGTGTCCCAGTACTGGCCAGTAGTACTCACCAGCTCCACCGCGCTGGTGATCACCAGACGGCTGAAGATGTCCTCCTGGTCACTTCCCCAGAGCACGTACACGTAGTTGCTGTCCTGCGTCTGGACGACCGTCGGCCGCTCATTGACGTTCTGCACATTGATCGTCACCCAGGTGCTGCTGGAAAGGCCACCACGATCGGTGACCGTCACCTGTATCTGGTGGCTCTGCGCGGTCTCATAATCCAGCTGCCCGTGCAGCGCAATCTGGCCCGTGGTGGCGTTGATGCCGAACAAATTGCTGGCACCACCTGTGATGGCAAACCGGTGGTCGCGGTTGTACCACTGGCTGTCCGGGTCGGACCAGTTGGTGAACTGGAATACGGTCTGCCCCGCGCCCGGCGCCGATTCGGCCAGCGTCACGCTCTGGCCCCAGGTTGTCGGCGCTTCGTTGACGTCTTCGATGCGCACCGTGATTTCACGATTGCCCGACACCAGCGCTCCATCCGTCGCACGAACGGTGACGTTGTAATACGCCTCCAGCTGGCCATCGCCATCGCCGTCGATCAACTGCAGGTACGGTGCAACCGCTTCGAAATCGAAGCTGCTGACGTTGTACTTGAGCTGGTTGCCGGAAATGGCGAACCAGGCAAACGGATCGTTGATGATCTGGTACGAGGGTGCGGTCCCGTCCGGATCAGACGACGACAGCGTGGCTACCACCTGCCCGGACACGCCGGTGTTCTCGGAGGTGAGCGCCACATGCTGCACGACGTCCGGCGTTCGTGGTGCTTCGTTGACGTTGGACACGCCCACTTGGAACACCTGGTCGCGGGTTGCGCCGTGGGTGTCGGTCACCCTCACCGTGATTGCATGCGAAGTGGCGGCCTCGTAGTCCAGTAGCCCACCATTGGCGACGCTCAGTACACCAGCCGCGGTGATGGCAAAGCGGCCGCCAGCATTGTTGACCAGGGTGAAGGTCAGGCCGTCGGTCACGTCCTGGTCCTGGCCACTGAACTTACCGACCTCGGCGCCGTTGGCAGTGTTTTCCGCGATGCTCAGCGTGCGATCGACGGTGATGCCATGCGGCGTATCGTTGACGTCTTCAAGGCGCACGGTGATGGTGCGCGCCCCCGCCGAGGTCAGCCCACCCGACACAGCCTTCACCGATACCGAGTACACCACCTCCTGTCGGCCATCGCTGTCAGCATCGCTCAGGGTCATGCCAGCGGCCTTCAGCGCCTCGAAATCCAGCACCAGGCCATCGCGGAACTTCAGCTGGTTGCCGACCAGGGTGAACCAGCCGCGCGCGTCGCCCTCCAGCACATAGCTGTAGCTGCCATTGCCGCCACTGGAGGCAAGGTTGGCGATCACAACGCCGCCCAGCGCCGCATTCTCGGCCGCGATTGCCACCGGTTGGCTGGAGATGGTCGGCGTAGCCGGCGCCTCATCAACGTTGGTCACCGCCACGGTGAACGTCTTGTCGCGGGTCAACCCGCCCGAGTCGGTCACCCGCACCACGATCTGGTGCGAGGTGTTGGCCTCGTAGTCGAGCAGGCTGGCATTGGCCACCGTCAGCACGCCGGCCGCGGAAATCGCAAAGCGTCCGCCTGCGTTGTTGGTCAGGCTGAAGGTGAAGCTGTCATTGTCCGCGTCCACCCGTGCGAAGTTGCCCAGCACGGTGCCATTGGCCACCGGTGCATCCGAGGTCGACTCGACTGTGCTCAGCGCACGGTCCACGGTGATGTCGGTCGGACGCGCATTGATGGTGACCGACAGGGTCTGCGTCTTGCTGCTGGTCTTGCCCGTCGCGGTCTCCTTGGCGATGGCGGTCACCGTCAGCGCCGCAGTGCCGGTCAGGTCGGCCGACCACGTGGCCGGACCGACCAGCGCCAGACCGGCCAGCTGCGCCGGCGTCAGCGACCACACGCCGTTGCCCAGGTTCGTGCCCTTGTTCAGGGTCAGTCCGGTCGGCAGGTTCGAGATGCGGATCTCCAGCGTTTCCGACCCGTCGGTGTCGGTGAGGGCAGCCTGAACGTCCAGCGTCAGCGTTCCGCCATCCAGCGTCTTGCCGACCTGCACGGCACGGGTAATCACCGGCGCGTCCACTACCGGCGCCACATTCATGAAGAACACGCGCTCGGTCACCAGCCCACCGGCATCGGTTGCGATCAGCTTGATCGCAACGCGTCCGCTGGCGTTGCCCTTCGGCACCAGCGTCACCGTACGCTCGCCGTTGGCCCCCGCAGTGATGCTCGGAGTATTCATCCAGGCCACCACCGTCGTGAGGTCAGTGGCATCCACCGCCACGGCACGCACGGTGACCCCGGATGCCGGGGTCAGGTCATCACCGACGGTGAACTGCAGGGCGACCTGGCCATCCTCGTTGATCGACTGATCCGGCACGATGCTGATCGACGGCAGGCCGTTGCCATCCCAGTAGTGCCGCCACTGGTTCTCGAACGTGCCGTCCGCATGCAATGCCTGATAGGCCGCGACCGTGGCCGGCTTGGTGCGACCGGCCATCAGCGCGACCAGTGCCTCTGCATTGATCGTGCTGCTGGCGTGCTCGCCGGCCAGGAAGAAATCAATCTTGTAGTTGGCGCGATCATTGGCATTGGTGGTCGTGTACCAGCCCTTGATCGTGGTCACCACGCTGGTGCCGATCACCGAGATCACCAGGTCATCGCCGGTACGGCTGAACCACAGGTCATTGCGGCTGATGTCGCGATAGCCGATGACGTCGATATCGTCGCCACTGGAGTCGTAGTTACGGATTTCGTCGGCACCGGAGTTGCGGTCGATCAAGTAGACGTCGCTATCATCGCCACCAATCAGGATGTCGTTACCGGCGCCGCCATACAGGGTGTCATTGCCGGCCTGCGCATCGAGCAGGTCGTCACCATCACCGCCATACAGCGTGTCGTTGCCAGCGCCGCCGTAGAGCTTGTCGTTGCCTGCGCCACCCTCGATGTAATCATCCCCCGCGCCACCAGTGATGACGTCGTCGAACCCACTGCCGATCACGCGCTCGAACGCATCTTCCAGCACATCGCCGGCGGCCGCGCCGCCATGGGTTCCCGTCGCCAGGTTCAGCACGATGCCCGCCGTCGCCGTGGCGTAGGTCAACGTATCGACACCGGCGCCTCCGGACAGGGTGTCGGCACCGGCACCGCCATCGAGGATATCGTCGCCATCACCACCGCGCAGGATGTCGTTGCCGACGCCGCCGCGCAGCGTGTCATTGCCGATGCCCCCTTCCAGCAGGTCATTGCCGGCACCGCCATCGAGGATGTCATTGCCGGCGTCGCCGTACAGACGATCATCACCGTCTTCGCCATACAAGTTGTCATCGCCATCACCGCCACGCAGTTCGTCGACGCCTGCGCCACCGTACAGCGTGTCGCGACCCAGCTCGCCCCACAGTTTGTCGTCGCCAGCCTCACCGCGCAGATTGTCATCGCCATCGCCGCCGTACAGGTCGTCGTTGCCACCGCCGCCGTTGATGATGTCGTTGCCGCCGAGCCCCTGGATCACGTCCCGGTTGGCCTGGCCGACCAGCGTTTCTCCAGCGGCAGTGCCGTACAGGTAGTCATCGCGGTTGACCACGGTGAAGACCAGCTGCTTGCTGACGCTCAACCCGGCGCCGCCGCGATCGGTCGCGGTGACCGTCACTGTGACGTTGCTTCCCGCCTCATAGTCAACGATCGCACCGGCCTTCAGGCGCAGCTGGTTGCCGTTGATGATCTCGAAGCGGCTGTCGGACACGCTGTACACCATCGTGGCGAAATCACTGCCTGCCGTGGTGTCTGGATCGGTGGCCGACAGCGTACCGAGCAGGATCGCCGGCAGCGCAGTTCCGGTGGGAACCCGATCGGTTTCGCTGAAGCTGGTGGTGGTGGCCACGAACACCACCGCTGTCGGCGCTTCATTCTCGTCTTCGATGGCATAGGTGAAGCTGAGCGTCGATGCAGATGCAAGGCTGCCGTCGTACGCCCTCACGCTGGCGGTCAGCAACACCTCCTTGATGCCGTCGCCATCCAGATCGACCAAGGTTGCGCCCTGGGCGGCGGCCAGCGTCTCGAAGTCGATCGCAACGCCCGCACGCACGCGTACCTGGTTACCCACCACCTCCAGCAGACCGCCCGGGTTGGTCACCAGCTGCAGGGTCGGCGTGCTCTTGTCGGGGTCCCCGATCACGAAGGTGCCCACCACCGTACCGGCGCCCGTCTTTTCACCGGCCAGTACGGGCGCGGTGTTCGGTGGCCGCGTCGGCGTGAACGGCGCCTCGTTGACGTTGCGCACGTCGATCTTGAAGTCCTTCTCGAACCACGCGCCGGCACCGTCGGTCACGCGCACCCGGATGGTGTGCGCGGTGGCGCTTTCATAGTCAAGCTTGGTGCCATCACGAACGCTCAGCGTGCCATCGGCGGTGATCTTGAAGCGCCCGCCGCCATCATTGATCAGGGTGAAAGTGGCCGTATCTTCCGCGCCGTCGCGATCGACATGGCCGAAGCGGCCCAGCGACAGGTTGTTGGCAGCGTTCTCGTCCACGGCCAGCGGTCCGGGTGCGAGGATGTCGCTGGGCGCGTCGTTGACCGAGCGCACCACCAGATCGACGATCTGGTCGGCGGTATTGCCGTCGGCATCGGTGACCCGGACCACGAAACGATCGTTGCCGTGGCGGTCCGCCGCCGGCGTGTAGACCCAGGCGCCGGTGGCTGCATTGAGCGCGACGGTCCCCATGCCGGGTGCAGTGATTACCGTGTATCCGGTGATGTTCCCATCATGGTCGACGGCATTGACGCTGCCACTGAGCGGTACGTCCTCATCGGTGGCCAGGTACTGCGTTTCGACCAGCGGTGCCGGCTTGCTCGAGTTCTGCCAGTAGCTGCCGAGCAGGCCCTGCAAGCTTGAGGACATCCCAGCCGGCACGGACCCCGACTCTGCCGCCATTGCCGCAAGCAGCGGCTCGGCGTGGGCGAGGAACAGCGAGCCTGCACCGGTCGCGATTTCGGTGATCCGGCTGGCGCCGGTGTAGTAGCCCGCGATGGTGATCCGGGTGCTGCCTCCGATCACGCTGACCAGCAGATCATTGCCCACCTTCTGCAGCCAGACCTCGTGGTTGGCCACGTTCTGCAGCACGATGCGATTGACGCCCAGCGCGTCTTCGATGCGGTCGTTGCCACCCTCCCGATCGAACAGGTAGGTGTCATTGCCATCCCCGCCCCGCAGCAGGTCGTTGCCTGCCTCACCGGCCAGGGTGTCGTTGCCGGTCCCGCCATCCAGCAGGTCGTCGCCTGCGCCGCCCACCAGGGTATCGTTGCCGGCCTCGCCGTAGAGCTGATCGTCTCCGTCCTGGCCCCCCAGGGTGTCATTACCTTCGCCGCCCCAGGCCTTGTCGTTGCCTACATCGCCGCTGATCTGGTCGTCGCCCAGCCCACCGTAAAGCTCGTCAGCACCCGCGCCACCGGCCAGCACATCGTTGCCCGCGCCACCTTCAAGTCGGTCATCGCCGGCATCGCCGGACAACGCATCGTTGCCGTCGCCGCCCATCAGGGTGTCGTTGCCGTCACCACCGATGAGCACGTCATCGCCCCCACGCCCATCCAGCCAGTCGTTGCCGCCCAGCCCGATCAGGCGATTGGCCCGCGAATCACCACTGACGGTATCGGCGAAGCCGTCGCTGCCCACCACGTTCTCCAACGTGCTGACGCCGTTGACTGCAACCAGGGTATCGCCATCGGCATGCCCGCCCGACAGCGTGCCTGCGGCGAGGTCCAGCACCAGCGACGCGGTGGACGTCACATAGCGGACGGTATCGCCATAGGCTTCACCCGCCACCGCCGCCTGGCCGAGGCTGATGCGGTCGCTGCCACCGTCGAGGATATCGGCACCGGCACCGCCCTCCAGCGTGTCGTCGCCGTCGCCGCCCCGCAGCGTGTCATTGCCATCTCCACCCGCCAGCACGTCGTGACCTGCAAGACCCGTAAGCGTGTCCGCGCCATCGGACCCGAACAATACATCGTCACTCGCGCTGCCGCCTTGGGAAAGCTGGCGGAACTGGCGCAGATCCAGCACCAGTCCGTCCTTCAACTGCATGAACTCGACGCGACGCTGGGCATTCGTGTGATTGGCGAGCTTGATCGTACCGTTCTGTGCGGCGAAGACATCCACCTGGAGCGTCGTCCCGCTCAGCGCCAACCGAAGATTGGAGAGGCTTAGCCCTGCTCCCAGTACTAGCGTATCCTGGCCCCCGTCGGTGGCCTGGAACACTTCGCGCACGATCTGTTGCCCATTTGGCCCGTTTCGCCAGGTCGACGAACGGAACTGCCCCTGCGCCGATGGCCACGTGGTGGAGGCTGGCGCGTTCGCCACTGGGGCGTCAAACAGGAAGTCCACCTTGTCCACGCTCTGGTAGACAACAGTGCCGGATGCGATCTCCTTGACCGTCAACCGATACTGATGCTTGTTGCCCGCAGTTGTCTCGCCAAGGCCCAGATACTCCCAGGACGCCGTGTAGGCTGATCCCAACGTCCCTGAGCTGGACATCACCTCATCCAGATAGAAAGCGCCTTCATAGATGACATCACTACCGTCGCCGATGTTGTACTCATAGGCATCGTCGCCCTCACCGCCGTACAGCGCATCCGCACCACCTCCACCACGCAGCACATCCGCACCGATACTGCCGCCGAGACGGTCGGCGCCGGCGCCGCCCTCGATGCCTTCGATGCTGCTGTAGGCATCGCCCTTGGCATCGCCGGTATTGGCGAACGTGCCTTCCAGGTAGACGCGCACCGCCGCGCTGCCCGCGTAGGACGCGATGTCCACGCCACCGCCACCGAACAGGGTGTCCGCGCCGGCACCGCCGTGCAGCAGATCGTCACCCTGGCCGCCGTACAGGATGTCGTCACCCGCACCGCCACGCAGCGTATCGTCGCCTTCGTTGCCCATCAGCAGGTCATTGCCCGCGCCGCCGTCGATGACGTCATCGCCACCGTTGCCGGTCAACCAGTCCTTGCCAGCCGTTCCAGCAATCGTGTCATTGCCATCGCCGCCCCCGAGCAGGGTCATGTCGGTGAGCGCATGGCGGCCGGTCGCGGCAAACACCATGTTCTCGATCGATCCACCGAGTGCGTACCAGTCCTTGATCGTGATCCGGTCACTGGACGCCGAGAGGCGCTCCTTCTCGCCATCGCGGCCGATCACCAGGCGCAGGTCATTGCCATCTCGCTGCAGCATCACATCCTGGATGTCGATGCCGACGCCAAACTCCAGCGAATCAACACCCGCATTGCGCGCAATCAGGCCATTGAGCGCTCCCTTGTGCCGGCGCAGCACCTGCGCCTCGTCGTTCCAGTCGTTGTGGCTGATCCAGGTGGAACCGTCGAAATAGACCACGCCGTCCTTGCTGACGGTGCCATCGGCATTGCGTACATAGCCATTGACGTAGGCGCCCTTCTCCCAGACCAGATCCCAGTTGTCGACATAGTCGTCCATGACAATGTCGTCGCCATCGCCGCGCTGGTAGCGGAAGACGTCATCGCCTTCACCGCCCACCACTTCGTCGTTGCCACGGCCGCCGACCACCAGGTCCGAACCCGTACCGCCATACACACGGTCATTGCCATCATCGCCAAACACCGTGTCATTGCCTGCGCCGCCCAGCACCTGGTCGTTGCCGGAGCCGCCCATCACCCAGTCCTGGTCGCCATCGCCAGCAACGAAATCGTCGCCCGAGCCACCATTGCCGAAGTCATTGCCGGCCAGGCCTCGGATCTCGTCATTGCCGGCGCCGCCATACAGGAAGTCAGCGCCGTAGGTGCCCAGGATCACATCCGAGCCACCGGTGCCGATGATGTACGAGGTCATGTCGCCGATGCGGATGTCCTCGCCATCGGCAAACCGCAGCCACTCCACGCGATGCGAGGATTCGAACCAGTCCTTGATGGTCAGCTCATCGCCGGTGTGGGTCGCGTTGCCGGCGGCGTCATAGCTGACCAAGGCAATGATCAGGTCGTTGCCGGCGCCGCTGGCCGAGGAGCGGCGCATCTGGATGTTCTGCAGCGACAGGCCGGTGCCGAACACGATCGCGTCCTCACCACCCTTCACCGAGCCGTTGACCTCGTACTCGCCACCACCGGCCCAGTTGCGCGCCAACTGTCCATTGGCGATCTTTGCGAGGCGGTCATTCAAGCTGTCGCCGCTGCCACGGATGGCGTCTGCGCCCTCTTCGTCGTAGACCACATCGCGGCCGTCACCAAGCCGGAACAGGTACTGGTCCGCGCCGCCCCCACCGAACAGGCGTGCTTCGCCATTGGCACCCCGATCATCGCCAGCGCCACCGGCGATGATGTCCCCCCCTTCGCCACCCACCAGCAGGTCGTTGCCAGCGCCACCTTCCAGCCAGTCCGAACCGGTGCTGCCATACAGGCGATCATCGCCGGCACCGCCGTCGAGGTAGTTGCCGTTGCCACCACGCGCAGCGATCGCCAGCGCCTGTGCGCTGGCATCACCGATGGCGAAGTTCACATTGGTGACATTGCCGGCGAACAGCACGTCATTGCCGTCCCCGCCAAACAGCCAGTCATCGAGCAGGCCGCCCACCAGGGTATCGTTGCCGCTGCCGCCGAGCAGATCGTTGCCGAGGTCTCCACCCCGGACCAGATCGTCACCTGCACCGGCATCGATGACAGCCGCGATTTCGATGCGATGCGTGGCCGAAGGTGCGTTGCCGTTGACCAGCAGGCCGGTGGTGCTGGACAGCAATGCACCATTGACGATGATGCTGTCGCTGCCGGTTCCGCCGAGGATCCTGTCTTTATCTGCGGTGACGATGGTGTCGCCCAACGAGTGAACTTCGTCTCCGGTCCAGCTGACCAAGGTACGCTTTCGTCCTCCATCAGGATCGAGCGCCAACGTCATGTTGGAGGCGACCAGACCGACACCGTCTACAGCGCCGTCTGCCAGTTGATCAAGCCATGCAGCAAATCCCCCCGTCCAATCAGACGCTGCACGGCGGTTGAGTCCGAGCTCTTCGACACGGACGAGCGTAATGGCCCACTGTGCGGCGAACCCACTCTCAGGCGCTCCCGCAATCAGAGTATTGATTTCCCATGGAGACGCAACATATCGAGCGTAGTCGGAAGCAACGGCTATGTCGCCAAACAGATTGGTCGCACTGAAACCTGTCGGCGCATCTAGGCTGACAAGATTCTTTCCGATGGCACGCTTGATGTAGATGTCTCCACCAATCATCCGATCGAGTAGATTGGACAACGCCCGCACCGTACCGTAGGAAATTACATCCTCGGCCTTGGAGGTGGTGAATGAAGGCTCCGACCAATAGCGATACTTCTTGCCGTACGTTCCATAGGTACCGCCATCCACCGTCGCACCCGTTGCCACCCGGCTCCCCGACACCTCCAGTACCGCATTCATGGTGCCAGCGACCTGATTGGCCAGTAGCGTCGCTCCGATACTCACGCCGCCCGAGCGGGCACGAACGCCAGAAACGGTGAAGGTCGAGTTCGCCTCGTCCCAGGTGACAGATGCCCAGGAGCGCGGCTTCCCACTGGAGAACAAACTTCCGATCAATCCTCCGAATATGTACCCAACCAACGCGCCAATAGCCGCGCCGATGGGTCCGGCATAGGTCGTGCCAACGGCCTGCAGCAAGGCACTCCACGTCTGTGCCATCGTGGCACCAACATAGGCGCCCACAGCAGAGCCGATCTGAGCGCCCAACTGTCCACCCACTGTTTCGAACTGGACGAGGCTGGCGCCCAGGCGCGCGCCGATGTACCCACCGATCGCGGTAAAGACCTGCCCCTTTGACAAGCCATCTGTGATGCCGATCGTGGCGCCATCAGCAATCTTGATCGCATTCTCAATGATCTGGCTGAGTGAGCTTGCGGCAACGCTCTGTCCGACCTCTCCCAGCGTGCCCTTGATGCCAAGCGAGCTGATCAGCTCAGCCGTCAAATAGGCAGAAACCGTGCCAGCAGCGGCGCCCTGAAGGCTTACTCGAAATTCGTCCGGAACATCAGAGAGCAGATCCAAGACGCCCGCCCGGGTCACGACCTTCGTTCCACCGGCGGCTGCAATCTCGCCCAGATTTTTGCCTACCGTCTTCAACGTGGCTGAAGCGAGCACCTTCCACAGTGGATCGTTGATCTTCAGCGCAGAGGCTATTGCCCCGCCAATGGCCCCGCCCAAACCCCCAGACATGGTGATTCGTTGCAAGGTTTCACTGTCAACGGGGAGCTGTATCTGTGAAGGGCTTCGCGGCTTCTGCGAAGCATCACCCTTTCTATTGAAGACCCGCAATGGCCCTCGGCCATCAGAGAATATGAACTGGCTATCTCTTCCGCTGAAGTACAGGCCGTCTGCTTCAAGGACCGCCTCGTTGCCACCTATCGCCTCAAGATCAATCCGAACGTCGCCAGGCTGGTTTCCCGCCGGCATCAGCCGCTGCATCTGCAGCTCGGCTTCGATGATGTACTCCAATTGGGGACCCAAGTAGTAGTTCCGGTAATCGAGCCCCCCGGATTGGCCGAGCCCCGCACCGGTACCGTCGTAGTAGCAGATTCCGAATCCCTCGATGTTCGGCGAATTCCTGCTGGACTCAATGGAGTAGTTGCCGCGCATGGTGATGCCCTGTGCGAGCTTGTAACTACCATTGGGCTCCTTGATGACGCATCCCGGTGGCATCGCCTGATACATCCTGGCCAAGAACGACTGCTGGTCAATGCCATTGCTGGAATTGAGTACGGCTCGTCCCCAGACTGCGTTCCATCCGCCGATCATCGCAACCGCTTCGTTTTCGCGAGTAGCCTTGAGGTAGGCAGCCAGGATGGGCGTGTAGTCTCTGACACCCTTCACGACCGAGAGTGCGTATACCTGCTGGCGGAAAGTTTCGAGCGCTTTGGCGTTCTCGACTTGATAGATGCTATGCGCGGTTTCATGGCCGAGCACGAATGCCAGCGCGTCCAACGCAGCTTCACCTCCAGCAACGAACCGATCGCGACTTATACGGATGACTCCGGACCCGGCGCTGTAGTGCCCTCCCTCTGTCGCACCGGAGGGAAGCAGTTCGATTCCCTTCAGCGTTCCATTCTTGGCGGATACGTTCAAGCGAATCATGAGTTCGGGTGAACTCTCGATTGTCCGCCTAATGGTCTGCTCGGCCTTGGAGAACTGCCCTCCCTTCTGACGGAGGCTCTGCAGAACGGCTTCAAGCTCGTTGTTGATCGATGGCATGTTCAGAACTCCCGGGGACCGATGCTGATCGTTTCAACGCACTGATGGCGCTGACCATTGGTAGTGCTTGTGTATGTCCTGACCGCAACCTCCACGTTTCTGGCACCGAGGTACCAGGTCTCGGGAAGCAGCGTTGATCTGACTGGCCCACCCTCCATCCCGATGGCCTTGAGCCTCCGGGCAAACTGATCGGCATTGAAGGTGCAGGTGCTCCCTGGCGTGGCAACGTAGGTGTCGAGGCGCGTTTGATAGCCACCGTTGCGAAACTCGGTGTGCATCCAGAAAGACCAGCCTTCGACCGTGACCCCCTCCCCTCTGCCGGAAGAAGGCAAACCTGCTCCACGCCGCCAACTGACCCGCATCGCCTGTTCCAGAGTGCTCGGCGGGATGCCCTTCCAGTGGTCCCCGCCCTGTCGGGCCAGCAGTCCAACCAGGCGTTCCTGCAGGTCCACCGACCTCAAGGAGGCGTGATCTCGTGCCTGTAGATGCCAAGGGAGGAGTACCAGCGCGAGAATCAGACCAAGAGCCCGCATAGGTACAGGGTTGCCGTTTGAGGCTCGAACTCCGCTTTTCATCGCTCCCTCCCCGCCTCCTGAACACGCCGCGACAGCGGTGACAGCAGGTATTCAATGATGCGGCGATCACCGGTCTTGATCTCCGCCGTGGCAGCCAAGCCTGGCGCCAGCGCGCGGCGCCGGCCATCCACTTCGATCCAGGGCTTCAGCAGGCGCACGCGCGCCGGGTAGCGTAGCCCTTCCTTCTCGGTCTGCACCGCATCATGGCCCACGGTCTCCACGATTCCGTCGACCACGCCGTAGCGGGTGAACGGGTAGGCCTCCAACTTCACCTCCACCGACTGGCCGTCGCGGACGAAGCCGGCATCACGATTGGGCAGCATCGCATCGACCACCAGTTCGCCGTCGTGCGGCACCAGCACCATCAGCGGATCTGCCGGCTTCACCACGCCTCCGATGGTGTGCACCTGCAGCTGCTGCACCACGCCGGTCACCGGCGCGCGCAGTACCATGTGCCCGGCCTTGTCATGGGCCTTCTTCAATTCTTCGCCACGCAGCGCGCGCGCCGCTTCGGCCTCGGTCAGGGCGTCCAGTGCTTCACGTGCGAACTCGCTGCGGCTCTTGCTCATCTGCTGGCTGGCCGCCAGTTGCGCTGCGGTCGCTTTGCGCTGCTCTTCGCGTCGGATCGCCAGGTCCTGGCGCATGCCGACAACACGCTCCTTCACTTCGGCCACCTGCAGTCGCGGCACATAGTTGTCGCGGCTCAGCTCCTCCAGCTTGTTCAGCTGGTCTGTAGCCAGCGGCAGCTGCTCTTCCAGCTTGGCGATCTCGGCCAAGATCATGCCGTGCTCGCCATCGCGCTGGCTGCGCTCCTGCTGCAAGCCGCCCACGGTGGAATCGAACTCGCGCTGTTTGGCGGCCACCAGTGCCTGCTGGATGGCAACGATGCTGTCAGATGCTCCCTCCGGTGCGATGAACCGACCGGCCCGGCCGGCAACGTGGTCAACCACGGCCTGCGCCCGTGCCACATCGATCTGCGCGGTCAGCAACGCCTGGCGCGCCTGCTCGACCTCGGCATGGCTGACCGTCGGATCCAGTTCGAGCAGCGGCGTGCCAGCCTTCACCGACTGCCCTTCGACCACATGGATCGCACGGACCACACCCTGGTCCGCAGCCTGGATCACCTTCACGTTGCCGCGCGGAATCACCTTGCCTTCGGCCACGGCGACCATGTCCAGGCGGCCAAGGCACGACCAGACCAATGCGATGGCGAGAAAGGCGATCAGCAGCCAGAGAACGGTGCGGCCGATCGGGTTCGGGGGCTTTTCCAGGATCTCCAGCGCCGCCGGCAGGAAGTCCGGCGCCGCCGAATCGCGTTGGTCCGGCTGCGCACGCTCCGCGCGCAGGCTCTCGCGCAGGATGCCCAGGTGATGCCTCAGTCCCTTCAACATGCGTGCTGTCCTTGGCTGGGCCCGCAGTGGTCAGTTCAGCGGGGCCGCCACGGCGGGCAGGCCCATCTGTTTGGTGTAGAGCAGTGAGTAACGGCCTCCCGCGCGGAGCAGATCCTCGTGCGTGCCGGTCTCGGTGATGCGGCCACGTTCGAGGGTCACGATGCGGTTGGCCTGGCGTACCGCCGACAGACGATGCGCGATGATGATCACGGTGCGGCCGGCGGACATCCGCTTGAGGTTGTCCTGGATGACCTCTTCGCTCTCCGCATCCAGCGCCGAAGTCGCCTCATCGAAGATAAGGATCTTCGGATCGATCGCCAATGCACGCGCGATCGCCAGGCGCTGCCGTTGGCCGCCGGAGAGATTGCCCCCGCGCTCGTCGATGCGAGTGTCGTAGGCCTCGGGCAGCTCCAGGATGAAATCGTGCGCGCCAGCCAGCTTGGCCACTTCCACCACCCGGCTCATCGGCATCGCCGGGTCGGCCATGGCGATGTTCTCGCGCACGCTGCGGTTGAACAGCAGGTTTTCCTGCAGCACCACACCCACCTGTCGCCGCAGCCACGCCGGATCCACCATGGACAGATCGACACCATCCACCAGCACACGGCCGCGCTCCGGGGTGTGCAAGCGCTGGATCAGCTTGGTCAGGGTCGACTTGCCGGATCCCGAGGGCCCGACCACGCCGAGGATCTCACCCGGAGCAATCTCCAGACTGACCGACGACAACACTTCCTGCCCCTCAGGCCGATAGCGGAACGACACGTGCTCCAGCGCGATGCGGCCATCCACTGCCGGCAGGCTGGCACGCGAGGGTGAGCTGGCCGGTTCGGTAGGGGAGTTGAGGATGTCGCCCAGCCGCTCCACGGCAATGCGCGCCTGCTGGAAGTCCTGCGCCAACTGCGCCAGGCGCAGCACCGGCCCGGCAACCTGCCCGGCAAGCATGTTGAACGCCACCAGTTCGCCCACGGTCAGCTTGCCGTCAATCACCAGCCGCGCGCCGAAGAACAGGAGTGCCACGGTGGCCAGCTTGTGGATCAGCTGCACCGCCTGCGAGCCCCAGTTGGCCAGCATGCTGGCGCGGAAGCTGGCCTGGATGTAACCCGCCAGCTGCTTGTCCCAGCGGTTCTGCGCCTGCGGCTCGACCGCCAGCGCCTTGATGGTCTCCACACCGGTCACTGCTTCGACCAGGAACGACTGGTTTTCGGCACCGCGCACGAACTTTTCATCCAGGCGGCGCCGCAGCATCGGCCCGACCACCATGACCACCACCGCGTACAGCGGCAGCGTGATCAGTACGATCAGCAGCAATGCAGGGCTGTACAGCCACATCACGGCCAGGAACACGATGGCGAAGAACAGGTCCAGCACGACCGTCTGCGCCGAGGAGGTGAGGAACTCGCGGATGGTTTCCAGTTCGCGCACGCGCGCCACCGAATCGCCCACCCGGCGCGCCTGGAAATAGGCCAGTGGCAGATGCGTGAGGTGCGAGAACAGCTTCGATCCCAGCTCGGCATCAACGCGGCTGGTGGTGTGCGAGAACAGGTAGGTGCGCAGTCCGCCCATCAGCACTTCGAACACCGAAACCACCAGCAGGCCGAGGGCAAGCACTTCCAGCGTGGTGATGCCTTTGTGCACCAGTACCTTGTCGATCACCACCTGGAAGAACAGCGGCGTGATCAGTGCCATCAACTGCAGGAAGAACGAGGCTACCAGCACGTCACGCAGCAGGCGGCGATACTTCACCAAGGCAGGAATGAACCAACCGACATCGAAGCGCCTCACGGCGCCGGCCACGCTTTCACGCGTGGTCATCAGCAACAGGCGGCCATCGAACTCCTGCGAGAACTCGCCAAGGGACAGCGTGACCGGGCGTCCGTCGGCCGCCGCGTCGAAGCACAACACGTTCTCGGCGTCGGCCTTGAGCACGAGCGTATAGCGCCCGTCGGCCAGGCAGGCAATGGCGGGCAGCGGATGGTCGCGCAGCGCGGTAACCCGCGCCTGTACCACGCGTGCCTTGACGTCCATCCGCTTGGCCAGGCGCAACAGATCCTGTGTATCGATACGGCCTTCGGGGTGGCCCAGCTGGTGCCGGAGCTGGTCGGGGTCGGCAGGCCGGTCCAGAAACCCCAACAGGGCGACGAAGCACGCCAGCGCGCCTCCATCGTCCACGCACAGCGGCTCCTGCAGATCGATCCCTGATCCGTTACTGCCCACGTCAACTGCCTTGTTGTCCCCTGGTGCGCGGACTCTAGGGCCATCCCATGGCAGCTGTCCATCCGCTGAATGCGCTTTTGTGCAAATCAGGTCAAAGTGACAAATTGATCACATTTTTTAACATCAACTCCGTTCATCCACACAGGAGCGCACCTGCAAGCAGAGGGCCAGCCTCATGGCATCATGATCGCTGCACGTTCCCTATCCGTTCCCATGACGATCAAAGGCAAAGCCACCTCCCTGGACATCGCCCACCTGGCCGGGGTCTCCCAGCCGACCGTGTCGCGGGCCCTGCGAGGCAGCCCGATGGTCAATGCCGAGACCCGCGAGCGCATCCTGCGCATCGCCCGCGAACTGAACTACAAGGTCGACAAGAACGCCTCCAGCCTGCGCCTGCGCAACGCCGGCACGCTGGCCCTGCTGTTCTTCGAGGACCCGACCAACGACGACTCGCTGATCAACCCGTTCTTCCACTCGATGCTGGGCTCGATCACCCGTGCCTGCGCCCTGCATGGGCAGGACCTGCTGGTCTCGTTCCAGCAGCTGTCCACCGACTGGCAGGCCGATTACGAGGACAGCAACAAGGCCGACGGCATCATCCTGCTCGGCTACGGCGACTACCACGAATCGCGCGACCGCCTGCAGCAGCTGGTCGAACAGGGCACGCACTTCGTGCGCTGGGGCGCCGCCCTGCCCGGCCAACCCGGTGTCTCGATCGGCAGCGACAACTTCCAGGGCGGGCATGACATCACCACCCACCTCCTGCAGCAGGGCTGCCACCGCATCGCCTTTCTCGGCCATGCCTCCAGCCATTACCCCGAATTCCAGGAGCGCTACCGCGGCCATGTCGCGGCCCTGCAGGACCACGGCCTGGCCGCCGAACCGACGCTGCAGCACGATGCGATCACCACCGAGGCTTCCGGCCAGGAAGCCTGCCAGGCACTGTTGGCACGCGGTGAACCGATCGATGCGATCTGCGCCGCCAGCGACCTGATCGCCATCGGCGCGATGCGGGCCCTGCGCGAGGCCGGCCTGCGGGTGCCACAGGACGTAGCGGTGACCGGCTTCGACGACATCCCGCTGGCAGCCTCGGTATCCCCGGCGCTGACCACGGTGCAGCAGGACACCAAGCAGGCCGGCCAGCTGCTGGTGGAACGCCTGCTGGCGCTGATCGGCCGACAGCCGGTGGAGAGCCAGAGCATCCCGGTGAAGCTGGTGGTGCGGGAATCGTCGCTGCGCCGGTAGGCGCCGCCAGGCCTCCCGCCACGCCCCAACGTGCGACGGCGGAATTCTCCCCCCATGACCAACGGCGGATGACGCCTGCCTGCCCGTGAGCGATAACCACGACGCACACAGGGAACATCGGTAGCGCTCGTCTGCTGAACTGCCGGCTGGCATCCGGACAAGAGCCCATCGCATGCAATCCGGTGTTGCAGCTCAGTGCCTGCAGGACACCCACGAGTATCCATGACTCTGGGACACGTCCTATAGGACGTTGAGGCTGCACGTCCCAGAGTTTCAGCCTTCAAGGCCAGGCAACCTGATTTCAGGTAGCCCGGTCGATTCCACCTCGGTCCGCCTCTTCTACTGGAGCTGCCAAGTGCTGAAGATCGATTCGCTGTCCAAGACGTACGCCAACGGCGTGCACGCCCTCAACAACGTCAACCTGGATATCCCGCGCGGCATGTTCGGCCTGCTCGGCCCCAACGGCGCCGGCAAGTCGTCGCTGATGCGCACGCTGTCCACCCTGCAGGAGGCCGACAGCGGAACGGCGACGCTCAGCATTCCAGGCGAGGCGCCGATCGACGTGCTGCGCGACAAGGACGCGGTGCGCCGCCGGCTGGGCTACCTGCCGCAGGATTTCGGCGTGTATCCGAAAGTCAGCGCGCTGGACCTGCTGGAGCATTTCGCGGTGCTCAAGGGCCTGACCCAGCGCGCGCAGCGCCGCGAGGTGGTCGATGGGCTGCTGCAGCAGGTGAATCTGTGGGATGCCCGCAAGCGCAAGCTGGGCACCTACTCCGGCGGCATGCGCCAGCGCTTCGGCATTGCCCAGGCGCTGCTGGGTGACCCGCGGCTGGTGATCGTCGATGAACCCACCGCCGGCCTCGACCCGGAAGAGCGCAACCGCTTCCTCAACCTGCTGGCGGCCATCGGCGAGAACGTGGCGGTGATCCTGTCCACCCACATCGTCGAGGACGTGACCGATCTGTGTCCGACGATGGCGATCATGAACAAGGGCCAGGTGCTGCTGACCGGCCGTCCTGCCGAAGCGATCGACGCCCTGCAGCACCAGGTCTGGCGCAAGCAGGTTGATCCTTCGGAACTGGCCGACCACGAGGCACGCTACGTGGTGCTGTCCACCCGCCTGGTCGGTGGTCGCCCGGTGATCCACGTGCACAGCACCAACGACCCCGGCGACGGCTTCGCAGCCGTGGCTCCCGACCTCGAGGACGTGTACTTCCAGCGCCTGCGCCTGCAGGCCCGTGCCCGCGCGGCAGCCTGAGCGGAGCACGCCATGATCTTCAATTTCTTCCGCTTCGAACTGCGCGAGCAGCTGCGTTCCCCGCTGCTGTGGCTGCTGGCCGGGCTGTTCGCCCTGCTTGCCTTTGCCGCAGCGTCCAGCGACGCCGTGCAGATCGGTGGCGGCACCGGCAACGTGCACAGCAACGCGCCCACCGTGATCGCGCAGATGCTGGGCATCTTCACCCTGCTCGGCATGCTGGTCACCGCGCTGTTCGTCAGCAACGCGCTGTTGCGTGACTTCGAACTCGGCACTGCCGAACTGATCTTCGCCAGCCCGGTGAAGCGCCGCGATTACCTGGCCGGGCGCATCGCTGCCGCCCTGGCGGCCGGGCTGCTGGTCTACATCCTGATCGCGTTCGGCCTGTGGCTGGCGCCGTTCATGCCCTGGGTCGATCCCGAACGCATGGGCCCGATCAGCTGGCAGGGCTATGCCTGGACGTTCGCGGTCATCGTCATTCCGAACCTGTTGTTCACCACCGCGCTGCTGTCGCTGCTGGCAGCGCTGACCCGCTCGATCCTCTGGGTCTACATCGGCCTGGTGGCCTACCTGGTCCTGTACGGCGCCAGCGCGGCGCTGCTGCGCGACATCGACAATACGTGGATCGCGGTGCTGAGCGAACCGCTGGGCATGCGCGCACTCGGCCGTACCATCCGCTACTGGTCCACTGCCGAACGCAACAACGGGATTCCCGAGCTGGCCGGTTACCTGCTGGCCAACCGCGCCCTGTGGTTGGGCGTGGCTGCCGCGCTGTTCGCCGCCACCTTCGCGCTGTTCCGCACCGAACGCAGCGGCAGTGGCCGTCCGCGCTGGGGCCGCAGGCAGGCGCAACCGGCTGCCGATGCCAGCGTGGTCCGCCCCACCCGCGCGACACTGCCGCGCGTGATACCGGCGTTCACTGCCAGCACGGCGTGGCAGCAGTTCCTGCGCCAGGTCCGCTTCGATACACGCGGCGTCCTGCGCAGCGTGCCGTTCATCGTGCTGCTGGTATTGGGCCTGGCCAACTTCCTGCCCAGCGCGCTGTTCCGGCAGACCCTGTACGGCACCTCGATCTGGCCGGTCACCTCGCAGATGATCATGGGCCTGCAGGGGGCCTTCAGCTGGCTGCTGGTGATCATCGTGCTGTTCTTCGCCGGTGAGCTGGTCTGGAAGGAACGCAGTGCGCGCATCAATGAAGTGACCGATGCCATGCCAGTGCCGAACTGGGTGCCGCTGCTGGCCAAGTTCACCGCACTGCTGGCCGTGATCGTCTGCTTCCAGGCCGCCGGCGCGCTGGCCGCGATGGGCGTGCAGCTGGCCAAGGGCTACACGCATCTGGAGCCGCTCCTGTACCTGCGCAGCCTGGCGCTGGATTCGGTGGTCTACATCCTCATGGGGGGCCTGGCGCTGGTGCTGCAGGTGCTCACCAACAACAAGTTCGTCGGTTACGCATTGCTGATCGTGGTGATGATCGGCCAAGGCGTGCTGGGCATGCTCGACTACACGCAGAACCTGTACAACTTCGGCAGCTGGCCCAACGCACCCTATTCGGACATGAACGGCTACGGCCACTTCCTGACCGGGCAACTGGTGTTCCAGGGCTACTGGGCGCTGTTCCTGCTGACGTTGATGTGCCTGGCGTCGGCCTTCTGGGTACGAGGTGTCAGCCAGGGTCTGCGCCAGCGCATGACCCTGGCCGGCCGTCGCCTGCGCGGCCCGACCGGTGCCTTCGCCGCAGTGGCCGCCCTGGCCTTTGTCGCCGTGGGCGGCTGGCTGTACTGGAGCACCAACATCCGCAACGAGTTCATCTCGCCCGACCAACAGCTGGATCTGCAGGCCCGCTACGAGCGCGAGCTGTCGAAGTACCGCACGCTGCCGCAGCCCCGCATCGTGGCGGTGGACAACCGCGTGGATCTGTTCCCGGAATCGCAGTCGATGGTGATCGATGCGAACTGGACGGTGCGCAATACCCACGCCACGCCGATCCAGGACGTGCACGTCTCGATGGGCGATGACAAGCAGCTGGTCGCGGTCGACCTGGGTGGGCAGACCCTTTCGATGCATGACGCCGATCTCGGCTACCGCATCTACCGCCTGCAGAAACCGCTGCAACCGGGTGAAACCCGCAGCGTGCATTTCCGGGTGGTGCAGAAGCCCAACGGCATCACCGCGGGCCAGGCACCAAGCAACATCGTCGACAACGGCACCTTCTTCAACAGCCGCGTACTGCCTTCCTTCGGTTACAACGAAGGCGCCGAGATCAGCGACCGCAACGAGCGGCGCAAACGCGACCTGGGTGAGCCGCGGCGCATGCCCAAGCTGGAAGACGAAGCCGCGCGTGCCAACACGTACATAGCCAACGATGCCGACTGGCTCGACTTCCGCACCACGGTCTGCACGGCACCGGACCAGGTGGCGTTGGCGCCGGGCTACCTTCTGAAGGAGACCACGGTAAGTGGCCGGCGCTGCTTCAGCTACGCCATGGACCGGCCAATGCTGAACTTCTACGCCTACCTGTCGGCACGCTGGGAGGTACGCAGGGCGAAGTACAAGAACATCCCGGTGGAGGTCTACTTCGACCCGGCGCACGGCTACAACGTGGACCGTATGATCGAAGCGGTGCAGAAATCGCTGGCCTACTACGAGGCGAACTTCACCCCGTACCAGCATCGCCAGGTGCGCATCATCGAGTTCCCAGGCTATGCGCGCTTCGCGCAGTCGTTCGCCAACACCATCCCCTACTCCGAGGCCATCGGTTTCATCGCCGACCTGCGTGACCCGGACAAGGTGGACTACGTGTTCTACGTGACCGCGCACGAGATCGCACACCAGTGGTGGGCGCACCAGGTGATCGGTGCCAACGTGCAGGGCGCGACGGTGCTGTCCGAATCGTTGTCGCAGTACTCTGCGCTGATGGTGATGGAGCAGGAGTACGGCCGCCAGCACATGCGCCAGTTCCTCAAGCGCGAACTGGACGGCTACCTGTCCGGCCGCGGCGGCGAGGCCATCGAGGAACAGCCGCTGGAACGTGTGGAGAACCAGCAGTACATCCACTACCAGAAGGGTTCGCTGGTGTTCTACCGGCTGCGCGAGGAGATCGGCGAGCAGGCGCTTAACCGCGCATTGAAGCGCTTCCTGCAGGACAAGGGGTACCAGCAACCGCCGTACACCACCTCACGCGAGCTGCTGGACTACATCCGCGCCGACACCCCGGCCGACCGCCAGCAGCTGGTCACCGACCTGTTCGAGAAGATCAGCTTCTACGACAACCGCGTGATGGCCGCCAGCGCCCGCAAGCGCGATGACGGCCGCTACGACGTGACCCTGGACCTGCACGCCGCCAAGCAGTACGCCGACGGCAAGGGCAAGGAGAGCGACGGAAAGATGGATGACTGGGTCGAGGTCGGCGTGTTCGCCAATGGGCCGTCGGGCAAGGAGCGCGACCAGAAGGTGCTGTACCTGCAGCGCCACCACATCACCAGCGCCGATCCGAAGATCACGGTAACGGTGGACGAAAAGCCGGATGAAGCGGGCTTCGACCCGTACAACAAGCTGATCGACCGGGTGAGCGATGACAACCGGCGCAAGGTAACGATGTGAGGTATGCGGTGGTGCCAGTCAAATGGCTGGCATCACTGCTGCAGACAGAAACGACATGCCACGCCCAATTGCGTCATTTAAAGTCCTGATTGGCCAGAGATGCAGGGACACCACCAGATTCCATTTCAAGGCAAGCGATACTCTCCGTGCACCTTCGAGAGGCCGCGATGACATCCAGCCATATCTACTTCGCCGCACACGGAATCTCAGCATCACTGAACTGGGCAGCCGAGGTATTGGCCGACGGTGGTCTTGAGCTCGAATTGGAGCTGGGTGGGAACAGTGTTCTCATTACGGGCGATGAAGACGTTCGCCTGCGGCTCTCTCTCAACGACGCGCCCCATGTCCTCCAGGAAGCCATCGCGCTAGCGCATGGCACTGAACACGTACATGCCATGAGCCAGTGCACGGCCAGATTCGAGATCTCAATCACCGACCTGGAGGCGGTGTTGGATGAGATGAACACGCTGATCGAGGTCCAGCAGACACTGCTCACCGCCGTGGACGGTGTCCTGTGGAACGAGTGGAACGAAGCACTCAGCCGGTGATTTCCGGCTGAGGCCTGGCCTTCGGCCCAAGCAACGCCAGCAGTACATAGAACACGATCGAGGCGACGGTGCCGAGCGCCGCCGGCAACCCGAACGCCCACGCCGAACGGCGCTGCTGGCGCGCCCACTGGGCCAGATGCCAGGCCGCGCCCAGGTTGATCAGCCAGGCAATGACGAACACCGGCCATAGCACCATGCCCACCGCGCGCAGCAGGGGCATGGACACCAGCGCGGCAGCGATCGCCGCGATCAGGAAGATCAGGGCCGAGCGGGAATGGCGTGCCGTGGATACGCTCATGCGGCCAACCTGCGCACCATCACCAGCACGCGATAGCTGCGGTTGTCGGCTTCCTCCAGCGGCTTCCAGCCCAGACGCGCATACAGCCCACCGTCCAGGGCCTCGGTCTGCAGGTAGAGATCGGAAACCCCCATCCGCACCGCCTGCGCCGCTGCTTGCTCCACCAGCGCGCCAGCCAGCCCACGCCCGCGATGGCTGTCGGCCACGAACACGCTGCCCAGCCAATGTTCGTACTGTGGGAAAGCCTGCATTTCCCGCCGCTTGAGCTGGACTGCGCCAACCACCTGACCGTCATCGAATACGGCGATCAGGTGCGGGAAACCTTCGGCATCCTGTGGCGGATTGAGCCGCTGCAGTTCCTGTTCCACTGTCAGGCCGGCGTCCTGGCCCCATTCCGCGTGGTACCACCGGGCCAATTGCTGCCGTTCCGGTGCGTCGGCGGGTAGTCCCCTGAATTCCATGGCAATGCCTCGATCCCGATGTCACCCAAGGGGATCATGGACGGCGCCCGAAGGGAAGCCTTCTGTAAAGTCGAGCCATGCTCGACACATCAAGCCATGCGCGAAAGGCAGTCGAGTATGGCTCGGCGTTACAAATGGCGCGACGGCAACTCAGCCTTGGGCGAAGTCCTTCAGGATCTCGCCAACGCCGCTGGGCGAGATCTCAAAGCCCAGCGAAGTACCCGGGTTGATCACCACGCCGTAGCCACCCGGCACGCGGCGCAGCACGTCCAGCATCAGCCAGCGGATCTGGTGTTCGGCCTGCTGGCTGTAGACGCCCACCCGCGACGGATCGGTGAACACCGCCACATGCAGGGTGCCCTGCTTGTCGAACAGCAGCGGGTCGAAGCCGCTGCCGTCCGGGGTGACCAGGCTGCCGGTCAGCAGCACTACCTCGGAAGCGACGAAGGCTTCCATGAAGGTGCGGATCGGCACCGCCCCGTCCATCGCCGCCTTCAGCAGGGTTTCGATCGGGGTCTGCGGGGCGAGGTCGGTCATGGCGATACGGCGGGGCGTGAGGGGTGCCTATTGTGCCGGATGCGGCCAAACCCGGTAGTGCCGGCCACTGGCCGGCAGCTGCAGGTACCCGGAATCCGGGGCTGCCGGCCAGCGGCCGGCACTACCGCCCCAGACGCTGGTCCCGCGCCTTCTGGTCGGCCATCGCCTTGTCCAGCTCGGCCTGCAGCGCCGGCTGCTGCACGGCAGCGTCCAGCACATAGACCTTCACGCCGTGCGCGGGCACGTCGGCCTTCAGCGGACCGTTCACCTGCAACGAACCGCCGTCCAGCGCATCGCGCCAGCGGCCGGACTGGACGAAACGCGCCACGGTGAGGGTCCTGGCGTGGTCGCCCTTGTTCAGCAGCACCAGCGCGGTCTGCGCCACCTCGCCATGCTGCAGCACGCGCAAGAACACTGCCTCATCGCCCTGCAGGCGCTCGTTCACCTGCAGGCCGCGCTGCAGCGCCGGGGTGGCTTCGCGCAGCCTGGCGATACGCTGCAGCGGCGCGAAGATCGGGCTCTTCGGCGCCGCATCCACACGCGGCTGGCCGAAGTACGCACGATTGCCGGCATGCTCGGCACGGCCACGCATGAAGCCCGTCTCCGAACCGTAGTAGACCACCGGAATGCCGCGCGCGGTGAACAGCCAGTTGTGCGCATCGATGAAACCATCGTCGCTGGCCTGCAGGCGCGGCATGTCGTGGTTGTCGTAGAAGCTCATCAGCTCGTACGGGTTGGCGTACGGTCCGCCGCTCAGGTGCAGCGGCTCGGCCAGGGTTTCGAAGCCCTTGCCGGCGGTGCCGAAGGTCTGCTCCAGCGCGCCGCGCAATGGGAAATCGAGCACGCTCACGTTCGCGTTGGCGGGCCAGGTGTGCTCGGCGATGCGCGCGGCATCGTAGTCGAACGCTTCGCCGAACATGAACATGCCCGGATGCTCGGCGCGGATGCGCTTGACGAATTCATGCCACCACGGGTGCGGCAGCCAGCCGATGGTGTCGATGCGCAATGCGTCCACGCCCTGCGCGGTCCATTGCAGGTAGGCGCCGACCAGGTAGTCCATCACCGCCGGATTGTCCTGGTTGAAGTCCGACAGCTCGGCCAGGTTGCCGTCGAAGATCGAGCCGTCCTTGCTGTCGACCGGACCGATGTTGTTGTAGAACGCGTGCAACGGGTTGTGCTTCGGATCCAGTTTCTGCGGCGGCAGGTTCTGGTGGTCGGCGATCAGTTTTCCGTCCTTGTCGAAGATCTGCCCGAACTGCGGCTGCCGTGTCGGCATGGTCCAGGCCGGCGAACCGTGGTTGCCTACGATATCCAGCACCACCTTCAAGCCAGCACCGTGCAGGCCCTTGGTCAGCCCGGCGAAGTCCAGGCCCCTGCTCGGCAGGTGCTCGTCGAGCTTGTAGAAATTGATGCCCCAGTAGCCGTGGTAACCGGTCTTCCCACGATCAGTCAGCGTGCTGGTACAGCTGATCGGCTTGCTGCCGGTAAAGGCCTCGTCCGGGTTGTCGACGATGGGCGTGATCCACACCGCACCGAAGCCCAGGTTGCGGATGTACTGCGCATTGTCGAGCACGCCGCGAAAGTCGCCGCCGAGATAGCCGATGTTGCCGTCCACCTTGTCCGGGCATGGCACCGGGATATCGAAGGTGCGGTGCGCGCCACCCTGGTCACGATGGTCATTGGACGGGTCACCGTTGACAAAGCGGTCGGTGACCACGAAGTACACCGCATCGCTGGCGAACGGCTCGGTGGTGCCGACGTAGTCCGGGCGCGGCGCGGCCGCGGCCTGGCCGGCGAACAGGGCAAGGGAAACAGCAACAGCCAGGACACCACGCATCACACCACCTCCGGACGGGACGGAACCCGCAGCACGCACAGGCCGGCCAGGAACAGGCTGCAGCCGCCCAGCACCAGCACATGCATCGGCTGGCCACCCAGCCATGCGCGCAGGGCAAAGCCAAGCGCGCTGGCCGCCACCAGCTGCGGGATCACGATGAAGAAATTGAAGATGCCCATGTACACACCCATCTTCGACGCCGGCACGCTGTCGGACAGCAGTGCATACGGCAACGACAGGATCGAGGCCCAGGCAAAGCCCACACCCACCATCGACAGCAGCAGCCAGTGCGGGTCGCGGATGAACATCAGCGAGACCAGGCCGGCGCCGCCCAGCCACAGGTTGACCAGGTGGCTCCAGCGCAGGCCGATCGCACGCACCATCGGCGGAATCAGCACCGCCGCCAGCGCAGCGAAGCCGTTGTAGGCGCCAAACAGCACGCCCACCCAGTTGGCACCTTCGTTGTAGGCGGCCGACTGTGGATCGGTCGAACCGAAGTGGGTACCGGCCACCGCAGCGGTGGTGTAGATCCACATGGCGAACAGCGCGAACCACGAGAAGAACTGCACCCACGCCAGGCGGCGCATGGTGACCGGCATCGCGCGCAGGTCGCCGACGATGGCGGCCAGCATATGCGTGGCCGGCAGCGCGCGCGCCGCCGCCAGCAGCAGGCCGTAGCCGGCGCACAGGCCGGCCAGCACGTACAGCATCCTGTCGCCTTGCCGCCAGGTGATCAGCAGCGCCAGCAACACACCCAACCCAAGCCACAGGGTCACCCGCGTCCATGAAGCCGGGCCGTTGATCGCGGCCGCCGCGTGATGTTCCGGTGGCTCGGCATCATCGAACCCGGCCAGCTCCGCTGGTGAATATTCGCGGGTGCTGACCACCGTCCAAGTGATCGCCGCGAGCAGCACCACCGCGCCGAAGTAGAACGCATAGCGCACAGTGTCGGGCACTTCCCCGGCGGCCGCGGTGTTGGCAACGCCGAAGTGGGCCAGGATGAATGGCAGGAAGCTGGCGACGATGGCGCCCACGCCGATGAAGAAGCTCTGCATCGCGTAGCCGGCCGGACGCTGGCGTGGCGCCAGCTGGTCGCCGACAAAGGCACGGAACGGCTCCATCGATACGTTGATCGAAGCATCCAGCACCCACAGCGTGCCGGCCGCGATCCACAGCGTCGGCGAGTTCGGCATCACCAGCAGCGCCAGCGTGGTCAACACCGCACCGATCATGAAGTACGGACGACGACGACCCCAGCGGGTCCAGGTGCGGTCGGACAGGTAACCGATCACCGGTTGCACCAGCAGGCCGGTCAGCGGCGCGGCAATCCACAGCCCGGGTACCGCGTCGATGTCCGCACCCAGCGTCTCGAAGATGCGGCTGGCGTTGGCGTTCTGCAGGGCGAACCCGAACTGGATGCCGAGGAAGCCGAAACACATGTTCCAGATCTGCCAGAACGACAGCTGCGGTTTGGCGGGACGATTCATCGTGCACCCTCTTCCATCGCCACCGGCGCCACCGTCAGCGCCTGCACCTGGGCATGGTTGAGCACGCCCTCGCGGCCGCCCTTGCCACCGGTGTAGTGCGCGAAATGTTCAAGCGCGCTCATGTTGAAGCCCTCTTCAAGCGCGACCGTACATTGCCCCTTTGGCACCGTGAATGTTGCCGAGGTCGAGTCCTGCACGGCCACGCTGTGCGGCAGCGTGACCGTATGCCGCTGCAACGGCTGGCCCGGGCACTGCAGCACCAGCTGCTTGACCGCAGCCGTGACGCCGGTGTTGATCGGCCCGTTCGGGTTTCGATATTGCAGGCGCAGGCGAACCTGCCCGGCCTTGGCCGAGGTGAACTGCCAGCGCTGCGCACCCTTCAGCACCTGCTGCGGACCGACGCAGACCATTGGGCTGTGCAGCGATTCCAACGCGCCTTCGCGTCGGGTCAGGCTGAGGCAATGCTGCAGCCCATCGTCGCTGATCTGCACCTGGCCATTGCTGGCGACGACGGCCCTGCCGTCCTTCCACAGAACCTGCCCGGCTTGCACCGGAACGTTCCAACCCGTGCCCCTGCGCAGGGCCTGCGGTGCCGCCGGTGTTGCGGGCGCACGCGCGTTGGCATCCGCAGTCGTGGCAGCGAAGCCTGTTGCTGCCGGGGCAGTCACCAGCTGCACCGTGGTGGTCGTGCCGCGCGTGGTGGTCCTGCCCGCCACCAGCAAGCCATCGCCCACGCTCTGCGGACGCTCCACCACATAGCGCTTGCCAGTGACTTCCAGGCTGATGCTGCGCTGCGTGCCGAACAGTTCCGGCACCAGCGCGGCCGGCAGCTTGGGCTGCACGCGGCCATCGTCCTGCACGCCGAACACGCCTTCGACCACCATCGACAGATACCCGGCCACCGACCACAGCTGGCGTTCGGAGTTGACCACCGGGCCGCTCAGCGCGCCTTCCTCGACATGCACGGCCTGGCTGACCAGCTCGTAGTTCTCCATGTTGGAACCGGCCAGCGCGGCGCCCCGCATCAGCGAACGGATCTCGGCGGCGATGCGCGGCGCATCGTCCAGCTGCCGCGCCGCACGCAGCGAGTAGGCGCTGACAAACGGCCAGATCGCGCGGTTGTGGTAGATCGGCTGCTGCGCTTCCTGCGGCCAGACCACGGGGCTGCCGGCTGGCCCCATCGGGTAAGCAGCCAGTGCACGGCGCGCGCGCTCGGGCGGCAGCACCCCGGCGAGGATGCCCAGCGACAGGCCCAGCAGATCGACCTTGGCGTACGGCACCGGGTGCGCGGCTTCGCCGATGTAGCTCATGTACTGGCCGATATCCTCGCGCCAGAAGCGCGCATCGATCTGCTGCGCCAACGCATCGGCCCACGCCTTGTAGTTGGCCCCGCGGGCGTCGCCGTGCTGGCCGGCCAGGCGTTCGGCCAGGCGCAATGCCTGGTAGTGCAGCACGTTGGTGGACAGTGCGTAGGAATCACCGATGAAGCGCACGTCCTCGCGGGTCCAGTCCGGATAGGTCTGCTCGCGCCAGTCCAGGAAGGAGGTCTCGCCACGGTACAGGCCCACCTGCGCGTCGAACACCATCGCGCGGTCCTGCGCCAGCGTGCCCTTCAGCGCCTGCCAGACCTGGTCGGCAAACGCGCGATCCTCCAGCAGATGACGGGCCGCCAGGAACCACACCACGCGATCGCTGCTGATCGGCCAGCTGCCACCGGAACCGGTGTCCTGCGCCACGAACAGGCCGGGCGTGTGCCCGTCGCGCGCCGCCGACAGCTTGAACTGCAGCGACTGCCTCGTGCGTTGCGGGTCCAGCCGCGCCAGCGCCAGATCGGCGGCGAAGCTGACATCGCGGGTCCACACATAGGGCCAGCGCGCGCCGGTCTGGAAACACTCGCACGGCACCGGCCGGCCTTCGTCGAACGCGGGATCGCGAATCGCGTCCACGCGGTCCTGGTCCATCTCCTGCTGGGCCAGCGCGAACAACGCGTCGAACATCACGCTACCGGTCTGGCTGCGCATCGGCATCGGCGCGATACGCACCTCACCTTTCGGCGCATGCAGCACGAAGCTGCCGTTGGCAGCGGCTTCGGCGCGCGCATGGCGGCCGTCGAATTGCAGGTCGGCCGCCTGCGCGGTCGATCCCAGCGCTGCCCCCAGGGCAGCGGTCAGGCAAATGATCTTCAGCATCGAAGCGGCGGACCGGCTTGCGCCCGTCGGCCTCCCTCCCTCTCTGCACGCGTTGTAGGTCCGCACCGTCGTTGCCGGCGGGCGGGCGCGGCCCCTCCCTCAAGGTGCCTTGGCCCCATGGTAGACGCGGGGCTGTCGGCTGCGTCCAGCTGCATACGTATTCATGGCGCCACGCGGTAGCACGCCTGCCGCACTGGCTTATGGTCCGGGTCTGCCAACGGCGCCTTGGGAGGGGAACTGCCGATGTCACCCACTGCTGTACGCGCGGCAATCGCGCACCTGCTCGGTCTGGCCCTGCTGGCCTGGGCCACGCTGGCACAGGCCACGCCACAGGTGGCCAGCGTCGAGTCACCGGGCAAGATACTCAAGGTCAGTCTCGTGCTGGACGGCGGCACCGCCCGCTATCGCGTCGAGCGTTTCGACGAGCCCGTGGTGGAGGATTCGAAGCTCGGCTTTACCCTGCGCGACGGTCGCCTGGACCGCGATTTCGCCCTGCTTGGCCAGCAGCGGCGCAGCGTCGATGACCGCTGGGAGCAGCCGTGGGGCGAGCGCCGGCTCACCCGCAACCACTTCAACGAGCTGACCGTACAGCTGGCCGAAACCACCGGCAGCAAGCGGCGGCTGGACGTGGTGTTCCGCGTCTACGACGATGGCGTTGGCTTCCGCTATGTGTTCCCCGAGCAGCCGAACCTGCACGAAGCGATCATCGATGACGAGCTGACCGAGTTCGCCATCGCGCAGGATTCCACCGCCTGGTGGATTCCCGCCGGCGAACCGATCCACTACGAATACCTGTACCAGCGCACGCCGCTGCGCGAGGTGCCGCTGGTGCATACGCCGATGACCCTGCGCGGCCGCGATGGCCTGCATGTGGCCATTCACGAGGCCGCGCTGGTGGACTACGCCGGCATGTGGCTGCGGCGAACCGAGGGACAACGCCTGCGCGCGCAGCTGTCACCCTCGGCCGAAGGCTGGAAGGTGCGCCGTGCCCTGCCCTTCGCCACGCCCTGGCGCACGCTGCAGATTGCCGACCGCGCCGGCGGCCTGGTCGAATCGGACCTGATCCTCAACCTCAACGAGCCCAATGCGCTGGGCGACGTGAGCTGGGTGAAGCCGGCCAAGTACGTGGGCGTGTGGTGGTCGATGCACCTAGACAACGAGAGCTGGGCCACCGGGCCGAAGCACGCGGCCACCACCGCCAAGACGAAGAAGGTGATCGATTTTGCCGCCGCGCATGGCTTCCGCGGCGTGCTGGTGGAGGGCTGGAACCCGGGCTGGGACGGCATGTGGGTGGGCAACGGCTACGACTTCGATTTCACCCGGGCCACGCCCGATTTCGACATTGAAGCGCTGTCGGCATATGGCCTGAAAAAGGGTGTGCACCTGATCGGCCACCATGAAACCGGCTGCGCCATCGAGCACTACGAGGATCAGCTGGGCGCCGCGCTGGACCTGTACGCACGGCTGGGCGTGGACCAGTTCAAGACCGGCTACGTCTGCGACGATGGCCAGGTCGACCGCCGCAATCCCACGGGGGGCCCGCTGTGGCGCGAGTGGCACGACGGGCAGTTCATGGCCCGCCATCACCTGAAGGTGGTGCAGGAGGCTGCGCGCCGGCACCTGTCGGTGAACCCGCATGAGCCGATCAAGGACACCGGCCTGCGCCGCACCTACCCCAACTGGATCTCGCGCGAAGGCGCGCGCGGCATGGAGTACAACGCCTGGGGCCAGCCGCCGAACCCGCCGGAGCACGAGGCCAACCTGGTGTTCACCCGCATGCTGGCCGGGCCGATGGATTACACCCCCGGCATCCTCAGCCTGAAGGGCCGCCACGGCCAGGCCATCCCCAGCACGTTGGCCCGCCAGCTGGCGCTGTACGTGGTGCTGTACAGCCCGATCCAGATGGCCGCGGACCTGCCCGAACACTACCTGCAGCACCGCGAGGCGTTCCGTTTCATCGAGGACGTGGCGGTGGACTGGGAGCAGAGCCGCGTGCTCGATGGCGAGGTGGGCGACTACGTGACGATCGTGCGCCGCGACCGCAACAGCCGCGACTGGTTCCTCGGCAGCATCACGGATGAACACGGACGCGTGCTGCCGGTATCGCTGGGCTTCCTGGAGCCGGGCGTGCGCTATCGCGCCGAGATCTACCGTGATGGTGAAGGCGCTGATTTCCGCAGCAACCCGTTCGCGTTCGCACGCGAAACCCGCGAGGTGACCAGTGCCGATGCACTGACGCTGGTGCTGGCACCGGGCGGTGGGCAGGCCATTCGCTTCACGCCGCTGTGAATGCCCCGGTAGTGCCGGCCGCTGGCCGGCACCACCGCAAGCAGGATCTGAAAGCGATTACACCCCTGCAAACGCCATTGAATACGTATGCAGGGTGATTCCCGCGAAGAATGCGCTGCCTACCATAGCGGCGACGACAGCGGCCACCGCGTCGCACGTTCACGGCACCGCCGGAACGCTCACAAATCGATCTGCAACATTGCCTGGGAGGGGAAAATGTTGAACCACAAGCACAGTGCGCTGAGTCTCGCGCTGGCCGTTGTGCTGGCGCCGACGCTGGCGTCGGCACAGTCCACGCAGAGCACCACCACGCCGGCCGCCACCGCCGCCACCAACCTGGATACGGTGCAGGTCACCGGCATCCGCCGCGGCATCGAGAACGCGATCGCGGTCAAGCAGGACGCCACCTCGGTGGTCGAGGCGATTTCCGCCGAAGACATCGGCAAGCTGCCCGACGTCAGCATCGCCGAATCCATCTCGCGCCTGCCCGGCCTGGCCGCCCAGCGCGTGGCCGGCCGTGCGCAGGTGATCAGCGTGCGCGGCCTGTCGCCGGACTTCGCCACCACCCTGCTCAATGGCCGTGAAGTGGTCAGCACCGGCGACAACCGCGGTGTCGAGTTCGACCAGTACCCGTCCGAGCTGGTCAACGGCGTGACCGTCTACAAGACCCCGGACGCGGCGCTGGTCGGCCAGGGCCTGTCGGGCACCATCGACATGCAGACTGCACGCCCGCTCAGCTTTGGCGAGCGCGTGATCGCGGTCAGCGGCCGCTACCAGAAGAGTTCGCTGGGCCGCGCCGCCAACGTCGATCCGTACGGCAACCGCTTCAGCGCCAGCTACATCGACCAGTTCCTGGACAAGACCCTGGGCATTGCCATCGGCTACGCGCACAGCGACATGCCGATCCAGGAGAACCAGGTCGGCCTGTACGAACCGTGGACCACCGAACACACCGACAAGGGCGAGCGCCCGGGCGTGGGCGCCGGCACCTACTTCTCCGATGGCATCAAGGCGCTGCGCCGCACCGGCAACAACAAGCGCGACGGCGTGATGGCCACGATCCAGTTCCGGCCGAACAACAGCTGGACCAGCACCTTCGATGCGTTCCACACCGAAGCCGAGCAGATCGACACCGCCAACCAGTTCGAGCTGAACCTCAGCAACTACAACGGCAACTACACCCCGGGCCTGCTGGTCAGCAACCCGCAGATCAACGCCAACGGCTCGTTCACCGGCGGCACCGCCAGCGGCGTGTATCCGCTGGTGCGCGGCATGTACAACAAGCGCAAGGACAAGATCGATGCGTTCGGCTGGAACAACGAGTTCAACTTCGGCGGCGTCAAGCTGGTCGCCGACCTGAACTACTCCAAGGCCACGCGCGCTGAGCTGAACCTGGAAAACAACCTGCAGCTGACCCCGATGCCGCAGCTGGACACGGTCGGCGTGTCGATCCGTCAGAACGGCTTCTCGCAGATCAGCCCGGGCCTGAACTACTCCAATCCCGACGCGCTGTTCCTGACCAACACCATCTACGGTTCCGGCTACGGCAAGGTGCCGCAGGTGGAAGACCGCCTGAAGGGCGGCAAGCTGGCCGCGACGATTGCGCTGCCCGAGGCCATTGCCTCGTGGGCGCCAGACCTCGACATCGGCGTGAACTATGCCGACCGCCGCAAGGTGAAGACCCAGTCCGAAGGCAACATCCTGCTCGGTGCACAGGGTGATGCCAACATCGCCTCGGACCTGCAGTACCGCCCGGTCGACCTGAGCTTCGCCGGCCTCGGCACCATCCCGGCCTGGAACGTGCCGGCCGCGGTCGGTCGCTACATGACCTTCAACCCGGTCGACAACCTGGACTACCTGATTCCCAAGTCGTGGACGGTGCAGGAAAAGATCACCACCGCGTGGGCGCGCCTGAACATCAACACCGACATCGGCGTGGTCGGCGTGCGCGGCAACATCGGCGTGCAGATGCAGCACACCGACCAGAGCTCGGATTCGCGCTACTGGGACAGCTCGCAGCCGGCCGGCAGCAACATCCAGCCGTACTCCGCAGGCCGCAAGTACAACGACTGGCTGCCGAGCTTGAACCTGGCCTTCATGTTCCCGCACCAGCAGACGCTGCGCTTTGCCGCCGCCAAGCAGGTCGCACGCCCGCGCGTGGACCAGATGCGTGCCGGCCTCGAATTCGGCGTGGACACCGGCACCGGCCGCCCCGGCGGCAGTGGCGGCAATCCGCTGCTGGACCCATGGCGTGCCACCGCGCTGGATCTGTCCTATGAGAAGTACTTCGGCGAGAAGGCTTACGTGGCCGCCGCGATCTTCTACAAGGACCTGAAGAGCTACGTCTACACCCAGTCGGTGGACAACTACGACTTCACCGCGCTGCTGGGCAGCTACGTACCGCCGCCGGGCATGACCGCACCGGTGCTGACCACCGGCACCTTCTCCGCACCGCAGAACGGCAAGGGCGGCACGCTGAAGGGCCTGGAGCTGACCGCATCGTTCCCGCTGGACATGCTGACCGACAGCCTGCGTGGCTTCGGCGTGCAGGCCAGCGCGACCTTCAACAAGAGCGACATCACCATCCTGGATCCGGAAAGCGCGTCCAGCGTGGGCAGTGACCCGATCAGCCTGCCGGGTCTGTCCAAGCGCGTGTACAACTTCACCGCCTATTACGAGCGCAGCGGCTTTGAGGCACGCGTGAGCCAGCGCCGACGTTCGGACTTCATCGGTGAGATCGGCAATTTCAACGGCAATCGCAGCCTGCGCTACGTGGTGGGCGAAAACGTGACCGATGCGCAGGTCAGCTACACCTTCAGCGACAGCAGCGCCCTGCGGGGGCTGACCCTGCTGCTGCAGGGCAGCAACCTGACCAACGAGCCGTACCGCACCTACGCCGGCAGCAAGGACCGCCCGCTGGAGTACATCGAATGGGGCCGCACCTACATGCTGGGCGTGAACTACAAGTTCTGACCACGACCGGGTAGTGCCGGCCGCTGGCCGGCAACACAAGGGGAGCAGGACCGGAAACCCGCTGCGCAGGCAGCGGGTTTTCTTTTGCGTGGATGCCCTTCACCGCAATCCCACCCACAAAAAAGGGACGGGGCGCTTCGGCCCCGTCCCCGCAAGTACCGCCACCGGAGAAAACGGTCAGCTGCGTCGGGCGCAATACACCGCGCGCGGCGGCAGCTGGAGTTCATTGCCCTGCACCGTGCCCGCATCCGGGCCCGGCACCGCCACCTGCTGCCAGTTGCCCGGCGGCAGCGGATGGCTCACCGCTTCGGCCGACAGGTTGAAGGCCAGCAGGAGGGTTTCATCTGCAAGCATACGCTCGAACAGCAGCACTGGCTCGGCGCTTTCAATGAACCGGATGCTGCCATGCAGGAGCGCCGGCTGGCTACGCCGCCAGGCCAGGAAGGCGCGGAACGCCGCCAGGACCGAGTGCGGGTCGCGCTCCTGCACGGCCACCGCCGCCGCCCGGTGCTCGGCCGGGATCGGCAGCCAGGGCGTGCCGGAGGTAAAGCCAGCCAGCGGAGCGTCGGTCCACGGCAGCGGGGTGCGGCAACCGTCGCGGCCCTTGAAATTCGGCCAGAAGGTGATGCCATACGGGTCCTGCAGCGCCTCAAACGGCACCTCGGCCTCGGCCAGGCCCAGCTCCTCGCCCTGGTACAGGCACACCGAGCCGCGCAGCGAGCACAGCATCGCCACCAGCATCCGCGCCAGGCGCGGATCGGCCGGATAGCCGCCCCAGCGGCTGACCGCGCGTTCCACATCGTGATTCGAAACCGCCCAGCACGGCCAGCCTTCGGTCATCGCCGCTTCCAGCCGGGAGACTGTGTCGCGGATGTAGGCCACGCTGTAGTCGTCCACCAGCAGCTCGAAGCTGTAGCCCATGTGCAGGCGCCCGTCCTGGGTGTACTCGGCGGTGGTGGCCAGCGAGTCTTCCGACGAGATCTCGCCCAGGCTCACCGCGCCCGGATACTCATCCAGCAGCGCGCGCAGCTGCTCCAGGAATGGCAGGTTCTCCGGTTGGGTGTTGTTGTAGAAGTGGTACTGGTAGGCGTACGGGTTGTCCGGACTGAAGCCGCGGCCCACGCGCTTGTCCGCCGGCTTGGGCGGGTTATCGCGCAGCTGCGCGTCGTGGAAGCAGAAGTTGATCGCATCCAGGCGGAAGCCGTCCACGCCGCGGTCCAGCCAGAACCGCACATTGTCCAGGGTGGCCTGCTGCACGTCCGGGTTGTGGAAGTTCAGGTCCGGCTGGTCGACCAGGAAGTTGTGCAGGTAGTACTGCTCACGGCGCGGTTCCCACTGCCAGGCGCCGCCGCCGAACAGCGACAGCCAGTTGTTGGGCGGGGTGCCGTCCTCGCGCGGGTCGGCCCAGACGTACCAGTCGGCCTTCGGATTACTGCGGTCCTGGCGGCTCTCGCGGAACCAGGCGTGCTCGATCGAGGTATGGCTCAACACCTGGTCGATCATCACCTTCAGGCCCAGGTCGTGCGCCTTGGCCAGTAGACGGTCGAAGTCGTCCAGGCTGCCGAACAGCGGGTCGACGTCGCGATAGTCGGCGATGTCGTAGCCGAAGTCGGCCATCGGCGACTTGAAGAACGGCGAGATCCAGATCGCGTCCACGCCCAGCGCGGCAATATGGTCCAGGCGCTGGATGATGCCCGGCAGGTCGCCCACGCCATCGCCGTTGGCATCGAGGTAGCTGCGCGGGTAGATCTGGTAGATGACGGCTCCGCGCCACCATGGATAGTGCGACATCGACAGCCCCCCTCCGGGCATGCGGGACCCGCCAGAAGCGGGCCGAAATCCTGTTCCGGCAAGCTTAGCGGCGGCCTCGCGGGCATGGCGCAACCTGCATACGTATTCACGCAGGCGGCAGCGTTTGCGGGGCCGGGAACGCCGGCCAGCCCGGTTTGCGCCCGAATTCACGGCCAGCGCCTATAATCGGTGGTGAGCCTGAAAGCCTGATCGCATGACCATCACCGAAGACACCCGTCCCGCCCTGGGCCTGCCCCAGATCCAGTCGCTTGCCGCGGCCGACATGGCCGCCGTCGACGCCCTGATCCGGCGCCGGCTGTCTTCGGACGTCGTGCTGATCAACCAGATTGCCGACCACATCATTTCCGCCGGCGGCAAGCGCCTGCGCCCGATGCTGGTGATGCTGGCCGGCCACGCGGTCGGCCAGGCCGGTCCGGAGCACCACCAGCTGGCGGCGATCATCGAGTTCATCCATACCTCCACCCTGCTGCACGATGACGTGGTGGACGAATCCAGCCTGCGCCGTGGCCGCAGCACCGCCAACGCGCTGTGGGGCAACGCGCCCAGCGTGCTGGTCGGCGACTTCCTGTACTCGCGCAGCTTCCAGCTGATGGTCGAGCTGGAGCGCATGCCGGTGATGCAGATCCTGGCCGACGCCACCAACCGCATCGCCGAGGGTGAAGTGCTGCAGCTGCTGCACGTGCACAACCCGGATACCGACGAAGCCGCCTACCTGCGTGTGATCGAGCGCAAGACCGCGGTTCTGTTCGCCGCCGGCACCCGCCTGGGTGCGCTGGCCAGCGGCGTGGACGAAGCCACCCAGCAGGCCCTGTTCGACTACGGCATGCATCTGGGCTACGCGTTCCAGATCGCCGACGACGTGCTGGACTACTCGGCCAATGCCGAGGAACTGGGCAAGAACCTGGGCGACGACCTCGCCGAGGGCAAGGCCACGCTGCCGCTGATCCACGCGATGGCCCACTCCGACGACGCCACCCGCGAGCGCCTGCGCACCATCGTGCAGGACGGCGACGCTTCGGCGATGCCGGAAGTGCTGGCCGCGATCCGTGCTACCGGCGGCCTGGAGTACAGCCGCGCGCGTGCCGAGGAATATGCCGAAGCCGCCGAGCGCGCGCTCGATGGCCTGGGCGACAACGATGCCGTGGCGGCCCTGCGTGGCCTGGCGCGTTACGCGGTGCAGCGTTCGCATTGATGGGTTGAGGTATGCCGACCAACGGTCGGCACCCACCCACCGGCATTCCGGTGGGTGCCGACCGTTGGTCGGCACGGAAACGCTCGCATTGACCGCATCCGGTAGCGCCGGCCGCTGGCCGGCATTCCCGATGACATCCGCAGCATCATGAGGTTGCCGGCCAGCGGCCGGCACTACCGCTGCGCGGATCAACGTTTCTCGAAGCGCTCCTCGAAGAACTCATCCAGCGCCTTCCACGCGCGCTTGGCCGCCCGCTCGTTGTACTGGCACCCCGGCGGGCTGTTGGCATCGCGCTCGGCGAAGCAGTGCACCGCCCCGCTGTAATTGGTGAACTCCCAGTCGACCTTGGCCGCGTTCATTTCCCTCTGGAAACCGGCGATATCCTCGGCGGTCACGCTCCTGTCGTCGGCACCGTTGAGCACCAGCACCGACGGGTGACTGCCACCGGCCTGCGCCGGCAGCGGTGAACCCAGCCCGCCGTGCAGGCTGACCACACCGGCCAACGGCGCACCTGCACGGGCCAGCTCCAGCACCGTGGTGCCGCCAAAGCAGAAGCCCACCGCACCGATCCGGCTGGCATCGAGCGGCACCTTGCCGGCCTGCGCCTTGAGCACGTTCACCGCTTCCAGCGCACGTGCCCGCAGCAACGGCCGGTCGTTGCGCAGCTTGGTCGCCACCGGCCCGGCCTCGGCATCGGTCTTCGGCCGCACGCCCTTGCCGTACACATCGGCCACCAGCACCACGTAATCATCGCCCGCCAGCTGCTTGGCCTTCTCGATGGCCGACTCGTTCACACCCTTCCAGTTCGGCACCATCACCAGGCCCGGGCGCTTGTCGTTGTCGCCGTCGTCATAGACCAGCACGCCACTGAAGGTCGTGCCCTGGTGTTTCCACTCCACCGGCTGCGTCTTCATCGCCGCCCACGCCGGCATCGCCGCCAGCCCCAGCATCACCGCCACACCGCATCGCCAACGATTCATGCGCCTGCTCCGCAAGAAAAAGGGGACGGAGGGGATTAAGCCGTATTCGCCCCTCCCGCGTCGCATTCTGCATTGGCGACGTGACGCAGGTGTGGTTGGATACGACTTAATCCCCTCCGTCCCCTTTTTCGCATGAACCTTGTTGACCGCTTTCTGTCTGGCCTGATCCCACGCCTGCCTGCCGACGATGCCCCGCAATGGGCTCACGTCCAGGGCGCCAGCGCACAAGACCTGCAGCGCCTGCGCATGCAATGGCCGCAGGTGCCTGACAGCCTGGTGGAACTGTTGTCCCGCGTCGATGGCACCCATTTCCGCGAGTACCCCGGCGGCGGGGTCTGCGTGCTGATGCTCGGCTCGGACGTGGAAGACGGGGGCTACCCGTACTACCTGCGTTCGGTCGCGCAGATCTTCGAGGACCAGCAGCAATGGGACGACAGCATCCGTTCGATCTACGAAGAGTGGCTGGATGACGAGCCGGAGATTCTGGGTGAAGGCATCGACGCGGATCTGCCGATGAACCGCCGCCTGTGCTTCTCGCACTGCATGAACAACGGCGGCACGTCGATGCTTTACCTGGATTTCAACCCCGCACCGGGCGGCACGGTCGGCCAGGTGGTGCGCTACCTGCACGACCCGGACAGCTATGCGGTGATCGCCCCCAGCTTCGATGCGTATCTGCAGCAATTGATCGACGGCGGCTACGCGTTCATCGACGAGGAGCAGTAGATCCACGCCATGCGTGGATGAATTTCTCCGGAGGGTTGCCGGCCAGAATCCCGTTGGGGTCAGAGCCCTTTCCTGCGGAAAGGGATCCGACCCCTCAGGCGATGCCCAACCCCGGAATCGCGCTGATGCTGTCCGGGTCGAATCCGGCCAGCTCGGCGAAATGACGGCCACGCGCCACGTAATCGCGGTACGCACCAAAGCTCGGCGCACCCGGGGACAGCAGCACCACCCCGCCCTGCGCACCCAGCGCGGCGCGTGCCAACGCCATCGCTTCGGGCAGGTCACCGGCCGCATGCAGACCGAAGCGACCGGCATCGGCCAGCGGCTGCAGCATGGCGTGGATGCGCGGGCCGTTGCTGCCCATGGTCACGATCTCCACCGGCGGCACGTCGTGCGCCATGTGCTGCATGAAATCGGTCCAGTCCAGGCCACGGTCGTGCCCGCCCACCAGCAGCGCAATGCGCTGGCCGGCGAAGCACTCCAGCGCAGCCAGGCTGGCATGCGGCGTGGTGCTGATCGAATCGTTGACGTAGGTCAGGCCATCGGCCACGCCGATGCGCTGCAGGCGGTTGGGCAGCGGACGGAAGTCCTGCACCGCCGGCGCCAGCGCCACGGCATCCAGCCCCAGCGCTTCCAGCGCGGCCAGCACCGCGCACAGGTTGCCGCGGTTGTGGCGGCCCGGCAGCGGCGTGTTGCGGGTATCGAACACCGGCTGTTCGCCGCGATGCACGATGTCACCGCGCATGTGCCAGCCCTGCGGCTGGTTGAACCAGACCACCTCGCTGTCGGGCAGCGACAGCGCGGCCAGGTGCGGATCGGCGGCATTGAGCACGGCGATGCGCGGTGCGGCTTCAGTCACCAGCCGCAGCTTGTCTTCGATGTAACGCTGTTCGCTGCCGTGCCAGTCCAGATGCTCCGGGAACAGGTTCAGCACCACCGCCACCTGCGGGCGGGCGCCACTGCGTGCCACTTCGCCGGTCTGGTAGCTGGACAGTTCCACCGCCCAGTACTCGGGCGCGGGCTGCGGATCCAGCACTTCCAGCAGCGGCAGGCCGATGTTGCCCACCAGGCCGGTGCGATGGCCGGCGGCACGCAGCAGGTGCGCAACCAGCGCGGTGGTGGTGCTCTTGCCCTTGGTACCGGTCACGCACACGGTGTCGTGCACGATGCCATCGTCGGCCGCGTGTTCGGCGAACCACAGCGCGGTGCCACCAATGAAGCGGGTGCCCTGCCCTTCCGCCGCCAACGCGATTGGCTGGTAAGGGCTGATGCCGGGAGACTTGATCACCACGTCAAACGCGGCCAGCGCTTCAGCAGAAGGCTCGCCACGCACGTCCAGCACGCCCTGCGTTTCCGCACGCGCGGCCTCGACTTCAGCCGCCGGGCAGAACAGGCTCAGCGGCAGCGTGGGCAGGCGCTCACGCAGCACCGCAAACGCGGCGCGGCCCTCACGGCCCCAGCCCCACAGCGCAACGCGCTTTCCTTCAAGCTTCGAAATCTTCACGCACCCGTTCCCACAGCGCAGCCGGAACGCGGTGCTCGCCCTGCAGCTGCAGCAGCGGTGCCAGTTCCAGTTCGGCGGCATCCAGCTGCGGCTGGATCTCGTTGCAGAAGCGCTTCACCAGCACGTCTTCCTTCCACTCCGGGCGTTGCGCCAGGGTCGCCATCGCCGCACGCGATTCGCGGCCTTCGCCCACGCACTCGAACGGCTTGTGGTCCTGGAATTCCAGCAGCGCATCGAAGCCACCGGCCTGCTCGGCATCGTCCAGCAGGTTGCGGCCGAAGATACGCACCAGGCGCGTCTTGGGCATGAACGGGGCCAGCGCCAGGAACACGAAGTGGCACTTCGGGCAGACGCCGCACCAGCGGTTCACCGGGCGCTCGCCGAGGATGTGGAAGTTGCGGTTGCAGCTGGAGAAATGCGCGTCGTAGAAGTCACTCTTGGCGAACTGGCGGGCCACCGCCAGCTCGGACATCGGGCGCAGCAGCGAGTAGTACTGCAGGTCCGCCGCCACGTACTTCTGCACATGGCTGCCGAACGCCTGCTCGCAGGCCCAGCCCTTGGACCACTGATGATTCACTTCGCCGGTGCCCGGAATCTGGCTGCCGTAGCTGGCCGAGCGCTCGTTGGAGAACACCACCTGGTCCACGCCGTGCAGCAACGCGGCCAGCACCATGATCGCCGAGTTCACCACCGTCACCGGGATATGGCCGTTCCATGCGCCCTGGCGATTCAACTCGAACAGTTCAGGTGCCAGCGTGCGGCCCAGGTTCAATGTCGGCAGGCCGGTGCGCTCGGCGCACGCACGGATCAGCTGCGAGCCACCGATCCAGGTCACGGTTTCGTCCACGCCGGCACGGCGCAGCGCTTCGATGCTGACCAGCGAATCCTTGCCGCCGCCGATGGCCACCAGCGCGTGCGGCTGCAGGCCCAGCGACGGCGCCTGCACGGCCTCGCCCTGCACCGGCAACCGGAAGCGGCCGCGCAGGTTCAGGCCATTGCGGTAGGCGAATTCGCCCAGGCCGTTGAGGTAAATGGTCTCCACCAGTGCGGCGGTATCGGCATCGATGCTGTAGCTGTCGATGCTGACCGTCTCCGGCACGCCCGCCTTGTAGTAGCTGACACCGGCGATCAGGTGCAGCAGCTGCAGCGCACGCTGCACGGCGGCGGCACGCGCCTCGTCCAGCACGAACGGGGCGCCCGGCACGGTGATGGTCTCCACCATCTCCGGGCCGTCATCAAAGGCATAGACCAGCCTGGCCACGCCGGTCTCCGCGGCGAATTCGCAGCGGACGAAGCGGAAGCGGGAAACCTGGTGTTTGTCGAAAGCAGTCATGGTGTATCCGGTCAGGCACGGGCCCGCGCGATGGCGCGCGGCGTGTCGGTGGGCGGGTGCAGGGCGCGCGCGGCGATCATTCGATCACGTCTTCGCGCGGCAGCATCCGCTGGTTGTAGGTGTTGGCCATCGAATAGCCGTAGGCGCCGGCATCGGCGATCAGCATCACGTCGTCCGGCGCGGTCGACACCGGCAGCTTGCGGCGCTTGCCGAACACGTCGCTGGACTCGCAGATCGGGCCGACCACATCGAACGCCGCCTCGGCATACCCACCCTGGCGGCTGAGGTTCTCGATGTCGTGCCAGGCGTCGTACAGGGCCGGGCGCATCAATGCATTCATGCCGGCATCCAAGCCGACGCGGCGCACGCCGTCCTTTTCCACCACCTGGGTGGCGTGGGTCAGCAGCACGCCGGATTCGGCCACCAGGTAGCGGCCCGGCTCGATCGCCAGGCGGAACGCCGGATGCAGCGCCTTGACCTCAGCCAGGCCCTCGGCCCAGGCATCCAGATCGAACGGCTCGTCCTCGGCGGAATACGGAATCGGCAGGCCGCCGCCGATGTCGATGGTCTGCACGCTGCCGATGCGGCGGGCGAAACCGGCCAGCTCATCGCACATCAGGCGCCAGTGCTGCGCGGTCTCCACGCCGCTGCCCAGGTGCGCGTGCAGGCCGACCACGCGGCTGCCCAGATCAGTGGCTGCGCGCACGAACTCATCGACACGGGCGATCGGCAGGCCGAACTTGGACTCCTTGCCACCGGTACGGACCTTGGCGTGGTGGCCCTCGCCACGGCCCAGGTCAACGCGCAGCCACAGCTCGCGGTTGCGGAACAGGTCCGGCCAGCGCTGCAGTGCCTCGACGTTGTCGACCGTCACGGTCACGCCCAGCGCGAATGCGGCTTCGTACTCGCTGCGCGGGCAGAAGCTGGGAGTGAACAGCACGCGCTTGGGCGACAGTTCCGGCAGGTGCTGGAACACGTGCTTCAGTTCGCCATGCGACACGCACTCCAGGCCGAAGCCTTCGGCTTCCAGCAGCTGCAGGATGGCCGGGTGGCTGTTGGCCTTGATCGCGTAGTAGCGCTGGTCGATCGGCTTGATCGCGGCCAGCGCGCGGGCGCGGGCGCGCACGGTCGGCAGATGGTAGACGTAGCGCGGCGTACCGGCATCGGCCAGCTGCAGCAGGTGCGCACGCTGGCCGCGCCACCACGGCGTGCCACGCGGGCGCACGGTGCCGGCGATCTCGCGCCAGCGCGGGCCGAACACTTCGGTCTCTTCCACCGGCATCGCGCCGCTGTCGATCAGCTCGGCGTGCAGCACCGGCAGCAGGCCATCGGCATCGGCCTCGTCGATGACGAAGGTCAGGTTCAGGTCATTGGACGACTGCGAGATCATGTGCACGCGCTCGCGGCCGAAGGTCGCCCACACGTCCGACAGCTTGTGCAGCAGCGAACGCATGCCACGGCCAACCAGAGTGATCGCCGCACACGGCACGATCACCTTCACCTTGCAGATCTGCGACAGGTCGGCCGACAGCGCGGCCAGCACATCGGTGTTGACCAGGTTCTCGGACGGATCCAGCGACACGGTGACGTTGGTTTCGGCCGAACCGATCAGGTCCACCGACAGGCCGTGCTTCTTGAACAGATTGAACACATCGGCCAGGAAGCCGACCTGCTGCCACATGCCGATGCCTTCCATCGACACCAGCACGATGCCGTTGCGGCGGCTGATCGCCTTCACCCCTGGTACCGGCGCGGCGCTGCCGTCGATGCTGGTGCCGGGCAGTTCCGGGCGCTCGGTATCGAGGATGGCCATCGGTACGCCGGCATCGCGGCACGGCTTGATCGAGCGCGGGTGCAGCACCTTGGCGCCGGTGGTGGCGATTTCCTGCGCCTCGTAATAGTCCAGGCGGGTCAGCAGGCGCGCGTCCGGCACATCCTTCGGATTGGCGCTGAACATGCCCGGCACATCGGTCCAGATCTCCACGCGGCTGGCACCCAGCAACGCGCCGAAGTACGCCGCCGAGGTATCCGAGCCGCCGCGGCCGAGGATGGCGGTACCGCCATCGGCATGCCGCGAGATGAAGCCCTGGGTGATCAGCAGGCGGGTCGGCTGCGCGCGGAAGCGCTGCATCCATTCCGCGTCGGCACGCCACTGGCAGTTCACCGACAGGCGCTGCGACCAGTCGCTCTGGTTCGGCTGCGGCGGCATCGCGTCCAGCCACTGGCGGGCATCCATCCAGCCCATGTCCAGGCCCGACGCGCGCAGGTAGGCCGCACCCAGAGTGGAGGACAGCAGCTCGCCCTGGCCCAGCACTTCGGCCTGCCAGTCGAGCGGACGGGTGGCTGCACGCACGTCGTCGAGCAGGCCCTGCAGCGCGGCGAGGCGATCGGTCAGCACCTCGCGGCCCAGGCCGAGTTCAACCAGGAAGGCCTCGTGGCGTTCGACCAGCGCCGCCACGCGGTCCCGGCTGTCGGGCGCGCCATCGGCGATCGCGGTCAGTTCGTTGGTGACCCCGGACAGCGCCGACACCACCACCAGCACGCGCGAGCCGGTCTCTTCCGCGCGTTTTTTCGCCAGCTTCCCGATCGTGTCCCAGCGGTGACGACGCGACACCGAGGTGCCGCCGAACTTCAGTACGATCCAACGATCGACAAGGGGGGAAGCTGACATGGATTGGCTATGTAGAATGTGGGGAAGCCGCCCTCGGGGGCGGAACCTTTGATTCTAAGCGCAATATCCCCGTAGATGGCCGTCCTCCGTTACCTGCAGCTCGATGTCTTCGCCCCCCGCCCCGGCACCGGCAACCCGTTGGGCGTCATCCTGGACGCCGACGGGCTCCCCAGCAGCCAGATGCAGGCCCTGGCCGCCTGGCTGAACCTGTCCGAGACGGTGTTCTTCCTGCGCCCCAGCACGCCGGGCGCCGACTACCACATCCGCATCTTCACCCCGACCCGCGAGCTGGCCTTCGCCGGCCACCCCAGCGTCGGCGCCGCCTGGGCGGCGGTGACCTGCGGCCTGGCGCAACCGCACGACGGTGCCCTGCTGCAGCAATGTGCGGCGGGGTTGCTGCCGGTACGGGTGAGCGGCCCGGTCGAGGCACTGCAGATCCAGCTGGCCAGCCCACCGGCGCGGCAACTGGACACAGCGGCCGACGGAGCGCCCGAAGCGCTGCTGGCGCTGGCCGACAGCGGGCACGTGCCCGAACTGTGGGACAACGGCGCACGCTGGTGGCTGTTGCCGCTGCGCGACGCCGCCGCCGTACGCAACCTGGTGCCGGACATGGCCACGCTGGCCGACTGGAGCCTCGCCACCGACGCGACCGGTGTGGCCGTGTTCACCGACGAGGCCGGCGACGACCACACCCGGGTGGTGCGCGCCTTCTGCCCCGCTGATGCAGCCGCCGTGCCCGAGGATCCAGTGACCGGCAGCGCCAATGCGCTGATCGGTGTCTGGCTGCGCCAGCGCAATGCCCTGCCCGGCCGCGAGGGCCGCTACGTCGCCAGCCAGGGCCGCGAAGTCGGCCGCGATGGTCGCGTACAGGTCGAGGTTGATGCGCAGGGCACGGTGTGGATCGGCGGCCAGGTGCAGTGCGTGATCGACGGCAGCATCCATTGGTAGCACCGGGCCACGCACGGCGAATGCCGCGCACGGTCGCCGGGCATGGCCCGGCGCTACCGTATCCCCTCTCGTTTTACGGAGTTTGCCCCCTATGACCACCCGCCGTTTCCTGCAGCTGGACGTGTTCTCCCCGCGCGCCGGCGCTGGCAATCCGCTGGCCGTGGTACTCGATGCCGAGGGCCTGGACGACGCCAGCATGCAGGCCATCGCGCGCTGGACGCGCCTGCCCGAAACCACCTTCGTGTTCCCGCCGCAGGTGCCGGGCGCCAGCTATCGATTGCGCATGTTCAGCCCGCAGAAGGAAGTACCGTTCGCGGGCCATCCCAGCGTCGGTACCGCGCACGCGGTGCTGCAGGCGGGCCTGGCCGCAGCGGTCGACGGCGTGCTGGTGCAGGACGGCATTGCCGGCGCGCTGCCGCTGCGCGTCAGCGGTGAGGGTACGCAGCAGCGCATCGCCATCCGCACCCCGCGCGCGCAGCTGGCCGAAACCGCTGAGGCCACCGATCCGCGCCTGCAGGCCGCGCTGAAGGACTGGCCGCTGGGCACACTGCCGCCGGCACGCATGCAGGGCGGCCGCAGCTGGTGGGTGGTGCAGGTGGCCGACGAGGCCGCATTGCGCGTGCTGCAGCCAGACTGGGATGCAGTGGCCGCACTGGCTGAATCCACCGACAGCATGGGCGTGTTCGCCTATGCCTTCAGCGATGGCAGCGAGGGTTTCGACCTGGCCGTACGTGCCTTCGTCGGCAATGGACGCCGCTTCGAGGACGCCGCCTCGGGTGCGGCCAATGCGGTGCTGGCCGCGTGGCTGGACCTGCGTGACGCGCTGCCGCGTGGACGGACGCCGTTTGAAGTCAGCCAGGGCCGCGAAGTCGGCCATGACGCGCGCCTGACCCTGCTGGTCGACCAGGACGGCGAGGTCTGGTCTGGCGGGCAGGTGCAGACGGTGATCAGCGGCACCATCGATTGGTAAACACCATCGAGGTGGAGCCGAAGGCAGCGGCAGGAGCCGCTGCCAACGTCGGACGCGACGGCCCGGAGGGTGGCGGCCAGGAAGGCCGCCATAACGCTGGCCGGCTGTTACCTGGACCTCGAGATCATGCGGTTGCCGGCCAGCGGCCGGCACTACCCTCAGCCCAGCTCGGCTTCCAGGCTGATCGGCACCGCGCTCAGCGCCTTGGACACCGGGCAGTTCTGCTTGGCGTCATCGGCAATCGCACGGAACTGCGTCGCGTCGATACCCGGCACCACTGCCTTCACCTTCAGCCGGATCTGCGACAGCTGCGGGCCGCCCTCCAATGACAGATCTACCTTGGCTTCGGTATCCAGCGAGGTCGGGGTAAAGCCGGCTTCGCCGAGCTTGGCCGACAGCGCCATGGTGAAGCAACCGGCGTGCGCAGCAGCGATGAGCTCTTCCGGATTGGTGCCCTTTTCGTCGCCGAAACGGCTGTTGAAGCCGTAGCGTGTCTTGTCCAGCAGCCCGCTCTGCGGCGTGCTCAGCTGCCCCTTGCCCGACTTCAGATCGCCTTCCCAGTGCGCGGTGGCGTGTCGCGAGATTCCCATGTGCTGCTCCTGCGTGACGGTGATGAACGGTCACCCTCGCACGGGAGGCGTTAGCCCTGCGTCGCTCCGCCGCACGCCGCAGGTCGCCTTCCGAACCCGGCGCGTGGACACTTTCTCACCAGCCGGAAACGCATTTTTCTCTTGTTTTCAGTGGTTTCGCGCATTCCGCCGATGGGCGGGCGTGGGCCGTAGCGCGCGTTGCCACACCCCCGTCCCCCACGGCGCGCCATGTACTGAATCGGCCTGGATATGAAAAAACATGCACTTTCCGCGCTTCGGGCTATTGGCGGCGCCCAAGAGTTGCCCTACATTGCGCTTGCCGACGGGGTTCGGCGCCGACCAAACAACCAACCGTTCACGGAACAGGAAACCATGGCAAAGACCGCTAAGAAGGCTGCCCCGAAGAAGGCAGTGAAGAAAGTCGCGACGAAGGCAGCCGCCAAGCCGGCCGCTCCGAAGCCGATCAAGGAAGTGCTGACCAAGTCCGGCCTGGTTGCACACATCGCTGAAGCCTCCGGCGTCGTCGCCAAGGACGTCCGCGCTGTGCTGGCCTCGCTGGAAAGCGCCGTTGCCTCCTCGGTGCACAAGAAGGGCGCTGGCTCCTTCACCCTGCCGGGCCTGCTGAAGATCACCACCGTCAATGTGCCGGCCAAGCCGAAGCGCAAGGGCATCAACCCGTTCACCAAGGAAGAGCAGTGGTTCGCTGCCAAGCCGGCCACCACCAAGCTGAAGGTGCGTCCGCTGAAGAAGCTGAAGGACGCCGCGCTGTAAGCGCGCGCCCCAACGCGGATTCCGACGGGACGGCTCTGGCCGTCCCGTTTTCTTTTGCACGTTCCCGGCAGCAGGTCCACGCCACGCGTGGATGCGCCGCCCCGGGGCATCCGCAACACAGCGTTGCCGCATACTGGAAAATCCCCGTTCAAGCCCGTCGCCATTAGCCAGGCGCGGCCTGGGCAGGCCCTGGAACGTACCGGGTGGAACACTGCGTGCAGCCCCGGCCATCGCCGCCGGGCACGGCCTTGCCTAAGGTGGGCGCATCCTCCACAGCAACGGCGAGCATCCCCTCATGGCCAGCCCCTCCACCCGCTACCGGATCTCGGTGACCCCCATCGAAAAGGACGGGTTGCAGTGCACCGGGCGCTGCACCATCGAACTGGAGCATCGCGCCAGCCGCGACCTGATGCGCCTGCTGGAAGCGGCGCCACGCACCGCTGGCATCAGCGGTGATGAACGCGCGACCCTGGTGATCGCCACCCAGCTGCTGCGCGACATCGTGCAGCGCCACGCAGAGACCGATGGACATGCGTTGGCCGCCATCGCCGGGCAGGTGCTGCCGGCACTGGATGCGCTGGAGCAGTTGCCCTCCTCCCGCTGATTCCCGCGCAGCCGATACACTGTCTCCCCCACATCGCCTCGGGGAGGAGGCATGCGCAGGACGCTTTTCCTGATCGTGCCCCTGGCGCTGCTCGGCTGCTCCAAGCCTGCGGCAGCGCCTGATGTTGCGCCAGCGCCGGCTGTCGCCAGCGCCGGAACGCAGGGCATTACCAGCACCGAAGCGGCGTCCCTGCAGACACCGGCGATCGATCCGCTGTTCGCTGCGGTCGCTGCCGACGCCCAACCACCATCGGTGATGCTCAACCGCTACGTGATCGCGCTGCTCAACCGCAACCGCAGCGCCAGCGATGCGGCATGGGCGATTCCACCGGCCGACCCGCACCGCGCAGATGACGCTGCCATACGCCAGCTGCAGGGCGTGCGTACGCTGCGGCTGGACAGCGAGCCCCCGGTGGCACGCGACGGCCAGCATCCTCCCAAGCTGCTGGAGGTGCCGGTGCGGATCCGCGCGGTCACCACGCAAGGCACCTTCCGCTTCGGCGGCTGGTACCGCGTGCAGCCCAGTGCTGATGGCCGCGGCTGGCAGATCCAGTCGGCGCAACTGCGGCCAACGCTGGACTGAACCATTGCAGCGGCATGCACGCGCGATTCAGCCGCCCCGGCTACTCTTTCCTCCATCCTTTCCCAGTCCAGCGGTCACCGCCATGCGCCTGCGTTCCCTGATGACCCGCCTCGCCGCCTCCACCGTGCTGATCGCCGCCGCGATCGGCGCGCAGGCCGCCCCATCCATTTCCGGCCGCGAACTGTCGGTCGGCGCCAGCGATGTGCAGCAGTATCTCGATGGCAGCTTCCCGCGCACCCAGGACGCGTTGGGCGGACTGATCGCCCTCACCATGAGCCACCCCCAGCTGAGCCTCCCGGCCGGCGAGCGCTTGAACCTTGGCATGGACGTGGCACTGGCCACTGCCGGTGGCAATCCGGCCAAACTGGGTACGGTGAAGCTCAGCAGCGGCCTGCGCTACGACGCGCAGACCCAGGGATTCCACCTGCAGCAGCCGAGCGTGGATGACTTCACACCGGCCAACCAGGGCGGTCGTCTCGACTCCCGTACCCGTGGCCTGCTAAACGCCTGGCTGAGCGACTACGCCCAGCGGGAGCCGATCTACAAGCTGGACCCGGCCGTGGCCGGCGTGCTTGGCGCGCTGCAGGTGCAATCGGCACAGGTGAAGAACGGCAAGCTGGTGGTCACCTTCAACCAGAACCTGGGCAACCTGGTGCCGGCAGGCGTGCTGGGCAAGTAAGGTGGTGCCGGCCAGCGGCCGGCACTACCGGCAGCGCATCAGGCGGCGAGTGCCTTGACCACCGCCTCACTGAAGGCTGGGATGTCGTCCGGCTTGCGGCTGGTGATCACGTTGCCGTCGACCACGACCTCGGCATCGCGCCAGTTCGCCCCCGCATTGGTCAGATCCTGCTGCAGGGACGGCCAGGACGTCAGCTCGCGGCCATCGGCGAGGCCACTGTTGATCAGCAGCCACGGGCCATGGCAGATCGCCGCCACAGGCTTGCCGGCTTCGTCTACTGCGCGGACGAAGCCGAGTACAGCCTCGTCGATACGCAGCGTGTCCGGATTGATGACCCCTCCCGGCAGCACCAGGGCATCGAAGCTGGCCGGATCGGCCTCATCCAGCGGAATATCCACTGCAACGGCGTCGCCCCAGTCCTTCTCTTTCCAGCCCTTGATCGTCGCCTCCTTTGCAGGCGACACGACGCTGACGCGCGCGCCTTCGGCTTCCAGCAGACGCTTGGGTTCGGTCAGTTCGGACTGTTCAAAGCCGTGGGTGGCAAGGATGGCAATCTGCTTGCCCTTCAATCGTTCTGCCATGGGTGCACTCCGGTTGGGGGTGCCGACAGAATGGAAGAACGGCCCTTGCACGGCGGTGACCCTGCCGTGCACGGCAGGTGGAGAGCCTCCGGGTGGTGCCGGCCGCTGGCCGGCACCTGGATTGCGCCTTGCCGGCCAGCGGCCGGCACTACCCGGTACCGGTCAGCGCTTGGGCTGCAGCATGGTGCCGGTGCACTTGGGCGAGCCGCAGCGGCACTCCCAGATCTTCTTCAGCTTGGCGGTGTGACGCTCGGCCAGGGTGATGCCGTAGTTGTAGGTCAGCTCTTCGCCGGCCTTGATGTCACGCAGCGCCTCGATGAACACCTTGTCGCCACGGCTGTCACCGTCCTCGTCTTCCTCGATCACCGCCTCGCAGTTCGGGTCGCAGCTGTGGTTGATCCAGCGCGCATCGTTGCCCTTGTAGTTGGCATCGATCACCCAGTCATCGTTGAGGGTGAACAGGAAGGTATGGCCGCTTTCAACGTCGCCGCTATCATCGGCATCAACGTCGCCGTGGCTGCGCAGCAGGCCCTTGTACTGGATCACGCGCTCGCCCTGCTTGATCGGGGCCACGGCGAACACGCCGTTGCCATGGATGGCGGACTTGCGGGCTTGGATCTTCTTCGGCATCGGCACGGGCTGTTTGCAGCGGATGGAACCGGGATTCTCGCCCATTCCGGGTGATTGCGAAAATCACCCCGTTGGCGCAGCATGGCGCCCCGGCGGTGGCCCCGGTGCGTCGTCCCGGTCCGTCCCAGCGCCGGCTGAATGCCCGGGTTGGATGCCGGCGAATAAAAGCGTACAATTTCAGTCCGCTTTAAGAACCGCTCGCATTCCCATGTTGCGTGTCACCAAGCTCACCGATTACGCCACCGTGGTGCTGACCGTGCTTGCCGCCCGTCCGGGCGAGGTGCTCAGTGCCACTGAGCTGGCCGAATTCACCGGCCTGGAGCCGCCCACCGTCAGCAAGGTGCTCAAGCCGCTGGCGCAGGCCGGCCTGGTCGAAGGCCTGCGCGGTGTCCGTGGCGGCTACCGCCTGACCCGCCCGGCCATCGAGATCTCGCTGTTCGAAGTGGTCGAAGCGATGGAAGGGCCATTGGCCCTGACCGAATGCAGCCACGACCACCACCAGTGCGGCATGGCGCCCAAGTGCGGCGCGCGCAGCAGCTGGCGGCTGATCAACGACGTGGTCTCCGAGGCCCTGCGCGATGTCACCCTCGCCCAGATCCTGCCCCCTCTTCCCCTTGCCGATGACGAACAGCGCCGCACCATCGCTGTCGACGTCGTCTCCTGATCCACAGGCAGCCCCCCATGGCCACCGAAACCATCGAAAACGTCGCCCACGACGACACCCCCAACCGCGAGATCCACGAGCAGCTCGGTCGCAAGTATTCGGCCGGCTTCATCACCGAGATCGAATCGGACTCCCTGCCGCCGGGCCTGGACGAGGACACCATCCGTGCCCTGTCGGCCAAGAAGGACGAGCCGGAGTGGATGACGCAGTGGCGCCTGGACGCCTACCGCCACTTCCTGACCATGCCGATGCCGGACTGGGCCAAGCTGGAGATCGCGCCGATCGACCTGCAGGCGCTCAGCTACTACTCCGCGCCCAAGGGCCCGAAGTACGCCTCGCTGGATGACGTGCCAAAGGAACTGCTCGACACCTACGACAAGCTGGGCGTGCCGCTGCACGAGCGTGCCAAGCTGGCAGGCGTGGCGGTGGACGCGGTGTTCGACTCGGTGTCCGTCGGTACCACGTTCCGCAAGGAACTGGCCGAGAAGGGCATCATCTTCTGCTCGATGTCCGAGGCCATCAAGGAACATCCGGAACTGGTCCGCCAGTACCTGGGCACCGTGGTCCCGGTAGGCGACAACTACTTCGCCGCGCTCAATTCGGCGGTGTTCTCCGACGGCAGCTTCGTGTTCATTCCCAAGGGCGTGCGTTGCCCGATGGAACTGAGCACCTACTTCCGCATCAATGCCGGCCACACCGGCCAGTTCGAGCGCACCCTGATCGTGTGCGAGGACAAGGCCTACGTGTCCTACCTGGAAGGCTGCACCGCGCCGATGCGCGACGAGAACCAGCTGCACGCGGCGGTGGTCGAGCTGGTCGCGCTGGAAGACGCGGAGATCAAGTACTCCACCGTGCAGAACTGGTACCCGGGCGACGAGAACGGCGTCGGCGGCATCTACAACTTCGTCACCAAGCGTGCCGAATGCCGTGGCGCGCGCAGCAAGGTCACCTGGACCCAGGTCGAAACCGGTTCGGCGATCACCTGGAAGTACCCGTCCTGCGTGCTGCTCGGCGACGACTCGGTCGGTGAGTTCCACTCCGTGGCGCTGACCCATCACCGCCAGCAGGCCGACACCGGCACCAAGATGATCCACGTCGGCAAGCGCACCAAGAGCAAGATCGTCAGCAAGGGCATCAGTGCCGGCCGTGGCCAGAACACCTACCGCGGCCTGGTGCGGGTGGACCGCAACGCCGATGGCGCGCGCAACTACACCCAGTGCGATTCGCTGCTGATCGGCAAGCAGTGCGGCGCGCACACCTTCCCCTACATCGAGGTGAAGAACCCGGGCGCCACCGTCGAACACGAGGCCACCACCTCGAAGATTTCCGACGACCAGCTGTTCTACTGCCGCGCCCGTGGCATCAGCCAGGAAGACGCGGTGTCGATGATCGTCGACGGCTTCTGCAAGCAGGTGTTCCGCGAACTGCCGATGGAGTTCGCGGTGGAGGCCAAGAAGCTGCTGGAAGTCTCGCTGGAAGGAAGCGTCGGATGATGCGTACGTCTTTGCCCGCACTGTTGCTGCTGGGCCTTTCGCCCTGGGCCTTCGCCAACGCGTCCTGCACCCCCGAAGACCTGGTGGGTGCCACCCCGGTCAAATTGCCCGCCAGCACGGTCATCTCCGCGCCGAAAGAATTTTCGATAGTGCTGACAACGCAGCAGGACGGCAGCTTCGGCGCGATCCGGGCTCGCCTGAGCTCGGGCAACCGTGAGCTGGATCGCGCCGCTGCCGAATCCATCCGACAGGCCTCCCTCGCAGTCTCCTGCCTGCAAGAACCCGGTGAAGAGATCATCGTGGTTTTCTCCGCCCTCCCCGCTCAACCTGGGCAGCCCGGCAACGGCACGGTGCAGATCGTCCGCATCGACCCCGCAGCCCCGAAACCTACCAAGCCATGACCATGCTGAAGATCGAAAACCTCCACGCCCGCATCGGCGACAAGGAAATCCTCAAGGGCCTGTCGCTGGATGTTAAGCCCGGCCAGGTGCACGCCATCATGGGCCCCAACGGCGCCGGCAAGTCCACCCTGGGCAATGTCCTGGCCGGCCGTGACGGCTATGAAGTGACCGAAGGCAGCGTGCAGTTCGACGGCAGCGACCTGCTCGACCAGGACCCGGAAGCCCGCGCCGCCGCCGGCCTGTTCCTGGCGTTCCAGTACCCGGTGGAAATCCCGGGTGTGAACAACACCTACTTCCTGCGCGCCGCGCTGAACGCGCAGCGCAAGGCGCGTGGCGAGGACGAACTGGACTCCATGCAGTTCCTCAAGCTGGTGCGCCAGAAGCTGGCCGTGCTGCACCTGAAGGACGAGCTGCTGCACCGTGGCGTCAACGAAGGCTTCTCCGGTGGCGAAAAGAAGCGCAACGAGATCTTCCAGCTGGCCGTGCTCGAGCCGAAGCTGGCGATCCTGGACGAAACCGATTCGGGCCTGGACATCGACGCGCTGAAGAGCGTGGCCGACGGCGTCAACGCGCTGCGTGCCGCCGACCGTTCGTTCCTGGTCATCACCCACTACCAGCGCCTGCTGGACTACATCAAGCCGGACGTGGTGCACGTGCTGGCCGATGGCCGCATCGTCAAGACCGGTGGCCCGGAACTGGCGCTGGAACTGGAAGCGCACGGCTACGATTTCCTCAAGGATCGCGTGGTGCGCGAGGCGGCGGTCTGATGAGCGCCCTGCTCGACTCCATGGCCCAGGCCTTCTGCGGCAGCGACGCGCGCCGCGAAGTGCTGGACGCGGCCCTGCGTGACGGCCTGCCGGCCGCGCGCAACGAAGCCTGGAAGTACACCTCGCTGCGCCAGCTGGAACGCCGTGCGTTCGCGGCTGCACCGCTGCAGGGCCCGGCGCTGGACGCCGCGCTGCTGGAGGACATCCCGGCACCGCGCCTGGTGTTCGTCAACGGCCGCCTGGATGCCGCGCTGAGCGACGTGCAGGTCCTGCCGGACGGCGTGCAGCTGCAGCCGCTGTCGGCCGCACTGGCCTCCGGCGAAGACGCCGTGCGTTTCCTTGGGCGCCGCTACGAGCGCAGCGAAGAGATCTTCGCTCGCCTGAATGCCGCGCTGGCCGATGAAGGCGTGGTGCTGCGCGTGGACGAAGGCGTGCAGGTCGAAGCGCCGCTGCAGCTGGTGTTCGCCAGCGTCGCCGGCGATACCGACCTGGCCTGGCACCACCGCCACCTGATCGAACTGCGTGCCGGCGCCAGCCTGGGCGTGGTCGAGCACCGCCTCAGCGTCGGCGATTCGGCGCACCTGGACAACACCGTGCTGCACGCCCATGTCGCCCGCGATGCCGTGCTCAAGCACGCCCGCGTGCAGGCCGGCAGCGCGCGCCAGACCAGCTTCCTGCGTACCGACGCGGTGCTGGCCCGCGACGCGCAGTACCACCGCGTCGACCTGGAACTGGGCGCAGCACTCAGCCGCCACGAACTGAACGTGCGCCTGGAAGGCGACAACGCCCAGCTGACCGCCAACGGCGTACTGCTCGGCAATGGCCGACGCCACGTCGAGACCCGCCTGGGCATCGACCACATCGCGCGCGATACGAGTTGCGAGCTGCTGTGGCGTGGCGTTGCCGCCAACCGCAGCCGCGTGGTGTTCCATGGTGGCATCCAGATCCGCGAAGGCGCCGACGGCACCGATGCGAACCTGTCCAACAAGAACCTGCTGCTGTCGGCCGACGCCGAGATCGATACCCAGCCGACGCTGGTCATCGACGCCGATGAAGTGAAGGCCGCGCATGGCGCCACCGTCGGCCAGCTCGATGCCAACGCGCTGTTCTACCTGCGCTCGCGCGGCCTGCCGCAGGCACAGGCGCAGGCACTGCTGAGCGCCGCGTTCTGCCACGAGCCGCTGAAGATCCTGCCGGAAGCCCTGCGCGAGCAGCTGGCACGCCGTTTGGACAAGGCCCTGGCCGAAGCGGGTGTGGCATGAACCTGTCCACCCCGCGCCCGATCGAAGAACGCACCGGCGCGCCCGATTGGGATCGCGTCCGCCTCGACTTCCCGCTGCTGATGCGTGAAGTGCACGGCAAGCCGCTGGTCTATTTCGACAATGCCAACACCGGCCAGAAGCCGGTGCAGGTGATCGGCGCGGTGGACGAGTTCTACCGCCGTTACAACGCCAACGTCAGCCGCGCGGTGCATGCACTGGGCAGCGAAGCCACCGACGCCTACGAAGGCGCGCGCAACAAGCTGGCACGCTTCCTCAACGTGCGCCCCAGCGACCTGGTGCTGTGCAGCGGCACTACCTTCGCCATCAACCTGGTGGCGTATTCGTGGGCCCTGCCGCGATTGAAGGCCGGCGACGTGATCCTGATCACGCGCATGGAACACCACGCCAACATCGTGCCGTGGCAGCTGGTCGCACAGCGTACCGGCGCCACCATCCGCGTGGCCGAGATCACGCCTGACGGCGCACTCGATCTGGATGCGCTGCGCGCGGCAATGACCCCGAATGTCAAGCTGCTGGCGGTCACCCACGTGTCCAACGTGCTGGGCACGGTCAACCCGGTGCGCGAGATCTGCCGTGAAGCGCGCAAGCGCGGCATCATCACCGTGGTTGATGGCTCGCAGGCCGTGCCGCACCGCAAGGTCGACGTGGCCGCGATCGGCTGTGACTTCTACGCCATCACCGGCCACAAAATGTGTGGTCCGACCGGCACCGGTGCGCTGTGGGCGCGCCGCGAGCACCTGGATGCGATGCCGCCGTTCCTTGGCGGCGGCGAGATGATCAAGGAAGTCAGCTTCGACGGCACCGTGTTCAACGATGCCCCGCACAAGTTCGAAGCCGGCACCCCGAACATCGCCGGCTTCATCGGCCTGGGCGTGGCCGCCGACTACCTGCAGCAGCTTGGCCAGGAGAACGTGGAGGCACGCGAGGCTGAACTGCTGGCGCATTTCACCGAAGAGCTGCGCCGCGTCGACGGTCTGCGCATCATCGGCGAAGCACCGGAGAAGGCCGCCGTGGTCTCGTTCCTGATCGACGGCGCGCATGCCCACGACCTGGCAACCCTGCTCGACCTGGAAGGCGTGGCGGTGCGCTCCGGCCAGCACTGCGCACACCCGCTGCTGCAGTACTTTGGTGTGGCGGCCACCTGCCGTGCCTCGCTGGCGTTCTACAACACGCACGCCGAGATCGAGCGGTTCATGACCGCGCTGACCAAGGTACGGAAGCTGTTGGGCTGAGCCGGCACACCGGGTCAGATCCCTTTCGCGATGCGAAAGGGCTCTGACCCCATCAGCATTCCCGACAGCCGCCGTTGCGACTGCAATGCCCGCCGGATCGCGACCAGATGAACCCGGCATACCGCCCGTAGCACACCGGGGTCAGATCCCTTTCGCGATGCGAAAGGGCTCTGACCCCACCAGCATTCCCGACAGCCGCCGTTGCGACTGCAATGCCCGCCGGATCGCCAGCAGATCCCCCGCCGGAATGCCCGCCTCGATGAACTCCACATAGCGCCTGCGCCGTTCATCCGCATCAGAACCCATCAGCTCGAATGCCGAATGCGGCTCGAGCAGCGCATTGGGCCTGCCACGCGCATTGGCGCGATAGCTGGACCAACGATAGTCGCCGGGATGCGCCACCTTCCCCGCCCGAACCGGGTTGAGCTCTATGTAGCGCTGGCAGGCCAGCAGATAGCGATCCGAATCCACCACCGTGGAGTGGAAGCGCCCTTCCCATAACGTGCCGGTGCGGCCCTGCCGTTCATTCACCCGACGTACGTAGGTCCGGCTCACGGCCTGCATCATCCGTGACAGCCCGCCGCAGACATCAGGCGTTGCCAGAAGATGGATGTGGTTGCCCATCAACACATAGGCGTGAACCCGGCAATGCTGCTGGTGCGCGTGATGACACAGCAGGCGAAGGTAGGCGACGTGGTCGCCATCGGTGAAGAACACGGGCTGGCGGTTGTTGCCGCGCTGGACGACATGTTGCGGATATCCGGGTGCATCGACCCGTCGTGGCCTCGGCATGGGCAGCTCCTGGTAACAGGGGGTCAGAGCCCTTCGCTGCGCAAAGGGATCCGACCCCGAGCATCTGCCGATTCCGCGCCCGTGCCAGTCGGTCCATGGCCTGCCGTTGGGTCAGTAGACGCCGGGGTCAGATCCCTTCCGCGTTGCGAAAGGGATCTGCCCCCTCCCCCATTTGCGCCCGCCCACACCCCACCTAGAATGGGGCCATGAGCACCCTGACCTTCCGCGCCGCCACGCCGGCCGACATCCCCGCCCTGATCGCCCTCGTCACCTCGGCCTACCGTGGCGACGCCAGCCGCGTCGGCTGGACCACCGAAGCCGACCTGCTGGATGGCGCCCGCATCGACGCCGAAGGCATCCAGGCCGACCTCGACCGCCCGCGCTCGACCATCCTGCTGGCCGAGCGCGGGGACCAGCTGGTGGCCTGCGCCCACGTCGCCGATGTCGACGGCAAGGGCTACTTCGGCATGTTCTCGGTCGATCCGGCCCAGCAGGGCGGCGGCGTCGGCAAGCAGCTGATGGACGCCGCCGAAGCACACGCCGCGCGCGAATGGAACGTACCGGTGATGCAGATGACCGTCATCGACGTGCGCGACGAGCTGATCGCCTTCTACGAGCGCCGCGGCTACAGCCGTACCGGCATCAAGAAGCCGTTCCCGTATGGCGACGAACGCTTCGGCATCCCCAAGCGCGACGACCTGCGCTTCGAGATCCTGGAAAAGCCGCTGAACGGAGCCGCCGCGTGAGCGAGGCCTGGACCTTTGTCTGTGCCGGCAACGAGCTGCTGCCGGGTGAAATGAAGAGCGTGTTCGACGAAGTGACCGGCACGCCGATCGTGGTATTCAACCTCGACGGCGAGCTGTACGCACTGGAAGACCAGTGCACGCATGAAGAGTTCGAACTGTCCTCGGGCGAGTTCAACACGACCGAAGGCAGCGTGGAGTGCGTGCTGCACGGCGCGCGTTTCGACGTTCGTGACGGCCGCGCCCTGTGTGCCCCGGCCTATACCCCGGTGCCCAAGTTTCCGGTGAAGCGCGAGCACGACGCGGTCTGGACCCGCGACGACCGGGATTGAGGCGGCGCTCGGCCCGGAGAGCCCCCAGAGGGCGCCTCGCGGGAGAGCATCCACCCATGGGGCGGATCCACTGAAGTGCACTGAGGGGCCCTCCAAGGCCCTTCCAGGCCATCCAGATCGGCAACCCGATTGCGCATATGCGAATCATTATCGTTGATGTTATTCTACGTAACATCTTCGTAACGACATCGCCCCTGCGCCATGGCTTCGCCCGCGCCCACCGCCACGCTGTGCCAGCTCGCCCGCCAAGGGTGGCCACTGCTCGTGGCCGTGCTGCTGACGTTGCTGCTGGGCTGGTCGGCCTTGCACGAGGGGCGTGGCGGCGATCCGGCTGCGCACGGCTGGCAGGCACACGCTGAAGATCTGCTGCAGGCGATGCCGCTGCCGCAACCGCCAGCCGACGAATGCCCGCAGCACGCCGCACCAGCACCGGAGCCTCCGTTTGATGGCGAGGGCACCTCGCCCTGCACCGGTCTGGTCCCTGCACGCGCCGCTCTGGTCGCGCGTATCCCGCTGTGGCGCTCCGATGCCCTGCGCTGGCAGTTGCATGATCCCGCGCTGCGGTTGAACCCCGGCCACGCACCGCCCGCACCGCACGCCAGCTGAGGCGCCCTGCGGCCGTTGCCGTGCGCCTGATTGCGTTTCCCGCCAGCCGAGCCTGGCTCGGCTCTACAGCACCCACCTCCCGCCTGTCGCCGCATGCCCATCTGCGCCGGCTCGCGCTCGCCCTTTCCCGATCCAAGCCACTACCCACCGCCATGACCCACATCACGTCCCGCAAGCACGCCCCGCGCGTTTCCCTGCTCGCCACCGCCACCCTGGCCGCGGGCTTTGCTCCGCTGGCTGCGCAGGCTGCCGACGGCGCCGACGCCGGTTCCCGCAACGCCACCGAGCTGGACAAGGTGCAGGTGCGCGGCAGCTGGTTCAACCCGTCCTCGCCGAAGTTCACCGCCGAGCTGCTGGACACCCCGAAGTCGGTGTCGATCGTGTCGGAGAAGCTGATCGCCGAAACCGGTGCGACCAACCTGCAGGATGCGCTGCGCATGGTGCCGGGCATCACCTTCGGTGCCGGCGAAGGCGGCAATCCGACCGGTGACCGCCCCTTCATCCGTGGCTTCGATTCGCAGAGCAACGTGTTCGTCGACGGACTGCGCGACGTCGGCTCGCAGACCCGCGAGATCTTCGACCTGGAGCAGGTGGAAGTGGTCAAGGGCCCGAGCTCGGCCTACGGCGGCCGTGACTCCGGTGGTGGCAGCCTGAACCTGGTGAGCAAGACGCCGAAGCTGAAGAACGAGACCAGCGCCAGCATGGGCATCGGCACCGACAGCTACGCGCGCGGCACGGTGGACGCCAACTACGTGCTGGGCGATGGCATCGCCGCCCGCCTGAACCTGATGAAGCACGAATCGGACATCGCCGGCCGCGACGCCGCCAACGTCAGCCGCTGGGGCATCGCGCCGTCGATCGCGTTCGGCCTGAACGGCCCGGCGCAGCTGATCGCCAGCCACTACCACATGCAGAGCGATGACCTGCCGGACGCGGGTGGCTTCCCCTACAGCAATCCGTTCTCCAGCGGCCCGAACGTGGCCAAGAACGGTGATGGCCGCCCGATGGTGCCGGACCGCAACAACTACTACGGCCTGGTCGACCGTGATTTCCAGCGCACCCGCGCCGACATCAGCACTCTGGACGCCAGCTACGACTTCGGTGGCCACAAGCTGCGCAACATCGCGCGCCTGGGCAACACCAGCAACGACTACCTGTGGACCCAGCCGGACGACAGCAAGGGCAACCCCAACCTGTACGGCACCTTGTGGCGTCGCACCAACACCCGTGCGGTCGACGTCAAGAGCTTCGCCGACCAGCTGGGCCTGACCGGTGCGTTCCAGACCGGCGCGCTCAAGCACAGCTACAGCGCGGGCGTGGAGTACAGCGACGAGAAGATGACCCGTGGCAGCTACCTGATGTCGCCGGGCACCGCCAATCCCCTTGAAAACAGCGCCAACAGCACTCGCTGCCAGGTGTCCGGCGCGGCCACCGGCTACAACTGCACCGACTTCAACAATCCGAACCCGAACGATCCGTGGGCGGCCGGTCAGATCGTCTATCGCAGCGACAAGGCACTGGACGTCGAGCAGCGCACCAAGACCACCTCGGCCTACGTGTTCGACACCATCGAGCTCAATGAGCAGTGGATGATCAACCTCGGCCTGCGCTACGACGACTTCCGTACCACCCTGACCACTCCGGTGGCCGGCAAGGCACCGACCCGCGTGCGCAACAGCAACGACTTCCTGAACTACCAGGCCGGCGTGGTGTTCAAGCCGGCCGCCAACGGCAGCATCTACCTGTCCTGGGGCACCTCCTCGACCCCGCCGGGCATGGACGGTGGCGACGGTTCGGACGGCCTGAGCGCCGCCGTGGCCGACCTCAAGCCGCAGGACACCAGGAACCTCGAGCTGGGCACCAAGTGGGACCTGTTCGACAAGCGCCTGAACCTGACTGCCGCGATCTTCCACACCGTGATGAACAACGCACGCGTGACCATCGACAACGGCACCAGCCAGAACGCCGGCAAGAAGGAAATCAACGGCTTCGAGCTGGGCTTCACCGGCCAGCTGACCGATGCCTGGAGCCTGTACGGCGGCTACACCTACCTGGACTCGGAACTGAAGGACAACGGTTTCGTCTGTGGCGCACCGGTGGGCCGCACCTGTCCGTCCAACGTCTACGTGCCGTCGCCGAACAACGGCAACGTGTTCCCGAACACCGCCAAGCACAGCGCCAACCTGTGGACCACCTACCGCTTCCCGATCGGCCTGACCATCGGCGCCGGTGCGTTCTACTCGGACAAGCAGTACGGTGACGTCGCCAACACCAAGTGGATTGCCAGCTACACCCGCTTCGACGCGATGGCCAGCTACGCGATCCAGGACAACATCAGCCTGCAGCTCAACGTGCAGAACCTGACCGACAAGACCTACTTCACCAAGGCCTATGCCTCGCACTACGCGAGCATCGCCCCGGGTCGCTCGGCCACCCTGGCACTGAACGTGAAGTTCTGATGTAACTGCGCTCCACCACGGCGGCAGGCTCTCCTGCCGCCGTTTTTGTTTCCGGCGATACTCACCCCATGGCAACCCGTACCCCCATCGACAGCGACGCTCTTGCCGCGCTGCTGCAGCACGATCCGCAGGCTGCCTTCGCACGCGTGCGCGACGCCGCGCAGGCCGGACAGGTCGAGGCACAACTGCTGCTCGCGCAGATGCACATGGAAGGCAAAGGCACCGCACAGGACGCCTCGGCGGCACGGCTCTGGTACGAGACCGCCGCCAACAACGGCGCGCCGATGGCGATGAACATGCTGGGCCGCTGCCACGAACTGGGCCAGGGCACCGCACCCGACCCGGTGCTGGCCGCGGTGTGGTACCGGCGCGCGGCCGACACCGGCCTGGACTGGGGCCTGTACAACCTGGCCAACCTGCTGGCCACCGGCCGCGGCGTGACCCAGGACCGCGCACAGGCACTGACCCTGTACACCCGTGCCGCACACCTGGGCCATGCCAAATCGATGAACCTGCTGGCCCGCCACCTCGAAGACGGGCTGGATACCGCACCCGATCCGCAGGCAGCGCTGGCCTGGTACCAGCGCGCGGCCGAAGCCGGTGATTTCCGCGGCCAGGCGAACTACGCCTCGATCCTGCTGCAGGCCGGACAGGTCGAGCAGGCCGTGCACTGGTTGCGGCTCGCACTGGCCCACGGCAGCCCGGCGTTCATGGCGCACATCGTGCCCGAACTGGCCGCGTCGCCGCATCCACAAGTGCGCGCCCTGGTCGCGCCGCCGTCCCTCTGAGGAGCCCCGCATGCTGCTGCACATCCCCGACATTCTCAGCGCCGACCAGGTGGCCGACTTTCGCCGCCGACTGGATGCCGCCGACTGGACCGATGGCCGCGAAACCGTCGGCCATCTGGGCGCGCAGGCCAAGCACAACCAGCAGCTGCCCGAGGGCTCACCGCTGCGCCGCGAACTGGGCGAGATCATCCTCGTCGCGCTGGCCCGGCACCCGCTGTTCTTCAGCGCCGCGCTGCCGCTGAAATACCTGCCGCCGCGCTTCAACCGCTACAGCGGTGGCGGCACCTATGGCTTCCATGTTGATGGCGCGGTGATGAACCTGGCCAACGGCGAACAGCTGCGTTCGGACATTTCCTGCACCCTGTTCCTGTCGGCGCCGTACGAGTACGAGGGCGGCGAACTGATCATCAGCGACACCTACGGCGAGCACGAAGTGAAGCTGCCGGCCGGCGACCTGATCGTGTACCCGTCCAGCAGCCTGCACCAGGTGCGCCCCGTCACCGCCGGCGCGCGCGTGGCCTCGTTCTTCTGGGTGCAGAGCATGGTCCGCGACGATGTGCAGCGCCGCCTTCTATGGGAAATGGACGGCTCGATCGAGCGCCTGCGGCAGACCGGCGGCGACGCCGAGGCGGTGCTGCAGCTGACCGGCGTGTACCACAACCTGCTGCGGCGCTGGAGCGAGGTCTGAGCCCCGTCCGGCTGGCCCGCGACATTTTGGCAATCATTCTCATTTGCAACGGCTAACAGCTCTCATTACAATCACGCCCCGTTGATGCCGGCCGCTGCCGGCAGACCCCTGGGGACCCCCTGCTTGCTGCGCCCGCTTCGCCCTCGTCCACTCATCCATCGCAAGATGGGCACCGCCATGCGCGGCCAGCGTCCTGCGCTGGCCAGCCTGCTGGCGTGGGTGGCGATGCTGGCCTTGCTGCTGGGCACCCTGCCGCTGCTGCCACACGGCCAGGCCGGAATGGCCGTGCAGATGCCGCTGGAAGAGCGCGGCGGCGAAGGCGCCTTGCAGGAAGAGGCACCGGCCAAGCTGCGCCGCTGTGCTGCCGCTCCGGTGAAATCAGCCGAGAAGGCACGCCCGCCGTTGCTGCTGGCCAGCCAATGGCTGCGCACCGAGCTTGAACTCATACCCGCCACGCCGGCCATGCCCGGCGTGCGCCCGGACTGGCCGCTGGCCGCTCCGGACACGCCCTGGGCCGATGCGCCCGGGCGCCGCCAGCAACGCGGCCAGGCGCCGCCGCTCGCCTGATTCACGGCCCCGCGTGACCGCCTGCGCGGTCGTGCCCGCGCGCCGCTGCCTGCTTCATCCCTGCCGCCCCTGACCGGGCCTCCCCGTGCATGCCGCGCCGTTCGCGCCTGGCATCGCACCACCCTGCATCCTTCGAGGTTACTGCCATGGCCCAGCGCCATCGTGTCCGTTCGTCCCTGTCCCGTACCCTGCTGACCAGCGCCGTGCTGGCGGCCATGACCGCCCCTGCCTTCGCCCACGGTGACGCTACCGGCGCGCCACAGACGCTGGACAAGGTGGTGGTCACCGCCTCCGGCTTCGAGCAGAAGGTGATCGATGCACCGGCCAGCATCAGCGTGGTCAGCCGCGAAGAACTCAGCAAGCGCCCCTACACCAACCTGGTCGACGCGCTGCGCGACGTCGAAGGCATCGACGTCGGCCTGGAGGCCACCGACAAGAACGGCCGCGCCACCATCTCCATGCGCGGCCTGCCGTCCGAATACACCCTGGTGCTGATCGACGGCCGCCGCCAGAGCAATGTCGGCCAGCTGTACCCGAACAATTTCGGTGGCGGCCAGTTCGCCTACCTGCCGCCGCTGGACGCGATCGAGCGCATCGAAGTCGTGCGCGGCCCGATGTCCACGCTGTATGGCTCGGACGCGATGGGTGGCGTCATCAACATCATCACCCGACGCAACCAGGACCGCTGGCACGGCGCCGTGACCCAGGGCTTCACCGTGCAGCAGGATGACCAGTTCGGTGATGCGCGCACCACCGACCTGTACCTCAGCGGCCCGCTGCTGAAGGACCGCCTCAGCCTGGCGGTGCGCGGCAGCTACTACGACGCCAAGGCCTCCAATCCGGAGTGGGACGCAGTGACCCTGCCCGACGGCAGCCTGTGGGAGCGCAGCATCGGCTTCGGCGGCGGTGGCAAGTCGGTGGCCAACACCAACTGGAATACCGGCGTGCGCCTGGACTTCCGGGTCAACGATGACCACGAACTGTGGCTGGACTACGACGTGTCGCGGCAGAAGTACGACAACAGCGAAGGCCAGACCGGCACGCTGGACAGCCTGGCCAGCCTGTGGCGCGTCGGCAATGCGGTCATCCCCAACCCGAACGGCAGCGGCACCGTCACCCGCCGCGTGGTGCAGCCGCGCGTCGGCTACACCGCCTACCAGCGCTACGAGCGCGATCAGCTGTCGCTGACCCACCAGGGCCGCTACAGCTTCGGCACCTGGCAGACCTCACTGACCCACAGCAAGAGCAGCAACCTGGGTCGTTCGCTGCCGCTGACCCTGGACGAGCGCGCCAACCTGCAGACGCTGTGGAATGACGTCTGCCGCCGCACCGGCGCCGCCAACAACTGTGCGGCCGGCCGTGGCAATGCCCTGGCCGCGCTCAACCCGAGCGAGATGGCGCGCCTGCAGGCGTTCCTGCCGCGTCCGCTGCGCACCATGGAACTGGAAGGCTACGTGCTCGACACGATGCTCGACCTCGACTTCGGCGCGCACAAGCTGACCGTCGGCGGCCAGTACAACGACACCGACATGATCGACGGCGTGTTCGGCATGGATGGCGCCGGTTATCGCAGCAACACCAGGCAGAAGCACCGCATGTGGGCGCTGTTCGCCGAGGACAACTGGGCGCTGACCGATACCCTCACCGCTACCTTCGGCCTGCGCTACGACGACCACAACGTGTTCGGCAGCCACGTCAGTCCGCGTGGCTACCTGGTGTGGAACGCCAGCGATGCGTGGACCTTCAAGGGTGGCGTCAGCACCGGCTACAAGACCCCGCGACCGGACCAGTTGTTCCCGGGCATCACCGGCTTTGGTGGCCAGGGCGTGCTGCCGCTGGTCGGTTCCCCGAACCTCAAGCCTGAAACCAGCACCAACTACGAGCTGGCCGCCTACTACGAAGGCCAGCGCTGGGGCTTCAACGTCACCGGCTTCTTCAACACGTTCGAAGACAAGATCGCCAGCGGCGGAACGTTCCCGAACTGCGAAGTGGCGCGCGCCGGCAGCGGCTACTGCGTGGACATCGGCCCAGGCTGGGCAGCACTGGGCTACAGCACCTTCACCCAGAGCGTGAACATCGACAAGGCCGAGACCCGCGGCGCGGAACTGGCCGGTCATGTCGACCTGCTCGACACCCTGCAGCTGCGCGGCAACTACACCTGGACCAGGAGCGAGCAGACCAGCGGCCCCGACAAGGGACGCCCGATCTCAGGCACCACGCCGGCAAAGCACATGGCCAACGCCAGCCTCAACTGGCAGATCAACGAAGCGATCAGCCTGTCGCTGATCGGCGAAGGCCGCTACGACCGCTATCGCGACACCCTCATCGACAGTGCCGGCGCCCGCCACGTGCGCTATTACGAGGACTACACGATCTTCCACCTGGGCGGCAGCTGGAAGGCCACGCCGTGGCTGACGGTCAACGCACGGGTCAACAACCTGTTCGACAAGGACTTCGTTTCGCAGTCGTGCCTGCTGCTCAATCCCAGCGAGTTCAGTTGCGTGGATGACTACGCGACCAAGGACCAGCGCCGCAGCTACTGGATCTCGCTCAACGCGAAGTTCTGATCGCCGCGCCCTGCTGTGGTGGGTGCCGACCTTGGTCGGCACCGCTTCATCCACGCATGGCCTGGATCTACCGATCGGTAGTGCCGGCCGCTGGCCGGCAACCCGCAATGCCTGCTCCCGGGATACAGAACGATACGCAATTGCGAGCTATTCTCATCAATGATGTAATGGGCAGTCCTCGTCCGCCTCGAACCGTGCCGTGAGCCGTCCTGCCTCTTCCACCGTGCAGCAGCAACAGAACCGTGGCTTCTGGCTGCGGACGCTGCACCAGTGGCACTGGATCAGCTCGGCGGTGTGCCTGATCGGCATGCTGCTGTTCGCGGTGACCGGCCTGACCCTCAACCATGCCGCGAAGATCGAGGCCAAGCCCGAGGTGCAGAACCAGCATCTGGAACTGCCGGCCGCGCTGCTTGGACAGCTCGGCACGCGCGAAGACGGCAACGCACCGATTCCGCGCCCTGCCCGGCAATGGCTGGACACGCAGCTGGGCATCGCCATCGGCGGGCGACCGGCCGAGTGGTCGCCCGAAGAGATCTACCTGTCGCTGCCGCGCCCCGGTGGCGACGCCTGGCTGAGCATCGATCGCGAGAACGGCGCGGTGGAATACGAATCGACCTCGCGCGGCGCGGTGTCCTACCTCAACGACCTGCACAAGGGCCGCAACGCGGGCCCGGCGTGGGGCTGGTTCCTGGACCTGTTCGCCGTGGCCTGCCTGGTGTTCTGCATCACCGGCCTGTTCCTGCTGCACCTGCATGCGCGGCAGCGGCGCATGACCTGGCCGCTGGTCGGCCTCGGCCTGATGATCCCGCTGCTGATCGCCCTGTTGCTGATCCACTGACTTTTCCCCGTTTCCGGAGCCGCCCCATGCGCGTCACCCTGACCATCGCCCTCAGCGGCCTGCTGGCCACCTCGCCGGCCTATGCCACCACCCTCGACATCAACGTCGAAGTGCCCAAGCTCAACGTGGCCGAATACCACCGGCCGTATGTGGCCGTGTGGCTGGAAGGCGCCGACCAGAAGGTCGCGGCCAACCTCTCGGTCTGGTACCAGCAGACCAGCAACAGCGAAGGCCACGGCACCAAGTGGCTGCCCGACCTGCGCCAGTGGTGGCGCAAGAGTGGCCGCACCCTGCAGGTGCCGGTGGACGGCGTGACCGGCCCGACCCGCCCGGCCGGCAAGCACGCGCTGTCGTTCAACGACAGGCAGCCGGCACTGAAGCAGCTGGCCCCGGGCAACTACACCCTGGTGGTGGAAGCGGTGCGCGAAGTCGGCGGCCGCGAGCTGTTGAAGATCCCCTTCACCTGGCCGGCCACCGCCGCGCAGAACGGCAAGGCGCAGGGCGCCACCGAACTGGGCCAGGTCACCCTCGCCGTCAAACCGTAATCGCCTGAGCCGGGGTCGAGTCCCTTCCGCAGGAAGGGCTCTGACCCCATCGCCCTATCCCCCGGGGTCAGAGCTCTTTCCGATGGAAAGGGATCCGACCCCTTCCAACTGGAGTCTTCCGCATGAAGCGCACGCTCGTCCTCGCCGCCGCCCTGGCCGCTGCCCTTCCCTTCTCCGCCCTGGCCCACAAGGCCTGGCTGCTGCCCTCGCAGACCGTGATCGCCGGCAACGCGCCGTGGATCACCGTCGACGGTGCGGTCTCCAACGATCTGTTCTACTTCAACCACGTGCCGCTGCGCCTGGAATCGCTGGTGATCACCGCACCGGACGGCAGCACCGTGCAGCCGCAGAACGCGTCGACCGGCAAGTACCGCAGCGTGTTCGACATCGAACTGAAGCAGCCGGGCACCTACCGCATCGCGTCGGTCAACGATGGCCTGTTCGCCACCTACGAGCAGAACGGCGAGCGCAAGCGCTGGCGCGGCAGCGTCGCGACCCTTGACGAACTGCCGAAGGACGCGAAGAAGCTGGAAGTGAGCCAGTCAATCGGTCGCGTGGAAACCTTCGTCACCAACGGCGCGCCGAACGACACTGCGCTGAAGCCGACCAACCGTGGCATCGAGCTGGTTGCGGTCGGTCACCCGAACGACCTGTTCGCCGGCGAGGAAGCCACCTTCCGCGTGCTGGTTGACGGCAAGCCGACCGCCGGCCTGGAATTCGAGATCGTGCGTGGCGCCACCCGCTACCGCAACGCGCAGGACGAACTGAAGCTGACCAGCGATGCCAAGGGCGAGATCAAGGTGACCTGGCCGGAAGCCGGCATGTACTGGCTGGAAACCGGCACCGAGGACAACAAGACGTCGGTGAAGCAGGCCGCCAAGCGCCGCCTGAGCTACGTCGCCACGCTGGAAGTGCTGCCGCAGTAATGACGCGAACCGCGATGCCGGGCAACCCCGGCATCGCACCCGCAACGCATCACCATGACCGATTCCCTGCTCGACATCGCCCGCCTCGGCGGCACCACCATGGGCACCACCTGGAGCGTGTCGCTGGTCGCGCCGCGCCAGCGCGACCTGCACCCGCTGCACGCCGGCATCCAGGCGCGGCTGGACGAAGTGGTCGCGCAGATGAGTACCTGGGAGCCCGGTTCGGACCTGAGCCGCTACAACCGCGCCGACGCGGGCCAATGGTGCGTGCTGCCGGCCGAGACCCGCCACGTTCTGACCTGCGCACAGGCGATCGCGTCCACCAGTGGCGGCGCCTTCGATCCCACCGTCGGTCCGCTGGTTGCCCTGTGGGGCTTCGGTGCACATGCCGGTGAACGCCGCCAGCCCGACGACGCTACCCTGCAGGCCACGCGCGATCGCTGCGGTTGGCAGCGCCTGCAGTGGCAGGACGATGCGCTGCTGCAACCGGGTGGGCTGGAACTGGATCTCTCCGCGATCGCCAAGGGCTTTGGCGTCGACCATGTCGCTGCGTGGCTGCGCACACAGGGCATCACTGCCGCGCTGGTCGAAGTCGGCGGCGAACTGGCCGGCTACGGCCGCAAACCGGACGGCCAGCCGTGGCGCGTGCTGGTGGAGTCCGCGCCGGAAGAAGATGCGCACACCAATACCCCGCTGCGGGTGCTGGCGCTGGAGGGCAAGGCGGTGGCCACCTCCGGCGATCGCTGGCACCAGTACCAGGTCGATGGCGAGGCCTACAGTCACAGCCTGGACCCGCGTTCGGGCAGACCGGTGCGCCAGGTTGCCGCGGCAGTCACCGTGGTGGCCGACGACGCCATGCACGCCGATGCCTGGGCCACCGCACTGACCGTGCTGGGCCGCGAACAGGGCATGGCGCTGGCCGAGCGCGAAGGCCTGGCTGCACGCTACCTGCAGCGTGCAGCAGACGGCCCGCAGGAATTCCTCAGCAGCGCCTTCCAGCGCCTGCTCGACGAGCAGAGCCCATGAGTACCCGGCCGTCGCGCGCGTGGCTCGGCAACGCGCTGGTCCTGCTTCTGCTGGCGCTGATCGGCTGGGCGCTGCTGCGCCTGCACCTCGGTGAGGCCTGGTGGCAGGGCGCGCCACCTGCGCGGCAGTCGCAGATCGCGGTGCTCTCCACGGTGCTGTACGCGCTGGCCTGCGCTGCATTGTGGTGGCGTGGGCGCCCGCGCGACGATGCCGCAAGCGGAGACACCGCGCCCATCCTGCTGGTCTGGTCCAGCCAGACCGGCTTCGCCCGCGAACTGGCCGAACGCAGTGCCGAGGCCCTGCGCGGTGCCGGCGTGCCCGTGCGCGTGCGCGGACTGCACGAGGTCGACGCCGTGTTGCTGGCCGGCAGCCAGCGCGCGCTGTTCATCGCCAGCACCACCGGCGAAGGTGATCCGCCCGACCACGCCCTGCCGTTCCTGCGCGGGGTGATGTCCACGCCGCCCTCGCTGCAGCATCTGCACTACGGCGTGCTCGCACTGGGCGACCGCAGCTATGGCCACTTCTGCGGATTCGGTCACCAGCTCGACCAATGGCTGCGCCAGCACGGCGCGCATCCACTGTTCGATGCAATCGAAGTCGACAACGCCGATCCGGCGGCGCTGCGCCATTGGCAGCAGTTGCTGGGACAACTCGGCGGTAACGCCAGCGAACTGCCCGACTGGAGTCCGGCCGAGTACCAGCCGTGGACGCTGCTGCAGCGCGAGCATCTGAACCCGGGCAGCCCCGGCGGCCCCGTGTATTGGTTGCGCCTGCAGCCCCCAGCCGATGCAGATGCGCAATGGCAGGCCGGTGACATCGCCGAGATCGGCCCACAGCACGCATCGCACACCGTGCGTGCCTGGCTGGACACACAACGCTTTGACGCGGACATCGTGCTGGATGACGGACAGACGTTGCTGGCACGCGTCGCGCGCTCGCACCTGCCCTCATTGGTTCCCCCGGGTGATCTGCCTGCATTGCTGGCGACCCTGCAGCCGCTGCCGCATCGCGAGTACTCGATCGCCTCGGTGATGGCCGACGGTGCGGTGGAGCTGCTGCTGCGCCGCCAACTGCGCGCCGATGGAACACCGGGCATCGGCAGTGGCTGGCTGTGCGACCACGCGGCCATCGACGAACCGGTGCAGCTGCGTCTGCGCCGCAACGACAATTTCCATGGCGTGCCCGCCGATGTGCCGCTGCTGCTGATCGGCAACGGCACCGGCATCGCCGGCCTGCGCGCGCATCTGCACGAACGTGCCCGGAGTGGCGCGCGCCGCACCTGGCTGCTGTTCGGTGAGCGCACCGCCGCGCACGACTTCCATTTCGGTGAAGAACTGCAGGCGATGCTGGCCAGCGGAACGCTGGCGCGGCTGGATGCTGTGTTCAGCCGAGATGGCGGCGCGCATCGCTATGTGCAGGACCGGCTGCTGGCCGAAGCGGCAACGCTGCGGCAGTGGGTGGATGAAGGCACGACGATCCTGATCTGCGGCAGCCTGCAGGGCATGGCCCCGGCGGTGGATGCGGTGATCGAGCAGGTGTTGGGTACTGCGGGCAAGGAAGCGCTGTTGCTGGCCGGTCGTTACCGGCGCGATGTGTATTGAACGAACCATCGGGGTCGGATCCCTTTCCGCAGGAAAGGGCTCTGACCCCAACCACAGCCGCACCATGACGGCGTGCCCAGGCATGGTGACAACCTCACAGCTGTAGATCCACGCCATGCGTGGATGGCGCCCACCGGCGCCCAGGAATCATCCCGCTGCTGCACTGACCCGTATCGCCAGCAACTCGCCACCGCCCTGCAACGCGTGCCGCTGACGTTCGCCGGCCGCCAACCATGCGGTATCGCCCGCCTGCAACGCCGGCAGCCCGCTGTCGGCACCAAACTCCGCCTGACCGGCCAGCAGATGCAGCGCCCAGGCCACGCCCGGTTCGCAGAAGAAGAACATCGCGCCCACCAGCGGCCGGTGCAGCAGTTCGGCCTGCAGCAGCTCGCGCTTCCACATGAGGTTGAAGTCGTGGGTGGTGCCATCGACCAATTCCCCGTGCAGTGTCTCCTCACCAGCAAACCGCACTCGTCCGTGTGGCGGCAGCACTTCCGCCACGCGTCCATCGTCGAAGCGCAGGCGCACGCCATTGCCCTGCAGCAACACCAGTTCGCGCTCCACGCCGGGGAAGGCAGAGAACGCGGCATCCTGTTCGATTTCGGCCACCGACAGGCGCAGCGCCCAGTCATCGCCCTGCGCGGGCAGGCGCAGGATCTCGCGGGTCCAGCCCAGGCCGTTGCGCCAACGTTCGCGGCGGTAGTCCAGGCTGGAGATCACCTGGCTCGGAGTGTGCAGCAGGGAGTCGATGTTCATCGGCGCATTGCATCATGCCGCGCGCCGTCGTGCATCACCGCGTGGCGAGCGTGCCCTGGCCACCGCACCCGCCGGCCAGCAGCTGCGAGTGCTTCAGCCAATCCTGGTCGGGGTAGTAAGCGAACACCATCGTGCCGCCACGCAACGCATCGATCAGCGGCCTGGCCACCGACAGGCGCACCGCCGGGCAACCCAGGCTGCGGCCCAGCCGCCCCTGCAGCTGCGCGGCAGCCGGATTCACGTATGGCGCACCATGGATGACGATGGCTCGGTCACGCGCGCGGTCGTTGAAGCCCGGTTCCAGCCCGGCCAGGCGCAGCGAATATCCATTGCCCCCCATGTAGGTCTCCTGCGCGGTGAACGCGCCGAGGCTGGACATGAAACTGCCATCGCGGTTGGAGAAGTGCTCGGTGCGGTTCTCGCCACTGTTGCGGCCATGCGCCACCCACTCCTCGAACAGCAGGCGCTGGTGGGCCAGGTCGAACACCCACAGGCGCGGCTCGGTGGACGGGCGCGAATAGTCGATCACGCTGAGGCGATCACCATTGATGCCCAGTTCCGGCCGCTGCAGCGCACAGCGCATGGCGTGCGCCGCCAGCTGCAACACGTGGCGGTCGGCCTTGGGCGCACTGCGCGACAGCAGGGCAGCCAGATCATCGGCGCTGGTGGCAAGGGCGGGCGTCTGTGCCAGCGCCGGGGCGCTGGCCGAGGTCGCCAGCAGGCCGAACGCGGCCAGCCGGCACAGGCGGGATGCAGTCATGGGCACAACGAGGGCACTCAGTTGCCCTTGAGGGTGGACCCTGGCGGCTCGGATTCCAAGACCGGCTGCATTCCGGATTCAGCCGGGCTTGGGCGGACCGCCGGCAGCGAGGTCACCAGCAGGGTCGTGCCCGGCACCAGCACCTGGTACAGCTGGCGGGCGAAATCCGGCGGCAGCGCCATCGGCAGCGAGGGCGTGGCCAGCAGGTCCGGCGTGGCCTGGGCACGGTCCTGGCCCAGCAACGGGTAGGCCGTCCACTGGTGCAGGCGCTGGTTCACGTCCAGCGGGCTGGGGGTGTCGCTGTAACCCTGCCCCATCACGAACAGCGTGGTGCCCTGGAACGCCGGCAGGGCGTCAGCCTTCAGCGGCGACTCGCCGATCATCACGCCATCGCGCAGCACGTACAGGCGCTGGTCGTGCAGGCTGACCAGGATGCCGACCTGCCCGGCCGGCGCCGCGCTGTCGTCCCACCAGGCCTGTGCCGGGGCTCCGCCCTCGGCCTCCGGCAGCGCCTGACCGCGCGCGTTCACCGGCGCCAGCACCGACGGATAGGCCAGGGTCATCGGTGAGCTCTTGGCATCGGCCACGACCACGGTATCGCCGCGCTGGGTTTCGCTGAACAGCTTCTGCGCGAAGGCCTGCGGCAGGCGCACGCAGCCGTGCGAGGCGGGATGCCCGGGCAGGCTGCCGCCATGCAGGGCGATGCCGTCCCAGGTCAGCCGCTGCATGTACGGCATCGGCGCGCTGTTGTAGAGGTTGGACCTGTGGTCCTTGTCCTTCTGCAGGATGGTGAACACGCCGGTCGGCGTCTCGTGCCCGGCCTTGCCCGAGCTGATCGTGGTCAGGCCGATGGCAATGCCGTTGCGGTAGACGTAGGCGCGCTGCTCATCGAGGCTGACCACCAGCACGATCGGGCCGGTCGGCGAGATTTCCGGATGCCAGAGGTATTCGCCCGGCTTGAGGTCGGTCGGCCCGCGCACTTCAGCGCTGCTGGCTGCGGCAGCCGTGGGCTTGGCAGCCGCTGTCGGCGCAGCGGCATGGGCCAGCAGCGGCAGGGCCAGTGCAAGGGCGAGCATCAGGGTGGTGGGGCGGAGCGGGAGCATCCAGCGGGGGTCCTTTCCATGCGGTGCGGCCACCGTACACCATCGGCCCGTGGTGGCCGCGGCAAAACCAGGCGCCGGAAATGAAACTGCCCGGCGACACAGCCATGTGTCGTACCGGGCAATCGTTACGTCCTTGTCGGCCTGCTGCCGCCCCCTCGCATCCTGCGCTGTGGGGGTAGCGTTGCATCCTGCACGCGGCCGCGTCTGTCCTGTTTGTATCTCAGCCCCTTCCACAGGTCTGTGATGCCACCATCCTGGTGATTGGTGCCGCGTCCTGCGGCGGTCGGTGGTCACGGCCGTCCTGTCCGTGACCGCTGAACCAGCTTCCTGCCGGTTCCGACGATTCCTGCTGTCAGCGCCTCGGTACGGTCCGCACCGGTACCGATCCGGGTACCGGATCCGCCGGCAACAACCTGTTGCCTACGGTGATCCGCTGTCGATTCCGTTCGACGATTGCTTTCCCTATCCCCTTCACCTGCGTCAGGTCCTCGACGCGATGAAACGGGCCGTGTCTGCGCCGGTGCTCGACGATCGCCTCGGCCTTGGCGGCTCCGACCATCGTCAATCCCTGCTGCAGCGCCTGGGCATCGGCGCGGTTGATGTCGATCGGTTCGGCGGCATGCGCCCCAGCGATCCCCATGACCAGCACCAGTGCCCTCAACACGACAAACCAAGGCACAACGTGTATCTCCTTGTGATTCTGGCCGCCCCGACCGGCAATCCCGTCGGTAGGAACAGTGTCCGTCACCACATGCACACAGCCTATCGGTTTCCCGGATTTCCGTAAGCCAGCCAAATACCCGACGTGATGTAGGAAAAACCCTACCCGTGGCACAGGCGTAGAATGGCCGGATCAGCCCATGCAACCGGAGTTTCAGATGGACAGCGCCAAGCTCGGCCAATTCGTCAATGACAAGTGGGACAGCGAGATCGTCCCGCAGTTGGTCGACTACATCCGCATTCCCAACAAGTCGCCGATGTTCGACGCCGATTGGGTGCAGAACGGCTACATGGAACAGGCGGTCACGCTGATGGAGAACTGGGCCAGGGCCCAGCAGCTGCCTGGCCTGAAGGTTGAAGTGGTGCGCCTGGAAGGCCGTACCCCGCTGATCTTCCTGGAAATTCCGGCCACCGGCGCCGAGACCGGCGACGACACCATCCTGCTCTACGGCCACCTGGACAAGCAGCCGGAAATGACCGGATGGGACGACGACCTCGGCCCGTGGACCCCGGTCCTGCGCGGCGACAAGCTGTATGGCCGCGGCGGCGCCGATGACGGCTACGCCATCTTCGGCTCGCTGGCCGCCGTGCTGGCGTTGCAGGCCCAAGGCCTGCCGCACGCGCGCTGCGTGGTGCTGATCGAAGCCTGTGAAGAGTCGGGCAGCTACGACCTGCCAGCCTACGTCGACCACCTCGCCGACCGCATCGGCAAGCCGTCGCTGGTGGTCTGCCTGGATTCGGGCTGCGCCAACTACGACCAGTTGTGGTGCACCACCTCGCTGCGCGGCCTGACCGGCGGCAATTTCACCGTGAAGGTGCTCAACGAAGGCGTGCATTCCGGCGATGCCTCCGGCGTGATCCCGTCCAGCTTCCGCCTGCTGCGCCAGATCCTTTCGCGCATCGAAGACCAGGAGACCGGCCGCATCCTGATCGACGGCATGAACGTCGAGATCCCGGCCGAACGCCTGGAACAGGCCAAGCGTGCCGCCGAAGTGGTGGATACCGAGATCTTCGAGAAGTTCCCGATGGTCGACGGTCTGCGCCCGATGAACGAGGACCTGACCGAGCTGGTGCTCAACCGCACCTGGCGCCCGGCGCTGTCGGTCACCGGCGTCGGTGGCATGCCGCCGCTGGAATCGGCCGGCAACGTGCTGCGCCCGCAGACCTCGGTGAAGCTGTCGCTGCGCCTGCCGCCGACGGCCGATGGCAAGACCTGCGGCGAGCTGCTGAAGGAAGCGCTGCTGCGCGACCCGCCGAATGGCGCGCAGGTCACCCTGGACCTGGAAAAGGCCTCCACCGGCTGGAACGCCCCGGCCATGGCGCCGTGGCTGACCCAGGCCATCGACGACGCCAGCCAGGCCTTCTTCGGCAAGCCAGCGATGTACATGGGCGAAGGCGGCTCGATCCCGTTCATGGGCATGCTGGGCGAGAAGTTCCCGGGCGCGCAGTTCATGATCACCGGCGTGCTCGGCCCGCACTCCAATGCGCACGGCCCGAACGAGTTCCTGCATATCCCGATGGGCAAGAAGGTCACCGCCTGCGTGTCCAAGGTGATCAGCGAGCACTACGCGGCCAGCCTGCGCGGCGAGACCAGCGGTTCGCCGGTGGCTGCCGACAGCGGCACCCGCCACGGCGACCACGGCTGCTGCTGATCCGGCACCCGTGACGGACGCAGCCTGGCCTTGCTAGGCTGCGTCCACCCTTGGCGGAAATCGCTCGCATGAATGGTCTGTTCGGCAGCAGCAGCTGGCTCTACATCATCCTGGTCGGCTTCTTCGTCGGCCTGCTCGGGCGTTTCCTCATGCCCGGCAACAACCGCATGGGCTGCCTGCTGACCATCGTGCTGGGCATCCTTGGCGCCCTGGTGGCCGGCTGGTTCGGCCAGTACATGGGCTGGTACGCCCCCGGTGAGCCGGCCGGTTTCCTCGGTGCGGTAGTGGGTGCGGTGGCCGTGCTGGCCGTGCTGCGCCTGTTCAGCGGCCGTCGCTGACCCCGTCCCTCCTTCCCTTCCTGTTCCCGACGTTGGCGCGCCCGGCGCGCCCGGATATGTCTGCATGACCGAACCCGCCTCCGATCCCCAGCGCAGCGCGCAGCGCCTGCAGTGGGCCCGTACCCAGCTCGATGATGCCAACGCGGTGGTCGAACGCGCCTCGGTCGATGCCGGCATGCGCAGCTACTGGCGCACCACCAGCACGCGCGGCAGCCACATCGTGATGGATGCCCCGCCGGGGCTGGAAGATCCGAGGCCGTGGCTGCGCATGCGCGGCCTGCTGCACGACAACGGCCTGCGCGTGCCCGCGCTGCTGGCGCAGGATCTGGATGCCGGTTTCCTGCTGCTGGAAGATCTCGGTGGCCCGACCTTGGCGAAGATCCTCGATGAGCGCAACGCTGACGACTGGTTCGGCCGTTCGATCGAACAGCTGCTGCGCCTGCAGGCGATCCCGGTGCCGGCCGACTTCGGCCAGTTTGGCGAGGCGCTGCTGCAGCGCGATGCCGGCCTGTTCGACGAATGGTTCCTGCAGCGCCACCTGAACCTGGAGCTGGACTGCGGCGAGATCGAAGGGCTGCAGCTGGTACACCGCCGCTTGATGGACAACGCGCTGGGCCAGGCCCAGCTGATGACCCACCGCGATTACATGCCGCGCAATCTGATGCCGGTCGAAAATGGTCCCGCAGTGCTGGATTTCCAGGACCTGGTGCGCGGCCCGATCGCCTACGACGCGATGAGCCTGTTCAAGGACGCGTTCCTTAGCTGGCCGCTGGAGCGTGTGGACGAGTGGCTGGCGCAGTACCACGAGCGCGCCCGCGACGCCGGCCTGCCGGTGCCCAACCGCGCCACCTTCCTGCGCGATGCCGACTGGATGGGCATCCAGCGCCACGTGAAGATCCTGGGCCTGTTCTGCCGGCTGCGTTACCGCGACAACAAGGGCCATTACCTCGACGACGCACCGCGCTTCATCACCTATCTGGATGAAGTGCTGCCGCGCTATCGGGAACTGGCACCGCTGCAGCAGCTGCTGGACGAGCGCATCAAGCCGGCGCTGGCCGAGCTGGGTGCACCGATGCGCGTGGCCCGATGAAGGCGCTGGTCTTTGCCGCCGGCCTCGGCGAGCGCATGCGCCCGCTGACCCTGCACACGCCCAAGCCGCTGCTGGAAGTGGCTGGCAAGCCGTTGATCGTCTGGCACCTGGAACGCCTGGCCGCACTCGGCGTGCGCGAGGTGGTGGTCAACACCGCATGGCTGGCCGAACAGTTCCCGGCGACGCTGGGCGACGGCAGCCAATGGGGCCTGCATCTGCATTTCCTGTACGAAGGAGCGACCCCGCTGGAGACCGGCGGTGGCATCCTCAACGCCCTGCCGGCGCTGGGCGATGCCCCGTTCCTGGTGGTGAACGGCGACATCTGGACCGATTTCGATTTCGCCACGCTGCCGCGCGAGCCGCGGGGCCAGGCGCACCTGGTGCTGGTCGACAATCCGGTTCAGCACCCGCACGGTGACTACCGCCTCGATACGCAGGGGGTGCTGCACCACGATCGCGAAGGCCCGTGCCTGACCTATGCCGGCATCGGCGTGTACCGTCCTTCGATCGTGGCCGACTGGCGCACGGTGATCGGCGAGGCGCCGGGCAGCGAGCGGCTGCCGCCGAAGTTCTCGGTGGTGCCGCTGCAGAAGCATTTCATGGCGCAGGGGTTGATGACGGGACAGCACCATCGGGGGCGCTGGACCGATGTCGGCACCGTGGATCGGCTTCGTGCGCTGGATGCTGAGTTGGCGGCGAACGGCTGAGCCCCTCGTGGCTGGTCGCTCAAATCAACAGCCGTGCTTGGCCGGGCGGTGTGGGTTCGCGGGGGACGCCGTGGACCCGTCCCTGGGGGCTTGGCCGCGGCATCCATGCCGCGGACACCCCCGCGAACCCACCCCGCCCGGCCTCTGACAGTTTCCGTGGGCGTCCAGCCACGGAAAAGAAAAAAGAAAAGCAAAAGCGGGTCGCTTCGCTGCGCTTGCTCTGGTGACGACCAAGGTCGACACCCACCAACAGCAGTCAGCAGTCAGCAGTCAGCAGTGCAGTACGCAGTCCCGGCAGATCGCGGGAACCTGTCGAAGGCGGGGTGGGTCCGGTTGCGGGGGACGCTGCAAGTACGTCCATGTAAGCTCGGTCGCCGCATCCATGCGGCTCACGCCCCCGCAACCGGCCCCCCCCCGCCATCCCACGGAGATGGCCAGCTTTTGACGTTGACGTTGATTCGGCGGGTGCAGGGCGCAGCCCTGCAAACAAACCCCACCCTCAGTAGCGGGGCCGGCCTTCTTCCAGCACCTGGCGCAGGAACGGCACGGTGATCCGCCGCTTCGCCGCCAGCGACTCGCGGTCCAGCCAGTCCAGCAGCGTGATCAACCCACCCAGCTCGCGCCCGGTGTGCGACAGCAGCCACTCGATGGATGCCTCGTCGATCGCCAGGCCGCGTCGCAGCGCGCGTTCGCGCAGCACCGCTGCCCGCCCCTCCTCATCCAGCGGCTGCAGCAGCACGCGCACGCACTGGCCCAGCCGTGAACGCAGGTCCGGCAGCACCAGGCCCAGCGCTTCCGGGGCCTTCTGCGCCGTGTACAGCACGGTCACGCCTGCAGCGCGCGCGCGGTTGTGGAAATCGAACAGCGCGATCTCGTCGTCGCGGTTGCCGGCAACCTCGTCCAGGCCGTCCAGCGCCACCAGCTCACGCGCCTCCAGCCCATCCAGCGCCGCACGCACGCGGCCGGCGGCACTGGCCAGCGGCACATAGGTCGGCAGGCGCCCTGCCTGCTCGGCGCTGGAACACATCGCCAGCGCCTGGTGGGTCTTGCCCGTGCCCGCCGCACCTTCCAGGTAGACCCAATCGTGGCTGGCACCCACCGCGATCGCGCGCAGCTGCGCCAGCGCACCATCCGGCGCGCCGATGAAGGTCTCCAGGCGCTGGTCCCGCGGGTAATGCAGGGCCAGCGGCAGTTGCGGCACACCCATCACTTCAGGTCGGGGCCTTTTTCGTTCGGAACGATGATATGGGGCGCATCGACCACGCCGTCAAGCACGATTGCCGGCTTCTCGCCCACGTACAGCTCGCTCTGGCGGTAACGCTGGTGCGCGTAGCGCAGCAGCACGTTGGTCACCGCCGCCACCGGCAGCGCCAGCAGCATGCCGAGGAAGCCGAACAGCTGGCCGCCGGCCATCACCGCGAAGATCACCGCCACCGGGTGCAGGCCGATCTTGTCGCCGACGATGCGTGGGGTCAGTACGTAGCTCTCCAGCAGCTGGCCCACGGTGAACACCACGCCGACCAGGATCAGCAGCTTCAGGTCGAAGCCCTGTGCCTGCACCAGCGCGGCGATCACCGCCATCAGCACGCCGGTGGTCGCTCCCAGGTATGGGATGAAACTGATCAGACCGGCAATCAGGCCGATCAGCAGGCCCAGCTTGAGGCCGACCAGCGACAGGCCGCCGGCATAGATCACGCCCAGTGCCAGCATCACCAGGAACTGGCCGCGGATGAACGCACCCAGCACCTCGTTGGACTCACGCGCCAACGCGCTGATGGTGCCAATGTGGTTGCGCGGAATCACCGAGGCCACGCGCTCGACCAGCTTGTCCCAATCACGCAGGAAGTAGAACGCCAGGATCGGCAGCAGCAGGATGTTGACCACCCAGGTCACCATCGCGAAGCCGGAGCGCGAGACGTAGCCCATGAACGTGGTGGCGAAGCCGCCGGCCTGCTGCCAGTGGCTGCGCACCCATTCGATCAGGCGGTCCGGGTCCAGCCACTGCATCACTTCCAGGCCGGTCTTCTGCTCGAACCAGGGAATCCCCTTCTCCATCAGCCACGCCTGTGCCTGCGGGGCAACCGCGATCAGGGTGGTGATCTGGCGCTCGATCATCGGTACCAGCACCAGCAGCAGCGCCACGATCACCAGCACCATCGCCGCGAACACCAGCACCACGCCGGTCATGCGCGAGCGACCGGTGGCCTCGATGCGGTCCACCAGCGGGTCACCCAGCCAGGCCAGCGCCAGCGCCAGCACGAACGGGGTCAGGATCGGCGCCAGCAGCCACACCACCCAGCCGATCAGGCCGGCGAACAGGATGTATTTCAGGCGGCGCAGGAACTGCGCGATTTCCGCTTCCGGGGTCAGAGTCATCGCAGGCGGTACTCGTTGCTGACCGGGGCGGCCACCGGAGTACCGGTGGTGTCGTCGATCGGAGCGGGCAGGGCCGGCAGCGGAGCGCTCGGCGCCAGCACGCCGTTGTCGCCCAGCATGCGGTTGAAGCCGGCCAGGCCGGTGGTCATCTCCAGGTTCAGCTCCAGCTGGCCAGCCGAGGCATGCAGGGGGGTGACATTGCGCACCACCGGCACCTCGCGCAGGCCGGCGGCCAGACGCAGGTAGTCGTCGGCGCTGTTGATGCCGGTGACCACCACACGGTAGGTCCCGGCCTGGCCGACGGCGGCGCCGGCCTTGGCATAGCGTTTGACCAGCGCATCGGCGGCGCCGTCGGCACCGGCCGCCATCGCGCGCATGGCGTTGGCGTCCTTGCTGGTCCACTTGTTCAGTTCACGGCCGTTGTCGACGAACACCCAGTCCGCCTGCCAGCCGCCATTGGCGCGGTACAACTTGCCGATCAGCTGCATCGGCGGCGAGTAGCGCGAGGAGGCACGGGCCACGGCGGCACTGTCCTGGCGCCAGATCGCACCCGCCAGCGCCTGTTCAGCGGCGCCACCACTGGGCAGGCCCAGCTTGTAGCCGCGCTCGATGGCGCGGTTCAGCAACGGCCGGGCGGCGTTGGCCTGCTGCACGCTGACCAGGCGCGGGCCACTGCCATCGTCGACGGCCAGCCACAGCACCGGCTTCGGTCGCGGCTGCGGCCACAGCGGCAGGCCCAGCGCCGACACCAGCGAGTCGACATCATCCTCGCGGAAGCGGGCCACCAGCAGGGTACGGAAGCTGGGGGCGCCACTGGCGCCCACGCTCTGGTCCTGCTTGTAGTCGTAGCTGGCCACGTAGTCCTTGGCGTTGCGCAGCGCCTGCACCACGCCGGGGCGGGACATCACGCTGCGGTCGCCGGACAGCTTGCCCAGTACCACGCTCAGGGCGCGGGCCAGGGCGCCGTTGCGATCGGCCTCGGCTTGGCTGTTGACGGGCACTTCGGCCTCGTACGCGCCACTGGCGGTGGCGACATCACCCTCGGTGCGAAGGCCGCTCTGGGCCATCGTGGCCACCGGCAGGCTCAGCGCAAGGAGCAGGGTCAGAATCAGGCTGCGGCGCATCAGGACATCCATTGGCTCGACGTATCCGGGGGAATTGTTGCCCGAATACGGCCTTTGCGCCAATGCGGCCTGTTAAAATCGCCCGTTCAACCCCTGCCAGCGCCGACGCCCGTGACCAACACCCCGTCTTCCGCCCCCTCCCCCCTCACCTATCGTGACGCGGGGGTCGACATCGACGCCGGCAATGCGCTGGTCGAGCGGATCAAGCCCCTGGTCAAGCGCAGCTTCCGCCCGGAAGTGATGGGCGGCCTGGGTGGCTTCGGTGCCCTGTTCGACCTGTCCAACAAGTACCGCGAGCCGGTGCTGGTGTCGGGTACCGACGGCGTGGGCACCAAGCTGAAGCTGGCCCACCAGCTGAACCGCCACGATACGATCGGCATCGACCTGGTCGCCATGTGCGTGAACGACGTGCTGGTGCAGGGCGCCGAACCGCTGTTCTTCCTGGACTACTTCGCCACCGGCAAGCTGGACATCGACACCGCCGCAGCGGTCGTGGGCGGCATCGCCAACGGCTGCACCGAGGCCGGCTGTGCGCTGATCGGCGGCGAAACCGCTGAAATGCCCGACATGTACGCCCCCGGCGAATACGACCTGGCCGGCTTCACGGTCGCCGCGGTGGAGAAGAGCGAGCTGAAGGACGGCGCCAGCGTGGCCGCCGGCGACGTGCTGATCGGCATCGCCTCCTCCGGCCCGCACTCCAACGGCTACTCGCTGGTGCGCCGCATCTACGACCGCGCCGGTCGCCCGGCCGATCTGGAGCTGGAAGGCGGCGTGAAGCTGGTCGATGCGCTGATGGCACCGACCCGCCTCTATGTGAAGCCGATCCTGTCGCTGCTGAAGTCGCACGGCGAGGCCATCCATGGCATGGCCCACATCACCGGCGGCGGCCTGACCGAGAACATCATCCGCGTAGTGCCCGACGGCCTCGGCCTGGACATCCAGGCGTCGTCATGGGCCCTGCCGCCGGTGTTCCAGTGGCTGCAGAAGGAAGGCGCGGTGGCCGACAGCGAGATGTGGCGCACCTTCAACTGCGGCATCGGCTTCGTGCTGATCGTCGCAGCGGACCAGGTGGCTGCCGTTTCCGATGCAGTCAAGGCGCAGGGCCTGGAGCACTGGACCATCGGCCAGGTGGTCACCGCCGAAGGCGCCGAACGCGTCCACATCGGCTGACGCCGGCAACCCAGGAGCCCCGCATGGACGCAACGCCCCCTTTGTCGCCCGCCCCCGTGCCGCCGCCGCTGGCGGCGGTACCGCCGTTCAGCGCGCAGGATGCCGACCACCTGCGCATGCTGGCCATCGCACACTACGTGGTCGGTGGCCTGATCGTGCTGTTCTCGCTGATCTTCATCCTGCACATCGTGATCGGCATCGCCGCGTTGACCGGCAGCCTGCCGATGAAGTCCGGCGGCGAGCCCTCCTCGCTGGAGGAACAGCGCCTGATGGGCTGGGTGTTCACCGTTCTCGGCTGCGTCGTCGTGTTCGGTGGCATCACGCTGGGCGCGTTCGTGGCCTATGCCGGCCGCTGCCTGTCCCGCCGCCGTCGCCATCTGCTGTGCCTGATCGCGGCTGGCCTGGCCTGCCTGTTCACGCCGGTCGGCACGGTGCTGGGGGTGTTCAGCCTGATCACCCTGCTGCGCCCGCAGGTCAAGGCCGCCTTCGACCTTCCCGCCGCGACCGCATGACCGCCTCCGGCAATCCGCCGCCGCTGCCGCATCAGACCCTGGCACAGCTGCAGCTGACCAGCCATCTGCAGACACTGAGAGTGCTGTTCTACGCCTTGGCCGGTTTCCACTGGGTCGCCACAGTGGCGTTCCTCGGCCTCAGCGGCTGGGTGGCCCAGTCGCGCGGGTTGGAGGATGCCTGGATGCTGACCACGGTCTATGCGTCCATCGCCGTGCTGGCCGCCGTGCTGGGGTTCGTGCAGCTGCACACCGCGCGCCAGCTGTCACATCGCACCGGGCTGGCCTGGTGCCAGCGCGCGGCGTGGCTGGGCGTGCTGGCTGGACCATTGGGCATGGCGTTGGCCGCCTATGCCTGGGTGTTCCTGTCCAAGCCGGAGATGGCTGCGCTGTTCGACCGCGGTGATCACCTCAGTGCCTGAACCTGGCGGCAGACGCCGCGCCCTATCCTGATCGATTTCCCATGTCCGCGCCTGCCCTCCCGACGACCGCTTCGCCCACCACCCGCCGCTTCCCGGGCCCGAAGAAGTGGGCTTTCGCCGCCGTACTGGCTGTCTTCGCGATCAGCTGGATCCACCCGCTGTGGCCCACCGAGCAGGCCCTGCACAGCACGCTGACCGTGGTCGGTCTGGCCGCGCTGCTGTGGGTCGACCGCCGCGGCGGCTGGCTGGGCAACGGCGCCTTCATCGCCATCTGCGGCTTCATCGCCCTGCACTGCGTGGCGGCGCGCTGGCTGTATTCCAACGTGCCCTACGACGCCTGGGCGCAGATGCTGACCGGCTGGTCGCCGAATGCGGCCTTCGGCTGGCAGCGCAATCATTTCGACCGCCTCATCCACTTCCTGTTCGGCGTCTGCTTCACTCCCGCACTGCTGCAGCTGGCCCGTCACGCGTGGCCGGCGCTGCGCCTGGGCCAGGCCTTCACCCTGGCAGTGATGACGGTGATGTGTGCCAGCCTGGTCTACGAATGGTTCGAATGGGCCATCGCGCTGGCGCTGTCGCCGGATGCCGCCGAAGCCTACAACGGCCAGCAGGGTGACATGTGGGATGCGCATGCCGACATGCTGATGGCGACCGTCGGCAGCCTGCTGACCTGGCCTCTGATCCGCCGGAGTTCCCTGCAATGACCGCCCCAACCCGCATCGCCGTGCTCGCCTCGGGCCGCGGCAGCAACCTGCAGGCCATCCTCGACGCGATCGGCAGCGGCCGCCTGTCGGCCGCGGTGGTCGGCGTGTTCTCCGACCGCCCCGCCGCAGAGGCCCTGCTGCGTGTCGATGCCGGCCTGCGCTGGGCGCATGCACCGAAGGAATTCAGCGACCGCGCCAGCTACGAGCAGGCGCTCGGCGATGCGCTTGCCGCGGTACAGCCGGACTGGATCGTCTGTGCCGGCTACATGCGCATCCTTGGTCCGGCCTTCGTGCAGCGTTTCGATGGCCGCCTGGTCAACATCCACCCGTCGCTGCTGCCGCTGCACAAGGGCCTGGACACCCACGCGCGGGCGCTGCAGGCCGGTGACGCCGAGCATGGCGCCAGCGTGCACCTGGTGGTCCCCGAACTGGATGCCGGCGCGGTGCTGGCGCAGGCCCGCGTGCCGGTGCGGCCCGGCGATGACGCGCAGGCGCTGGCCGCACGCGTGCTTGCGGTGGAGCATCCGCTGCTGATCGCCACACTGCAGTTGCTGTGCGAGGGCCGCCTGGCTGAACGGGAGGGTCAGCCCTGGCTGGACGGTCACCCCCTGTTTAGCCCCTTGGCCCTAGATTCCGCCGGAAACCTGAACCGGTAACGCTCTTGCACACGCCCCGCTGACTGCGGGGCTGGCATCCTGCCCCCTCCCGCGGTTCCTGTCCTCCATGAAGACCACGACGCTGCTGTCCACTTCACTGCTGTTGTCGCTTGCCGTGCTTCCCGCTGTGGGCTGGGGCCAGGCGCAGCCGCCTGCGGCTTCGCCGCCGCCCACACCCGCTGCGCTGCCACCGAACGAGCCCAGTGTGCCGCTGTTGCCGGCACTGGCCTGGGAGCCGCCGCCGCTGCAGCCGTTCACCGCCACCTACCAGGCCTTCTACAAGGGCAAGGAAGCGGGTGATGCCAGCATGCAGGTCACCCACACCGGCGGCAGCCAGTGGCGCGTGGACATGCAGGTGGTCGGCCGCCGCGGCTTTGCCAGCGTGCTCGGCCTGAACATCGAGCAGAGCACGGTGTTCGAGGAGCGCAGTGGCGTCTACGCACCGCTCAGCCAGAGCACGGTGCGCAAGGGCCTGTTCCTGGGCAAGAAGGCCGTGGGCACTTACAACTGGCAGGCCGGCACCGCGCAATGGACCGGCGACGTCAAGAAGGAGCGCGCGCAGCCGATCCCGCTGCGGGCCGGCGACCAGAGCGCGCTGCTGATCAACCTGGCGATCATGCGCGATGCGCGTCCGGGCGCCACCATGCATTACCGCTACGTGGACATGGGCAAGGTCCGCGAACACGACTACCAGGCCGCGCCGCAGACCGAGAACGTCGAGGTCGGCGACCTGTCCTACAACGCGCTGCGGGTCTACCGGACCAACGGTGGCAGAAACGAAACCATTCTCTGGATCGCCAACGGTGTCCCCACCCCGGTGCGCATCCTGCAACGCGAAGACGGCGAAGACCGCGTCGACCTGCGCCTGATCGAATACCAAGGAGTCTGAGCATGAATACCCTGACCCGCCCCCTCACCTGGATCGCAGCCGCTGCCCTGACCGTGGCCAGCCTGCCGGCCATGGCCCTGGAACCGTTCAAGGCGGATTACCTGGCCAGCTACATGGGCATGCAGGCCAACGGCACCATGACCCTGGCCAGCGAAGGCAGCAACAAATGGCGCTACAGCCTGCAGGTGAAGAACCAGCTGGCCGACCTCAGCCAGAGCACGGTGTTCGAGGAAGTGCGTGGCCAGCTGCGCCCGCTCAGCAGCCAGGATCGTTCGGCACTGCTGGTGAAGAAGCGCAACGTGCAGGCCAACTACAACTGGACCAGCAACCAGGCCACCTGGACCGGCGACATCAAGCCGGACCGTGCGGGCCCCATCGCGCTGAAAGCAGGCGACATGGACGCGCTGCTGATCAACCTGGCGATCGCCCGTGACCTGGCCGCCGGCAAGCCGCTGACCTATCGCATGGTGGACGAAGGCCGGATCAAGAACATGACCTACCGCGTGATCGGCAAGGAATCGATCACCGTGGCCGGCAAGAGTTACGAGGCGACCAAGGTCTCGCGCGCCGATGGCAACAAGGAGCTGATCGCCTGGATCGTGCCGGACTTCCCGGTGCCGGCGCGCATGCTGCAGCGTGAGAGCGGCCGCGATGCGCTGGACCTGACCATCAAGGCGATGAACTGAGTGCCGGGGTCGGATCTCATCCCCTCGGGGATGGGCTCTGACCCCGGGCCCCGCGAAAAGAAAACGCCCGCTTTCGCGGGCGTTTTTCTTACTTCTTTTCCTCGGCCGCCGCCGGCTTGAACTCGGTGCGGCAGTCCACGCGGATCTGCTCACCGGTGCTGCGCCAGACAAAGGTGCGGCAATGACGGTTGCCGTCCTGGCTGTCGTTCACCGCGACCGCATAGAACGACTCGATGATCTCGTCACGCGTGACCGTGCCGTCGCCGTTCCAGTCCATGTCCTTCTGCTCGATGCCCTGGGTGATGGCGATGTTGGCGTACCAGGCATAGCCCAGCCACGCCAGCACGATCAGCACCAGGGCCAGCAGCGCCTTGCGACGCGGGCTGAACTTGCCGCGCAGGATCATGGCACGCGCCGGATGGTGGCGCCGAGCGAAGACAGCTTCTCTTCGATGTTCTCGTAGCCACGATCAAGGTGGTAGATGCGGTCGATGGTGGTATCGCCGCTGGCCATCAGGCCGGCCAGGATCAGCGAGGCCGACGCACGCAGGTCGGTCGCCATCACCGGTGCGCCGCTCAGGTGCTCGCTGCCACGCACGATGGCGGTGTGGCCTTCAACCTGGATGTCCGCCCCCAGGCGCAGCAGTTCGTTGACGTGCATGAAACGGTTCTCGAAGATCGTTTCGTTGATCACGCCCACGCCATCGGCCACGCAGTTGAGCGCCATGAACTGCGCCTGCATGTCGGTCGGGAATGCCGGGTACGGCGCGGTGGTCAGGTTGACCGCCTTCGGCCGCCTGCCCTGCATGTCCAGGGTGATGGTGTCGTCGGTGGTCTCGATCTTCGCACCGGCCTCGACCAGCTTGGACAGCACCGCGTCCATGGTGTTCGGGCGCGCACGGTTGACCGTAACCTTGCCACCGGTCATCGCTGCGGCCACCAGGAAGGTGCCGGTCTCGATGCGGTCGGGCAGCACTTCGTGGCGGCCACCGGACAGGCGCTCGACGCCCTCGATCACCAGGCGGGCGGTGCCCAGGCCTTCGATCTTCGCGCCCAGCGCGATCAGGCAGTGCGCCAGGTCGGTCACTTCCGGTTCCATCGCGCAGTTGTCGAGGACGGTGGTCCCTTCAGCCAGCACCGCGCCCATCAGCACGTTCTCGGTGCCGGTGACGCTGACCATGTCGAAGGTGAAGTGGCCACCCTTCAGGCGCTTGGCGCTGGCCTTGATGAAGCCGTTCTCGACCACGATCTCGGCGCCCAGCGCCTGCAGGCCCTTGATGTGCTGGTCGACCGGTCGCGAGCCGATCGCGCAGCCGCCCGGCAGCGACACCTCGGCGGCGCCGAAGCGGGCCAGCAGCGGGCCCAGCACCAGGATCGAGGCGCGCATGGTCTTGACCAGCTCATACGGTGCGACGTGCTGGTTGACCGGACGCGGGTCGACCACGATCGCGCTGCCGCGCGACAGCGTGCCCTGGTCGATGGTGACCTTGGCGCCCAGCTCGCCGAGCAGCTTCACCGTGGTGACCACGTCGTGCAGGTGCGGCACGTTGGTGATCTCCACCGGCGCATCGGCCAGCAGGGTCGCGCAGAGAATGGGGAGGACGGCGTTCTTGGCGCCGGAGATGCTCACTTCACCGTGCAGCGCAGCGCCGCCGGTCACAACGATCTTGGCCATGTATTCGGGATCTTCTGCGGTTCAGCCGGCTTCGGCCGGGGTCACGGTTTTCAGCGCCAGCGCGTGGATCGCGCCGCCCATCAGGTCGCCCAGGGTGGCGTACACCATGCGGTGGCGGGCCAGCGGCATCTTGCCGGCGAAGGCCTCGCAGACCACGGTCGCTTCGAAATGCACGCCGTCGTCGCCCTGCACGTCGGCGCGGGCGCCGGGCAGGCCGGTTTCGATCAGATTGCGGATGGTGTCGGCGTCCAACGGGCTTTCCTAATAAAATGTGGGTCCATTCTACTTCCGCTGCGTGGCGTCCGCATGGCCGAACCCCTGTTGCCCCCCCGTTCCGTCGACCCTGCCGGCCTGGTTGCCAGTGGCCGCCGCGTGTTCGAGATCGAGCGGCAGGCCCTGGATGCGGTGGCCGACCGCCTCGGCGAGGCCTTCCAGCAGGCCTGCCAGGCGATCCTGGCCAGCCGCGGGCGGGTGGTTGCCACCGGCATGGGCAAGTCCGGGCATATCGCGCGCAAGATCGCCGCCACCCTGGCCTCTACCGGTACGCCGGCGTTCTACGTGCACCCCGGTGAAGCCGGCCACGGCGACCTGGGCATGATCACCGAGGACGACGTCGTGCTGGCCCTGTCCTACTCGGGCGAATCGGACGAGGTGCTGATGCTGCTGCCGGTGCTCAAGCGCCAAGGCAACCTGCTGATCTCCATGACCGGCCGCCCGCAGTCCAGCCTGGCCACCGCCGCCGACATCCATCTGGATGTGAGCGTGCCGGCCGAGGCCTGCCCGCTGGCGCTGGCACCCACTTCCAGCACCACCGCCTCGCTGGCGATGGGAGATGCACTGGCCGTGGCCCTGCTCGATGCACGTGGCTTCACCGCCGATGACTTCGCCCGCTCGCACCCGGCCGGCAGCCTCGGCCGTCGCCTGCTGCTGCACATCACCGACGTCATGCACACCGGCGACGACCTGCCCAGCGTGGGCGCCGACGCCAGCCTCAGCGAGGCGCTGGTGGAAATGAGCCGCAAGCGGCTGGGCATGACCGCCGTGGTTGACGCCGACGGCGTGCTGATCGGCCTGTTCACCGATGGCGACCTGCGCCGTGCGCTGGACAGCGCGCTGGATGTGCGCACGGCGAAGATCGCCGACGTGATGACCCGCAACCCGCGCACCATCGGCGCCGACCAGCTGGCGGTCGAGGCCGCCCGCCTGATGGAGACCCACAAGATCACCGGCCTGATCGTGGTTGATGGCCAGGGCCGCGCGGTTGGCGCGCTGAACATTCATGACCTGTTGCGGGCCCGGGTGGTTTAACCGACAGTCCGTAGACCCCATTCAGTCTGTAACGCTGCACCCGCCCATAACGAGCCTGCCGCCCTGATGCCCTGGTCCCCCCTGCCCGCCTTCCCCGCCCACCTGCATGCCGCTGCGGCCCAGATCCGCCTGGCCTGCTTCGACGTGGACGGCACCCTCACCGACGGTCGGCTGTACTACGACAAGGACGGCAACGAGAGCAAGGCGTACTTCGTGCAGGATGGCCTGGGCCTGAAACTGCTGCAGCAGCACGGTATCCACCCCGTGCTGATCACCGCGCGCAACAGCCAGTCCGCGCTCAAGCGCGGCGCCGACCTCGGCATCGACACCCAGATCGCCGTGGGCGACAAGCTGGCCAGCGTGCAGGCGCTGTGTGCGCAGCACGGGATCGGCCTGGAACAGGTGGCGTTCATGGGCGATGACCTGCCCGATCTGGCGCCGCTGGGTGCGGTCGGCCTTGCGGTGGCCCCGGCCAATGCCCATCCGTGGATCGCCGAACGCGTGCATTGGCAGACCCGCGCCGAGGGTGGCCGTGGCGCCGCGCGCGAGCTGTGCGACATCCTGCTGGCCGCCCAGGGCCGCGCGGATGCGGTGCTGGCGAGGTTTGGCGCATGAACCTGCCCACCTTGAACTGGCGCACCGTGCTCGGCATCAGCCTGCTGCTGGCCGCCCTGCTGAGCAGCTGGGCGGCGCTGCGCAACCGCGACAAGGGTCCAGCCACGGGGGGCCAGGAAATCGGCGTGGATTACATCCTCCATGACTTCCAGATCGTTGCCCTGGATGAGCACGGCAAGGAATCGACCACCCTGCGCGCACCGCGGCTGGAGCGCCAGCGCGGCGACCAGACCATCAACATCGCCACCCCGCTGTTCGAGATGCCGGACAAGGATGGCAAGCACTGGACGCTGCGTGCCGAGACCGGCTGGCTCAGCGCCAAGGGCGACGAGATGAAGCTGCGCGGCAAGGTTGCCGGCGACAGCCCGGCGGGCCCGGGCGTGGTGCCGACCACCTTCCGCACCGACCACCTGGACGTGTTCCCGAAGGAGAACCGCGCCCGTACCGACGCCCTGGTGACCATGACCCGCCCGGGCATGGAACAGTCCGGCGTCGGCTTCGAAGTGGATTCGAAGAACAACACGTATCATTTCCTCAGCCAGTCCAAGGGCCGTTACACGCCCAGACGCTGATTCCGCCGCCAGCCCGCGACGTCTCCGGACAGGCGCAGGGCCGGCAGCCCCACCCTCCGCCCCCGGCCCGCCCGGCAGGCCCCCACCGGTAGAACGGACCCCGATGAAGATTCCCTTTGCCGCCGTACTCGCGCTCGGTCTTCTTGTCCCCAGCGCTGCCTTCGCCAAGTCCACCGACCGCAACGAAGACATGCACATCGATTCCGGCGCCCAGTCCGGCATGCTCACCGGCGACGGCAAGACCGTGCTGTCGCAGGGCGTGATCATCACCCAGGGCACGCTGGACCTGCGTTCGTCCGAGGCCGAGATCTACCTCAAGGACGGCGAGGCCGTGCGCGTGGTGTTCACCGGCAAGCAGGCCAAGATGAAGCAGCAGCTTGATGACGGCACCTGGATGGATGCGCTGGCTGATCGCATCGACTACGACATCAAGACCGAGATCATCACCCTGACCGGCAACTACAAGGTCACCAGCGCGCGCGGCACCAATGCCGGCCAGCGCATGGTCTACAACACCCGCACCGGCGAGATGAACTCCGGTGGTGACGGCAGCCGCGTGCGTACCGTCATCCCGCCGAAGAACAAGACCCCGGCCGCGCCTGCGGCACAGCCCAAGGCCACCACGCCGGCACAGCCGGCCGGGAGCAGGAAGTAATGCTCGTCGCCAAGGGCCTGCGCAAAAAGTACAAGCAGCGCGAAGTGGTCAAGGACTTCGGCCTGACCCTCGATGCGGGTGAAGTGGTCGGCCTGCTCGGCCCCAACGGTGCCGGCAAGACCACCTGTTTCTACATGATCGTCGGTCTGGTGGCCGCCGATGCCGGCAGCATCGTGCTCGACGGCAAGGACATCACCGGCGACCCGATGTACACCCGCGCCAAGCAGGGGGTGGGCTACCTGCCGCAGGAACCGTCGGTGTTCCGCAAGCTTACCGTGGCCGACAACATCCGCCTGGTGCTGGAACTGCGCGAGGACCTGGACTCGGCCGGCCGCGAGCGCGAATTGAACGGCCTGCTAGACGAACTGCAGCTGGGCCATGTCGCCGACCAGCTCGGCGCCAGCCTGTCCGGTGGCGAACGCCGCCGCTGCGAGATCGCCCGCGCACTGGCCGCACAACCGCGCCTGATCCTGCTCGACGAACCGTTCGCCGGTGTCGACCCGATTTCGGTCGGCGAGATCCAGCGCATCGTCACCCACCTCAAGCAGCGTGGCATCGGCGTGCTGATCACCGACCACAACGTGCGCGAGACCTTGGGTATCTGCGACCGCGCGTATATCCTCGCCGAGGGCAGCGTGCTGGCCCAGGGTTCGCCGGAGGCGATCCTGGACAACGCCGATGTACGTCGCGTCTACCTCGGGGATTCCTTCAAGCTGTGAAGCAGTCGCCGGGTCCCTTTCCTTCCTTTCGGCACAGGCATGAAGACTCGGCTGCAGACATCGTTGGGACAGCAACTGGTGCTCACGCCCCAGTTGCAGCAGGCGATCAAGCTGCTGCAGATGTCGGCCACCGAACTGGAGCTGGAGATCGCGCAGGCAGTGGAAAGCAACCCACTGCTGGACTGGGCCGACAGCAACGACAGCAGCGCCGCCAACGAAGGCAGCGATGGCAACGACAACGAAGCGCCTGCAGAGCGCAGCGATGAGGGCGACGACTGGGCGCCGACCGAACTGGACTGGACGACGACCGGCAGCGGTGGCAGCTTCGATGATGACGACGACAACGGCAGCGCTGCCGAGCGCGTAGCCGAAACCGAAACACTGGCCGACCATCTGCTGTGGCAGTTGCATCTGTCGCATCTGTCCTCGCGTGATCGCAGCATCGGTGCCGCGCTGATCGATGCACTGGACGACGATGGTTACCTGCGCGAGCCGCTGGCCACCATCGCTGAAACCCTGTTGCCGGCGATCCACGCCGACGAGGACGAGATCCTCGCCGTGCTGCATCGCATCCAGCGCTTCGATCCGGTGGGTGTGGCTGCACGCACGCTGGGCGAATGCCTGCTGCTGCAGCTGGATGTGCTGGCCGGCGACACGCCCGGCCTGCTCCTGGCGCGACAGATTGCCGCAGGACCCTTGGAACGTTTGCCGCGCAGCGGCGTCGCCGGGCTCGCCCATGAGTTGAAGCTGCCGCTGGACGAGGTCGAGACTGCCGTGGCGCTGCTGCGCTCGCTGGACCCGCGCCCGGGCACGCAGATCGCGCCGCTGTCGCAGGACACCTACGTGGTGCCGGACGTGGTGGTGTGGCGGCAGAACGGCGTATGGCGCGCAGCGCTGGCCGCGCATGCCGGGCCGAAGGTGGTGATCCACCGTGGCTACGAACAGCTGATCCGACGTTGTGGCGACGCCGATGCCGGCTACCTGCGTGCCCAGCTGCAGGAAGCGCGCTGGCTGCTGAAAGGGCTGCAGCAGCGTGGTGACACCCTGCTGCGCGTCGTGCGCAGCCTGATCCTGCAGCAGGCCGGCTTCCTCGAATTCGGCGAGCAGGCGCTGCGTCCACTGACCCTGCGCGAGATCGCCGCCGAGCTCGGCCTGCACGAATCCACGGTCTCGCGCGCGATCGCCCGCAAGCACGTGCGTACCCCGCGAGGCACCCTGCCGCTGCGCGCCTTCTTCGCTTCGGGCATCGATACCGAGAGCGGTGGCGAGGCGTCCAGCACCGCCATCCAGGCGATGATCCGGCGCCTGATCGACGACGAGAACCCGCGCAAGCCGCTTTCTGACGCCAAGCTGGCTGACCTGCTCAAATCGTCGGGAATTCCAGTAGCGCGACGCACCGTGGCGAAGTATCGTGAAGCCATGAACATTTCCGCCTCGCACGAAAGGGTCAGAATCGCTTGACGCGCCGCCGCGCCCGGCGGAGAGGTTCATTGGCACATCCGAACACAGGAGAAACCCGATGCGCATCGAAACGTTTGGCAAAGATGTCGAAGTCACCCCGGCCCTGCAGTCCTATGTTGAGGAGAAGCTGGCCCGGATCGGAAAGCACTTCGACCAGCACTGCGAAGCGCGGGTGACCCTCAAGCTGCAGAAGACCGAACACCACGTCGACGCCAGCCTCAACATTCCCGGCCAGACCCTGCACGCCGAGGCCAATGCCCAGACGATGTATGCCGCGATCGACCTGCTTGCGGACAAGCTTGACCGTCTGGTGATCAAGCACAAGGAGAAAAAACAGCAGCACGCACCGCTGCCGGTGGGCGACAATGGTGGCTGATCGCCACCGTTCCCCGCAGACATGCCCCTGACTGACCTCCTGGCGGCCGTGCAGACCCAGCTCTGCACGGCCACCGACCGTGACAGCGTCCTGCAGGCCGCCGCCGGGTTGCTGGCCTGCCGCCAGGCCAACGCCGAACAGATCTATCTGAACCTGTGCCAGCGCGAAGCGCTGGGCAGCACGGCCATCGGCCACGGCATCGCCATTCCCCACGGCCGCGCGCCAACCCTGGACCGCCCCCGCGGCGCCCTGCTGCGGTTGGCCACCCCGGTCGATTTCGGTGGCGAGGAGCCGGTGGACCTGGTGTTCGCGATGGCCGTCCCCGCCCACTACACCCACCAGCACCTGATGCTGCTGTCCGAGCTGGCCGAGCTGTTCTCGGCGCCGGACATCCGCCAGGCCCTGCGCGAAGCGGGCGATGCCCGGGCGCTGCGCGAGGCGCTGGACATGACCCCACCTGCGAGTGCCGCATGAATACCAGCATCACCGCCCGTGAACTGTTCGAACAGCAGCGCGAGCGGCTGGGACTGCGCTGGGCTGCCGGCAAGTCCGGCGAGCAGCGCGAGCTGGAGGCCGGCAACACGGTCTCGCGGCGCCCCTCGCTGGCCGGCTACCTCAATGCCATCTATCCCAACAAGGTGCAGATCCTGGGCACCGAGGAACTGTCCTGGCTGGATGCGCTGGAACCGCGCCAGCGTTGGGAGACCATCGAAAAGATCATGCAGTCGCACCCGCTGGCGCTGGTGCTGACCCGCAACCAGGCCTGCCCGGAAGACCTGCGCGCTGCAGCGGACGAATCCGGCACGCCATTGTGGCTGTCGCCCAAGCGCGGCCACGAACTGCTCAACCACCTGTCCTACCACCTCGCGCGGACGCTGGCGCCGCGGGTGATCCTGCATGGCGTGTTCATGGAGATCTATTCCATCGGCGTGCTGATCACCGGCGAAGCGGGATCCGGCAAGAGCGAACTGGCGCTGGAACTGCTCAGCCGTGGCCATCGCCTGGTGGCCGACGATGCCCCCGAATTCACCCAGATCGCGCCCGATGTACTCGATGGCACCTGCCCGGAGCTGCTGCAGGACCTGCTGGAGGTGCGCGGCCTGGGCGTGTTGAACGTGCGCGAGATGTTCGGCGACACGGCTGTAAAGAAGAACAAGTACCTTCGGCTGATCGTCCACTTGACCAAGCCGATGACCGAACCCACCCCGCATGGCTACGAGCGCCTGACCGGCGATTCGGGCACCCGCCATGTGCTGGACCTGGACGTACCGCTGATCACCCTGCCGGTGATGCCCGGCCGCAACCTGGCCGTGCTGACCGAGGCGGCCACCCGCCTGCACATCCTGCGCACCAAGGGCATCGACCCGGCAGCCATGTTCATTGCCCGTCACAGCAACCTGCTGGAACGGCGAACACCCTGATTTCCCTGCCCTTCGAAGAGCCTGTCCATGAGCACCGTCACCCCCTCCGCCCCGACCCTGATCATCGTCAGTGGCCTGTCCGGCTCGGGTAAATCCGTCGCCCTGAAGACCTTCGAGGACCAGGATTACTACTGCTCGGACAACCTGCCGATCAATCTGCTGCCCGACTTCGTGCGCAGCCTGCTGGCCAACCACGACGGCAGCGCACCACGGCGTCTGGCCGTAGGCATCGACGTTCGCGGCCAGGCCGACCTGAGCCAGCTGGGCGACTGGCGGCAGCTGGCGGCCGACGCCGGCGTGGACGTGAAGGTGCTGTTCTTCGAAGCCAGCGACGAGACGCTGCTCAAGCGCTACGCCGACACCCGCCGCCGCCATCCGCTGAGCCAGCTGGGCCTGTCGCTGCCTGAAGCCATCGCCCGCGAACGCGAGTTGACCGCACCGCTGCGCCGCGAGGCCGATGCGGTGATCGACACCAGCAGCCTCAACGTGCATCAGCTGCGGCGGCGGATCATCACCGAGTTCACGATGGACCATGCCACCGGCCTGTCGCTGCTGTTCGAATCGTTCGCCTACAAGCGCGGCGTGCCGGCCGAGGCGGACTTCGTGTTCGATGCGCGGGTGCTGCCCAATCCGCACTGGGACCCGGACCTGCGCGCGCTCAGCGGTCGCGAACCGGGTGTACGCGACTACCTGGAAGCGCAGCCGGACGTGCAGCGCTACCTGGCCCAGCTGATGGACTTCCTCGATACCTGGCTGCCGAAGCTGAGCGATGGCACCCGCAGCTATGTGACCGTGGCGTTCGGCTGCACCGGCGGCAAGCACCGGTCGGTGTTCCTGGCCGAGCGTCTGGCCCGGCATGCCCGCGAGATGGGCTGGGAAGACGTGGCGACGTACCACCGCGAACAGGATTGAGGGGGGTCGGCCGGGCTGCGCCCGGCACCCGCCGGTAGTGCCGGCCGCTGGCCGGCAACAGCAACAGCAACAGCAGAAGCGGCATTCCGTGGGATGGCGGGGCGGTGTGGGTCTGCAGGACACGCCGTGAACCCCGCTCCGCGGTCCGGCCCAGCCGCTGGCGGCTGGGCGTTCGGGCGCTTGCGAAGCAGTGCTTCGCAAGCAAAGCGCCCTCACCCCTGGGGGCTCGATGGCGCCATCCATGGCGCCAACGGTCCTGCAGACCCACACCGCCCCACCTCTGACAGATTTCTGCTGCGGGTGGGAGTCGACCCTGGTCGACACGATGGATCCACGCCTGCGTGGATGAATCGCTGTCAGGCATCGAAAAAACGGATGGGGTCGGATCTCTCTCTCAACGGAAAAGGCCTCCCCTGGGAGCAACGCTGAATACGGGACACAGTGCCCCTCTCCTGCTGCTATCGCCAATTCACCTTGACCTGTTAACGTGCAGTAATGACCTGTGGCATTCTCCTCGTAACACATCCCGGGGTCGGGACCGCCCTGCTTGACGTGGCGACCCGGCTCCTGCGGCAGTTGCCGCTGAAAACCGAAGCTTTCGAAGTACCGTTCGACGCAGACCTGGACGCCCTGCTCCCGCTCGCCTCGGCCGCCCTGCGGCGGGTTGACGGGGGTGATGGTGTGCTGATCCTGACCGACCTGTACGGCGCCAGCCCTGCCAACCTTGCCGGGCAGCTGGCCCGGCTGGGGACCCCGGTTCGCCGGGTGTCGGCGCTGAGCCTGCCGATGTTGCTGCGGGTGATGAATTATCCGGAACAGGGACTGGATCAACTGCCCGCCACAGCCGCGGCGGGTACCCGTAATGGAGTGATAGTCGACGATGCTTGAACGAGAACTCACCGTGAGCAACCGCCTGGGCCTGCATGCCCGGGCCACCGCCAAGCTGGTGCAGACCCTGGCGCCGTTCCGCTGCAACGTGACCATGGCCGCCAAAGGCCGTGAGATCAACGCCAAGAGCATCATGGGCGTGATGCTGCTGGCCGCCGGCCAGGGCACCCCGGTCACCGTGCGGATCAACGGCGAGGACGAAGCCGCCGCGATGGAGGCGGTGGTCGGCCTGTTCGAACGCCGTTTCGACGAGGACAGCTGAGCGTGCCACGCGCACGCGCCGGCCAACCCCCTTCCGGCCAGCGGCCGGTACTGCTGCTGGCCGGGCATGGTGCCGCCCGCGGCACGGCAATGGGCCGCGCCCGCGTGCGCCTGCCGCATGCACTGGAAGTGGCCGAGCAGCGCGTTGCCGCCCACCAGGTCGAGGCCGAGCTGGCGTGCCTGCATCGCGCGGTGGACGCCGCGCGCTCGGAGATGCACGAGCTGCGCCAGCGCCTGCATGGAGCGCTGAACCAGGAAGTGGGTGAGTTCCTCGACCTGCATGCGCTGCTGCTGGACGATCCCGAGCTGCTGTATGGGCTGGACGAACTGATCCGCAGCGGACCGTACAGCGCCGGCTATGCGTTGCGCCTGCAGCGCGACCGCCTGGCCAAGGTCTTCGACGGCATGGACGATGCTTACCTGAAGAGCCGCATGGACGACCTCGACCATGTGATCGGCCGCATCCATGCCTTCCTGCAGCCCGAACGCCCGCCAGCGGTGAAAGGCCTGGCCGGCGAGATCCTGGTCTGCGACAACATCGCGCCCTCCGAACTGGCACAGCTGCAGGCGCAAGGCGTGGTCGGCATCGTCACCGCCGCCGGCAGCGCGCTCTCGCACAGCGCGATCCTTGCGCGCAGCCTGCACCTGCCCTTGATCGTCAACGTGCCGCAGCTGCTCAGCCGCATCGCCGATGGCGACGTGCTGATCATCGACGGCGCCGACGGCAGCATCACCGCCAATCCACAGGCCGACAATCTGCGCGACTACCGCGCACGACTGAAGGAACACGCGCGCGAACAGCGCGAGCTCGGCCGCCTGCGCAGCAAGCCCAGCCGCACCCGCGACCAGGTCGACATTGCCCTGCTGGCCAATGCCGAGTCGCTGGAGGACGTGACCCAGGCGCATGCGCTGGGCGCCCACGGCCTGGGCCTGTACCGCACCGAATTCCTGTTCCTGCAGCGCAACGAGCTGCCGGATGAAGAAGAACAGTTCCAGACCTACCGCGATGCGGCACTGGGCATGAGCGGGCGACCGGTGACCATCCGCACCCTCGATCTGGGCGCGGACAAGGCCGACCGCACCGGCCTGACCCTGAGCAACGAAGAAAACCCGGCGCTCGGCCTTCGCGGCGTACGCCTGTCGCTGGCACGGCCGAAGGTAGCCGACACCCAGCTGCGCGCGATCCTGCGCGCCTCGGCCTACGGCAAGCTGCGGGTGCTGGTGCCGATGGTCAGCACCCGGGAGGAACTGCTGGCAGTGCGCCGCCGCATGCTCAAGCTGACCGAACAGCTGCGCGGCGAAGGCCACATGGTGTCCGACCACGTGCCACTGGGCGCGATGATCGAAGTCCCTGCTGCGGCGCTGGCGCTGGAGAGCTTCATCGACCTGGTCGATTTCCTGTCGATCGGCACCAACGACCTGGTGCAGTACCTGCTGGCGGCCGACCGCAACAATGAAGCACTGGGCGAGCTGTATTCGCCGTTGCACCCGGCGGTGCTGCGGCTGCTGCAGATGGTGATCGAGACCGGCGCGCGCCACCGCATCCCGGTGGCGGTCTGTGGCGAGATGGCCGGCGATGCGCGGATGACCCCACTGCTGCTGGCACTGGGCCTGACCGAGTTCAGCCTGCACCCGGGCACGCTGCTGGAAGTACGCCGCGCGGTCCGCGAGGCCGACCTGGCCATGCTGCGCGCGCGCGCACCGAAGCTGCTGGCCGCGCGCGACCGCCGCGCGATCGAGTGCTGGCTGGCGCTGGTGGCCGAAACGGCCTGATACCCCCCGCTCGCCGGGCATGCACGCCTGGGGTCAGATCCTTTTCCGCGGGAAAAGGGATCTGACCCCGTCTCGTTGAAGGCCAATACGTTGCCGGCCAGCGGCCGGCACTCCCGCCACCCGGCGGCTATGCGTTGAAACATCGCCTTGCGATAATGACGCGCTGAACACCCCTGTTGCCGCATCCTTGCCGGGATCGCGGCTTTTCTTATCCCCGCGGGAGCTGCGATGGCTGAAGCTGTACGCCACGACAAGACTGCGCGCCAACTGCGGATGCTGTCCGATGCACTGGACAGCGGCCGGCTGGGCCCGGTGCGTCGCCTGGTCAACACCCTGGCCCCGGCCGAGATCGGCAACCTGCTCGAATCGTTGCCGCCGGGCAAGCGCGAGGTGGTGTGGGGACTGGTTGATCCGGAAGACGACGGCGAGGTGCTGGTCCACGTCGGCGACGACGTGCGCGAAAGCCTGCTCGCGGACATGGACCCGGACGAGATCATCGCCGCGGTCGAAGACCTGGACATCGACGATCTGGCCGACCTGGTCGAAGACCTGCCGGACACGGTCATCGACGAAGTCCTCAAGTCGATGGACCGCGAGAACCGCGAGCGCCTGGAACAGGTCCTGTCCTATCCCGAGGACAGCGCCGGTCGCCTGATGAATCCGGACGTTGTGACCGTGCGCGCCGACGTCAATGTCGACGTCGTGCTGCGCTACCTGCGCCTGCGCGGTGAACTGCCCGACCACACCGACCACCTGTTCGTGGTCAGCCGCCGCCATCAGTACCTAGGCCGCGTGTCGCTGGCGGCACTGGTGACCCACGAGGACACCACCCCGATCAATCGCCTGATCGACGACGAGCAGCCAGCCATCGACGTCGGCGAGAGTGACCAGGAAGTCGCCCGCCAGTTCTCCGACCATGACTGGATCTCCGCGCCAGTGGTGGATGACAACAACATCCTGATTGGTCGCATCACCATCGATGACGTGGTCGACATCATCCGCGGCCAGGCCGAGCACCAGGCGCTGGGCGCCGCCGGTCTGGACGAGGACGAAGATCTGTTCAGCCCGGTCTGGCGCGCGATGCGCCGCCGCCTGATGTGGCTGTCGGTGAACCTGTGCACGGCCTTTCTGGCCTCCAGCGTGGTCGGCCACTTCGAAGGCACCATCGACAAACTGGTGGCGCTGGCGGTGCTGATGCCGATCGTCGCCGGCCTCGGCGGCAACGCCGGTACCCAGGTGCTGGCACTGATGGTGCGCGGCCTGGCGCTGGGCCAGGTGGGCGCCTCCAACGCCCGCACCCTGCTGTGGAAGGAAGTACGGGTCGCGCTGTTGAACGGCGTGATGCTGGGTTCGGTGCTGGGCCTGATCGTGCTCGCCTGGTTCCACTCGCCCGGGTTGTCGGCAGTGATCGCCATCGCGTTGACCTGCAACCTGTTGTTTGCTGCGTTGGCCGGCGTGCTGGTGCCGTTGACGCTGAAACGCTTCGGCTTCGACCCGGCGCTGGCCAGCGGCATCTTCCTGACCGCCGTGACCGATTCGATGGGCTTCTTCACCTTCCTCGGCCTGGCCACCCTGGTGCTGCTGCACTGACCGTCTCGAGGGTCGGATCCCCGCTGCGCGGCGCTCTGACCCGATCCCAACTGGATCCCCCATGGCAACGACAATCGAAAACTACTTCCAGCCCGGCTGGCGCGACCACCAGCACACCTGCCCGGCCTGCGAATGGAAGGGCAGCTCGCGTGCCATGGAGATGGAGCTGGACGAGGACGCCACCGAGTACGACTGCCCGGTCTGCGAGAACCCACTGCTGGTGGTCCTGCACCCGGACATTGCGCAGGTGCAGGCCGCCGCCGCCGAGGGCAATGCCGAGGCACAGGAGCAGTTGGAGATCATCGCCAGCTTCCCGCGCCCGCAGTGACGCGGCGCACGATGCCGGGCCGACGTCGGCGGACTACGATGCAGGCGATCTCGCCGCTTCGGAAAATCCCATGGTCCGTTTGCTGTCGCGCTGGCTGTCACTGCTGGCCCTTCTGATGATGAGCGGTTGCACTTCGCTGCCGGACAACGCGCGTGGCCGCTTCGAAGCACGTGCGGTGAAGGTGGACGGGCAAACGGCTTACTACCAGGTGTTCATTCCGGCCGGCGTGCAGGCCGCCGCTCCCACCCACCTTCCGGTCGTCCTGTTCCTGCACGGCTCGGGCGAGCGCGGCGCCGATGGCGTCAAGCAGACCCACGCCGGACTGGGGCCTTACCTGCGTGCGCATCCCGATTTCCCCGCCCTGGTGGTGTTCCCACAGGTGCCGGGCCACGAGGAATGGAGCGGCCGCAACAACCGTGCGGCAGTGGCCGCGCTGGACGCGACGATCGCCGAATTCGGCGCCGACCCGGCGCGGCAATACCTGACCGGCATGTCGATGGGCGGCTATGGCAGCTGGAACATCGCATTGGATGACCCACGCCGCTTTGCCGCGATCGTCCCCGTTTGCGGCGCGGTGCTCGCCCCGCGTGCGGTACGCCCGACCCTGTTCGTCGAGCAGGTCGCGCACGAAGCGGACCCGTACGCGGTGATTGCCCAGCGCCTGCAGCACACGCCGATCTGGATCTTCCACGGCGCACTGGATGACGTGGTGCCGCCGGACGACGACCGCAGACTGCATGCCGCATTCCAGCGCGCCGCCGCACGCGACGTGCGCTACACCGAATACCCGGAAGGCAACCACAATGCCTGGGACGCCACCTACGCCGACCCGGCAATGTGGGAATGGCTGTTCGCGCAGAAGCGCTGAACCGCAGCTTCTGCTGGGAAACACCTGTTGGTGGATGCCTACCGTTGGTCGGCTTGGGTATGGGTGGGTGCCGACCGTTGGTCGGCACTACCTCTCCGCTTCGGGGTAATCCATTGCCTGGTACCTCTCATCGATCTCCCATCGGCACCAGGCATACGGATACTCTCCCACGCAGCTCGCCAAGTTCGCCCTGACCGGGTTGGCGACGATGTACATCGCATGGCGAAACAGTGATTCTTCAGAACGAATGGCGTGATCGTGATAGCTCGATTGCCAGAATGGTCCTGTCCTACCCAGCATGCGGTTGATCCGCAATGCACTGCTCGATTTGAAGCGTTGCATGATGTAGTCCAGCGAGAACGCACGGATCTCCACAAGCCAATGGATGTGGTCCGGCATGACCACATAGGCAAGTGAGTGCGTCAGGCCCTCAGCATCAATGCGACGGAACACATCCATCACCTCCTGTGCCGCAGTGGCATCATCGAAGTAGCGTCGACGCTCCTGGATGACGGTGGTCAGGATGTAGGATTGTCCGATCCGGGAATGGCGGCCAAGGCGTAGGCGTGCGCGGCTCATGGGCCCAAGCGTGCGCCTGCCGCTACTCCGGTTCTATCGGGCAATCACGTCAGTACAGGTAGGCCCGGAACCATTCAATGGCTAGGCCCGCACTTCACCGCACTGACGGTTCCATGCCGACCAACGGTCGGCACCCACCGGATCGGATAAGGACAGATCAACCATGCCGACCAACGGTCGGCACCCACCGGATCGGATGAGGACAGATCAACCGTGCCGACCAACGGTCGGCACCCACCGGATCGGATGAGGACAGATCAGCCGTGCCGACCAACGGTCGGCACCCACCAGGGCAGGTCAGCCCAGCAGGGTTTCCAGCACGGCCATGCGCACGGCGACGCCGTTGGCGACCTGGCGCAGCACCCACGATTGCGGGCCGTCGGCCACCTCGTCGGTCACTTCCACGCCGCGGTTGATCGGGCCCGGGTGCAGCACCGCGGCATCCTTGCCCGCGCGCGCCAGGCGTTCGTTGGTCAGGCCGTACTGCGCGTGGTACTGCTCCAGCGACGGCACCAGGCCTTCTTCCATGCGCTCGCGCTGCAGGCGCAGCATCATCAGCGCATCGACGCCTTCCAGCATCGCGTCGAAATCATCGCCGACCACGCAGCCCTTCAGGGTCTCGTCGTCCGGCAGCAGCGACTGCGGGCCACACACGCGGATCTCGCCCACGCCCAGCGTGCGCAGCGCATGCAGGTCGGTACGGGCCACGCGCGAGTGCTTTACGTCGCCGACGATCACGACTTTCAGCTTCGAGAAATCCGGGCCCTTGGCCTGGCGCAGGGTCAGCATGTCCAGCAGGCCCTGGGTCGGGTGCGAACTGCGGCCGTCACCGGCATTGATCAGCGCGGTGCCCTCGCCTGCCGCATCGGCCAGTGCGGCCACGGCGCCGTCATCGGGGTGGCGCACCACGAAGCCGCGCACGCCCATCGCTTCCAGGTTGCGAAGCGTGTCGCAGGCGGTCTCACCCTTGCGGGTAGAGGAGGTGGAGGCGTCGAAATTCAGCACGTCCGCCCCCAGCCGCTGCGCGGCCAGCTGGAACGAACTGCGGGTGCGCGTGGACGGTTCGAAGAACAGCGTGCACACCGCCGAACCGGCCAGCACCTGGCGCTTGTTGCCGACGCGGCCCACTGCGGCATCGCGGATCTGCCCTGCGCGGTCGAGCAGCTGAAGCAGCGTTTCGCGCGGCAGGCCCTCCAGGGTCAGCAGGTGGCGCAGGCGTCCGGAGGCATCGATTTGCTGGGCGGTCATGGCGGTGTCGGGCAGTCAGGGAATGGGGGTGGCGTCGTCCGGCGACGACAGCCAGCGATCAATGATCACCGCTGCGGCGACGGCATCGAGGGCAGCCGCATCACGGCGGCGCTTGCGCCCTTCGGCGCGCTCGACGGCGAAGCGGCGTGCGGCCTCGACCGAGCTGGAACGCTCGTCGATCATCACCACCGGCAGCTTGAAGCGCTCCCGCAGCTGGCGGGCGAAGCCCTGCGCGCGCTTGCGGTTGGGCTGGTCCTGGCCGTCCAGGGTCAGCGGGTCGCCGACCACCAGGCCGTCGGGCTTCCATTCCTTGAGCAGGCGTTCGATCGCGGTCCAGTCCGGGCCGTTGCCGTGCACATCGACCACGGCCACCGCGCGCGCATGCGCGGCGAAGGCACTGCCGATGGCCACGCCGATCCGTCGCGAGCCGACATCGAAACCCAGAACGGTGCCATCACGACGGATCGCCGGGGCAGCAGAATCCGGCGCGGGCGTGATGGGCTCAGACATGGCCGCTGTAGTCGGTCAGCCGGAACAGGTCCACGCCGATGCGCGAGGCCGCACCCTGCCAGCGCTGCTCCAGCGGCAGCTGGAACACCAGCTCGGCATCGGCCGGCACGGTCAGCCAGCTGTTCTCGGACAGCTCGCTTTCCAGCTGCCCTGCGCCCCAACCGGCACAGCCGAGGGTGACCACGGCATTGGCCGGGCCTTCGCCGCGCGCCATCGCTTCGAGGATGTCGCGCGAGGTGGTCAGGTACAGGCCGTCGCCCACGGTCAGGCTGGAATCCCACGCCCGCGCGTCGTCATGGATGACGAAGCCGCGCTCGGGATGCACCGGGCCGCCGTTGAGCACCATGCGCGCCTGCAGGTCGCCATCACCGGTGGTGATGTCCATCTGTGCAAGCACTTCACCCAGCGTGTACTCGGAAGGCTGGTTGACCAGCACGCCCATCGCCCCGTTCTCGTCGTGCTGGCAGATCAGCGCGACGCTGCGGGCGAAGGTCGCGTCGAGCAGCGACGGCAGCGCGACGAGCAGGTGATCGGCAAGGGAGGTCGGCGTTACAGGCATGGCCCTATTCTACCTGCTGGGGGCGGGATGGTCGCGCGATGGCGTCGAACAGCGATGGGCTAGGATGGTGCTTTGCCATGGAAGGTCATCGATGCAGTCTTCAACGCCCCTGACCCTGCCGGCACGCAGCGCCATCGTCCTGCTTGCCCTGCTGCAGGGCCTGATGCTGTATGCCGCGCAGGAACTGTCCGACGCGTGGCCGTTCCGCGATATCGGCTGGCGCTACTGCTGGTACGCCTGGGTGCTGGCCATTCCCAGCGCGGTGGCGCTGAGCCTGGTGGAGCTGGGCCAGCGCCGCCTGTGGCTGCAGGCCGTGCTCGGCTCGACGGTGGTGCTGGCGCTGGCCGCCTGGATCGGCTGGAACCTCAATGGCGAGACCGCACTGGAATCGGGCGCGTTGCAGCTTCCGTTGACCCTGGGCATGGCCGTTGCGGTGTTCGTGGTCCTGCCCTGGTGGCAGTTCCAGCTGCAGCACGGGCACTGGCGTGCCAGTTACCCCGAGCTGTTCGAGCGCGCCTGGCAGAATGGTTTGACCCTGGCCCTGGCGGCACTGTTCACCGGGCTGACCTGGCTGCTGTTGTGGCTGTGGTCGGCGCTGTTCCAGCTGCTCGACGTGACAGTCTTCCGCGACCTGTTCCGGCAGGACGCGTTCATCGCACTGGCCACCGGCAGCCTGGCCGGGTTCGGCGTACTGATCGGGCGCACCCAGCACCGCGCCATCCAGATCACCCGCCAGGTGCTGTTCGCGATCTGCCGTGGGCTGTTGCCACTGCTCTCGTTCATCGCCGTATTGTTCGTGCTGAGCCTGCCGCTTACCGGGCTGGAACCGCTGTGGAAGACCCGCTCGGCCGCCGGCCTGCTGCTGGTGCTGTCGCTGCTGCTGGTGACGTTCACCAATGCGGTCTACCAGCAGGGGGAAGACAGCGCCCCCTACCCGCTGCTGCTGCGCCGGCTGGTTGAAGCCAGCCTGCTGGCACTGCCGGTCTACGCCGCACTGGCGCTGTACGCACTGGGGCTGCGCGTGGTGCAGTACGGCTGGACCGTGGACCGGTTCTGGGCGGTACTCGTCGCAGTGGCCGTGGCCGGCTATGCCGTGGGCTACGCGCTGGCGGTGCTGCGCCGGCAGCGCCGCTGGTTGCAGATGCTGGAGCCGGTCAACCGCTGGATGTGCTGGGCGGTGCTGGCACTGGCATTGCTGGGCAACTCGCCGCTGCTGGACCCGGTGCGGCTGACCCTGTCCAGCCAGCTGGCGCGCCTGCGTGCGGACCCGCCCGCGATCACCAGCAGTGACGTCAACGTGCTGCGTTTCGATCTTGGCCACCGCGGCGTGCGGGCGCTGCGCGAGCTGCAGCGTGATCCAGCCATCACCGCCGATGCCAACGCGCCGCAGGTGATTGCGGCTGCGCTGGCACGTACCTCACGCTGGGATGACGGCCACCGCCTCGACAAGGGGCCGCAGGACGTCGTGGCCCTGCAGCGCGCGCTGAAGCTGGCCAAGGGATCCAGCTCACCACCGGACGATTGGTGGCAGGCACTGGCCACGCGCGCGATCGATGGCGAATCCTGCGCCCAGAGCGAGCGCGACTGCCTGATCGTGCATCGCGACCTGGACGGCGATGGCACTGGCGAAGTGCTGCTGTGCGAGCTGTACACCCACCGTGGGCCGGACTGCGTGCTGTACGCACGTGGCAGGGATGCCCACTGGCGCCGGGCCGGTTCGCTGTTCGGCACCGTCAGCGGCCAGGCCGAGGCGATCAACCAGGCCCTGCGTGACGGCAAACTCACGCTCGTGCCACCGCGCTGGCCGATGCTGTCCATCGGCGGGCACCCTGCGCTGGCCATCGATCCCGAATCCGAATCCGAACCCGAATCCAACGAGCCTTCCCCATGAGCGGCTACTGCCTCATCGCCCCGGGCCATCCGGTGCACGACTACTACCACGCCAACGAGTACGGCTTCCCGCAGCGTGACGAGCGCGAGCTGTTCGAACGGCTGGTGCTGGAGATCAACCAGGCCGGCCTGAGCTGGGAAACGATCCTGAAGAAGCGCGAGGGCTTCCGCACGGCCTATGACGGCTTCGATGTGGACTGCGTGGCGGCGTACGCCGAGCAGGACATCGAGCGCCTGCTGTCGGACGCAGGCATCATCCGCAACCGGCTGAAGGTGCTGGCGGCCATCCACAACGCGCAGGTGATCCAGCAGCTGCGGGCCAGCCATGGCAGCTTCGCGGCGTGGCTGGACGCGCACCACCCGCGCAGCAAGGCCGACTGGGTGAAGCTGTTCAAGAAGACCTTCCGCTTCACCGGCGGCGAGATCACCGGCGAGTTCCTGATGAGCCTGGGCTACCTGCCCGGTGCGCATGCCGAGGACTGCCCGGTGCATGCGCGACTGCTGACGCTGTCGCCGCCGTGGCTGAGGGCCGCCGCCCGCTGATGGATATCTGCCGGGCATAGCCCGGCCTTGCCACGCGTGGGTTCCGGTAGTGCCGGCCGCTGGCCGGCAACCCCGTTGAACGGTCAAACGCCCATGTAGCGGCCGGGGCGGTGGTTGAACATCAGCACCAGGCTGAGCACCACCGCGCCGATGGCCGAGTACAGCACCTTCGACGGCGACAACACGAAGAACGCGGCCACCATCAGGCAGGCGTCGTAGGACATCTGCACCTTGCCCGCGCTCCAGCCACGGGTGCGCTGCAGGTACACCGCCAGGATGCCGATGCCGCCGAGACTGGCACGATGGCGGATGAAGAACAGGATGCCCAGGCCGGACAACGCACCGCCGACGATCGCCGAATACAGCGGGTTGATGTGCGAGAAGTCGATCCAGCGCGGCAGCAGGTCGGTCAGCACGCCACAGGCGGTGACCGCGGCGAAGGTCTTCAGGGTGAATTCCCAGCCCATGCGCCGCAGCGCCACCCAGTAGAACGGCAGGTTGACCAGCACGAACACCAGGCCGAAGTTCCAGCCCATCGCGTAGTGCAGCAGGAACGCCATGCCCGCCATGCCGCCGATCATCAGCCCGCCCTTGGCGAAGATGGCCAGGCCCAGCGAAGCCACCATCGTGGCCAGCACCATGCCTTGCACGTCCTCGGCGATCGAGTGGCGCAGCGCTTTTTCGTCGGCGGTGGTGCCGGCGCTGTCGGGCGGCGGGGTCAGCGGACCGGCGGTGACCAGATGGCCGTCAGCGTCGTCGCACGGCGCGGGGCCATGGGAGGGAAGGGACATACGGGTGGGGAACAGCAGGTGGGGAGCGGTATTAGACACGATCTGCATGACAGTTGCAGATGAAATCGTTCAGCTGAATGCGCCCCGCCCGATCTCCGGCCCGCCGCTGCTCAGCCCTTGCCGGCCAGATGGTGCGCCACCAGCGCATTGGCATGGCCATGGCCCAGCCCATGCTCACTTTTCAGGAAGCTGACCAGTTCCATGTGTTTCAGGCCCTTCTTCCCGGCCAGCAGCCCGAACCAGTGCGCCACCGGCTGCCCGTAGGTCTTCTCGATGGAGGGGAAGTACGAAGCCGGGCCCTTGGGCTTTTCAGTGCTCATGCGGAAGCTCCTTGCGTTGGATGTACCGGTACGACGAACAGGGGAGCCGGAAATCGACAGGTCCGTTCAATCCGGGAGCCGTATCATCCCGTCATGCCCCGCGAAAACCTCAACGACCTGCAGGCCTTCGTCCACGTTGCCCGCGAGGGCAGCTTCACCAAGGCCGCCGCCCAGCTGGGCGTGTCCCAGTCCGCGCTCAGCCATGCCATGCGCGGCCTGGAACAGCGCCTGGGCGTGCGCCTGCTGACCCGCACCACCCGCAGCGTGTCCACCACCGAAGCCGGTGCCCGCCTGCTCGACACCCTGGGCCCGCGCCTGGCCGAGATCGAGGACGGACTGGCCGCGCTGGCCGAATACCGTGAACGCCCGGCCGGCACCATCCGCATCAATGCCACCGGCCATGCCGCCGAGTACATCGCGTGGCCACGGCTGGCGCCGCTGCTGCAGCAGTATCCGGACCTCAAGGTGGAACTGGCCGCCGACTACGGGCTGGCCGACATCGTGGCCGAGCGCTACGACATCGGCATCCGCCTCGGCGAACGCCTGGCCCGCGACATGGTCGCCGTGCCGATCAGCCCGCCGCTGCGCATGCGCGTGGTCGGTGCACCCGGCTACTTCCGCCAGCACGTGGTCCCACGCCATCCGGACGAGCTGGCAGACCACAACTGCGTGACCCTGCGCCTGCCCACGCATGGCGGGCTGATGCCGTGGGATTTCGGCCAGGACGGCAACGAACTGAGCGTGCGCGTGAGCGGCCAGTGGACCTTCAACACCATGGGCATGACCCGCGCCGCTGCGCTGGCCGGCAGCGGATTGGCCTGGCTGCCGGAAGACCAGGTGCAGCCGATGCTGGACGACGGCCGCCTGCAGTCGGTGCTGGACGACTGGTGCCCGCACTTCGATGGCTACTACGCGTACTACCCGTCGCGCCGCCACGTCACGGTGGCGATGCGCACGGTGCTGGATGCGCTGCGCGGGCCGATGGCTGGATGAGGTGTGCGGACCAACGGTCCGCACCCACCTCGGTCCGCACCCGGTGATCAGCCCTTGGCCTGGGCCGCACGCTGTGCGTTGTAGCGCTCACCGACGATCGACACTTCATCCAGCGCCTGCGCGATGCGCTGCAGCTCCTCCGGCGCCAGCTGCAGGTCAGCCGCGCCCAGGTTCTCTTCCAGGCGGTGGATCTTGGTGGTGCCCGGAATCGGCACGATCCACGGCGCCTGCGCCAGCAGCCAGGCCAGCGCCACCTGCGCCGGGGTCGCGCCGCGTGCTGCAGCAATCGTACTGATGCGATCCACCAGCGCCTGGTTGGCGCGGCGGGCTTCCACTTCGAAGCGCGGCACGCTGTTGCGGAAATCGTTGGCGTCGAAGGTGGTGTCGGCGTTGATCGCACCGGTCAGGAAGCCACGGCCGAGCGGACTGAACGGCACGAAGCCGATGCCCAGTTCCTGCAGGGCCGGCAGCAGTTCGCGCTCCGGTTCACGCCACCACAGCGAATACTCGCTCTGCACGGCAGCCACCGGCTGCACCGCGTGCGCACGGCGCACGGTGGTGGCGCTGGCCTCGGACAGGCCGAAGTGGCCGACCTTGCCCTCGGCGATCAGGTCGCGCACGGTGCCGGCCACGTCCTCGATCGGCACGTTCGGGTCGACACGGTGCTGGTAGAACAGGTCGATATGGTCGGTGCGCAGGCGTTTGAGACTGGCTTCGGCCACGGCGCGGATGTTCTCGGGGCGGCTGTCCAGGCCGGTATCGGTGCGCGCATCCCTGAAGCCGAACTTGGTGGCGATCACCAGCTTGTCGCGGTAAGGCGCCAGAGCCTCGCCGAGCAAGTCTTCATTGGTGTACGGGCCGTACACTTCGGCGGTGTCGAAGAAGGTCACGCCGCGTTCAACGGCAGCGTGCAGCAGGGCGATGCCCTGGCTGCGCTCGACCGGCTGGCCATAGGCATGGGTCAGGCCCATGCAACCCAGGCCCAAGGCGGAAACCTTCAGGCCGCTGCGGCCGAGTTCACGTGTCTGCATCGTGGTGCTCCAGAGGGGGAACGCTGACGATACGCCTGCAGGGGCCGCCGATTGAATGGGCAGCATTGCAGTTGGTCATGACTGGAATTCATCAATCGCCAACGCGCCCGGTAGAGTCGACTGTTAGTCGACTGCTCTTTCACCGGCCGGGAAAATCCCGCGCTGCGCGCGAGAGTCGACTGACAGTCGACTCTACAGAGTCGCAGGTCACCGGATCTCGGAGATCTCCACGCCATCCAGGCCCTGTGACAGCGTGCGTGCGTCGCCGCCCTGGCTGAGCTTGATGCGCAGGCGCACTTCGTTCTGCGAATCGGCGTAACGCAGCGCGTCCTCGTAGCTGATCTCGCCGGCCTGGTACAGCTCGAACAGGCTCTGGTCGAAGGTCTTCATGCCCAGCTGGACCGAGTCCTTCATCACTTCCTTCAGCTTGTGGATCTCGCCGTCGCGGATGTAGTCCTGCACCAGCGGCGTGCCCAGCAGGATCTCCATCGCCACCTTGCGCGAGCGGCCATCGGGCGACGGCACCAGCTGCTGCGCGACCACGCCCTTGAGATTCAGCGACAGGTCCATCAGCAGCTGGTTGCGGCGGTCTTCCGGGAAGAAATTGACGATGCGGTCCATCGCCTGGTTGGCGTTGTTGGCATGCAGGGTGCACAGCACCAGGTGGCCGGTTTCGGCGAACGCGATGGCGTGGTCCATGCCTTCGCGGGTACGCACCTCACCAATCATGATCACGTCCGGCGCCTGGCGCAGGGTGTTCTTCAGCGCGGCTTCCCAGCTGTCGGTATCGATGCCGACTTCGCGCTGGGTGATGATGCAGCCCTCGTGCTTGTGCACGAATTCGATCGGATCTTCGATGGTGATGATGTGGCCGGTCGAGTTCTGGTTGCGGTAACCGATCATCGCTGCCAGCGACGTCGATTTACCGGTGCCGGTGGCGCCGACGAACAGGATGATGCCGCGCTTGGTCATCGCCAGCGTCTTGATGATCGGCGGCAGGCTCAGTTCTTCCACCGTCGGAATGCGCGTCTCGATGCGACGCAGCACCATGCCGACCTGGTTGCGCTGGTAGAAGCAGCTGACGCGGAAGCGGCCGACACCGGACAGGCCGATGGCGAAGTTGCATTCATGGGTCTTCTCGAATTCCTCGCGCTGCGCCGGAGTCATCACGTTGAGGACCAGGTCGCGGCTCTGCTGCGGCGTGAGCGGGGTCTGCGTGATCGGCGAGATCTTGCCGTTGACCTTCATCGCCGGCGGCATGCCGGCCGTGATGAACAGGTCCGAGGCGCGCTGGTGCGCCATCAGCTTGAGGAACGAAGTGAAATCGATGGTGGTCGCGGTGGTGTTCACGGCAGGCTCCCGGAAAGCGGTTTACCAGGTAACGGTCGGTGGAGGAAACAACACGGGAACAGCAGCGCACTGGCGCACGCTGCCCCGTTACTGCCCCGCCTTACTCGAACAGGCGCTTGTCCTTGGCGTACTCACGGGCCTGGTTTCGGGTGATCAGGCTGCGCTTGACCAGGTCCTGCAGGTGCTGGTCCAGGGTCATCATGCCGTACTGCTGGCCAGTCTGGATGGCCGAGTACATCTGCGCCACCTTGTCCTCGCGGATCAGGTTGCGGATGGCCGGGGTGCCGACCATGATTTCCCACGCTGCGGTACGACCGCCGCCAACCTTCTTCAGCAGCGCCTGCGAAATGACCGCGCGCAACGACTCGGACAGCATCGAGCGCACCATCGGCTTTTCGCCGGCCGGGAACACGTCGATGATGCGGTCGATGGTCTTGGCCGCCGAGCTGGTGTGCAGGGTGCCGAACACCAGGTGGCCGGTTTCCGCCGCGGTCAGTGCCAGGCGGATGGTTTCCAGGTCACGAAGTTCGCCCACCAGGATGATGTCCGGGTCCTCACGCAGCGCCGAGCGCAGTGCTTCATTGAAGCCATGCGTGTCGCGGTGCACTTCGCGCTGGTTGATCAGGCACTTCTGCGAGGTATGCACGAATTCGATCGGATCCTCGACGGTGAGGATGTGGCCGTATTCGTTCTTGTTGATGTAGTCGATCATCGCCGCCAGCGTGGTCGACTTGCCCGAACCGGTCGGGCCGGTCACCAGGATCAGGCCCTGCGGCTGCTGGATCACTTCGCGGAACAGCGGCGGGCAGGCCAGGTCCTCGAGGGTGAGCACCTCGGACGGAATGGTACGGAACACCGCACCGGCACCGCGGTTCTGGTTGAACGCGTTCACTCGGAAGCGCGCCAGCGATGGAATCTCGAAGGAGAAGTCCACTTCGAGGAATTCCTCGTAATCGCGGCGCTGCTTGTCGGACATGATGTCGTACACCAGCGCATGGACCTGCTTGTGGTCCAGGGCTGGGATGTTGATCCGGCGAACGTCGCCGTCGACGCGGATCATCGGCGGCAGGCCTGCGGACAGGTGCAGGTCGGACGCTTTGTTCTTTACGGAAAACGCCAGCAGTTCGGCGATATCCATGAGCGGCTACTCCCCAATAACGGCTTCGACTGGAAGGATCTTTCCCCGGGCGGCAGTATAGCCTCCTGATTCAACGGAACGCGTTACGTGGCCACTTCCCTGCCCCAGATCCTGAGCAACCTGCATGCCGCCGCCGAGGCCGCTGGCAGGCCCGACCCACGCCTGCTGGCGGTGTCCAAGACCCAGCCGGCCGAGGCCGTGGCCGCGCTGGCCGCGCAGGGCCAGCACGCCTTCGGCGAGAACTACGTGCAGGAAGCACTGGCCAAGATGCAGGCGCTGCAGCACCTGGCGCTGGAATGGCACCTGATCGGCCACCTGCAGTCGAACAAGGCCGAGGCCGTGGCCAGCCATTTCGACTGGGTGCAGAGCGTGGACCGCCCCAAGCTGGTGACCGCGCTGGCACGCCATCGCCCGGCCGCGCGAGGCCCGCTGAACGTGCTGATCCAGGTCAACATCGACGACGAATCCAGCAAGCATGGCTGTGCACCGGAAGAAGTGGATGCACTGGCCGCAGCGATTGCCGCCGAACCCACCCTGCGCCTGCGCGGACTGATGGCGATTCCCGCGCCATGGCCCGAAGCCGAGCGCCGTCGGGATGCATTCGTGCGCATGCGCACACTTTTCCAGTCGCTGGCTGCCCAGCACGCGCAGATCGACACGCTGTCGATGGGCATGAGCAGCGACTACGCCGAAGCCATCGCCGAGGGCGCCACCCTGGTGCGCATCGGCACCGCCCTGTTCGGCGCGCGCCCGCGCCCGGCCTGATTTTTCAAGGAGATTTCCATGGCAGCTGATTCCATCACCTTCATCGGCGGCGGCAACATGGCGCGCAGCCTGATCGCCGGCCTGATCCGCCAGGGCGTGCCGGCCGCGCACATCCACGTCGCCGAACCGGTGGCCGAACTGCGCCAGGCGCTGGCCGCCGACTTCGGCGTGCAGGTGCATGACAACGCGAGCGATGCCGCCGCGCAGGGTGGCACCTGGCTGCTGGCGGTGAAGCCGCAGGTGCTGCGCGAAGTCTGCCAGTCTCTGCAGGCGCTGGCACAGGCGAGCCGACCGCTGGTGGTGTCGATTGCCGCCGGCATCACCAGTGCGCAGCTGCAGCGTTGGCTGGGGGGCGACCTGGCAGTGGTGCGCGCGATGCCGAACACCCCTGCCCTGCTCGGCGCAGGTGTGACCGGCCTGTTCGCCACACCGTCGGTGGACATGCAGCAGCACGCGCGGGCCGAGCAGGTGCTGGCCAGTGCCGGGCGCACGGTGTGGATCGACAGCGAGGGGCTGATGGATTCAGTGACTGCCGTTTCCGGCAGCGGCCCGGCCTATGTGTTCCTGCTGGCCGAAGCGATGGAAGCGGCGGGTATTGCCCAGGGCCTGCCGGCCGACGCCGCGCGCACGCTGGTGGTGCAGACCCTGCTGGGTGCCTCGCGCATGCTGGATGAGGCTGGTGAAAGCCCGGCGGAACTGCGCCGCCGCGTGACCTCGCCCAACGGCACCACCCAGGCCGCGATCGAGAGCTTCCAGGCCGGTGGCTTCGAGGCTCTGGTGGATACGGCACTGCGCGCTGCGCAGGTGCGTGGGCAGGAACTGTCTGCGGTGAATGATTGACCCCGATGTGTGCCGACCAATGGTCGGCACCTACCATCATCCACGCATGGCGTGGATCTATTGATACCTGTCGCCGCTGGAATGCACGGTGCTCTGCTGTCTGCGGTGAATGATTGCCCCCGATGTGTGCCGACCAACGGTCGGCACCCACCATCATCCACGCATGGCGTGGATGCTCATTGCCCCAACGTCGTCATGACGAAATCGACGAAGCACTGCAACCGCGGGCGCGGTCTGCGGTCGGGCAGGTAGATCAGGTGCATCGGCCGCGGTTCGGGCAGGTAGTCGCGCAGCAGCGGCTTCAACCGCCCGGCTGCAATCTCCCCGGCCAGCAGTGCGGTCGGCTGCAGCACCAGCCCGGCTCCGGCCACGGCGGCTTCGCGCAGTGCAACACCATCATTGCAGGTCAGGCGCGCTTCCCAGTCCACCTGTTCACCGTTGGCCAGCTGCCAGCCGTGGCCACCGCGCCAGGCCAGATGGCTCAGGCAGTCATGCCCTTCCAGATCGGCGGGCGTACGCGGCGTGCCGCGCCGGCGCAGGTAGGACGGCGCCGCGCACAGGCTCATCGCATACGGTGGCAGCGGCCGCGCCACCACCTCCTGCGACGGCAGCGGCCCGACCCGGATCGCCACGTCGAAGCCGTCCTCGATCAGATCCACACGGCGGTTGCTCAGATCCAGTTCGACGTTCAGCTGCGGCTGCGCGCGCAGCAGGCCGGCGAGCTGTGGCGCCAGCACGCAGCTGCCCCAGGTGGTGGGTGCGCTGACCCGCAGCAGCCCGCGCGGTTGCACCTGCAGTCCAGCCACGTCGGCCTCGGCCTGCTGCACCTGCTCCAGCACCTGCCGGCACCCGGCCAGGTAGGCGCTGCCGGCTTCGGTCAGGCGCTGGCGGCGGGTGTTCCGTTGCAGCAACCCGGTGCCCAGGTGCGCCTCCAGCTGCTGGATGTACTTGCCGACCATCACCGCCGAGACCTGCAGCTGTTCAGCGGCCCCTGCAAAGCTGCCGCACTCGGCTACCGCGACGAAAGCCTGCATGCAGCGAAGGGTATCCATTGCTAATCCGGAGTTAGGAATCTGCAAAGCATACGCCGCTTACCTAACCCCGCTGTGACGGCGCAGACTGCGTTCACTCCCTCACGCAAGGAACGGCCATGAAGATCCTCCTCGTTGGTGCCAGCGGCACCCTCGGCCAGGCAGTCGCCCGCCAGCTCGGCCAACAGCATCAGATTCTCGCCGCCGGCCGCAACAGTGGCGAACTGCGCGTGGACCTGACCGACGACGCCAGCGTCGCCGAACTGTTCTCGCGTACCGGCCCGGTTGATGCGGTGATTTCCACCGCCGGCAAGCTGCACTTCGGTCCGCTGCAGGACATGACGCCGGCGCAGTTCAACCTCGGCCTGCAGGACAAGCTGCTGGGCCAGGTGCGGCTGGCACTGGCGGCGCAGCACCATCTCAACGCCGGCGGCTCGATCACCCTGACCAGCGGCATCGTCAGTGCACAGCCGATCCGCGATGGCGTCAACGCCACCTCGGTGAATGCCGCGCTGGAAGGCTTCGTGCGTGCCGCCGCGTTGGAACTGCTGCCGCGTGGCCTGCGCATCAACGTGGTCAGCCCGAACGTGCTGATCGAATCGATGGCGGCCTACGGACCCTACTTCCCGGGCTTTGAAGCGGTGAGCGCGCAGCGCGCGGCGCTGGCCTTCAAGCGTGCAGTGGAAGGCATCCAGAGCGGCGAGACGATCACGGTCTGGTAAGAAAAAAGGGACGGAGGGGATCAAGTCGTCAATGCACAAACGACATAATCCCCTCCGTCCCCTTTTCGCGGGTCATTCCCAGCGCATCGGGCCGTCGCCGCGTTCGCCAAGCACATCGCCGGGGTTGGCCAGGCGGCAATGCTGCAGCGACAGGCAGCCACAGCCGATGCAGCCGGTCAGTTCATCGCGCAGCAGCTGCAGCATGTGGATGCGCTCTTCCAGCTCGGTGCGCCAGCGCGCGGACAGCTTGGCCCAGTCGGCCTTGGTCGGCGCGCGGCCTTCAGGCAGGCTCTCGAAGGCGCGGCCGACCGCTTCCAGTGGCATGCCCACCCGCTGCGCCACGCGGATCACCGCCAGCCGGCGCAGCACGTCGCGGCTGTAACGGCGTTGGTTGCCCGAGGTGCGCAGACTGCTGATCAGCCCCTTGCGCTCGTAGAAATGCAGCGCGGAAACGGCCACGCCACTGCGCTGGGAGACCTCGCCAACGCTGAGTTCCTGGGATGCCATTGCTTGACCTCAACTACAGTTGAGGTGGCATGCTGCTATCTTCGCCGCCAGTTGACAAGCGCGGCCCGTATCTGACCTGTATGACCCCGACCCTCTCTCCCACTGACACCGGCCTGCCGGCTGAAACGTCGATCCTGTCCGCGCGTTACCGCGCCACGACCATCGGCATGGTCGCGCTGGTCGCGCTGCACGCCTTCGAATCACTGGCCGTCGCGGCCGCGATGCCCACCGTGGCCGAAGCACTCGATGGCCTGCGCCTGTACGCGCTGGCTTTTGGCGGCACCCTGGCCACCAGTGTGATCGGCATGACCCTGGCCGGTCGCTGGGCCGATCGCCACGGCCCTGCGCGGCCACTCTGGCACGGCCTCGGCTGCTTCGTGCTGGGCCTGCTGCTGGCCGGCTTTGCGACGCGCATGGGCATGCTGGTGGCCGGGCGCCTGATGCAGGGCCTGGGCGCGGGCGCGATTTCGGTCTCGCTGTACGTGATGGTTGGCCGCAGCTACCCCGAACACCTGCGACCGAAGGTGTTCGCCGCGTTCTCGGCCGGTTGGGTGGTGCCTTCGATGGTCGGCCCGGCGTTGAGCGGGCTGATCGTGCAGCATCTCGGCTGGCGCTGGGTGTTCCTGGCGGTACCACTGCTGGCGATACCGGCGGCACTGCTGCTGCGCCCCGCGCTGGCACGCATGCAGCCCAGTCCCGCCAGCACCGCCGACGATGGGCGTGGCAACGTGGTGCGCTGGGCCAGTGGTGCCTCGCTGGCCGCGTTGCTGCTGTACTTCGGCGGTCAGCAACAGGGCCTGCCTGCCCTGCTCTGCATCGGTGTGGCGATGCTGGCGCTGTTGCTCTGTGTGCATCGGCTGCTGCCGGCCGGAACCCTGATCCTGCGCCGTGGCCTGCCCAGCGTGATCGCACTGCGCGGCATCGCTGCGGCGGCGTTCTTCGCCTGCGAGGCCTATCTGCCCCTGCTGCTACAGCGCGAACGCGGGCTCTCGCCCAGCTGGGCCGGCGCAGTGCTCAGCCTCGGTGCGCTGGGCTGGTTCGCCGGCTCGTGGCTGCAGGGCCACCAGCAGCGTGGCTGGTCACGCCAGCAGCTGCTGCGCGCCGGCACGATGATGATGACGGTCGGCATCGCCGCCACGCTGGCCGTGCTGTTCAACGTAGTGCCACTGCCGGTGTCGCTGCTCGGCTGGGCCGTGACCGGCTTCGGTATGGGCATGATCTACGCCAGCCTGTCGGTGTTGACGCTGTCGTTGTCGGCGCCGCGGGAGCAAGGTGCCAACACCTCGGCACTGCAGCTGAGCGAGGCCCTGTCGGTGACCACCGCGCTGGCGGTCTCCGGCGCATTGTTCGCGTTGTTCGTGGAAAGCACCCCGCACACCGGCTACCTGCTGTGCCTGGCCATCACCTTCGGCCTTGCGCTGTTGGCCACGGTGATCGCGCGACGGGTGTAGCGCCGCCGCGCATCGCGGTAGTGCCGGCCGCTGGCCGGCAACCTCACGAACGCTGGAATGTCCAGATGATGACGGCCAGGGGCCGGCATTACCGCGTACCGGCCCCCACATCATCGATGTCCCGATGCAGGATGCGCCGCACTTCCAGCACCGCCTGCGGGGTCTCCTGCACGCTGTGGCCGGAGATGATCACCTTCTCGGACAATGCACCCGGCAGGTGCGCACTCCAGTACGGCACCAGCCCGTCATCGGATTTGTCCACCGGCAGTTCCGGTTTGCGCTGGGCGATGATCGAGTGGTACTTCAGGCCCGCTTCGATCGGCAGCTGTGCGGCGGCCTTCACGAACGGATCGCTGGCCTTGAGGTTGTCGATGCTGTTCGGAATCTTCGGCTTGGCCGTGCCATCGACCTGCTGTTCGGCCTGCGCCAGTGCCAGGAACACATCCTCGAATTTGCCGAGGATGGTCAGCGGCAGGCGTACCAGGCGACCGATCAGGCGCCCGACCTTGTTGCCGGCAATGTCGGTGCCCTGGTGCGGCGCGGCGATGAAGATCGCGCGTTCCACGTTCGGCTGCGCCTTGAAATGCAGCAACGGCCCCAGCTTGTTCTGCACCCGCTTCAGGCGCTCGCCCTTCAGGTCGTAGTTGGCCAGCAGGTCATTCCACAGTACGTCGCCCGAGTCACTGACCAGCAGGCGCGCCAACACGCCGCCCATGCTGTGGCCGATGTAGACCATGTCCTTCGATGCACGCGTGCTGCCGTTGGGATCGAAGTGCTTCAGCGTGTCGTTGAATGCATTGGCGATCTCGTAGCGGTTCAACGCGATCGGCGCATTGGTCGGGTAGTAGACCTGCCACACCTGGAACTGCTGGCGCAGCTCGGGGTCGCCCATGATCTCGTTGGCCAGGTTCACCCAGGCTTCCGGGCTGCTGGCCAGGCCGTGCAGCATGAAGATGATGCGACGATTCGGGTCCCACGGCTGCATCAGGTAGATGTGCGGTTCGCCGATGCCCTCGCTCATGCCGAACAGGGTGCGCAGCGATTGCCGGGCGAAACCGCTCTGCGCCAGCCACAGGCCATAGGCGGCGGTGAAGTTGCCGGCCAGCGGCACCTGCTCGCCATGCAGGGTGATGCGCTCGGTGGCTTCGGGCGAATAAGCGTCCAGCTCGACCCGGCGCGTGCGCATCACATCGTCCAGGTTGCTGCCCTCGAAGCGCAGCAGTGCGGTGACGTTGATCGAAGACATCTCGCTGAACTCGGGCACCGAATCGTCATGGCGATGACGGCGGCCACGGCGTGCGTCGTCCTCATCCTCCTGCGGTGTCTCGGCCTTGGGGCCCTCGGGTGCGATCACCGGTGCAACCAGCTTCGGCGGGTCCATCACCATCACCAGCTCGGCACCGAAGCCATCGCGGCGATAGGTACTGCGCAGGCCGACGAAGCTGACCGTGCCGGCCGGCACCAGCTGCGCGGGAATGCTCTTCAGGTTCAGCTGCTGGTAGTTGGAGGCCAGCGACCAGCTGCCGACCGTGAGCGGCTTCGTGTAGTCCTCGCCGGCCAGCGCAGCGGCGCGTGCGCGCACGAACAGCACCACTGCCGCCTTCTCGGCCGCGTAGTTGTAATAGTCGCGCACCTGCGTCTGGCGGTCCTCGAAGGCACGGTCGGACGGTGAGCGGCCGCTGTAGAACAGGTAGGCATAGGCATAGCGCGCCGCTTCCAGCCAGGCATCCAACGCCGCATCGCTCATCGGCGGATCGCCGGCAGCCGTCTTCTTCGGCGTCATCGCCAGCGCGGCCTTCACCCACAGTTCGGACAGCGCCGACAACCGCTGCTCGACATTGAGGTCGTCGGTCATCAGCAGCGTGCTGCGGCAGACCAGGAAGTCCTTTTCGCACTGCGACTCGTCCAGGCCTGCCGCGCTGAGCGTCTCGCGCGCGGCCGGGCTGAGCTTGCCCGTGTTGAGCACGTCGGCACGCTTGTTGACCAGCGAATCGCTGGACTTGACCTGCTTGACGGTAACCATCGCGCAACCGCTGCTACCCAGCAGCAGGAAGGCAGCGAACAACACCGGCAGCAGGCGCTGCCAGCGGCGTGGGAGGAATCGGGTCATTGCTGCGGGTCCTGCTCGGTGCCGGGCACGCCCTGGCGGATTACGGTGGAGAAGTGGTCGCCGCTGCCCAGGTCCAGCGCACGCTGGGTGATGCGGCCCTTGTCATGCAGCTCGGCGTACGGCACACCTGGAGCGAGCGCGCCGACCTCCTGCGCGTACTCGGCCAGGTAACCGGACAGCAGCAGGCGGTAATCCAGCGGCAGGCGCGGTGCGATGTGCCGGGCCAGGTCGAAGACGATGGTGGTGCAGTTGCTGGTCAGCGTGTTGTAGAAGCCGGGCTTGGCATCCAGTTCGCGTGCCTGCGCGATGTACGCTGCGAACAGCTCCTTCAGCTGCGCACGGTCCATGCCATGCAGGCGGTAGAGATAGACGTCCTCGCCGCGCGCGTTGGTGCGGGTGCGGATGATGTCGGTCTCCTCCGAAGCTACCAGGGTCATCTCGAACTTGCGGAAGAAGCCACCCAGCGCCGAGAACGATTCACCGCGCTCCTTGCGGATCTCCAGCGAGAACACCACGTGGCGACCGTCCTCGAAACCAAACGAGATCAGGGTGTGGGCGATGGCCGGGCCCATCCAGTACGACAGCACCAGATCGGCCGAGCGCAACTGGTCCAGGTCGTACTCGCGGCGCACCCAGCGGGCGTCGTAGTCGGTTTCGCTGCGCCAGGTGAAATCACGCACGTTGTCCAGCACGACGTGGCGGCCATCGAAAGACACCACGTGCAGGCGCTGGGCCACGTCATCGGCCCACACGCGGTCCTGGCGCGGGGTCAGCAGCAGCCACCACAGGCCGGCCAGCGCCAGCGATGCCCCGAACGCCAGGCCCAGGCGGCGCGAGGCACGGCCCCGCGCGACCCGCCACGACACCCACAGCGCTACCAGCAGCCACAGCCCGGCGACGCCGGTAGCCAGCCAGCCCGGCCCCGGCAACTGATAGGCCAGCAGCCCGGTCACCCACAGCGCCAGCAGCGCCATGGCACTTCCTGTCATCCATCGTCCTGCGGCTTTCACTGGCATCCTGTCGCGGTCCTGAAGCCGCATAGTTAGCCACAAGCGGGTTCACCGTGGCATCTACGGCCCGTTCAGGCACATCGGCGCACCGTCTGCGGCGGCCCCCGCGGCCAGACGGATCACACAGGAGCAATGATGGGCATCACTTCCGTGGCCGGCGTTCCGGTCCAACCCCAGCACCGCGCAACCTGCCACTGCGGCACCGTCGAGCTGCTGCTGGACCTGCCGGACGGCATCGTCGATCCCCGCCGCTGCGACTGCTCGATGTGCCGGCGCCGGGGCGCCATCGCCGCCAGCGTCCCCCGCCAGGGCCTGCAGGTGCTGCGCGGGCAGAACCACCTGCAGATGTACCAGTTCAACACCCATGTGGCCGAGCACTACTTCTGTGGCGTGTGCGGCATCTACACCCATCACCGGCGCCGCTCCAACCCCGACCAGTACGGCTACAACGTGGCCTGCCTGGAGGGCATCGACCCGTTCGCGTTGGGGGTGATCCCGGTCAGCGATGGGGTCAACCACCCATCAGACCGCACCGGCTAGTGGCGCGTGCGCCGCGGCGGCGTGGCCACCTTCTGCCAGGGCGCCATGCCGCTGCGCCCGGCCCGCGCCGGGCGTTTCAGCCAGGGCCGGCGCGGCGGTGCCGGTGGCGCATCCGCGGCCGGGGGAGGAAGCGGTCGACGGCCAGGCCAGAGATGATCGAGCAGCCACATGGCAGGTCTCCGTGGGGGACGGGGACGACCAAGCCTAGGCCCGGGTGGGCATAGGCAGCGTGAGCGGGACACGACAACGGGATGACGGCGAAGGCGGGCGATGAGCCTGCTACGCAGTACGCCCGACCAACGCGTCTTTACGTTTCCGCAGCAACAGGTGCAACAACGCAGCACATGCGGCGGTCAGCAGCGCCAGTACACGCAGCAGTGTTGCCAGCGCCTCGCTACTGGCGTGCTGCAGCTGCATGCGGCTCATCGCCGGTAGCAGTGCCTGCGCCTGTTCCCGCGCCCCGGTGGCCAGATAGGCACCGGCACGCGCCAGCGATGCCGGCGACGCGCCCTGCAGCTGATGGCCGATCAGCAGCGCGAGCAAGGCAGTGACTGCGGCCAATGCGATGCCTTCACCGGCTACACGCACGGTCCCGAAGATGCCGGCGGCCATGCCCGCACGCTGTACCGGCACCACGCTCACTGACAGCCCATCCATCAGCCCCCATGGCAAGGCCGTCCCTGCACCGACCAGCATCAGCCACGGCACCCACTGCGAAGGCGACGGCTGCGATGCATGGCGCGACAACAGGTACAGGCCAGAGGCACAGACCAGCAGTCCCAGCGTGCACAGCCGCGCACTTCCAACGCGCTCCGCCCAGCGCGCAGCCAGCATCGGCAGCACCAGCATCGGCGCGGACAGGGCCAGCATCTGCAGCCCCACCAGGGTCGCGCTCTGGCCGTGCACGCCCATCAACTGAAGCGGCAATACCACCAGCAGCACCACGTAGCCGAAGCAGGTTGCGACCGGCAGCAGCTGGACACCGAGGAACGCCGGTTGCGAGAACAACGAGAGGTCCAGCAGGGGTGAGCGGTGCAGTCGTTCGATGCAGATGAACGCTGCGCCCAACAGCAGCGTCGCCAACAGCGCCAGTTGCACGCGCACGGCATGCAGGCCGAACTCGCCCAGCCACAGCAGGGCCAGGGTCAACGCTGCCAGCATCAGGCTGAAGCCCAGCATGCCGCCGACATCCAGCCGCCCGCGTTCACCGTGGCTTTCGAGCAACACACGCGCGCCCAGTACGAAGGCGGCCAATGTCAGCACGCCGCCGACGGCGAACACACTGCGCCATCCCAATGCCTGCAGCAGCAGACCCGCAAGCAGCGGCCCCAGCGCCAACCCCGCACCGAATGTGGCGCCCAGCAGGGCGAACACACGGCCACGCATCGGCCCCTGCCAGGCATGCGCGAGCGCAGCCGTGCCGGACGCCAACGCCGCTGCGGCGGCAACGCCCTGCAACCCACGCGCCAGATCCAGCCACAGCAGCGTGGGCGCGAGGCAGACGACGATCGTGGCGACGGTGAAGCCTGCTGTGCCCAGCAGGAACAACCGCCGCCGGCCATAGCGGTCGGCCAGGCCACCGGCAGCGAGCAGCAGGCTGCCGAAGGTGAGCATGAAGGCGTTGGTCACCCAGGCCAGCACGCTCGGCGACGACGCCACGGAACGGGCCAGCGCGGGCACCGCGACGGCACCGGCAGAGAAGGACAACGGCAACGCCAGTGCGGCCAGGCAGACGGCAAGCAGGGTCCAGCGCTGCTGCGTCTGGACAGGTACAGGGAGCATCGAAACCGGGGCCATGCGGGCCTCCATCCATCAGGGGCATTGATGATGGACAGGCCGCTATTCCTGAAAAACAGGCTCGATGGACATTGATTGCGTCTCAATGTTCCGTAATCATGCCCCGCATGGACTCCATTTCTGCCCTGCTCGCCTTCGTCCGCACCGCGGAGGCCGGCAGCATCGTGGGTGCTGCGCGTGCACTTGGCCTGTCCGCGTCGGCGGTCGGCAAGCGCATCGCCCGCCTTGAACAGGAGCTCGGCACCCGGCTGTTCCAACGCACCACCCGCCGCGTGCATCTCACCGACGAAGGCGAACTGCTGCTGCAGCGCTGTCGGCGTGCACTGGACGAGCTTTCCGAAGCACAGGCGGACCTGGCGCAGCGACAGCATGCCCCCAGCGGGCTGCTGCGCATCGGCCTGCCCACCATCGGGTACCGCTTCCTGCTGCCGGTGCTGCCCGGCTTCCAGCAACGCTATCCGCAGGTGCAGCTGGAACTGGACTTCAACGACCGTATCGTCGATGTGGTCAGCGAAGGCCTGGACGCGGTGATACGCAGTGGTGAACTGGCCGATTCCAGCCTGACCGCACGGCGACTGGGCGGCTTTCGTTTCATCCTCTGTGCGGCGCCGGGCTACCTGCAGGCGCATGGCACGCCCGGTGATGTGAGCGAGCTGCGCATGCATACCGCGCTGCGTTTCCGTTACCCCACCACCGGAAAGCTGCATCCGTGGCAGCTGCCGGGCATCGAAGGCGATGCGGGGGCACGCCTTCCCACGGCGATGACCTGCAACAACATGGAGGCCGTGCTTGCCGCTGCGATCGGTTGCATGGGCCTGGCCTGGATGCCTGACTTCCTCGCAGCCGACGCGCTGGCCGATGGCCGCCTGCAACGGGTACTGCCTGCGCTGCCCACGCACCAGGGGCAGTTCTCGCTGCTATGGCCCGGTGGGCGCCATCCCAGTGCACGCCTGCGGGTGTTCATCGACTACGCCGTTGCGCATCTGTTCCAGGGCGACAAGGCGTAGCGGGTCCACAGAATCAGTTGGTGCCCGCCGTCTGCAGGAAATTGCGCAGCACCGGCGACGGCTGTTCCGGCTGCATGCAGAACGGCAGGTCGAAACGCGCTGCTTCGTCCTCCAGCACGCGATAGACGATCTCCTGCGGGCGGAAGCTGGCCATGCTGGCCGGGACGATCGCCACGCCGGCGTCCACCGCCACCAGCGACAACACCGCGTGCATGCCCTGCGCTTCCTGCACCACGCGCGGGGTGAACCCCGCCGCGGTGCACAGGCCCAGCACCTGTGCATGGAAGCCGATGCCCTCGCCCGCCGGCCATGAAACGAACGATTCGTCGGCCAGCATCGCCACACTGACCTCCGGCGCGTCGGCCAGCGCATGAGCGCGCGGCAGCGCAATCGCCAGGCGGTCGTGGTCGAAGTCGTGCAGCACCAGCTCGGCGGCGGGGATCGGTGGAATCAGCACGCCGACGTCGATGCGCTGCTCACGCAGCCACAACTGCTGCTGGCGTGATGTGGCTTCCTGCAGATGCAGCTGAACGTGCGGGTAAATCTGGCGAAAGCGGCGGATCAAACCTGGCAGTCGGCCATACAGCGCACTGCCGACATAGCCTACGCGCAGGCTGCCGGACTGTCCGGCAGCAGCTTCGCGCGTGCGCTGCAATGCCTGCTCGGCCTGCTGCAGCGTTGCCCGCGCCTCCACCAGCAAGGTCTGCCCGGCCACGGTCAGGCCCAGCGTGCGATTTCCGCGCACGATCAGTTCACTTCCGAGCTCGTCTTCCAGCCGTCGTATCGCCGCCGTCAGCGGCGGCTGTGACATGTGCAGGCGGGCGGCGGCGCGGTGGAAATGCAGTTCTTCGGCCACGGCGACATACTGGCGAAGCAGGCGCAGGTCGATCATCTCGAAGCAGGCAGTGGGAATCCGCCTAGGGTACGCCCTCAGCCACGCACGTCGACGCTGGCGCGGGCGATGGCCGGCCACTGCAGCGCCACCGACTCGATGCTGTCGGCACTGACCGCGCACAGATCCCTTGGGTACGCCACATGCTCGGCCTCCTGCAGGCGCAGTGCGTGGAACTGGCCATTGCTTGCGCGCAGCACCCAGCCGCCGTCCTGGCAGCGCGTGGATGCCAGATAGGCCACACCTTGCGCAACAGCTTCCGGATGCAGCTCATCGGGCTCACCCTCGATGCCCCACATGCGCGTCTTTGCCACCGGCGAAACCGCATTGACCACGATGCCATGCTCGGCGCCCTCCAGCGCCAGCACATTGACCAGGCCAAGCGCGGCCAGCTTGCCCATCGCGTAAGCGGACAGCCCGCGCTGTGCGTACTGCGGATACAGCGCGCGATCAGACGTGGTGATGACGATGCGCCCACCGCCCGCCGCGCGCATCGCCGGCCACGCCGCCTGCGCCAGCCACAGCGGCGTCTTCGCCGCCAGGCACAGCATCTGCTCCAACGCATCGTCCTCGATCGCTTCCAGTGGCTGGTACTCGACCCAGCCCGCGTTGTGGATCAGGAAGTCGATGCGGCCGTGCGCCTGCAGCAGTTCCTGCACCAGCGCATGGCAACCGCTGCGATGATCGATGGGACCATTTGCGGCCTGCACTGGCAAACCCTGCCGCTGCAGCGCTTCGACGCTGCGCAGGATGCGCTGTGGATCGGCGCCGCGGCCATCGGTACCGGCACCGACGTCTTGCATCACCACCTGCGCACCGCGCTCGGCCAGCAGGCGGCTGTAGGCCAGGCCCAACCCACCCGCGGCACCGGTCACCAGGCCCACCCGGCCCTTGAAGGAAATATGCGAAATCGGCTTCATGCGCACAGCTTCAGCCAAGCTCACCGCCCCCGCCAATACCGTTGACCATCGGCCACGATACGCTCTCGCTATCACCGGAAAAGGGGACGGAGGGGATTAAGTCGTAACTCGCCCTACCGTGCCTGAAACGACTTAATCCCCTCCGTCCCCTTTTTCGTTCAGCGGCTGAAGCGGCGCGCGCCGGCGACGCAGATCACCGCGACCACGGTCACCAGCACCATGCTGAGGCTGACCGATTCGTGCAGCAGCAGCGCGGCCAGGGCAAGGCCGAAGAACGGTTGCAGCAACTGCAACTGGCCGACGGCGGCGATGCCGCCCTGCGCCAGCCCGCGGTACCAGAACAGGAAGCCGATCAGCATGCTGAACACTGCCACATAGCCCAGCGCCCACCACGCCGAGGCACCGACCGCAGTGAACGAGGACGGGCGCATCAGCACCGTCAGCGGCAGCATCACCGGCAAGGCCAGCAGCAACGCCCAGCTGATCACCTGCCAGCCGCCGAGATGACGGGCCAGCCGGCCACCTTCGGCATAGCCCAGCCCACACACCACGATCGCCGCCAGCATCAGCAGGTCGGCCTGCAACGATGCATCGATGCCGTTGCGCACCGCATAGCCGACCACGCAGGCACTGCCCAGCAACGAAAACAGCCAGAACGCCGGGCGCGGCCGATCGCCGCCGCGCAGCACGCCGAACACCGCAGTGCTCAACGGCAACAGGCCGAGAAACACGATGGTGTGCGCCGACGATGCGTGGCGCAGCGCGAGTGCGGTCAACAACGGAAAGCCGACTACCACTCCGAGGCTGACCACTGCCAGGCCTGGCAGGTCACTGCGCCGCGGCAACGGCTGGCGCAGCAGAAGGAGCAGGCCGAGGCCGAGCACGGCGGCAATGGTCGCGCGTGCAGCGGTGACGAATCCGGCGTCCAGCTGCAGCACCGCCAAGCGGGTGGCCGGCAGGGAGCCGGCGAAGATCACCACACCGATGAAGCCATTGATCCAACCACTCGCCGACCGTTCCACGCCTGTACTCCTGAAGGTGCCGGACGATGCCCGGCTGGACCTGCATGGAAGCATCCGGCGCGGGAAGACCCCAGCTACAATCCAGTACAGTCGCAAGTAACTGTACTGCCCACACTTCCACTACGGTTCCACCATGCCGCGCCCGCTTACCCGCATCGAATCGGTCATCCAGACCGTCCGCACCCGCATCAGTGCACGGGTGGATGGTCCCGGCTCACGCCTGCCTTCGGTACGTGCGCAGGCTGCGACGATGGGAGTTTCAGTCTCCACCGTGGTCGAGGCCTACGAGCGCCTGGCGGCCGAAGGCCTGATCAGTGCGCGCGCAGGCTCGGGCTTCTACGTCAGTGGCCCGGCCGCACCGCTGGCGCTGGCCGAACTGGAGCCGCGGCTGGATCGCGCGGTGGATCCGCTGTGGGTATCACGGCAATCGCTGGAAACGCCCGCGGGCGACCTCAAGCCAGGGTGCGGCTGGATGCCCAGTGACTGGCTGTATCACGATGGCGTGCGCCGCGGCCTGCGCCGGCTGGCGCGCGCCGATGCCATGCAACTGGTGGACTACGCCGCCCCGCTCGGGCTGCCCGCGTTGCGCCAGCTGCTACAAAGGCGCAGCGCCACGCTTGGCATCGATGCACCGGTGGAGCAGATCCTGCTGACCGAATCCGGTACCCACGCGGTCGATCTGCTCTGCCGTTTCCTGCTCAAGCCCGGCGACTGCGTGCTGGTCGATGACCCGAGCTACTTCAATTACCACGCGCTGCTGAAGGCGCACCAGGTGCAGGCCATCGGCGTGCCGTACACGCACAGCGGCCCGGACCTGGAGGCGTTCGCGCAGGCCCTGCAGGCACATTCGCCGCGGCTGTACATCACCAATTCCGGATTGCACAACCCGACCGGCGCGGTGCTTTCCGCGAGCACCGCACACCGCCTGCTGGACCTGGCCGAACGCAGCGAACTGATCATCATCGAGGATGACATCTTCGCCGACTTCGAACTGCAGCCGGCACCGCGGCTGGCCGCGCTCGATGGACTGTCACGGGTGATCCACGTCGGCAGTTTCTCCAAGACGCTGTCGGCAGCGTCGCGCTGCGGCTACATCGCCGCGCGCCACGACTGGATAGAGGCATTGACCGACCTGAAGCTGGCGACCAGCTTCGGCGGTGGTCATCTGGCCGCGCAGTTGATGCACATCGCGCTGACCGACAGCGGTTACCGCCGCCACATGCAGTCGATACGTTCGCGCCTGGCCGATGCACGCCGGCACACACTGCGGAAACTGCAGACGCTGGGCATCATGCCGTGGCTGCAGCCGGAAGCCGGCCTGTTCCTGTGGTGCCAGCTGCCCGATGGCCGCGACGCCGCCGCACTGGCGCGGCAATGCCTGCGCGAGGGCATCGTGCTGGCGCCGGGCAACGCGTTCAGCCAGTCGCAGCGCGCGGCCGACTATGTACGTTTCAACGTTTCGCAGTGCCAGGACCCGAGGATCTGGCAGGTGCTGGCGCGCGCGCTGCGTTGAGCTGGTAATGCGCGACCAGCGCATCCACCACCACGCGCACGCCCGGCAGCTGGCCGCGGCGATGCGGCAGCAGCACGCTGGTGGTGACTTCGCCGGCATGCCACGCCGGCAGCACCTGCTGCAGGCGGCCGGCGGTAATGGCCGCAGCACACAGGCTGTGTGGCAGTACGGTGATGCCAAGACCCGCTTCTGCCGCCGCGATCAGCAGCTGCGATTCATTGCCGACCAGCGCCACCTGCGGCTCCACCTGCACGGTGCGGGCGCCGGCGCCGTGCAGCGTCCAGCGCGTTGCATGGCGCGCGGTCAGCAGGCCGGCATGCGCGCGTAGCTGTTCGGGCGTGTCCAGTGCCGGCGCGGCTGCCAGATAACCAGGGGACGCCACCAGCACGATGCGTTCGCTACCGAGCATGCGCTGCACCAACCCGGAATCCGGCAGCGGACCGAAGTGGCTGCGCAGGGCGATGTCGATGCCTTCCTGCGCCAGGTCGATGAAACGATCACTCACTTCAACTTCGATGCGCAGCCGTGGATAGCGGCGGGCCAGTACAGGCAGGCACGCGGCGAGCTCGCCCTGCACCACCGGAATCGAAGCACTGATTCGCACGGTGCCGCTGGGTTCGGCCTGGCGGTCGCGGACGATGGCCTCGGCGGCCTCGACCTCAGACAACGCTGCGCGTGCGCGCTCGAAGAACTCCTGACCGACCTCGGTCAATGCGAAGCGGCGCGAACTGCGCTGCAGCAGCCGCACCTGGAGCTGTTCTTCCAGCAGCGCCACGCGCTTGCTCAGGGTCGAGCGCGGCAGGCCCAGATGGCGCCCGCCTGCAGCGAAGCCGCCCTGCTCCACCGCGGTCACGAACAGGGCCAGATCGTTGAGGTTGAGCATGCGCAACGTCCACAGATGTGGACTTCAGGATGCCATTCAAGCGGCTTCCGGGGCAATGTCCACGCAGGCACGCTTTCCTCACCCGCCGCATCGCGGCTTGAACCGGAAACCTGCCATGACCCCGATCCTCTTCTACGGCGTGCCCTCGGGCTGCTCGTTCGGCTCCATCGTCGCCCTGGAATGGCTGCGCCAGCCGTATCACCTGTGCCGCATCGACATGCCCGGCCAGGTGCAGAGCGAAGACTACCGCCGCCTCAATCCGCTGGGTGAAACCCCGACCCTGCGCACCGCGCAGGGCGAGCTGCTCAGCGAGAGCCTGGCCATCCTCAACCATCTGGCCGCGAAGGGCATCGCGCAGGGGCTGGGCTTCGCACAGGGCACGCCCGGCTTCGATCGCCTCAACCACCGGCTGGCCTATCTCAACACCAGTTTCTTCGGTGCCTACGCGCCGCTCTGGCACGCACTGGAGCATGCGCAAGGCGATGACGGCGAGGCGCTGCGTGCCTATGGCACCACCAAGGTGCGCCACGCCCACCAGGCGCTGGAGCAGATGATCGGCACGGGCCCGTGGCTGCTGGGCGAACAGCGCAGCTTTGCCGATGCCTACTTCGCCGGCATCGCGCGCTGGAACGACTATCACCAGGTGGTCGATCGTCGCGAGTTCCCCAGGGTGCAGCAGCTGTTCGAGCGCCTGCAGGACGACGCCGGCGTGCAGTTCGCCCACGCCATCGAAGCGCAGCGGCCGGCAACCAGCAGCGGTGGCTTCCTCGGCGAGGTGCGGCTGGAAGACGTGCTTGAGGCAGCAGCGGCCTGAGCCCTGTCCTGCCCGTGTGGCAGCGGCGCGCAATGCCTCTTGCGCGCCGCGCTACAGTGGTATGTCCCCCGCCGCAGGAATCCGCGCATGTCCACGTTCTCCGATCCGCAGGCGGTGGCCCGCTATGCCGAAGCGCCGCTGCGCCAGGTGCCCGGTTTCCTCGCGTTGCAGCAGATGAGCCGCCTGCTGCTGGCCGAACGCGTTCCCGCGCAGGGCCGTGTGCTGGTGCTGGGCGCCGGTGGCGGGCTGGAGCTGAGGGCTTTTGCCGAGGCGCAGCCGGGCTGGCAGCTGCTGGGCGTGGATCCGGCCGCGCCGATGCTGGCCCTGGCCGAGCAGACACTGGGTCCGCTGATGCCGCGCGTGCAGCTGCTGGAAGGCTACATCGACGATGCGCCCGATCTGCGCTTCGATGGGGCCAGCTGCCTGCTGACTCTGCACTTCCTCGATGCCGGGCAGCGCCTGCACACGTTGCGCGAGCTGCACCGGCGCCTGCAGCCCGGCGCGCCGCTGGTTGTGGCCCACCACAGCGTGCCGCAGGAACCGGCCGGCAAGCTGCGCTGGTTGCAGCGCTACGCAGCGTTCGCCGAAGCCTCGGGCGTTGCCCACGCCGATGCACAGCGCGCGATCGAGGCCATCGCCGAGCGGCTGCCGCTGCTGGCCCCCGAACAGGAAGTGGCGCTGCTGCAGGAGGCCGGCTTCGACGGCGTGGAGCTGTTCTACGCAGGCTTCAGCTTCAAGGGCTGGGTGGCGTACGCCGGGTGATGCCTACGGCACCACGGTGATGCCGATGCGCTGCATCAACAGCGCCACCTGCTGCACGTCCAGCGTGGCACCACGCAGGTTGGTGCTGCGCAGGTCCAGCTCACCCAGCTCCGAGTTGGTCAGGTCGCAGTCGGTGAAGTTGGCGCTGTTCCAGTCGATGCCCTCGAACTGGCCGCCGGACAGGTCCGAGCCGGCGAAGCTGGCGCCACTCACATTCGCGCCATCCCATCGGTTTTCCCACAGCTCGCACTTTTCCAGCGCTACCCGCGAGAAATTGGCATAGCGCAGGTTCGACTTCTTGATGAACGCGCTGCAGAACCAGCTGCGCGTGGTGATCTGGTTCATGAAGCTGGCGTTGCTGAAATCCGCGCCCTGCGCGCGGCACTCGCTGATCTCCAGGCCCAGCGCCTTGATGAAATTGAAATGGCACATGCTGATATCGCAGCTGCGGAAACTGGCTTCCTTCAGCGTGGCGCCATTGAAGCGGCAGCCGGCGCGGCTGTCGGCATCGTAGAAACTGCAGTTGATGAACTCGGTGCCGGTCAGGTCCGCACCGGAGAAATCGCACTCGTGGAACTGCTGGTCGACCACTTTCTGGCCGGTGTACTGGTCCGCGCCGATGCGCAGCTTGCGGTGAACGGTGGGAGACATCAGGGATTCCATGCCAAGTGCCCCGCCATGATGCCGGGCCGCGAGGCCGATCCATAGACCCCGGGGCGGGCGGGTTCACCGGCAGTCCAGCCGCCCTGTGCCCTCCCGACCAATGCATGTTGTTGCATGATTATGCACGAACGTGCAGACTTGCGGCATGAGCGCCGACCCCAGCCCCCTACCCGCCCAGCGCACCCGGCAGATCCTCGAGGAGCTGCGCCAGCAGGGCCGCGTGGTCGCCGCCGAACTGGCGCGCCGTTATGCCGTCTCCGAAGATTCGATCCGCCGCGACCTGCGCGAGCTCGCCGCCCAGGGCCTGTGCCAGCGCGTCTACGGCGGCGCCGTGCTGCCGCCGCCCAAGGAACGGCCGCTGCGCGAGCGCCTGACCCGCGACCGCGGCGACAAGGCCGAGCTGGCCGCCCGCGTCTGCGCGCTGCTGCAACCCGGCCAGGTGGTACTGCTCGATGCCGGTTCGACCAATCTGGCGATCGCCCAGCAGCTGCCGGCCGCTCTCTGCCTGACGGTGATCACCAATGCCCCGCAGATCGCCACCGCCGCCAGCATGCTCGAAGGCACTCCAGTGCAGCTGATCGGCGGGCGCCTGGCCAGCGGTGGCGGTGCGGTCGGTGCCGAGGCGTTGGCCCAGGTGCAGCGCCTGCGTGCCGACGTGTACCTGCCCGGCCCCTGCGCGGTGGACGGCGACACTGGCGTGTGGGCGATGGATGCCGAAGAAGCCACGCTCAAGCGCGCGATGGTGGCCTGCAGCAGCCGCGTCATCGTCGCCGCCACCACGGAAAAGCTCGGTGCCCGCGGCAACTGGCAGATCGCCAGCCTGGACGAGATCGACGACCTGGTGCTGACCACCACCGCACCGCCCGCCTTGGCGGCTCGCTTCCACGCCGCCGGTATCGCGGTGCACCCCACGCCTCCCTGACCGTACTGCTCATGTCCCTTGCCAACCGCGCGCGTGCCGAACAGCACGCGACCCGCGCTGCGTTCTTCATTCCCGGCTTCGCCACCGCGTTGTGGGCCACCCTGGTGCCATTCGCCAAAGCGCGCACCGGAATCAATGACGCCACGCTGGGGCTGGTGCTGCTCTGCCTCGGAGCGGGTTCGCTGCTGGCAATGCCCTTGTCCGGCGTGCTGGCCGCGCGCCTGGGCTGCCGCCGGGTGATGGTGGCCAGCAGCCTGCTGATCTGCCTGACCGTTCCCGGCCTGGCATTGGCCAGCTCGGCGTGGGCGCTGGGCCTGGTGCTGTTCGTGTTCGGTGCGGCCGTGGGCGCGATGGACTGCACGATGAACGTGCAGGCCGTCATCGTCGAGCGCGAAGCACGGCGGGTGATGATGTCTGGCTTCCATGCCTTCTTCAGCATCGGCGGATTCCTCGGCGCGGCCACCATGACCGTGCTGCTGTCCGCACAGTTGCCGCCCTTGGCATCGGTGCTGATCGGTGCCGTCACCATGCTGCTGGTGACGCTGCTGTCGGCGACGTACTGGCACAGCGAACGCATGCCGCACGACACACCGATGCTGGCCCTGCCGCATGGCATCGTGCTGTTCATCGGCGTGCTGGCGTTCGTCGCCTTCCTCGGCGAAGGTGCGATGCTCGACTGGAGCGCGGTGTTCCTCAGCGATGTACGTCGCGTCGATGCCAGCCTCGCCGGCGTCGGCTATGTGACCTTCACCCTGACCATGACGGTCGCGCGCCTGTTCGGCGATGCACTGGTGGCACGCGTGGGCCGCCAGCGCGCGATCGTGTTCGGCGCGCTGCTCGCCGCTGCCGGCGTGCTGGTGCTGACCCTGGTCACGCCGTGGCAGGCATCATTGGCGGGCTATGTGCTGGTCGGCCTCGGTTGCGCCAACATCGCGCCCGCGCTGTTCTCGCTGGCCGGCCACCAGACCCGCATGCCCGGCGCGCTGGCCATCACCGCCGTTTCCACGCTGGGCTTTGCCGGCATCCTTGCCGGACCGGCGTTGATCGGCTTTGCCGCGAATCATTTCGGTCTGATTGCTGCGTTCATCGGTGTGGCCACGGCCTTGTTGCTGGTGGCCGCGTCCACACGTTGGCTGCGGGTTTAGTCCAAGGCATCAGCGCCGCCTGCGCCGCAGCTTCATCCGCAACCGGCGGTAGCCGATCACCGTGGCCGTTGCACACAACGCAGCGCCAGCCAGGCTCAGCAGCAGCAACACCGCCAGCCGGGCGGTGTCCTGACGCAGCATCGCCGGCAGGTCCCAGCTGTGCAGGAAGTAGAACAGCCAGCGACCCACGCGCTCGCGACGCCCCATCGTCAGCAACGGGTCGCCAGTGGCCAGATCGAGGTAGACCCGCGTCGCCTCGGCATCGCCGAAATCAGCCACCGCCACCGGGAAGCGGCGTACCGCTGCGCCGTTCATGGCTTCCGGTGCACGCGGGTAGAAGTACGCATCCGCTGCGAGCTGGACCCAGTACCCCTGCATGGGCGCATCCGACAACGCCCGCACCTTCTGCTGCAGCCATGCGGCCAGCAGCAACCGCGCAACCTGCAGATGACCATCACTGCCGGACACAATGCGGGTCTCGCCCTGCCCGTCCAGCAACACCGCGAACAGCTCACCACCGATGCGCCGCCACTGGATCTCCACCGGCCTGAAGTTCCGGGCGCCCGCCGTCGCCAGCAGCACTGCAGGTTCACCCAGCATTCCATCCACCGCTACCGCGCCGCCACGATAGCGTCCGCTGTCGATCGCCTCGCGCGTGCTGCTGAAGACGCCCAATGGATTCATCGACATCAGGCCGCTGAAGATCCAGGTGAACACGAATGCCGCTGCCACCAACCCGATCAGGTGGTGCCAGCGCATCCAGGGCTCGACATACGGCGTCTTCGCGCCAGTGCGGTAGTGCCCGCGGAAGCGCCAGCGCCACACACCCACCACGATGCCGCTGATCGCCGCCACCGTGCACAGCGCGGACAGCACGATCACCACCCACGTCCAGACCGGGTCCACCGACTGCATGCGCAGGAAGTACAACCAGTGCAGCCAGGCGCCCACATAGTTCCAGCGCTGCTGCAATTGCGGTGCGTCCTGCACCACTTCGCCGGTGTGTGAGGACACATACACATCCCCTGGCTGCGCGCCGCCCACTTCAACCCGGTACAGCGGCCGATGCGCATCCAGCGCACGCGAATGCGTCCAGCGGTCTTCATCCACGCGTGTCGCGCCGACGAAGGCTTGGCCGCCCGCGAACTGTGCGGCGGATGCTTCGGCTCGCTGTGCCGACACCGGCAGCAGCGCCTGGCCGGTCACGGCAGACCAGGCGCCCACGTTGCTGCCATTGCGCACCACGTACGCAGGCTCGCCACGCAGCGTCGTCAGCGCCACAACCTCCGGCTCGGCCTGCACCACGGCAGGCAGTACCGACAGCCCCTGCAGATCGCGAGCATCCCCCAGCACCGGCAACGCCGCCAGCCGCTCACCGGGTGTCAGCTTCGGGTAACCAATGAACAGCATCACCATGCCGCTGACAAACCACAGCAACATCAGCAGGCATCCGCCGATGCCCAGCCAGCGGTGCACCAGATAGGTCCAGCGCTTGGCGGTGGATCGCAACGTCATCGCCAGCCTCCTCAGAAGCGATGATCGACGGTGAATTCGACGCGCCGGTCCGCACCCAGCAGCCACTGCGTGCTGGTGTAGTACGCGGTGGCGTAGTACGCCTTGTCGAACACGTTGAACAGCCGCGCCGACAGCCGCGTGCGCGGTGCCGCCTGCCAGGTCAGTGCCAGGTCGGTGGTGCTGTAGCCGGGCAGCTCCAAGGTGTTGGCGTTGTCGGCGTAGCGCTTGCCGACGTAACGCACGCCGCCCGCCGCACTCCAGTCCGGTGCAAACTGCCAGCTCAGCCACACATTGGCCAGGCGCTCGGCCACGTTCGGTGGCACGTTGCCATCACGCGACACCAGCACCGCCGGCGAACCGGTGGTTTCCAGGAAGTCCTCGAACTCGGCCTTCAGCACCGTGGCATTGGCATCGAGCGACCAGCGCGGCGCGAAGTTCCAGTTCAAGGACGCCTCAATGCCACGCGAGGTCTGTGCGCCCACCTGCACGCGGCGATCCGGCACCAGCGGATCGCGGCTGAGCAGCCCGGTCTTGCGGATGCGGTACGCCGCCAGCGTCCACTCGCCGCCATCGAAGGGCTGCTTCAGGCCCACCTCGATCTGCCGGCCCTTGGCCAGGTCGAAGGCACCGTTGGCCGGGCTGATCATCAACAGGCCACTGACCGGGTCCGCCGCCTGCGAGTACTGCGCATACAGGCTCAGCGTCGGCCGCAACGCGAAAACCGTGCCTGCACGCCAGCCGGTGCTGCGGTAGGTCTTCGAGAACGCGTTCTGGCCGCTGATCAGATCGGTACGATCAATGCGCGCGCGGTCGTGGCGCAGCCCACCCAGCACCGACCAGCGCTCGCTCAGCGCCAAGCGGTCTTCCACGAACAGCGCGTACTGCTCGGCACGATTACGGTAGCGCGGCAGGTTCGGCGCGTCGCTGGTGAACTGGCCCGGCACCGGATCGAACGGATCGACCGGGCCCGAGCTGCCGGCATAGGTGTTGTTGGTGTGCTTGAAGTGCGCGCGGTTGGCATCGAGGCCCACGGCGAAGCTGTTGGCCAGGCCCACAATGTTCCCCTGTACCCTCAGCGTCGAGGTCAACCCGGTCTGGTCCTGGTCGTGGGTGATCTCGGTATTGCCTGAGCGATCGATCAAGCCGGTAGCGCGGTTGTAGACGTAGGCTTCGGCATTGCGCCAATCGCGCTGGCTGTCGATCTGGTAGAGGCGCGTGCGCCATTCGACGCTTGCATTCGGCGTCCACAGCGCATCGAGCTGGGTCCAGCGGTCGCGGTAGCGGATGTCGCTGTCTTCCACGTTGTAGTTGCGGTGGCGCAGCGCCTCCAGCTGGCGGCCATCCACCAGTGGCGTGCCGAAGTAGCGCATCGGTTGCTGATAGCCTTCCACATGGGTGAGCGACAGCTGCAGATCCGCACGCGGTTGCCACAGCAGTGCGCCGGAGAAGGTGGCATCACTACTGCGCCCGCGATCAACCCAGCCACCGCTGTAGTTGCCACTCACATCCAGCCGGTAGGCCAGCTCGGGCGTCAGCGCGCCGCCACTGCCGAAGCCCAGACGTGCGGTGTCCTCGCTGCCCACGGTCACGCTGATCTCGTTCTCGATGGCACCGCGCGTCGGCTTCTTCGGCACGATGTTGATGACCCCGCCAATGGCACCATCGCCATGGATGACCGAGGCCGGACCGCGCAGCACTTCGATGCGCTCGATGGACCAGGTATCGAACGGAAAGGTGATGCCCACGCCGCCATACTGGCGCAGCCCGTCATACAGGCGCATCACGGAAGCGCCATCGGTGAAGCCACGGCTGGACAGCGCACTCAGGCCGTTGCCCGGGTGCGGCATCGCACTGATCGCACCGGCGCGGCTGATCGCATCATTGAGGTTGGTGTCGCCGCGCTGTTCCAGCTGCTCGCGCGAAATCACCGTCAGGCTGGCCGGTGTCTGCAGCACGCTCAGGCCCAACGCAGAGCCTGCGCTGGAGGTGGAAGACAGCTCGCCGCTGCGGGTATCGACCACGCGCACGGTATCCAGCGTGGTCGGTGGTGCCGCATCGGCGGCAAGTACAGAGGCGGTGTGCAGGAGCAACGCGCACATGGCAGGCAGCGTCGCCCGGCGCAGGCGCGCGGAGTTGGGGTTCGTTTTCATCTGTTCACGGCATGCAAGGCCACCCTGCAATGGCAGGGCAGCAATCAGAAAGGGACAGACACGCGCGTGCGGGCACCGGCCGTGGCCGGCAACCTCATGAAAAAAGATCAATGCACCGCGCGTGTGGCTCAGGCAGCCATGAAGGCCGGTGGCCCGCGCGCTCCCAATGTGCCGCTGACCCGCTGCGGCAACGCCTGCACTGCACCACGCAGCGCACGGCATATCGATACCATCGGTGCCAACAGCAGCAATGCCGCCACCAGCAGGGTGATCAGCCGCGCGGCGATCAGGCAGTAGTCGCAGTCCACGCCCATCTCATGCGCGGCGTGTGGATCGGCGGGCGGCTTCTTTGAGACCTCGCCCTGCTGCATCGCCATCGCGTGGTGGTCGTGATGGCCCTCCATCGCATGCTGCGCATGCTGGGAATGGTCCATCGCCGCTACCGGCACAGCCGCTGCAACGTGACCATGCGCCAGCCAGCGGCTCACCAGCGGGGCAAGCAGCACCAGCAGCATGGCTAGCCATGCCAGGGCCTGGAACCGGCGGTGGAGGACAGAACGACGCACCCGGCCATTCTACGGGCCTGCGGTCAACCTTGGACCACGTTCAGGGTTGCCCGGCGGCCAGTGCGACGTTATGACGCAGCCTCCAGCGCAGGGGATCGTCCACTGCCCGAGGGGGACGGAAGGCAGCCTGGCCGGCCCCTTCCGCCCCCGCACCGGATGACTAGAACCGCGCCGGTTGCTGCACCGCGCGCTCCAGGAACATGAAACCCGCCTGCAGGCTGTTGCGGGCGTTCTCCAACCAGCGCTCCGGATCGGCTACCGCAAATCGCTCCTGTGCATCCACATCACCCGAGTCGGCCAGATCAGCCAGCTGCAGATGGATGTGGTTCTCCACCAGGCTCACCAGCACGGCGAGCTCGGCCGATAAACCGGCGATGCGTTCGGTGAAGCCAGCGTCGTTGCTGTTCAGAGACATGTCCCCTGTTCCTATGCGTTGCGGTGTTGATGGATGGCTTCGAAACGCTCGGCACAGGCAGGCCCGCAGAACAGTCTTGCCGGATCGTTGTCGAAGTCCTCGCTGCAGTCCGGGTTGTGGCATTCCCCCATGGGAGTGAGAGGGGCAACGTTGCTGGCCCGCGTTGCGTGCTGGGCCAGGGCGCGTTGCAGGTGGCGCGCTTCCATTTCCTGCGCTTCGTCGATGGTGTCCGTCATGCGGGTTGTATTTTATCGAGGGGTGGTCGCACCGGTTGAGAACGTCGCAACGACGGTCAACGACGCGGATTCCGCGGCGGATCGGCGTTCGTGGTTGCAGTGGATTTCAGGCATGCAGGCTCCTTGTGCACGGGCGCCCGAAGGCGCGATGGAGAGAAACGATGGGCCCTCGTTGACGGCGATCGCATCATCCGAAAACCGGTTCTCGCCAACTGCGACGCATCGGCACGATCACAGTGATCTGCGAACGCCATCGCAGATCCAACGGGTACTGGGTGGCGCCATCGCGGCCAGGGATGCAAGGTGTTGGAAGGTGTTGCAAATGAAGCCCCGTTCCGACACCATGACCGTATCACCACTCCCACCACATCCTGACCACACTGAGTCGGTCGGCCGCTGCGTGACCTGCGCACGCCGGACACTGCACAGCACGTTGGCCGCCATCGGCCGCGGTGGACCGATCCACGTTCCCAGGGGCCTTGTCGAATGCACACACCGCATCCCACGCAGGACATCGTTCCCGCGTTCCTGCAGGCCATGCACGCGCACGGCATCGTGCCGGACGCGCGCGGCCGCGACGCGCTCAACGCCGATGGCACGCTGGTGCGCTTCCATGTGGAAGGCGACCGTCGTGGCACGCGCAATGGTTGGGCGGTGTTGTTTGGAGACCACGTGCCGGCCGGCGAGTTCGGCAGCTGGCGGACCGGCACCCGCCATGCCTGGTGCGCGAAATCGCCGACCGCGTTGAGCGCCGCCGAGCAGCGTGCCATCAGGCAACGCCAGGAGGCGGCCCGCAGCGAGCGCGAACGGCATCAGCGCGAACGCGAGGACGCCGCCGCCAGGGCGGCCAACGTGCTGTGGAACCGAGCCATTCCTGCCGATGCCCACCACCCCTATCTCGTACGCAAGGGCATCCATGCACATGGCCTGCGTGTGGCGCCATGGCCGGTGCGCAACAGCGATGGCCTTGTCTTCCGCCACATCGACAACGCCCTGCTGGTACCGGTGATGAACAGCGCGGGCCGTATCGTCTCGTTGCAGGCGATCTTTCCCCGCGTGGATCCAGCACTTGGCCGCGACAAGGACTTCCTTTCCGGTGGCCGCAAGCAGGGCTGCTTCCATGTCATCGGCAAGCCGGTTACCGGCCAACCGATCGCCATTGCAGAGGGCTATGCCACCGCCGGATCCATCCACCAGGCCACGGGCTGGTGCGTGGTGGTGGCCTGGGATGCAGGCAACCTTGGCGCGGTCGCCCGAGCCTGGCGCGGCGCCATGCCGGACGGGTCATTCGTGCTGTGTGCCGACAACGATCAGTGGACGCGGCAGCCGCTGGACAACCCTGGCGTCACCCTGGCCACGCAGGCTGCCGCGGACATCGATGCCCGCGTGGTCTGGCCCGAGTTCGCCACGCTGCATGGCGACGATGACCGCCCTACCGACTTCAACGACCTGCATCTGCGCGAGGGGCTGGACACCGTGCGTGCCCAGTTGTTGCCCCCCATGCCGCCGGCAGTGGGCGACGACGTGGCACTGGACGATGCGCCGTCATCGGCCAGCGCGCGCTACCAGGTGCCTGGCAACCTGTCCGCATTCGATGCCTTCACCCCGTTTCCCGATACCAACGCGCGCGGGCGGCCGTTGCCAACTGCCCGCAACCTGGCCGAGCTGTGCCGTCGTACCGGTGTGACCGTGCGCTACAACGTCATCCGCAAGGATCTGGAGATTCTGGTCCCTGGGCTGCAGACGACCGTAGACAACGCCAAGGAGGTCGCGGCGGGCGAAGTGATGGATTGCATGCACCGCGCCGGCATGGCCACCGCCAGCTTCGAGACCAACCTGTGCCAGGTGGCCGAAGCCAATCCCTACAACCCGGTCGCCAGCTGGATCACCTCACGGCCGTGGGATGGCCAGTCCCGCCTGCAGGCGTTCTTCGATACCGTGCAGGAAGCCAAGCCCACGCACATGGCCGACGGCCGCGTGCTGAAGGAAGTCCTGATGCGGCGCTGGCTGATCTCCGGCGTGGCCGCGGCGTTTGAGCCCGATGGCGTGGTCGCGCGCGGCGTGCTGACGTTCGTTTCGAAACAGAACCTGGGCAAGACACGCTGGGCGCGGCAGCTGGCGCCGGTAGAGCTGCAACTGATCGCCGACGGGGTGGTGCTGGATCCGGCCAACAAGGACAGCGTCAAGCAGGTCATCTCCAGATGGATCGTCGAGCTGGGCGAAGTCGATGCCACCTTCCGCCGTACCGATATCGCGGCACTGAAATCATTCATCTCGCGCAGCCATGACGAGATCCGTCGCCCCTACGCGCGCACCGAATCCCGCTATGCGCGGCGCACCATCCTGTTTGCCAGTGTCAACGACGAACGCTTCCTCCGCGATGCCACCGGCAACACCCGCTGGTGGACCGTGCACGCCGTGGCGCTGGGCGAACCGGCGCGGATCGACATGCAGCAGGTCTGGGCTGAGGCCCATGCGTTGTACTGCAGTGGCGAGACCTGGCACTTGAGTGCCGAGGAACTGGATGCGCTCAATGCCACCAACAGCGAACACGAGCCCATCTCGCCGATCGCCGAACTGATCGATCGCCATTTCGACTGGTCGCTCCCTGCCGAACACTGGAGCGCGCATTACCGCGCCACAGAGATCGTCATCGCGGTGGGCATCGACAAGCCCAACCGTCGCGAGGTGAACGAGGCCGCCGCCTACGTGGTGAAGCGGCATGGCGTGCGCACCCGCGTGGTGGGCAAGGAGCGGGCCAAGGTCTGGCTGATGCCACAGCGCAGACGCAGTCTGGCCGAGCACGCGGCAGGGCCGTTCTAGATGCCGCGCCTCCATGATGGTCGCGACGTTGACAGCAGCAGCGGCGACTGGCGCCTGCACTGCGAAGCACGTCGCCTGCTGCAACTGGACGGCTACCGGCGCGTGGGCACCGACGGGCGCTGGACGGTGGTCAGTCCGCGCCGGCACCGCCAACAGTATCTCGAGGGTGTCCTGGCCGCACGCGGCCCGGTTGAGCGTGAGCGCCTGGCAGCAGCGGCATTGCGGCTGTGGATCGCCAGCCCGCCCGCCCAACCGCACCACACTGAAAGTAGATGGAAGGTGTTGACTAGGAGCATCTACAGGGGCAAGATGCAGGTATCGGCCCGCCACCTTCCAGGAGCGCTTCCGCCATGCCCCGTCCCCGACTGCATGCCTTCGAAGGTGAGCAGCTGACCGTGCAGCAGATCCAACAGCGGGTACCGGTGCTGTCCGAGCGGACCATCCGCGACCACCTTGCTGCCGGCCGGCGTACCCGCACCGCCATGTTGTGCTTTGACCCGATCGCCGCAGCGGCCCGGGGCGGACGCATCACCCAGCGCATCCTCCGCGCCCGCAGCATCGCCGGTCGCGATTCCTGATCCTCCGGCACCTGCCGCATTTCTCCAGGAGTAGATTCCGCATGATTCCCGCCTCCCTCGACAGCGGTCATCGCCTGATTGCCGACACACTGGCCGCGTTCCGTGCCGGCCCTGCACTGGGCAGCATCGCCCTGCGGCCGGCGCCACGCTCTCGTGTGCCGCTCTACATCGGCATCGCCGGCAGCAAGCGCTCGGGCAAGGACACACTCGCCAATGGACTGGCGTCGGCGTTGTCACTGCCATGCGACAGCTTCGCGGCCCCACTGCGGCAATTGGTCGCCTCCCTCCTCGGGCTCTCCCTGCACGAACTGGACAGCCGCAAGGAGGACGCCATCGACTGGCTGGCCGAACTCACCCCGCGCCACCTGATGCAGACCGCCGGTACCGAGTGGGGGCGTGACCGCGTCCATCCCGAGCTGTGGGTACGCTCGCTGTTCGCACGCCTGCCCGAGGGCGGGCTGGTACCCGACGTCCGCTTCGCCAATGAGGCCCGCGCGATCCGGCGTCGTGGTGGTGTCGTGATCCGCGTCAATCGCCCAGGCCATCGCAGCAGCGACCCTCATGCCAGCGAGCAGCCGCTGCCGCATGAGCTGGTCGACATCGAAGTCGACAATGACAGCACCCCGGCCGATCTGGTCCGCAGATCGCTGGACCAGCTGCGTTCGCGCGGTGTGATCTGATCCGGAATGCCGGCCCGCCATCCGGTCCATCCCCCGAACCCAGCGCAGGCCCCGACCCATCATCGGCGAAAATGATGTAAGGTCATCCCCCCATCACCGACGACACCTGTCGTCACCCTGCATCCCCAACCCATTTCGCAAAGAGGAAACGCCATGGAGGTCGAACAGTTCACGTCGACGCGCCTGAAGGCCATCGAGTTGTTCAAGTCCCAGCCCAAGGGCAGCAAGGACATCGTGAGCCTGGATGCGATCTTCATCTCGCTGTGCACGCTGGCCACTGCCCGGGCAGGCGCAGGCAGCGCCCAGCAGACGCGTACCGTGGCCCGCCCGGGCAGCCAGCAGCCGCCCGCGCCATGGTTCGTCGAAACCCTTGCGGCCCTGAAGGGCAAGGGCGAGTCGATCACCGTGGCGCGCTTCCTGATGTTCGCCAACCGCTTCCCGGTCAAGCGCATGGACCAGGTCAACGCGGCACGCTGGCTGCGCGACGCCGGGTACATCCCCCGCAAGACCGGCGGCAACCTGGTGTTCGATCTTTGATCCAGCGCCCCCTGCAGTCCTGAAGCCCCGGCATCGTCCGGGGCTTTTTCGTTTCCGGCCAGTACACGGCGCATGAGGCTGTGTGGCAGGTGGCCGTCCTCACCCTGTACCTGCCCCATCCCCTTGATCTGCCTCTGTTCCTGCCAGGTGAGGACAACGAGTACGGATGTACAGGAAAACACCAGCGGCCAGAGCAAGCGGATTCGGCTCACTGCAAGCAGGCGTGTCGTGCTCCTCCCCACTCCTCACGCACGACTGAACGTCTTCAGCGCGCCGATATAAAAGTAGATGAAAGGTGTTGACTAGTCATGCGGGATGGCAACAGTGGAGATCAATGCCACTGAAGACATCCTCCATGAACGCCCTGCCCGACAGCATCCAGACCCTGGCCGAGGTCATCGGCGAATCCGCAGCCCTCACGCTGGTGCGTGCCTGGCCGCCGACCACCTCCAGCACCACCGGCCGTCACCGCGTCATCGTCTACGTACCCTCCACCCTGCCCGACCAGCACCGGCTGATCGACATCCTTGGCCACGACGTCGCCCAGCGGCTGGTCGCGCACTTCGGCGGCGAACTGTTGTTCCTGGCATCCTGCTTCGCTGCCGGCGCGCACGAACGCCGTGAACAGATTGCCCGCGCGGTCGCCAGCGGCATGCCACGCGACCATGTTGCGCGTGAGTACGGCGTCTCACAGACCACCATCAAGCGCGCCCTGCGCGGTGCGCGCACCGCGTTGCCACCGGCTGTCCACCCGGCCCTGCTCAAGGGATACGCACGCGCATGAACGAGAGCGACCTGCTGGCCGGCGTGCCGGATTGGGCCAAGTACCTGGGCGGGACCTCGGGCGTGCTGATCGCGGTGTCGCTGTGGCTGCGCCAGTGGTTGTCGTCGGCCAAGGTCGACCGCACCGCCGATGAAGCCACCAGCAACACCCTGCGCACCCTGCAGGAACAGCTCGCGGCCGAACGTACACGCGCTGATGGGCTGATGCACGAGCGCGAGGCAATGGCCCAGGAGATCGGGCAGCTGCGCGGTGAAGTCAGCGCCCTGCGTGCACAGATCGCCCAGCAGAGCGTACAGATAGACGCCCTGCTGGCCCTGGTGCGCAAGCAGCCGGGGGCCGCCGCATGACCTCCGCTGCAGCCAGCGCCCTCGGTGGCACCAACGTTGCTGCGTTCCTGGACATGCTGGCGGTGTCCGAAGGCACCGATATACCCAGCCAGCGTTCGCGTGACCGCGGCTACGACGTCATCGTCGGTGGCCAGCTGTTCACCGACTACCGCGACCATCCCCGCGTGCTGGTGTCGCTGCCGCGCTACGGCATCAAATCCAGCGCCGCCGGCCGCTACCAGTTCCTGCGCAGCACCTGGGATGACCTGCGCGCGCGACTGGGCCTGCCTGACTTCGGCCCGGTTTCGCAGGACCGCGCGGCCGTGGCGCTGCTCAAGCAATGCGGTGCCTACGAGCTGATCCGGCTGGGCCGCTTCGATGCCGCCGTCACTGCGGCTCGGCGCATCTGGGCATCGCTGCCGGGCGCCGGCTACGGCCAGAAGGAGCACGCGCTGGAAACACTGCGCGCGGCGTACCGTGCCGCCGGCGGAGCCCTGCAGTGACGCCCGCGGCACTGAGGTTGGGCATCGGGTTGCTGGTCCTTGCCGGCAGCCACGCGAGCTGCGCCTGGCTGGGATGGACCCTGCGCGACCGCACTGCGGACCTTGCCGTTGCCACCACCCGGGCAGCGCAGCAGGAGGCCCGCACCGATGCAGTCCAGCGCGCGAACCAGCAGGCCCTCGCCAACAGCGCCGCAGGCGCGCAGGCCGAATCACAGCGCCTGGCCCACCAGGCCCGGCACACCGAACAGTTCAACACCCTGCAACGGGACATCGAGACCCATGCCAAGACTCCTGGTCGTGATCGCGGCGACGCTGACGCTGAGTTCGTGCGCATCTGGCGCGAGGCCAACGCCGGCCACGCCCTGCCGCGCTGACCTCAGCATCGCACCTGCCCAGCTGCTTCCCCCACCCCGCCTGCCGGACCTGCACGCAGCCAGCGATGACGCGCTGCTGCGCAATCACGTTGCGGTCGCACAGCAGTACCACGCGCTGGCCGACCAGCTGAGTGCGCTGCTGTGCAGCCTCGGCAGCCAGCGCGGCATCACCATCAATGGCGCCGTGCCGGCAGCACCCGCCGACTGCGGCAGCAGTGCCACTCCCACGCACTAAGCCTGCCGGATACGGCCACGCCTGCAATGCCACCCCACTGCGGTGATGGCAACACTGGCTGCAGACCGCGCGCGCCGCACGGGCCACGCCCTTCTTCCCTTCCCTGCATGAGCTGACATGGCGAACGATTCCTTCCCTCCCACGCTCGATCCGCTGATTGCCGCGATCGAAGCCGCTATCCGCGCACGCTTTCCGGGGTTTGCAAGCGTCGAGTTCCATCGCGACGCCAACGCTGAGGGGATGCCCTGCCGGCCTGCCTGCTGGCGATGACCCGCTGTGACCGCAGCAGGGACAACAATGATGGCAGTGGCCTGCTGCAGGCCACGCTGCGCTTCGAAGCGCGCATTGCGCTGCCGGCAACCGATGCAACCACAACGCTGCAGCTGCGCAACGCGGCCCTCGCCCTGGCGACCTGGCTGCACCAGCTCGGCCGCTTCCCCGGCGTTGCCAGCGGTGCGATCGATGTGATTGCAGCATTGCCGGAAGACCCCGCGGCGGCACAGCCGGGCCTGCGCACTTGGATCGTCGAGTGGTCACTGCCGGTCGCGCTGGGCGACAACCCGTGGGACGACGCCGGTGGCGTGGTGCCGCAGGCGTCCTACAGCTTCGCGCCGGAGATCGGCCGCGCCCATGAGTCCCGCTACCAGCCGTTGCCGGAGCGCGCACGATGAGCGCCGAACACGCGCGGCTGATCGGCAACCTGCTGATGATCGGCGTGGTGCGCGAACTGGACGAGGCGAACGGGCGCGTTCGCGTCGATGCCGACGGCATGCTTACCGACTGGATTCCCTGGCTGGAACGCGGCGCGGGACCGGGCGTACGCACCTGGTGCGCACCCGAACCCGGCGAGCAGGTCGTACTGGCGTGCCCCTATGGCGACCCGGGCCAGGCGCTGGTACTCGGCAGCCTGTACCAGGACCGCTTTCCGCCGCCGGCCGACTCGCGCCTGCGGCAGCGCACCGAGTTCGCCGACGGCAGCAGCGTCGAGTACGACCAGGAAACCACCACGCTCAACGTCCATGTCGGCAGCGGCAAGGTCATCGTCACCTGCGCGAATGCACAGGTGATCGCCAGCGAATCGATCGTGCTCGATACACCCTCGATCAAGGCGACCGGCGATCTGGATGTCAGCGGCGCGATCAGCGCCGGCAAGGACATCAGCACACCGGGCGAAGTCAAGGCCGGTGCCATCGGCCTGAAGGCACACAAGCACACCGCACAGGGTCCGACCGCACCCACCACGCCCGCGCAGCCCTGAGCGGCCACGCCTGCAATGCCCTGAAAACCCGCACTCCACGACGATAGAGGCCATGCGAGGAATCGACGCCAACACCGGCAAATCACTGGATGGGCTCGCCCATCTCCACCAGTCCGTGCGTGACATTCTCACCACGCCTCTTGGCTCCCGCGTACTGCGCCGCGAATACGGTTCACGCGTGTTTGAACTGATCGATGCGCCGACCAACCGCTCGCTGCGCATGGACCTGATCGCGGCCACCGTCGACGCGCTGGCGCGATGGGAACCGCGTCTCCACGTCGAGAACGTCGACGTCTCCCTCCCCGCCCCCGGCGTGATGATCCTGGCAGTGACCGGGATCCACCTGCCGGACGGCGAGGCCATCACCATCGAAGGAATCGAGGTTCGCTAACCGTGGCATCCGGCTCGTTCACCAGTGTCAATCTGTCCCAGCTGCCTGCCCCGGCGGTCATCGAAGTGCTCGATTTTGAAGCCATGTTCGATGAATCGCTGACCGCACTGCAGGCCCTGGATCCCACCTTCGACGCGCTGCTGCCGTCGGACCCGGCCTTCAAGATCCTGGAGGTCTGCACCTACCTGCGCCTGCTCGATCGCCAGCGTGTCAACGACGCCGCGCGTGGCGTGATGCTGGCCTATGCCGGTGGCAGCGACCTGGACCACCTCGCCGCGATCTTCGGCGTCGCCCGCCAGGTGCTCGACCCGGGCAGGCCGCAGGAAGGCATTCCACCGCGATATGAGAGCGATGAGGACTTCCGCCGCCGCATCCAGCTGGGCCCGGAAGGGTTCAGCGTGGCGGGGCCGGAAGGTGCCTATGTATTCCATGCGCTGAGCGCGGACCCGCGCGTGCTCGACGCCAGTGCGACCAGTCCCGCCCCCGGCGAAGTGGTGGTCTCGGTGCTGTCGCGCGAAGCGGATGGAACCGCCACCCAGGGGCTGCTGGACATCGTCGAGGCGAAGCTGAGCGCCGATGACGTGCGACCGCTGACCGACCACGTGCTGGTGAAGCCGGCCACGATCGTCACCTACTCGGTCGACGCCACGCTGTTCACCTTTGCCGGCCCGGATTCGCAGGTCGTGCTTGCCGAAGCGCGCACCCGCCTGGACCGCTACATCAGCGAGTCACATCGTCTCGGCCGCGATGTCACCCGTTCGGGGTTGTTCGCCGCATTGCATGCCGAGGGCGTGCAGCGCGTGGAGATCGTCCATCCGGCTGCAGATGTGGTGGTGGACCGAACCCAGGCCACGCACTGCACCGGCGTGACCCTGACCCACGGCGGCACCGATGAATGAGCCGAGCACGCGCCTGATCAACGCGCGCCTGCGCGGCGCGATCGATGGCCGCAACCGCACCTTCCGCCACCCCGGCGGCGCGCTGGCGAGCCTGCAGGCGGTGTACCGCACCGATGCACGGGGGCGGCAGCCGTTGCAGGGCAGCGTCATCGAGGGCAGCAGGGTCACCCTGGCCGCTGCACCGGCGCCCGGCGAGGTCATCGATGGTGACGCCCAGGTGGTGGTGCCCTCGGCGGCGAACCTGCTTCCCGCCAACGCCACCCACGCCGAGCGCGCGCTTGCCCGCGCCATCGTCGCACGTCCGTTGCCGGTGGACATCACCGCGCTGTGGGATGCCGATCGCTGTCCGACCGCACTGCTGCCCTGGCTGGCCTGGGCGCTGTCGGTGGACGAATGGAAGGCCTACTGGCCCGAGGCCGTGAAGCGCGCCCGGGTGCGTACGGCCATCGCCATCCAGCGACGCAAGGGCACCGCCGGCAGCGTGCGCGACGTGGTGGCCGCCTTCGGCGGCTCGGTGCTGATCCGCGAGTGGTGGCAGCTGCAGCCCAAGGGCGCGCCGCACACCTTCGAAGCGGTGATGACCATCGCCAACCAGGATGGCCAGTCCGCCACGGCGATGTTCGTCGAGGACGTCATCGGCGAAATCACCCGGACCAAGCCGGTGCGCTCGCATTTCACCTTTACCCAGGGCATGCAGGCCGACGCCGCCATCGGCGCACTTGCAGCCGCCCACGCCACGGCCTTCCGCCGCCTTCAACTGATCGGAGAGTAACCCCCGCATGCGCTTGAAAATCACCGATGCCGGCTTCGCCAAGCTGGTCAATCCGCCGAACACCGGCACCAACGCCGTGCTGATCACCCAGATCGGCCTGACCTCGACGGCCTTCGTGCCTTCCGCGGGGCTCACCGCACTGCCCGGCGAGATCAAGCGCGTCGCCACCTTCGGCGGCCAGGCCGTGGGCGATGACACCGTGCACGTCACCATCCGCGACGACAGCGCCACGTCCTACACGCTGCGCGGGTTCGGCCTGTACCTGGCTGACGGCACCCTGTTTGCCAGCTACGGCCAGGCCGATCCGATCATGGAGAAGTCGGCCGCATCGATGCTGCTACTGGCCACCGATACCCGCTTCAGCGGGATCGACACGACTCAGATTCAGTTCGGCGATGCCGGCTTTCTCTATCCACCGGCCACCACCGAGGTCGTCGGCGTGGTCGAGCTGGCCACCAGCACCGAAGTCGAAGATGCGACCGACACCCAGCGCGTGGTGACCCCGCGTGGCGTGCGTGCGTACACCGACAAGCGCTTCGGCGCCAGCGCCCCGACCGCGCTGGCGAAGACGCTGCTGTCTGCGGCGAACACCGCGGCGGCGCGCACTGCGCTGGAACTGAAGAGCGCCGCGCTGAAGGACACCGGGCATGGCAACGGCCTGGACGCCGACACCCTGGACGGCAAGCACGCCTCCGAGTTCGCCCTGGCCGGTGACTTCGCCACCGTGGGCCACAAGCATGTGATTGCCGATGTGACCGGGCTGCAGTCGGCACTGGATGGCAAGGCGTCCAGGAGCGGCAACACGTTCACCGACCAGCAGTTCATCAGCGGCACGTATCCGTTGCTGGGCTTCGGTGCCGCCGGTGCCGAGCAGTCCTTCATTGGCGGCTGGGCAAATTCCAGCCTGTGGCGCGTATGGAGCGCGGACCGCAGTGCCAGCAGCGAAATCACCATCAAGCATGGCGACACGCCGCGCTGGAACGGCTCGGCGATGTGGCATGCCGGGAACTTCGCGCCTGAAGCGAAGATGGACAAGACCGGCGGCACCTTCAGTGGCACCGTCACCATTTCCAACAACTCCCTGCGCCTGTCCGGCTGGGGCAGTACCGCGACCGATGGTGTCGTCTACTTCGGCACGGGTGACAGCTATCTCTTCAAGTCCGGATCCACGTTCACTTTCCGCAATCTGGAAGGGGCGTACACCGCTACGCTCAATGCAGGCGGAACTGTCTGGACCAGCGGCAATTTCGATCCAAGCAAGAAGCTCAGTATCACCGGCGGAGACCTGACCGGTCCGCTTCGGATGCGAGGCAATGCCGCAGGTCGTATCGCGCTCTATGACGACAACCTGGATGTCGCCAACCTCGAGATCGGTGCCGGTCTCAACACCGGCACCGACCGCAATGGCTTTCTGGTCAACCGAAATGCGAACGGCTCGCTTGCACTGCTTGGAGGCAACGGAAAAGCCAAGGTAACCGTGGATGGCGGCGTCGGGTACACCGTGCTTGCCTCCCCACCGCTCGGGACCGGATTGTGGAACAGCCAGACCGCCCTGCACTGCGTTATTCCACACGGCGGCAATGCAGACGGCATGAAGGCAACGCTGCTACGGACCGTAAATGGTGCAAATGGATGGTCCTCCGCGCGGTGGCGTCTGTACCGTGAGGTCGACGCTACGACGCAGGGCTACATCGACTTCCACGGTGACAGCACCGACGGCGACCGGGTCTTCACGTTCGCGGGTTATGGGCAGTCCTTCTGGCTTTCGAAGACAGGTGTCGTGGAAGCTCCCGCGGGGTTCAACCGCCCTTCGTCGCGCAAGCTCAAGTCGGACCATCCGTTGACACCACTGAGCTATGGCCTGGCGGAAATCGAAAAGATTGAGACCTATTTTGGCCAGTACAACTCCGATTTTGTAAACGATGAGCGACGCCGACTCTTCATGATTGCAGAGCAGCTCTCCGAAATCGTACCCGAAGCAGTCTTCGAGAATGCCGTCGACTACCGCGGTGAGAAAGTGCCGTCGATCCAGGAGTCGCAGCTGATTCCTGTCTTGGTTCGCGCCATCCAGGAACTGGCTGCGGAGATCAGGTCGCTAAAGGGAGGGAACTGACATGCCTTCAGGCTATGCCTCTGGTGGAGTCGACTTTGACGATCTGTTCGATCCCTACGCCGAGGGTCCGTTTGCTGCGGACTGCGGCTCCATGTTGGCGGGCGGCGACCTGAGCCGCCGCTATGCCCACATCCAGTACGGCAGCAAGCGTGCCGACGTAGGCCATCGCATCAACGGAATGGACGTGTCCAACCTGTGGGCGGCCCGGGGCACCGCAAGCTACCGGCTGCCCTTCCACGGCAAGGACTACTCAGCCGGCAATGGCGCCAAAACAAACTCATTCGGCGATGTCACGGCGTCGGTGCAGATCAGCCTGCTGTCCGACGGCAACTTCACCGTCCACAGCAACAGTTACGGCGGTGGCAACGATGCCACCGCCCAGGTGGATTCCGGTCGCTGGGCACCGGCGGGTGCAAATCCCGGCCAGTACGAAGTGCAGTTCACGGCCAGCAACACAGGGGCTGCTTCGTTCAGCACAAGCGCACCGTCATTCTCCTCACTTGCGACATCGCGCTCGGCAACCGTATCCATCAGCATTCCTGCGGCATCTTCCATGTACGAGAGCATCACGGTTGAGATAGCCGTTCATCTCCGTCGTTCCGGCAGCCCCGCTCAGGTTTCAACCGTATACGCCAACGTCGCCGTCTCGGGCTGGTACTGATTGCACATCGGGCCACCGCTGCAATTATCGCGACCGCCACATTCTCCGAACATTACCCCGTCGCCTGCACAAGCCGGCACACACCCACACCGAGGAAGAACCCCGAATGACCGAATTTCTCCATGGCGTACAGGTCGTCAACATCGATACCGGTGCCCGATCGATTGCCATCGCCTCCAGCAGCGTGATCGGCATCGTCGGCACCGCACCGCTGGCCGACACCGAAGCGTTCCCCTTCAACACGCCCGTACTGGTGACCTCGCCGTCGCAGGCCGCCAAGCTGTCGGCGACCACCGGCACCGATGCCGGCACCCTGCCCGGTGCGCTCGACACGATCTTCGACCAGTCCAGTGCCGTCGTCGTCGTCGTCCGCGTCGAGAAGGGCGCCAATGAAAGCGCCACCCTGGCCAACGTGCTGGGCGGCGTGAACGCCCAGACCGGCGCCTACGAAGGCGTGCATGCGCTGCTGGCCGCCAAGTCCATCGTCGGCGTCAAGCCGCGCATCCTGGTCGCACCCGGCTTCACCCATGTGCACCCGGCCGATCCGGCCAAGCCGGAGGCCGTGCTCGCCAACCCGGTCGTAGCGGAACTGCTCGGCATCGCCGACAAGCTGCGCGCGGTGATCATCAAGGATGGCCCGAACAGCAACGACGACGCTGCCAAGTCCACCGCCGCCCTGACTGGCTCCAAGCGCGTCTACGTGGTCGACCCCGCGCTGCTGGTGCAGTCCGGTGATGCCATCGTCACCTGCCATGCCTCCGGTGCCGTGGCCGGTGCCATCGCCCGCAGCGACAACGAGCGCGGCTGGTGGGCGTCGCCGTCGAACCTGGAACTCAACGGCGTGGTCGGTACCGCGCGTGCGATCGACTTCGGCCTGTCCGATGCCACCAGCCGCGCCAACCTGCTGAACCAGGCCAACGTAGCCACGGTCATCCGCGAAGGAGGCTTCCGCCTGTGGGGCAACCGCACCACCAGCATCGATCCGAAGTGGCAGTTCCTGTGCGTGGTGCGCACCGCCGACATCATCGCCGACAGTCTGGAAGCCGCCCACCTGTGGGCCGTCGACCGCGGCATCAGCAAGACCTACGTCGATGACGTGCGCGAGGGCGTCAATGCCTTCCTGCGCGGCCTGAAGACCCAGGGCGCGATCCTCGGCGGCAACTGCTGGATCGACCCGGAACTGAACGCAGCGGACAGCGTGGCCCAGGGCCGCTTCTACTGGGATTTCGACTTCACTCCGACCTACCCGGGTGAGCAGCTGACCTTCCGCATGCACATGAACAACAACTACGTCTCGGAGATCTTCTAAGCATGGCGCGCAACGTCCGAAAGAACTTCAACTTCTACGTCGACGGCAAGGGCTATGCCGGCAACGTCGAATCCTTCACCGCTCCGAAGCTGACGCTGAAGACCGAGGATTTCCAGGCGGGTGGCATGTTCGCCCCGACCGAAATCACCCTGGGCCACGAGAAGCTTGAAGCCGAGGCTGTCCTCATCGCCGATGACCCGGACATCATGGGCAAGTTCCATGTGGTGGAAAGCAAGGAGTACTCCTTCACCGCACGCGAGGCGCTGGAGTCCAGCGACGGCAGCATCACCGCCGTGGTCCACAACATGCGCGGCAAGGTCAAGGCCATTGATCGTGGCGAATCCAAGTCCGGCGAGAAGGGCACGGTGAAGATCTCGCTCGCACTGAGCTACTACAAGCTCACCCACGGACCGCTGGTCGTCCAGGAGTTGGACGTGGTCAACATGATCGCCAAGCAGAACGGCGTGGACATGCTGGCCGGCCTGCGCAGCGCCCTGGGCATCTGACCCCGCACGCGTCTCCACAGCACCGGGGGCGCCTCGCGCCCCCGCCTTCATCGCGCTCCCTCGATTTCCAGGAACACATCCATGTCCAGCAAGACCAAGACCACCAACGACCACGTCATCGAACGCGATGGCTATGCCGAAGTCACCCTCACCCGCCCGCGCCAGGTCAATGGCGTGGAAACCGCCGTGCTGCGCATGCGCGAACCCACCGTGGAAGACATGGAGCGGTTCCAGGATGACAAGGGCAGCGATGCACAGCGTGAAGTGCGGATGATCGCCAACCTGTGCGAGATCCCACCGGACGACCTGCGCAAGCTGCCGCTGCGCGATTACGCCCGCCTGCAGTCGGGAGTCGCGCTTTTTACCACCTGACCCTGCCGCAGATCAGGCAGGGAGTGCTCGCCCTGGCCGGCCATACCGGCTGGGGCCTGCGCGAAATCATGACGCTGCGGGTGTCGAAGTTCATCTGGTGGATACAAGGATTGCCGGTACATGGCGAGTAACGTTCAAACGACAACGATCACGATCGGTGGCTCGATCTCGGGCTCGCTGAAGTCCGCACTGTCCTCCACCGAGGACGGACTGAAGAAGATCGGCAGCGAACTGGACAGGCTGGAGCGCAAGCAGCGCTCCATGAGCAAGGCGAACCCCTCGCTGGTAAAGCTCAAGCAGAACGTTGCCGGGCTGCGCCAGGAGTACGCCAGGCTCTCCAGCGAGGGCGATCGCCTGCGCAAGGTGCAGACCGGCCTGGAGCGCATCGAGAAGGCAAGCACCGCCAATCTGCGTAACCGCAAGAAGCTGGGAACCTCCTTCAAGGAGTCACGCACCCTGCTCGGCAGCGCAGTGACCCAGCTGGCCAAGCCGGTCGAGAACGCCTCAAGCTTCGCCCGCCAGAACCAGCAGATCGGCAGCGCAGCGGGCCTGGACAACGGCCAGGTCAAAGCACTGGGCAGGACGATCCTGGCCGAGACCGGCAACACCAACCAGAAGGCGAATGACCTGCAGCGCGCCATCCGGCTGCTGGTCGACGCCGGCATGGATGCACAGTCGGCGCAGACCAGCCTGCGCGCCATCGGCCGCACCGCCACCATCACCGGTACCGGGATCGACGACGTCTCCAGCGCCGCCGTGGGCCTGCAGCAATCATTCGACATCGACCCTGCCAGCATGCAGTCGGCGCTGGATGTCCTGGTCGTCAGCAGCCACCAGGGCGGGCTGGGGCTGAAGGACATGGCCAAGGTAATGCCGGTGCTGGGAACGTCGTTCCAGGCGCTGAAGCTGCAGGGCAACGCAGCAGCGGCCACCATGGGTGCGGCACTGGAAGCCACGCGCCGGTCCGCGGGCGGCGCTGACCAGGCAGCCACCCAGATGAAGGGCTTCATGACATCGATCATGTCGCCCGAGCTGCAGGCCAAGGCCAAGAAGGGATTCGGCCTGGACCTGCGCAAGGTCATCAGCGACGCACAGAGCAGCGGTGGCAACCCGTTCGACGCTGCGATGCAGGCCATCGTCCAGGCCACGGCCGGCGATCAGCAGAAGATCGGCAAGCTGTTCGGCGATGCACAGGCGAAGAACTTCATCGGCCCGATGATCCAGAACTGGGATCAGTACACCCGGATCCGCGACAAGGCGCTCAATGGCTCTGCCGGAACCACCGATGCGGCGTATGCCAATGCCATGCAGACCGACCCGGAGAAGATCCAGGGCGCGAAGATCGCCGTGGACAACCTGTCCAAGGCTTTTGGTGCGGCGTTGCTGCCCGCGGTCGGCGACGCGGCGGTGAAGCTGACCGAACTGCTGAACGGCGTGACCACCTTCGTGACCGAGAATCCGAAGCTGATCGCCAATACCACCAAGGTGGTGGTGGGCATGCTCGCCATGCGCAGTGCGGTGCTGGGTGCCCGTTACGCCTGGACGTTCGTGAAGGGTCCGATCCTGGGTGTGCAGAAGGTCTTCCAGCTGTTCCGTGCCGGCAACCTGCTGGCCCAGCTGGGGCGCTTCGGCCCGATGGCCATGCGTATCGCCTCGGTGTTCCGCGTCGTCGCCACCGCAGTGGGCGCCATTGGTGGCGGCCCTATCGCGGTAGCTGTGGCCGCGCTCACTGCCGGTGCCCTGCTTGTCCGCAAGTACTGGGAGCCGATCAAGGCCTTCCTGGGCGGTGTATGGGAAGGTCTCAGCAGCGCGGGCACTTCCGCGATGGGAGAGCTGATGAATGCCGTTGCGCCGCTGCGTCCGGCCTGGGAGGCCGTGAGTGCCCTGCTGGGACAGGCCTGGGACTGGCTGTCGCGGATGCTGGCCCCGGCGCAGTACACCGGAAACGAACTCTCCCGCGTGGGCGAGATCGGCAAGCTGGTGGGCGAAGCGCTGATGTTCAACTTCCGCGCCGTCATCCAGGTCGCTGGCTTCGTCGCCGAGGTCTTCAGGATGATCGGTGAGGTCATCGGCACGGTGGCTGGATTCATCGTCGTCACCTTCGGCAGTGCCTGGGACTGGGTTTCAGCGAAGGTCAGCAGCGTGATCGACACGATGATGGCCAAGATCGCCCCCTTCATGGAGGTGGTGGGCACCATCATGGACAAGGTCGGGGGCGTGCTGGGCACCGCCAAGGACAAGATCGCGCTTGGTGTGAACACCGCGGCTGATGCCTACGGCGCGATACGCGCAAACGGCGGCATGCAGCTGCCTCCGGTGATGCTGGCGCCCGCCAGCATGCACAGCGCCAGCGTGCAGCCACGCATGCCGAATGCCTTTGGTACGCCGGCCGGGCGTGCCGCACCGGAGATGCCTTCGCCCACCCCGCGCAGCGCCACCACCGTGCAGCAGCAACAGACCAACAACATCACCATCCACCAGCAGCCAGGCGAATCCAGCGAGGCGGTGGCGCGCCGCACGGCCGACGAGCTGCAGCGTCGCAACGCGGTTGCCGCCCGTGGTGGCCTGGCAGACAGGAACTGAGCATGAAACGCGAATTCGTAACCGGCACTGTGGACAAGCTGCTGTCGCAGTTCAAAGCCAATGACTCCGGCAACGCCCCGGTCCTGCTGATGCTGGGCGGCTTCAAGTTCAGCCTCAACACCGCGGTCTTCCGGGAGATCCAGCAATCCAACGAGTATCGCTGGCAGGCGCAGGACCGCATCGGCCAGATGGCGGCCCTGCAGTACACCGGACCGGGCTCAGCCAGCATGACCCTGCCGGGCGTCATCTACTACCAGTTCCGCGGCGCCGGCAACGAGCTCTCACAGCTGCGCAAGCTGGCCGCGCAGGGCACGCCTCATCGACTGCTGACCGGCAAAGGCGGCAACCTGGGCCTGTGGGTCATCGAGAAGATCGATGCCACCGCCAGCGAGTTCACCGCCGACAGCGCGATCCTGAAACAGGAATTCACCCTTTCACTGCGGAAGCACAGCAATGGCACGAACGTATAGCACCCGCGACGGCGACGTCGTAGACCGTATCGCGTACGCGCATTATGGCGAGCAGTCACCGGCCATCCTGCGCGCGGTGTTCGATGCCAACCCGGGCCTGGCCGCACGCGGCCCGGTACTGCCTGCCGGCGTAGCGATCACCCTGCCGGAGGTGCAGCGCCCGGCCAGCGAGCGCAAGGGAGTCGCCCTGTGGGATTGAACATCACACCGGCCTTCCGCGTGGTGGCCAACAGCCAGGACATCACCGACAAGATCATGGCGCGCTTCAAGTCGCTGCGCATCACCGACGAGACCGGCAACACGTCCGACACGCTGGAACTGCAGCTGGCCGACCACGATCCGTCCGATCCGATCCAGCTGCCACCGGTTGGCGCGGAACTGGAGGCCTTCATCGGCTATGACGGCGAAGTGCGGCGCGTAGGCCTGTACATCTGCGACGAGGTGGAGATCTCCGGCTTTCCCGGCAGCATGACGCTGCGCGCCCGGGCGGCACCGTTCGAGACCAGCAAGGGGGGCAAGAGCGACCTGCAGACGCAGAAGACACGCACCTGGAAGAAGGGCACCACGATCGGCGACATGGTGCGACGCATGGCCGGCGAGCATGGGCTGAACGCAGCGGTGAGCGCATCGCTGGCGTCCATCGTGCTGCCGCTGACGGTGCAGTCGCAGGAGTCGGACATGAACCTGCTGCTGCGCCTGGCCAAACAGCACGATGCCATCGCCAAGCCCGGAGGCGGGCGCCTGGTGTTCGTGAAGCGGGGCGAATCCACCAGCGCCAGCGGCGAGCGCATTCCCGATGTCACCCTCACCCCGGCCGATGGCAGCGACTACCGGGTAAGCCTTGCCGCACGCGAAGATGCCGGTACCACCATTGCGTACTACCGCGACGTGCGCAGTGCCAAGCGCCAGGAAGTGAAGGTCGGCAGCGGTGAACCGATCATGCGCCTGCGCATGGCCTATGCCGACCGGGAGAGCGCAGAAGCGGCGGCGCGCGCCAAGCATCGCGAACAGGCACGGCAGACGCGGACGCTCAGCTACACCCTGCCCGGCCGCGAAACACTGATGGCCGAAGCCACCGTGGTGATGCAGGGGTTCCGCGAGGGCGTGGATGGCCAGTGGCTGGTCAAGCGTGCCGAGCACAGCATCGGCAGCGAGGGCTTTATCACCCGCATCGAATGCGAACAACCCAACAGCGCCGACGCAGTGAAAGCGGCCAGCAATGCCCCGGCCAGCGAAGGCGAACAGGTCGGCAGCGAAGTGTAGATTCACGCCATGCGTGGTGCTTTCCGCGCATCAACTCACGTACTGCGCCACGCCATTGCCGAACGACCAGTTCTCCTTCTTTACTTCAACAAGATTGATGAACACATCCTCGCGGCGGATGCCCACCGCCGCGTGCAGTCCATCGGCGATGCCGGCGTACAACGCCTTCTTCTGCTCCAGCGTACGCCCTTCGTTCCAGGTGATCTGGATGCAGATGAAATCGTCGGTGCGGTCCACCCCCAGATAGCCGGGGTCGTAGATCAGCGTGCCGGCGTCGTGCTGCTGGAAGATCTGGAAGCGGTCGTTCTCCGGCACGCCCACCGCGCGCATGGCCTGGTAGATGGCTTCGCCGACACGTTGCAGGTAGTCGGCGGATTTACCTTTGCGAAGATCGATGCGGGCGAGCGGCATGGTGGCACTCCAGGGAATGGGGGCACGGCACTGCCTCGAGAGTACGCCGGCCGTGAACCACGGAACAGCGCATGGATGGAATCCTGTGCCCGCATCGGTGAAGTGCGTCCCCCGAGCGCTTCGCGCGGTTGAGGGAGCCGGTGAGTCGCGCTTCCAACGATGCCGGAAGGCCGCGCTGATGGCCAGGCAACAAAAAAGCCCCCATTTCTGGAGGCTTCTTTCGTTCTGCAACATGGTGGGCGGTACAGGGATCGAACCTGTGACCCTTGCCGTGTGAAGGCAATGCTCTACCGCTGAGCTAACCGCCCGGTGTGTTGCTGAGCCGCTCATTATAGGGGCTTTTCAGAGGCCGTCAACACTTTTTCACATTGGTGTTCACGGGCGTTTCGAGGCATGCAGCCGCATGGCCCGGCGCTACCTCACATCGTGTGGGTCGGCTTGTCCGAACCGGTCAGGCCGGCCAGCAGGGTCTCGATCTTGTGGCGTACGCCCTCGCCTTCTGCACCGTCGGCCAGCTGCACGCCGATGCCGGCGGTACGGTTGCCCTGCGCGCCGGCCGGGGTCACCCAGATCACCTTGCCGGCCACCGGCAGGCGCTCGCTGGAATCGGGCAGCGTCAGCAGCAGGAACACCTCGTCACCGAGGAAGTAACGCTTGGGCGTGGGCACGAAGATGCCGCCGTTCTTCACGAACGGCATGTACGCGCTGTACAGCGCGGCTTTGTCCTTCACGGCCAGGGACAGGATGCCCTGGCGGGCGTTGCTGGCACTCATCGATTTCCCCTTGCGGCAGGCCGCTCGTTCACCTTGTTCCAGGCCAGCAGCAACTCGACCACCGCAAGGTCTGCACGCACCGTGGTGCGCAGCAGGTCGCGGGTGCGGTTGGCCGCATCGAACCAGGCTGCAAGCTTGTGCAATCGCTCCGGCGTGGTCAAGGCATCGGTGCTGGCCTGGGCCAGCGCCAGGTCGGCGGCAAAGCGCAGGCGCAGCGCCGCGTTGTCGTCACCACACCACTTCTGCGCCAGCTCCACCGCGCCGGTCTTGCCGGCGGCCAGCTGTTCCAGATCTCGACCGACTTCGCGGCGCAGGCTCAGGCCGTCTTCGCGCAGCCAGTTGTCGGCCTGGCCGGGATGGCCGCGGGCGGCCTCCAGCGCTTCGCGCGCCGATGCTTCGCTGTGGCCCTGCTGCTGCAGCCAGGCCAGCGCTTCGTGCTGCGGCGGCAGCTTGAATTCCAGGCGCTGGCAACGGCTGCGGATGGTCTGCGGCAGGCGCGCCGGGTCGCTGCTGATCAGCCACAGGTAGCGGCCGGGCTGCGGCTCTTCCAGCGTCTTCAGCAGCGCGTTGGCCGCCGAGCGGTTGATCGCATCGGCCGGGTCCACGATCACCACCTGCGCCACGCCGTACTGCGGGGTCAGCGCCAGCTTGTCGGTGATCTCGCGCACCTGCTCGATGACGATCTCGGTGCGCAGCTTGTCGCCGCTCTTGTTTGGAATGAAGCTGACCAGCTGCAGGTCCGGATGGGTACCGGCGGTGATCAGCTGGCGCGTGCGCGTGGCATGCGCGGCATCACCGCGCGCCAGCACGTGGTCGGCCAATGCCAGCGCCACCTCACGCTTGCCCAGCCCGGCCGGCCCGCAGATCAGCAGGCCATGGCCGAGGCGACCGGCATCGAGCGCGGCCACGGTCTGGTCGAACGCGCGCTGCTGCCAGGGCGAAAACGTGCTCATGCGCCCTCCCCGTCCTGCAGCCAGCGCTCGACACGCGCGACCACATCGGCGGCCACGCGCGCCTGCTCCTGGCCGGCGTCGATCAACGCGAAGCGCTGCGGGTCCTGCTGTGCGCGGCTGCGGAACACTTCGCGCACGCGCTGGAAGAAATCATCCTGTTCGCTCTCGATGCGGTCCGGCCACAGGTCACGGCCATTGGCGCGTGCCCGGCCGACGGCCACGTCCACGTCCAGCAGCAGGGTCAGGCCCGGCAGCAGGCCCACCGCGCGGCGCTCCAGATCGGCAATCCACTGCGGGTCGAGGCCACGGCCACCGCCCTGGTAGGCATAGCTGGAATCGGTGAAACGATCGCTCAGCACATAGGCACCGCGCTGCAGCGCCGGCTGGATCACCTGGCGCACATGCTGCGCGCGCGCGGCGAACACCAGCAACAGCTCGGCTTCGGCGCTGAGCGGTTCGGCGGCGATCTCGGCATCGGGCTTCAGCACCAGGCCGCGGATGCGCTCGGCCAGCGGCGTACCGCCCGGCTCGCGGGTCAGTACCACCTCATGACCGTGGCTGCGCAGGCAGTCTCGGATGGCATTGATGGCGGTGGTCTTGCCCGCGCCCTCGCCGCCTTCCAGGCTGACGAAACGCGGGTGGCGAAGCAGCGCGGGACTCATTGCGCCGGGGTCTCCTGGGTACGTTGCTGGCGCAGCTGCTGCAGGTAGCGGGCGACTGCGGCGTTGTGCTGGTCCAGGCTGGGCGAGAACACGTGCGCGCCGCTGCCATCGCCCACCGCGACGAAGTACAGCGCGTCGCCCGCCGCGGGTTGCGCGGCCGCCATCAGCGCGTCGCGGCTGGGCATCGCGATCGGGGTCGGGGTCAGGCCGGCACGGGTATAGGTGTTGTACGGCGTATCGGTGGTCAGGTCGCGGCGGCGGATGTTGCCGTCATACGCGGCACCGAGGCCGTAGATCACGGTCGGGTCGGTCTGCAGGCGCATGCCGATCTTCAGGCGGCGCATGAACACGCCGGCAATCTGCGGGCGTTCGCTGGCCAGCGCGGTTTCCTTCTCGATGATCGAGGCCATCGTCAACAGCTCGTAGGGCGTGTTGATCGGCAGGTCCGGCGCGCGGCTTTCCCAGGCCTCGTCCAGCGCCTTTTCCATTGCGGCATGGGCGCGCTTGAGCACGTCCAGATCGCTGTCGCCACGCTGGTAGACATAGGTCTCCGGCAGGAAGCGGCCTTCCGGATGCTGGCCACCAAAACCGAGACGCTGCATCAGCGCGGCGTCATCGAGATTGTCGGTGGTGTGCAGCAGCGGCTCGGCGCGCTTGAGCGCGGCACGCAGCTGGCGGATGTTCCAACCCTCCACGATGGTGACGCGGTGCTGCAGCACCTTGCCGGCACGCATGCGCAGCAGCAGCTCGCGCGGGGTCAGGTCGCCACTGAGCGCGTACTCGCCCACCTTCAGCTTGCCGGCGGCATCAAGCTGACGCGCCAGCAGCTGCCACTGGGTGTCCTGGCCCTCGTCCACGCCGGCATCGCGCAGCTTGCGCAGCACGCTGTTCATGCCATCGCCGCTGGCGATGACCATGCTCTCGGCAGTCGGGGTGATCGGGGCATCGGCGAAACGCGTCTGCTGGTAGAAGAACCACGCGCCCACGCCGGCCACGACGGCGCCCAGCACCACCACCAGCGTTACCACGAACAGACACCCGCGCTTGGCTCCCGCCATGGACTACCTCTGAACTCGATTCCGTCGTGCAGGATACCGTGCCGGTGGATTGGGGTCATGACCGGGGCCACGCAGCCGTGCCGACCAACGGTCGGCACCCACCGGAACAACGGCACCCGCCGGTACCGGTAGTGCCGGCCGCTGGCCGGCAATCGCGTGGACCGCGGATGAATGAGGTTGCCGGCCAGCGGCCGGCACTACCCCTGCTGGCCCAGTGCGCGCAGCAGGCCGCGGGCCTTGGCGCGGGTCTCGTCCAGCTCCTTGTCCGGGTCCGAATCGACCACGATGCCGGCGCCGGTGCGGAAGCTCACCTCGTGGCCATCCACTTCGGCGGTACGGATCAGGATGTTCAGGTCCAGGTCGCCATCGCGGTTCAGCCAGCCGAACGCGCCGGTATAGGCGCCGCGCGGCACCTGCTCCAGCTCGCTGATGATCTGCATGCAGCGCACCTTCGGGCAGCCGGTGATGGTGCCACCCGGGAACGTGGCGGCGATCACCTCGCCGGGCGTGACCTCCGGGCGCAGATGGCCGCTGACGTTGCTGACGATGTGGTGCACGTGCGCGTAGCTCTCCACGGTCATCAGCTCATCGACCACCACGGTGCCCGGCAGGCAGATGCGGCCCAGGTCGTTGCGCTCCAGGTCGATCAGCATCACGTGCTCGGCGCGCTCCTTGGGGTGACCGACCAGTTCCTGGATGCGCGCGGCATCGTCGTCGCCTTCGAAGCGTGGACGGGTACCGGCAATCGGACGGGTCTGCGCATGGCCGGCGTGCACCGACACCAGCCGCTCCGGCGAGGAACTGACCACATGGCGGCCGTGCGCGCTGAACAGGCCGGCAAACGGCGCCGGGTTGGCACGACGCAGCTGTGCGTACAGCGCCTGCGGGCTGACCGGCGCAGCGAACTGCGCGTTCCAGCGCCGCGACAGGTTCACCTGGAACACGTCGCCGGCGCGCAGATACTCGATCACCCGGCGCACGCCATCGGTGAAACGCTGCGGCGCGTCCTCGCCGACCGCCTGCGGTGGCTGCCAGCCCTGCCCGGCTTCGGGCAGCGCGGCCGAGGCCAGTGCCACCAGCGCATCCAGCAATGCCTGCTCGCCGGCTTCGGCAATGACGAAGCTGGCCTCGTTGTGGTGGTCGTGCAGCACCGCGGCCGGGCAGCGCAGCGCCAGCGCGGTCGGGCGGCCATCCCCGCGAGCACGCGCCGGCAGCACCGGTTCGATCTGGCTGGCCACTTCGTAATCGAGCATCAACGCCCAGCCGCCGCGGAACGGCAGGCTGTGGCTGCCGTCATGCGACAGGCGCTCATGCTGCCAGGCGCGATCCAGTGCCTGCAGGAACGTGCCGGGCTGCACCAGGTCGTGCTGGTCGCGCACCTGGCCGTCGGCATCCAGCCGCAGGCCATCGCCCTGCGCGACCAGCAGCAGGCTCCAGCGGCCCTGGGCGGTGCCCGAGGCGGTGGATTCCATCAGCAGCGGGAAACGCGCCGGGTCGTGCTGCTGCAGGGCCAGCAGATCGATCGGGTGCGGCAGCGGGTGGATCAGCGGTGCGTGGGTCATGGCAGCCAGTTCGGGAGTTCAGATGCACGGAAGCCGCCTTGCGGCGGCTCCGTGGTGCACGGCGTTGATCCGTTTGTCGGATTGCCGATGGGTAGAGTCGACTGTCAGTCGACTGCTTTCCCATCAACGATCACCGCGGCGGATCGAAAGGCAGTCGACTGACAGTCGACTCTACCAATGCGACGTCGAGCGTGGCGCGACGTCGCAACACCACTCAGACGCGCTTGAAGATCAGCGTGCCGTTGGTGCCGCCGAAGCCGAAGCCATTGGACATCACCACGTCCACCTTGGCCTGGCGTGCTTCGTTCGGCACGTAGTCCAGGTCGCAGCCTTCGCCCGGCTGTTCCAGGTTGATGGTCGGCGGAATGACGTTGTCCTGCAGTGCCATCACCGAGAAGATCGCTTCCACGCCGCCGGCAGCGCCCAGCAGGTGGCCGGTCATCGACTTGGTGGAACTGACCATCATCTTGTAGGCGTGGTCGCCGAAGGCGGTCTTCATCGCCATGGTCTCGCCCAGGTCGCCCAGCGGCGTGGAGGTGCCGTGCGCGTTGAGGTAACCCACCTGCTCCGGGGTCACGCCGGCGTCCTTCATGGCCATGACCATGCAGCGCGCGGCGCCTTCGCCGTTCTCGCTCGGTGCGGTCATGTGGTACGCGTCGGAGCTGGCGCCGAAGCCAGCCAGTTCGCAATAGATCTTCGCACCACGGGCCTTGGCGTGCTCGTACTCTTCCAGGATCAGGATGCCGGCGCCGTCGCCCAGCACGAAGCCGTCACGGTCCTTGTCCCACGGGCGCGAAGCCTGTTCCGGGGCATCGTTGCGGGTGCTCATGGCCTTCATCGCGCAGAAGCCGCCCAGCGCGGTCGGCGACGAGCCACGCTCGGCACCGCCGACCACCATCACGTCAGCATCGCCGTACTGGATCATGCGCATCGCGGTACCGATCGAGTGGTTCGAGGTCGCGCACGCCGAGACCGCCGAGAACGACGGACCCTTCAGGCCGGTGATGATGCTCAGCTGGCCCGGCAGCATGTTGATGATGGTCTTCGGTACGTAGAAGGGCGAGATCTTCTTGCCCTCGTGGAACTCGATGGTCTGCTCTTCGATGCCGAGCAGGCCGCCGATGCCGGCGCCGACGATGGCGCCGATGCGCTCGGCATTGGCGTCGGTGATCTCCAGGCCCGAATCATGCAGGGCCATGAACGAGGCACCGAGGCCGTAATGGATGAACGGGTCCATCTTCTTGGCATCCTTGCCGCTGACCCGGAACTTGCCGAACAGTTCATTGTCGGCGGTGATGTCGAATCCCTTGACCTCACCTGCAATCTTGGTGGTGAACCGATCCACGTAGGCATCAGCAACGTTGGTCAGCGGACCGATGCCCGAACGACCGTGGGTGATGCCTTCCCAGCTGCTGGCCAGATCATTGCCCAACGGCGAGACGATACCCAGGCCGGTTACGACGACGCGACGCTTCATTGCTGTTTCTCCTGACCCGGATGATTTCTACGGGTAACTCGGTTTGCTTCGATGTGATGCCCAAACACACGGGGCCGCAACAGCGGCCCCATGGGGTGCGGTGCGCGGCAAGGAAATACCTGCACGCGCACTGCCGTCTGACATCAGGCCTTGACGTGGGCCTTGACGTAGTCGATGGCGGCCTGCACGGTGCTGATCTTCTCGGCTTCTTCGTCCGGGATCTCGCACTCGAATTCTTCTTCCAGGGCCATCACCAGCTCGACGGTGTCCAGCGAGTCAGCGCCCAGGTCATCGACGAACGATGCGCTGTTGGTGACTTCTTCTTCCTTGACGCCAAGCTGTTCGACGACGATTTTCTTGACGCGTTCTTCGATGGTGCTCATGGGATCTCGCTCCAGATGGAGTTGTGGTTCAAAAGTGGTCGCCATCAAAGGCGATGGCCGTGGGATAGTGTAGTGGAAACCGGCGCGGCCTTGCATCGCAGCAAAAACCTCAGCAGATCAACCACTTGCGGCGCAATCCCTGCGCCCCTTGCTTACGGCATGTACATGCCACCGTTCACATGGAGGGTTTCGCCGGTGATGTAACCGGCAGCCGGGCTGGCCAGGAAGGCCACCGCATGGGCGATGTCCTCCGGCGAACCCAGGCGTTCGAGGGCGATGTCGTTGATCAGCGCGGTGCGCGCTTCTTCCGGCAACGCCTTGGTCATGTCGGTGTCGATGAAGCCGGGAGCAACCACATTGACGGTGACACCGCGCGAACCGATTTCCTTGGCCAGCGACTTGCTGAAGCCGATGATGCCGGCCTTGGCGGCCGCGTAGTTGGCCTGGCCGGCATTGCCGGTCACGCCCACCACCGATGCGATGTTGATGATGCGGCCCTTGCGTGCCTTCATCATGCCGCGCATCACCGCCTTGCTGGTGCGGAACACGCTGGTCAGGTTGGTGTCGATGATCGACGCCCAGTCCTCGTCCTTCATGCGCATCAGCAGGTTGTCGCGGGTGATGCCGGCATTGTTGACCAGGATCGAGATCGGGCCGAACTCCTTGGCGATGCCGTCCAGCACGCTGTCCAGCGCGGCAGCGTCGGTCACGTTCAGTGCACGGCCGTGGCCGCCGTGGGCGGCCAGGCGCTCACCGATCGCGGCAGCGCCGGATTCGGTGGTGGCGGTGCCGATGACGGTGGCGCCCTGGGCGGCCAGCAGATCGGCGATGGCGGCACCAATGCCACGGCTGGCGCCGGTGACCAGTGCGATTTCACCCTGCAGGGGCTTGCTCATGATGTTTTCCTCAGGCTGGGGCGGCCGCCGTACCCGTACCGCGTGCAGCGGCCACCGGTACGGTCGGCAGGAACAGGGGGAGTCAGGCCGACCATGCCTCGCGGGCGGCTTCGAAGTCGCCCGGGGTGGCCAGTGAACGGCCGTCGATGGCCTTGTCGATGCGCTTGACCAGGCCGGTCAGCACCTTGCCCGGGCCGCACTCGGCGATCCGGGTGATGCCACGGCCGGCCAGCGCCTGCACGCATCCGGTCCACTGCACCGGCTGGTACAGCTGCTGGACCAGCGCGGTACGGATCGCGTCGATACCGTCATGCACCTGGGCATCCACGTTCTGCACCACCGGCAGCTGCGGCGCCTGCCAGGACAGGCCGGCCATCACTTCGGCGAGGCGGTTGGCGGCTTCGCGCATCAGCGGGGTGTGCGAGGGCACGCTCACGGCCAGCTTGACGGCCTTGCGCACGCCCTTCCCGGCCAGCAGCGCCAGCGCGCGGTCAACCGCATCTGCGTCGCCGCCGATCACGATCTGGCCCGGCGAATTGAAGTTGGCCGGCACCACCACCTGGCTGCCCGCGGCTTCGGCGCAGACGTCCAGCACCAGCTGGTCTTCAGCGCCGAGCACGGCGGCCATGGCGCCGACACCGGCCGGTGCGGCTTCCTGCATCAGCTGGCCGCGCAGGCGCACCAGGTGCGCACCGTCATGCAGGCTCAGCGCGCCAGCGGCGACCAGGGCGGTGTACTCGCCCAGGCTGTGGCCGGCCAGCACCGACGGGCGCGGACCGCCCAAGGCGTTCCAGGCACGCCACACGCCGATGCTCGCGGCCAGCAGGGCCGGCTGGGTGTATTCGGTACGGTTGAGCATTTCCTCCGGGCCACCCTGGGACAGCGCCCACAGGTCGACGCCGGCACCATCGGATGCTTCGGTGAAGGCTTCACGCACCTGCGGGTGCAGTTCGGCCAGCTCGGCCACCATGCCCACAGACTGCGAGCCCTGGCCGGGGAAGACAAAAGCGAGGGTGGATACGGTCACGCGGTCATCCGCTTGTTGCAATCGAAGCGGGCCATGATAAGGGCGAATCCGCTGTGTCGTCTGTACGTGCGCGTATGCAGGCGTATGGAGCGCCGCCGCGGGACAACCCCGCATCCGGTGCGGTGCCCCGCCCAGGTAGAGTCGAGTGACAGTCGACTGCCCTTCGATCAGCCGCTGAAAACCTGCGCTGCGCGCGGAAGTCGACTGACAGTCGACTCTACCGCAGCGCCAACCTGCCAGCAGCGCGAACCTGCCATCAGCAGAACAGCTGCAGCACGTTCAGGTCGCCGTCGGCGAGGAAGTCCACGCACAGGCCCACCAGCATCAGTACGCCCGCCGTGCTGGCGCCATGGGCGATGAAGATCGAATGCGCCAGCGCGCGCGCTGAACGGCCCAGCTTCATGCAGACCCGGGCCAGGCTGCGCAGGCGGCCGCTGACCGCGTGCACGTGTTCGCGCACAGGCGCCTGGGCCTCGCCCATCGCCTCGGCCATCATCGCCTGCAGCTGCTCGGGGCGGTCGGCGTAGTACTTGGCCACGCCGTAACCGAACATCAGCCAGTCGCGGGCCTGCGCTTCGGACAGATCCATCACTTCCAGCGGATCTTCCTCGAAGTCGATGAAGCCCACCTTCTGCCCATCCCAGGTGAGGTTGCGCGGCAGCGGCTGGCCGAAATAGGCGCCGCGCGCATGCGCTTCGGCGATGGCCTGCATGGCCGCCATCACCAGCCGGTCGCGGCCGGCCTCATCGGCCTGGCGCAGGCAGGTATTGAACGAGCTGCCGTTGTCACCGATCACCAGCGCGGCGTGGCCGCTGCCCAGCACGTCGGGCACGTTCACGCCTTGCGCCTGCAGTTCTCCCAGGCGACGGGCTTCGGTTTCTCGCGCGGCATCACCACCACGGTGCGGCGGTGGCCGCAGGGCGTCCAGATGGAAACGGCGGGCAACGAAATTGAGCAGGCCCAGGGCCACTGCGCGGCTTCCCTTGCCGTACTGCTTCAGCCAGGCGCGCTGCCCTTCGATGACGATGGGCTCAACCATGACGTGTACTCCTTTAAACGCGTTACGGCCCCAGAGGGGCCGTAACGACAAAACTTCACATTGTCGTAACTTGCACTATCAATAGCGCAGCAGGGCCGAACCCCACGTGAAGCCGCCGCCGAAGGCTTCCAGCAGCAGCAGCTGGCCGCGCTCGACGCGGCCCGAACGCACCGCGGCGTCCAGCGCCAGCGGCACCGAGCCGGACGAGGTGTTGCCGTGCTTGTCGACAGTCACCACCACCTGGTCCATCGACATGTCCAGGCGCTTGGCGGTGGCTTCGATGATGCGCAGGTTGGCCTGGTGCGGAATCAGCCAATCCAGGTCGGACTTGTCCAGGCCATTGGCAGCCAGGGTCTCGTCCACGACCGAGTCCAGCGCCTTGACGGCGTACTTGAACACGTCGTTGCCCTTCATGTTGATGGTGCCACCACCGTTGGCGCCGTCCTTGAAGCCGGTCGAGACGCCCACCGGGTTCCACAGCAGCTCCTTCTTGCTGCCGTCGGCATGCAGGTGGGTACTGAGGATGCCGGTTTCCTCGTCGGCCTTGAGCACGACGGCGCCGGCGCCATCGCCGAACAGCACGCAGGTGGTGCGATCGTTCCAGTCGACCATGCGGGTCAGCGTTTCGGTGCCGATCACCAGCACGTGCCTGCAGTCGCCGGAACGGATGAACTTGTCGGCCACGCCCAGCGCGAACACGAAGCCCGAGCAGGCGGCGTTGACGTCAAAGGCAGGGCACCCCGCAACACCGAGCTTGGCCTGGATCAGGCACGCGGTGGAGGGGAAAATGAGGTCGGGCGTGGTCGTACCGACCACGATCATGTCGAGCTGCGAAGCGTCGATACCGGCCGCTTCAAGTGCGCGCAACGCGGCCTGGTAGCCGAGGTCGCTGGTGGTTTCGCCTTCGGCCGCGATGTGCCGTTCACGAATTCCGGTGCGCGACTGGATCCACTCATCCGAGGTTTCGACCATTTTTTCCAGGTCGGCGTTGGTCAGGACTTTTTCCGGCAAATAGCTACCGGTGCCCGCGATCCTCGAATAGATCCGCTTGCTCATCATGTTTCCTGTTGCGCGGGCCGCCGATCACCGGCACGCCCGGGAAAGAAGGCAAAGGCCGCTGCCCGGGGGCAGCGGCCTTCCCGGCACATCAATCTTCTTCGACGGCCGAGGTCTTGGTCTGGATGACCTTCTTGCCGCGGTAGAAACCGTCGGCAGTGATGTGGTGACGCAGGTGCACTTCGCCGGTGGTCGGGTCGGTCGACAGCTGCTTGGCGCTCAGGGCGTCATGCGAACGGCGCTGGCCGCGGCGGGACGGGGTAACACGGGATTTCTGCACAGCCATGGGATTGCTCCAAACTCGGTTCGTTTTGCTTCGTCGTATCGTCGCGCAGGACGCCAGCGCCCAGCACACTTTCGCTTTCGCCGCAGCCGCCGACGACAATCCGGCTGCTATTGTTTCTTCAATGCCGCCAATGCCGCGAACGGATTGGCCTTCTTTGTTTCTTCTTCGCTCGGCGCCCAGTCCTTGTCGACTGCTTCACCGTCGGGCGACAGTGGAACCACCGGCACCGCCAGCACCAACTCGTCTTCGACCAGGTCCAGCGGACGCAGCTGGCCGTCTTCCGGCACCAGCAACGCCTCGTACTCCTCCGGCAGGGACGATTCCTCGTCCTCGTCGCGGATCAGGCCAAGCCTCTGGGTCACCTTCACCGGCAACAGGAATCGCTGCATGCTGCGCTGACAGGTCAGCGGCAACGCGGTGTCGATGGTCAGTTCCACATAGGATACCCGCAGGACTTCGTCGCGACCGAATTCAAGCGAGTAGGAACACTCGCCGTCGGTATCTGCGACCAGCCCCTGCAGGCGGGTCAATTCAGCCAGGGAGACCTGGCCGTCGAAGCGCCTTCGCGCTACGACCATCCGCCAAGCATCCAGCGATTCGGGCACGTTCGCGGACATAAGCCGCTGAATACTAAGGATCGGGGGGGCTGCTGTCAAATGCCCGCCATACAGCACTTGCTGCTGGCGCTGCGCACAGGCCAGACTGCCGCACCCTGCCCCGGTATTCTCGCATGTCACTGGTCCTGGCCTCCACCTCCCGCTACCGCCGCGAGTTGCTGCAGCGGCTGGGCCTGCCCTTCGACTGCGCGCGCCCGGAGGTGGATGAAACCCCGTTGAACGGTGAGACGCCGCTGGCCCTTGCAACGCGCCTTGCCACGGCCAAGGCAACCGAAGTCGCCGCCCGCCACCCCGGCGCCTGGGTGATCGGCTCGGACCAGGTGGCGGACCTGAACGGGCGGCCGCTGGGTAAACCGGGCACGGCCGGGGCGGCCTGCGCGCAGCTGGCGGCGATGTCCGGGCAGACAGTACGCTTCCATACCGCCATCAGTCTCACGCGAGACGGAGAATCATTCAGTGCCGTGGATCTGACCGAGGTCCGTTTCCGCGCGCTGGGCCAGGAGGAGATCGCACGCTACGTGGCCACCGAACAGCCCCTGGACTGTGCCGGCAGCTTCAAGTGCGAGGGTCTGGGCATCAGCCTGTTCGAAGCGATCGACAACCGCGACCCGACCGCGCTGATCGGCCTGCCGCTGATCGCGCTGTGCGGGTTGCTGCGCCAGGCAGGGTTCGCGGTGCCCTGAAGGCGACACACTGACTGCCGGCACCGATCGCGGAAACAGGCCGGACACGGGCCGGGTAGGACCTGAGCCGGGTAGCGTCGACTGTCAGTCGACCATCGCGCGCAGCGCGGGGTTTTGCCGGCGGCTGGAAGAGCAGTCGACTAACTGTGTAAACCCACCACGTTGTTCAGCAGGACTCTGGAAATAGGTGGCTGGCCACCGATCCCCATGTGAGGGCGGTGCCAGTTGTAGTGGTGCAGCCATTGGGTCAGCACGGAATTGCGCTGGTCCGA